>JBDRED010000026.1:0-35347 GCA_043820025.1 Elusimicrobiota bacterium
CGATTCTATGCATCCAAATAGCGTGCAGGCCGGGGTAGCATAAAAGCACCTCTAGCCAATTTTTTGCAGCAGGATCCTTTTTAAACACATTTTTAATATCTTCAAAAATATGCATTATATTTACCTCTTTTTTTTCTCACTCTAACTCTCTCCCTCAAGAAAAAGGGAATATCTATCAATTCTCATTTCTTTTTATACAATGGCGACATATTCCTCAGCCTCTCAATAATTGGAGGCAAAACCTCTAATATATAATCAACATCTTCCTCTGTGTTAAATCTTCCAAAACTAAACCTAATTGAACCTTGAGCCAAAACAACATCCACATGCATAGCCTTTAAGACATGCGATGATTCTAATGATCCTGAGGTGCACGCTGACCCGCTTGACACAGCTACGCCTTTCATATCAAGCATCATAATTATCGACTCGCCCTCAACATAATTAAAACTTACGCTCAGTGCGCCGGGCAGGGAATTATTCAAATCGCCGTTAAGGTAAACCTCGTCAATATTTTTTTGCAGTCCTTCAAAAAGCTTTTTCTTCAACTTTCTTAGTTTTTGTTCTTCTTCACTAATATTATCTATACAAAGCTTTAAAGCTGCCGCAAATCCGGCTATCCCGGCTACATTTTCAGTTCCAGCGCGTTTAGCTCTTTCATGATGACCGCCATGAAACATTGGCTCAATCTTTGTTCCTTTTCGTATATACAAAGCTCCAATGCCTTTTGGCCCGTAAATTTTATGCGCGGACATTGATAAAAGATCAACATTGAGCAAATTTACGTCTATTGGAATTTTTCCTAATACCTGAACCGCATCAGTATGGAAATATATTTTTTTCTGGCCGCCGCTCTTCCTGAGCTCATTTACCTCTTTTATTAAAGCTCCAATTTTCTCAACAGGTTCTATTGTGCCAACCTCATTGTTCGCATACATTACAGACACTAAGACTGTATTCTGCCTAATTGAATTTTTTAGTTCACCTAAATCTACAACACCTTTATTATCCACAGAAATATAGCCTGCCTCAAACCCTTTTCTCTCTAAATAATTCACAACGCTAAGAACCGCATGATGCTCTATTTTTGAGGTAATAATATGAGGTTTAACGTCTCCGGTCTGAGCATTCACAATGCCTTTAACAGCCCAGTTATCCGCTTCTGTGCCGCTGCCTGTAAAATAAATCTCCTCCGGAAGCGCTCCAATCACAGACGCTATGTAACATCTGGCATCCTCTATTGCTTTTTTTGCTTCACGGCCCCAAGCATGTATACTAGAAGGATTACCAAAAATTTCTTTATAATAAGGTTCCATAGCGCTTAAAACTTCCGAGTCAACCGGAGTCGTTGCATTATTATCAACATAAACCTTTTTAATGTTTCCCATAATTTACTCACTATTATAATAACTTTTGAAAATGTCTGAGGATTACTATCCGAAACCACCGCCTATGGCAGAGCCCCGCAAAATGCGGTAGAATCTTCGTAAGAGTATAGTTTAGCGAAGATACTTCGCACAGCTCAGGATGACGCGCAGCGCCGCTTATTATACTGCTTCTACCTTTTTTATCTCCGGAACAGCTTCCATTATTACTTTTTCAACACCGTTTTTAAGCGTTATCTGCGACATTGGGCATCCGTGGCACGCGCCAACTAATTTAACCTTAACAACGCCATTTTTTTCGTCAACATCAACGAGTTCAACATTACCGCCATCCATTTGTAATGAAGGCCTTATTCTATCTAAAGCTTTTTCAACCTTTTCTTTTAACATAATTTCTTCCCCCTTCTTTATCCGCACTAAAATATTTATATATATCTTAATTTTGTAAAATTCTCGTTAATAATATGTCTCACATATAACGCAAACCAAGCGATTAAAATGCTTGCTAAAACGCTGGTTAGATATTGCTGCCGGCAATAAATCAATGCAACACAAATCAAAATCGTTATTGGCAATAAAACATAATATAGTTTCTCTTCATATTTACGCATAATCCTAAGTGAAATAAATATTGTGATAAGAAGAACGCTTGGAATCCCTCCTCCGGAGATTGAAAATATCTTATCAATAATATTCATTATATGAGTGAAAAAATATCCAACTAAGGGCTGAGCATATAAGTGAGCCAGCTCAGATTGCGGGCCCTTAATCGGGAATAAAATAAAAATCACAAAAGACACATATGCGCCTATAGAAATTGTTTCCAGATAGTCGGAAAATGCGTTAATATTTTTCTTCAAATATAAAATCAAAGCAGAAACAAATATTAATACAAATGCTGAAAAAATTATAAACTTAAACGCTTCTGTTGTAAAAGGCGCTGCTGTTTTTTGCAATAATACGATTGGATGGAATCCTAATACCCTATACTCCATACTATAAATAATTGAATCAAACCATTCAGTAAAAATACTATGTAAAATGCGGCCTGTTTCTCTATATAAAACTATAATTACCGGGAAAACATACCAATCTCTGATTAAACGCGTAATCTTTAATTGTGAAAATTCCGTTAGCTTTAAAAACATAAACACACAAACCGCAGCGATTAAATAACCAACAACATTTTTCCACCATAATTCTAAACCTCTATGAAAAAACAATAAAGAGAGAGAAATCAAAACCAAATAAAACATTAACAATAGATCGGACAATCTTAAAAAATCATTTTCTTTTAAAAATCTTTTTAACATATATCAACTCCCTAAAAAATACAAATTATCCAAAATTTAAAAAATTAAGCTTTTACAATATCTTTTTGTATTATAATATAGAAAGAAACAGCCTGCAAGAGAAATATAGAGTTAATGAGTTAATGAGTTAATGAGTTAATGAGTTAGTTAGTCATTTAAGTAACGTAGTTTATACTATAGTATTTATAAAGCTTAGGCAAAAGATATTGCGCCATCTTCTTAAGAATATAAGTAATATTTTATTTGAGTTTAATATTCATCATCTCTCCTTAATCTATAAGATCTTGATATTTTTTTGACAATATGTATTTACGCGTTTTTTTTGCCGGGTCTTTTATGTCTATAAACCTTTGTGTTACCCAATTTACACATAACTGCCTGGAAGTTCGCGGTTTAAGATGCAATATCTTTGAAACATCATTACTTGTAATATATTCCGAAGACTGAAATAGTATTAAAACCTTTCTTTGGCGCTTATCCAAACTCCTCATTAATATACTCTTATCCTTTAAGCCAACCTCTTGGGCTTCCATAGCTCTTGTTTCTATCCTGCCCAAAGCATACGCCATACCCGCGCAAAAATATTCTACCCATGAGGTTATCTCACTCTCCGCTCTGCCTAAATAATAATTATGCGAGGGACCGATCGAAAGTGCGTCATTATAAGACTGCAAATCTTTTGCATAATACTCCTCCAAACAATACAGGCCCTTTGCGTCATACTTATCTAAGTTGAGTATTAAATTTGTCAGCAAACGCGCAGTCCTTCCATTGCCATCATAATACGGATGAATAATCGCAAACTGGTAATGCGCTATTGCGGCTCTAATTGGACATGGAACCCCGCTTATTTTTGATTCAGAGACCCAATGCGTAGATATTAGTTTATTGGACTCATGTAACTTTCTTAATACAGTTGGATTTATAGGAAGGTCTAGTATCTTTTCCTTTAATGACTCAATCCTCATTAAATCTTTTCTATTTTATTGGTAATTTTATAATTTGGCTTATATTTAAACACTTTTTTATCTCCTTTTAATGGCAATTTAATGGCCGTTTAACGGCTGTTTAATGGCATTATCTTAATATATTATGCCATTAAATCAAGGGGTATTTTATGATTTATAATATGTTTTTTATTTCCTGCCAGGAGAAGACTCTCTTAATATTCTTATGCAGATTTTCTGATTGGTTCCATGGGTAATCATACAAAAGGACAGGAATATCGGATTTCGCTATATCAGTCGCAAAATCTACTCTATCTTCGATAAAACAGCTTATATTCCAGCCCCCTTCTCTTAAAATGTCGGATTTATTCTTCTTGCTCGTTACTATCAGTTCCTCATAGTTGAGGTTATGCTTTTCAAGCCAATCCCTTGTGACATTAAATAAATTTTCCGGCCTTGAAGTAACAATTATATATTTATATTTATTTTTTAAGGTATTTAATGTTTCAAGCGCGCCATTAACGGACTTTATTTCTCCCCATCCATTATTCTTATTAAACTCTCTCCAAAAATGAGATATTTTCTCATCTGAAAAATTTAAGCAATCCTCATAAAAAAAACTCGTGATTTGATCTCTTGTTATTGTTTCGCCAAACAATTCCTTAATATACGCTCTAAGCGCTGTATCAGTATCTGCAATAATACCGTCTAAATCCAACCCCAAATAACTATTCACCCTTATTTCTCCTTTATTCATTTATATAATTTGTATTAATCAAATCCAAAATCTCAGACTCTGTATGATTTCTTTTTGACAACAACCCTTTCAAGTCATTAAGAGATTTTTTTGAAATAACGCCATACGCGAAACTTACCATATTATTCTTTAATGGCAAAACCGCCATATATTCTCCTAAAGCGCCTAAAAACTTTTCTATTTTCTTTTCATCCATAGATAAGTCATTGCAGTCTAAAAACATATTAGCGTGCGTCCGAACGTGCAAAAGCCCGGTTAATAGTTTGCCTAGATTTTTAGATGATTTGTATTTATTCGAAAATACCGGCACGCCTAAATAAGGATATTTATTCCTTCCGTCAACTATCAAAAAAATTCTACTAAATAATCTTTTGAACCGCCCAATCTGATAAGACAAAATTGAATCAGGATCCACTCCTCTCCTATTTTGTGTTTCATTGACTAGAATAAAAAGACTTGCTGACATAATGATTCCTAAATATTTTTAATATAACACCTGCGTCGTTTATGCTGTCTGTAATCAAAATATTTCCATTGTCCCTGAACATCGTGATTTAATTCAAGCTCCGGATTTGTTTCAACCAGCCTTATTCCTTGACTGACATATATTTTATTCATTTCATTAATAAGCACCGCGTTCACTCCTTTTCCCTGCAGGTCAGGCCTTACAGCCACGAGATAAAGGTCAGCTCTATCATTTTTTTTCATTGCCTTAAGCAAATGCAAAAATCCAAATGGCAGTAATTTCCCATTTGCCTTTTGCAAAGCCTTAGACAGAGAAGGCATTGTTATTCCAAACGCCGCAAGTTTATTCTCGGAATCTTTAACCAAAGTAATAAAATCCGGCCTTACAAATCCAAAATACTGTTTTGTGTACATCTTAATCTGTTTCTCTGTCAAAGGCACAAAACCATATAGCTTGCCATAAGCGGTATTTAAAAGCTCAAAAATATCTTTAGCATATGGAAGCACATCTTTAGATTTATTTAAACGGACAATATTAAGCTTACTCTTCTTTTCCGCTATTTTCGCTATTCTTTCTACCCGCTCATTGATGATATTGGGAACATTTATCTCCATTTCTATCCAATCAGCATCCTTTTTGTATCCAAGATTCTCAATAAGCATAGGATAATATTCATAATTATAAATAGTCGCCAGAGTGCCTAACTCATTGAATCCTTCAACAAGCATACCCTCACGATCCATATCTGTAAATCCTAACGGACCATGCACAGATGTCATTCCATTATCCTTTGCCCAAACCTCTACGGCGCTCATGAGAACACTTACAACTTCGTCGTCATTAATAAAGTCTATCCATCCAAAACGCGCGTGCTTTTGTCCCCATTTTTCAACATAAGCATTGTTTATAATTCCGGCAATCCTGCCGGCAACCCTGCCATGTTTATAAGCAAGCCAGTATTTGGCAATACAAAAATCAAACGCAGGATTCTTTTCTTTTAACAACGTATTTCTCTCGTCAAATTTAGGAGGAGGAACCCAGTATTGATTGCCCTTATAAAGTTTATATGAAAACTCAATAAACTTATTCATATCCTTTTTGCTTTTAACCTCTTTAATTGTAACTGACATCAGCACCCCCCTAAAAAATTTCTGCAATCCCATCGACGACAGTCCCCGCGCCATTTTCTTAGTCTTATTCGCTTCTTTTTAATTATTAAATTTTTCTATTACTGCGCATTCTTTTAATAATTTTATTAATCAAATAGCCTTTATCATATTTTATGTATAAATATCCTGCAGAGCACACAAACGCGGCTACTATTGTATCAACTATCAAATCTGTCATAGTGTCTACAAGCCCTGATTTTTGCATATTTAAATAAAAAACATTATCCATAATAAATTCGAATATTTCCCATATAGCGCCTAATGAAACCGCGAATCCAAAAGCAAATACAGAAACAAGAGATGCGCTCGCGCTCACTTTCTTCCCTGAATATAAAACATACACAATAATAAAACCTAACACGCTCAGCATAACAGCTGACAGCGCATGAAGCATATTATCCCACCACCAGAATTTAAAATAAAAACCGCCTATTTCTCCTAAAAATAGAGAGCTGTATATTAGAACGATAAACATAAGTTCTACTTCTATAGGGAGGGCTATGTGATAATTCTTTTGAACAATTGAGGGCAAAAATGTCAAAAAAAGCGCAATGAAGCACTGAAAAGCAGTCATCCAATTTTGTACAAAAATAGAATTGAGCAAAGCTATAATTAATATCAGTCGAATAATATGTGAAATAATAAACGCGATTTTAGCAGGCAAGTTTTCGTTATGAGATTTTATATTTTTTACTGTCATATTATTAAAAACTGTAAGAAATTATTTATCAACCAGTGAGAACATAAACTCCGCTTCAGCAACAAGCGCGCTGTCAACATACGCCTTACCTATCACTTTGCCTCCTCTGGCTCGAGCCCTAATAAGCTCGACATCCATTCGTATTTGATCGCCGGGAACAACAGGCTTGCGGAATTTAACATCATTTATTCCCATAAAAAACGCTAATTTGTTTCTTATTTCCGGACGAGACAAAAACAAAACGCAGGATGTCTGCGCCATAGCTTCAACAATAATTACACCGGGCATTATTGGCCTTTCAGGAAAATGTCCATTAAAGAAATCTTCATTAGCTGTCAAATTTTTATATCCTACAGCCTTTTTTTCTTCTTCAACAATTACAACCTTATCAATAAAAAGAAACGGATATCTGTGCGGAATTGTGTTTTTAATATCATTTATATCTAAAATTCTACCCTTAGGTTCTTTTAAAACAACTGCCTTATGAAGCGCCTGGTCTTTTTGCGGTTTTTCTATTTTTGCTTCTTTAATCAATTTTTTCGCAAACTCAATGTTAGCGGCATGGCCGCAGCGTATAGCTATAACATGGCCTTTAATTGGATGGCCAACAAGATATAAATCGCCTATAAGATCAAGCACCTTATGTCTCACGAACTCATTTTCAAAACGCAGGCTTTCCTTATTATGTATACTTGTATCTCCGATTACAATTGCATTAGTCAGGTTTCCGCCCTTTGCCAAACCCTGCTTTTTAAGAGTTTCTATTTCATAGTCAAAACAAAATGTGCGCGACGGCGCTATCATATCCATAAATACAGACTCATTCATTACAGATGAGAAGTACTGCGTATTTAGTACAGGATGATTGTAGTCAATTGTGCATGTTATCATAAATTCGTCGCATGGAAGAACAATGATATGCACGTCCTTATTAGAGTATTCAACAGCCCTATCAAATACCAGATACTGCCTTTCCGCATTCTGTTCCACAATCTCAGCTTTGCGCAATACAGTTATAAAATCAGCGCAGCTGCCATCGCCCACCGGCGGTTCATTGGCGTCAAGCTCTACAATAATATTATCTATTCCCAGGCCGCAAAATGCTGCCATTAAATGCTCGACAGTTTGTATAGACACCTCTCCCTTCCCAATGTTTGTGCCTCGTATGACCCCTGTAACATTTTTAAGATTCGCTTTAATTATAGGCTTACCCGGAAGATCTGCGCGAACAAAGACTATTCCTGCGTTTGCTTCGGCCGGTTTGAAGATCATCGTTGTCTTATTTCCTGTATGAAGGCCTATTCCTGAATATGAAATCTCATTTTTTATTGTCCTTTGTCTCGACATTAACTTTCTCCTCTCAATATAAAATTATTTTAACTTTTTTTCCAGCGATAAGACCTTTTTGTAAAGCTCCGGCAGTTTTCGTAGAATAGCATAAACCTGCCTTGCCTGCTGATGAGGCGAAGCAGGGTAACCTGATACTACCTCTTTGGCAGCTATATTTTTTGTAACGCCGGCCTGCGCTGCGATCGTAGCTTTATCACCTATCTGTATATGACCGGTTACTCCGGCCTGTCCGGCTAATGTAACATAGTTTCCTATAACCGTACTGCCTGCAATACCTACCTGACCGCATACTAAACAGCTCTCGCCAATTTCAACATTATGCGCTATTTGAACCAAATTATCAATCTTTGTCCCCTTTCCGATCTTTGTGCTTCCAACCGTTGCGCGATCTATTGCTGTATTCGCGCCAATTTCAACATTATCAGCAATCTCAACAGTGCCTATTTGAGGTATTTTTTTATGTACGCCTTCGTAAAAAACAAATCCAAATCCGTCGCTGCCAATCACAACTCCGGAATGTATTATTACATTACTGCCAATAGTAACACGTTCTCGAATAGAAACATTGTAATAGATCTTTGTATTATTGCCTATTGTTGATTTACTCCCAATCACTGTATTTGCCATTATCACAGTTGAATCGCCTACAACCACATCGTTCTCAATAATAACATTTTTACCTATATACACGTTATTTCCTATCTTAGCCGTAGGATCGACAAATGCTGACTTATCAATACCCTTTCTAACAACTTCCATATCCTTGTCGAGAATGGATAATACAGCAGCAAAAGCTGCCGTAGGATTATCTACCATTACAATCGTTGCCTTAGACTGCGGAATAGCTTCATCAATAGGCGTTATTATAACTGAGGCGTTTGAATCCTTTACATAGGGATAATATTTACTGCATGCGACAAATGAAATGCTTCCGCTGCTGGTCTCTTTAATACTGGACGCGTGTTCTACCTGAGCATTTTCATTACCCACAATTTTTCCATTAACCAGCCGAGCAATTTCCTTTACACTAATCATAGATTCTTCCTCTTTTCATATTATTTTTCAGCCAAACGCTTAATCACATCATCCGTTAAATCACTTAATTCCTCTCCATACAACATACTGTTCTTATCCACTACAATACTGCATGTGCGCTCAGCTGCTACCTGCACAATAACATCATATATTTCGCCAAGAAGATTATAACTGTAATTCTTCTCCATATCTTCCAGCTCAACAAGCTTTTCCTCGTTATAATTTTCTAAATCTTTTTTTTTGTCTCTAATATTTTTTCTGAGACTTGCAATTTCTTTCTTGTAATCTTCTATCATTTTCTCCATCTGGTCTATTGTAAAATTAATCTTTGCAGAGCCGGTGGACACCGCAAGGTCCTGCATTTTTCCTTTATAATTTGTATTGTTATCTTTCCGGCTTTTAAATATTTCTTCCTCATCCATTTTTTTCATATTTTCTATTTTATTTATTCTTTGTTGTGTATCCTTTATATTTCCATCTTGATTCATATCATTCGATTCCGGCGTCATTTGTTCTTGGCCTGCGCTCTCTCCGCCTTCATTCATTTTTTTCATATTTTCCATCTGCCGCATTTTTTGTTCTTGCTCTTCCTTTAAATTGCGTTCCTTTGCCAATTCAATCTCATCTTCAAAAAACGTGATACTTGAGCTTATAACACTATATTTCTCTTCCATTGAAGCAATATCTTCTTCCTTTTTTTTAACGCTCCTATCAAAAGCAAATTTTTTATTATCAAACTCCTTTCGCGCGTTTAAGGTTCCGGGAAATTTTTCAAAGACCTTTTCTAAGTCAACAAAACCTATACGTTCCGTAGAGAGCGTTGCAGACGATATAACTCCGGGTAATACTATAGATATCAAAAATACTATTACTAAATATTTTTTCACCAATATACCTCTTTAAAAAAGCTGTCCTATTGTAAAATAAAACTGTGACGGATGTTTTCCTTCGCGCTGATTTAATCCATAACCCCAATCAAGCCTAATAGGGAATACCGGCGTTTTAAACCTCACGCCAAAACCCACGCCGGCGCGCATATCATTTTCACGTCTTCCGATCTCTAATGTAATTTTCTTCTGATTATCCCACATACCGCCAACGTCTAAGAAAAAGGCTCCCTGCAAAATCGTATGATTGCTTTCCTGCACAATCGGAAACTTGTATTCAACATTATAAACGAACATATAATTACCGCCGCTGCCGGGTCCAATATCGCCTCTATAATCGTACCCCCTTACGCTCTCGGCTCCGCCTACATAAAACTTTTCATAAATTGGAACATCGTTAGATGGATAAAAATGGCTTACTAATCCGGCTTGGCAATTAAACCCTATTACAAATTTCCAAAAAGTCGGAATAAAAAAACTGTGCGCTGTTGTTATCTTTGTAAAATTGGTATGTCCGCCTAGTAAAAAACTGCCTGCTAATTCCAAGGAGAGATTTGTTTTTGCTCCTCGAGACGGATCAAACACATTATCTCTGGTATCTCTGCTTCCGGAAACAGCTAAAGTATTTGTTTTTTGTGTGCCCTGGTCCTGTTGTTCAATTAATGCAAGATGGTTAGAAGAAGCATCATCACTAACATCGGATACCCTTACCTGTTCCCTTGAATAGCTCATACCCGCTGTATAAATATCAGAAAGTTTTTTTCCTAATCTCAGCCTTCCTCCGACCCGCTCTTCAGTATACCAGTCTGATCTTGAAAATCCATAATCGTCAATATAGACATACTCGCGAGACCTGTTCGTATTAAAAATATCAATACCAAATGAAGTATCTGACCTTAAGAAATAGGGATCTGTGAAACTTATCTGATAATTCTGCCGCTTCTCACCAAATTCCCACATAAAATTCAGCTTCTGCGCTCTGCCTGCAAAATTTATTTGCGAAACCTGTATTGTACCCAGCATTCCATCCTGCGAACTATATCCCGCTCCAACGCTTGCCATACCCGTTTTTTGCTCATCAACAATAAAAGCAAGATTAGCGCTGTCTAAAGCATTTTCATCTACATCAATCTGCACGTCCTGGAAAAACCCAAGATTATAAATCTGCTCCTGGCTTCTTCGTACTTTTTTAACATTGAAAGAATCTCCTTCTTTTATCACCAGCTGTTTCCTTACAACATAATCTTTTGTTACATCATTTCCCTCAATGTATATTCGGTCTATATATACAATACCATTTTCTATAATACTAAACTTAAAATCCACGACATTCTGTTCTTCATTGTATATAAACTCCGGATCTATTGAAGAACGAATGTATCCTCTCTCAGCGTACATATCATGAATACCTTGCAAACTCCTTTGAAAATTTTCCTCGCCGTACATCTGTCCGGTTTTTAAAACAACCTCTTTTGCAAAATCATCTTTTGAGAAAATAGTATTGCCTTCAAAATTTATATTACCGACCTTGTATCTCATACCTTCTTTAACAGTAATAACCAGAGTCATAAATTCTCGTTCAGCGTCTAAAACCATCTCCGGCTCGCCAATTTCCACCTTTAAGTATCCTTTATTTTTATAGAAAAACTTTACCTTTTCCATATCCATCTGAAACACATCTTCTTTATAAACCTTATTGCGTTTAGTTTTGAGAAGCCGGAAAAGTTTTTTCTGTTTAAAGGCTGTTACGCCTTGAAAAACAACTTTTTTTATTAGAACCTTTTTGCCTTCGCTGATATAAATCGTAATCACCGCTTCATTGGTATCCTCATTAACATCAGTATACGACTCAATTTTAGCATCAACATAACCTTTCTCTCTATAGTAGTCCGTTATTTTTGCTTCGTCCTGGGTCAAGGTCACTGCGTTATAGGAACCATTTATTTTGGATTCGATTTTGCTTTTTAGTTTTTGAGTTTTAACAGTATCATTGCCCTGAAAATCCATCTTTGTAATATATGGCCTTTCCTTAACATTATAGACGACAACAACACCGTCCTCATCATCAATTAATTCAACCTGCGCATCCTCATACTTTCCTGTGGCAAGAATTGCGCGAATATCTTCATTAATTTTTTCTTCTGAATAGACATGTTTCTTTTTGGTAGAAATTTCACTTCTCACCAAAGATTCCTTGGTATGTACATTGCCTAATATACGAATTTCTTTAACCACGAGCGTTTTAGTTTGAGCGTTGGTATATGCGGATAATAAAAGTGTAAAAGCAAAAATAAGGAAAGCCCTTTTCTTAAGGGAATATATATATGTAAACATGGGAATCTCCATAGAAAAATCTTTTGAAATCAATCAATATTTTTATATCATATATTTTTTTTCAAATTAGGTCAATAACAATATATAGAAGGCGCTAAAAGCGCAATTCCCTGTGATTTCATTAGGTTTTTCGTTTATGCCTTAATTTCACTTACATTAATTAGACATCAATTATCGGAAAAAGTATCAAGAATATTACAAACCGAGAATATACTCATTTTCCCTAAGCCATTTCTTACAGCTCTTGTAATCCGGCATTACGCAGGCTACGCGACTCCAAAATCTCGATGAATGATTAAGCTCATTAATATGGCACAATTCATGCAGAATAACATAATCAATAACCTTGCGTGGAGCCATAATAAGCCTCCAAGTAAAGCTCAAATCTTTTTTACTGTTGCATGATCCCCATTGTGATTTCGCGCTGTTCACTCTTACGCTTTTAACTGCTACTCCATTAAGATTAGCGTACAATTCAACTCTTTCACAAAACCTTTTTCCCGCTTCTTCTTTATACCACTTTTCAATTTTTTTGTTAGGCGTTTTTATATAACGCTCATGAACAAGAATTTCATTTTCCAAAAGAACTATTTCCTTTGTATCCCAACTCCCAAAACGCATTGTATATAAATCCCCTAGAAAAAGAATCTGTCCTCCGTCTGTGTAGGAATGACAACATTTTTTTGCTTCCCATTCTCTAATGGTTTCTTTTTTTTTCATAATCCATTTTTCTTTGTTTAAAATTATTTTTTCGATCTCTTTATTTGAAACATAATGCGGCGCTCGGATTATTACTTCGCCTTTTCTATTAACTTGTAAAGCTATGCTCCTTCTTTTTGAACGCTTGATCTCGGAAATCTCTATATTCATAAAACTACCAGCCTTTAATATTGGGATATTTAAATAATAAAATATTTAAGAATATTTTATATTTATCCATTACCCGCGTCAACTTCTGTATTCTGTCTTCTTACTTCTGTATTCTTATTTCTTGACATCCATATCGTGTTTTGCTAAATTTTATGAACACATTTTTAAAAAAATATTATAAAGTGAGAGGCCATTATGGAACGAAAGATACAGCAAACACTAGTGCTAATCAAGCCTGACGGCATAAAAAAATCGCTTACAGGCAATATACTTACAAAATTATCTGAGGCAAAACTTTATATTGTCGCGTCAAAGGTAGTCAGAATTTCGAGGGAACTCGCTGAAGAACACTACAAACACATAAAGGGACAGCCATTTTTTGACGAAGTAATAAAATATATTCAAGGCCAATATCATGATACAGAACGTGTTCTTGCCCTTGTTTATGAAGGCAAAAACGCTATTCAGGCTATAAGAGACCTGGCCGGAGCAACCAATCCTGAAAAAGCCGAACCTACATCAATACGCGGCAAATACGGCAGAATAACTTCCTCCGGAATTTTTGAAAATGTAATTCATGCTTCAAGTTCAGAAGAGGACGCTGAAAGAGAGATTAAATTATGGTTTACTCCTGAAGAAATAGTAAACAAAATATATCCGACTGAGATTCAAAAAGTTCCGGAATCAGAAACTTTAGTATGGACAAAATCATGAAAAAATTACCAATAGCTATCACAGATACTACTCTGCGAGACGCGCAGCAGTCAATGT
The DNA here is from genome assembly GCA_043820025.1 of Elusimicrobiota bacterium. Lineage (GTDB taxonomy): Bacteria > RUG730 > RUG730 > JBDRED01 > JBDRED01 > JBDRED01. The sequence goes on from JBDRED010000026.1 coordinate 13,985, forward strand.
GGTCTCCTCATATCTCTGCGAATGAAATTAAGTTATTAATCAGAGATATTGACCAGATAGGTTTTCATTCCCTTGACGTATGGGGCGGCGGCACATTTGAATCTTCTTTAAGAAATTGGGGCGAAGATCCATGGGAACGCCTCAGCCTAATAAGCCAAAACATTAAACATACGCCACTGCAAATGGTAATACGCGGAAAGAGTATTGTGGGATACCACCACTATCCTATTGACTTGCTCGAAGAATTCATTAAGACTTCAATCAATAATGGCATTTCAATTGTCCGGATTTTTGATCCTTTAAATGATATAAACAATTTAAAAGACGCATTTAGAATTATTAAAGAAAACAAAGCGCACGCTCAAGGAACTATTTGTTATTCAATTTCTCCCTCGCATTCACTTAAAAAATTTATTAATTTCGGCAAAGAGCTTAAGGCGGAAGGAGCTGACTCAATAGCTATTAAAGACGCTGCGGGAATTTTAACTCCTGAAAACGCAATCGCTCTTATAAAAGGACTAAAGGAAGAGGTCGGACTGCCTTTACAATTACACAGCCATCTTACCAGCGGCCTTATAAACGTAACCTATTTCGAAGCGGTAAAAAATGATATTAATATTATTGACTGCACGCTCAGCCCGTTATCGCTTCCCGCAGCTCAGCCTTCTGTTGAAACAATTGTGACGCTATTTGAGAATACGCCGTATAAACCAAACATTAACCTGGACAAATTATATTCTGCTTCAGACAAACTTCATGCAATCTGCAGAATAAAAGAAATAGGAAAACAAATTGTTCCATTAAATGATCATGCGATTTTTGAACATCAGCTCCCAAGAGGCGCTTATAGTTTCCTATATAATCAACTGCTTGAACGCAATGCCACAGATAAACTTGAAGAAGTATTAAAGGAAGTTCCAAAGGTACGCAAAGAATTAGGCAATCCTCCTTTATATATACCTATAACGCTTTTTATTGTAGCTCAATCTGTATATAACATTCTCATGAAAGAAAGATACGCAATTATTCCTAAAGAAATAAAGGATTTTGTAAATGGAGCATACGGAAGAGTGCCGGGCGCTATTAACCAAAAGATCATTGATAAAATCAATGAATCCAGCAGTTCTGTAGATTCGCAAATTACAGCCAGCCCTTCTTTCTCGCTCTCTGCCGCAAAAAAAATGCTGGATCCAAAATATGTAAAAAAAGAAACAGATTATATAACATTCGCTCTTTTCCCGGAACTTGCGCAGGAATTCTTTTTTGAACGTGAAAATCCAACTCCAAAAAATCAATTAGAGAGCAAACAAACCCAAGACATCACAGCTGAAGAAGAAATTCTAATGCTCAATAAGATGATGCTTGACAAAAATGTGACTGAATTTGAATTAGATGAACAGGATCATTATATTTATATCAGGAAAAGCAGCGACCAAGCTGAAATCAGCCGCCATATACCAACTCATACAACTCAGGTTATTGATCACTCTCCAATTACAGCGCAAAGCATTTCTTCTGCGTCTGATAAAGCGGATACTGAGGAACAGGGAGAATTTATTTCATCGCCGATAGTAGGAGTTTTTTATTCAAAACCTTCGCCAAGTTCGCCTGCGTATGTAAATATTAACGATAAGATAAGCAAAGGACAAACTGTATGTATAATAGAAGCCATGAAGGTTATGAATGAAATTAAAGCCCCATATAATTGTCAAATCATACGAACTGCAGTAACTGATAAGGATTCTGTGAAGCCTAACGATCCTCTTTTTTATATCAAGAAAATATAATTCTTATTTAATAAATCATTTTTTATATGTTTTTTGCTACAGCTGTTTCATCACAGTCCGGAAATTTCGGACAGTTTATGCATTCACGCCATACTTTATGCGGCAGGTCATCTCTGCTGATTTCGACAAAACCAAACTTCTTAAAAAACCCGGGTATATAGGTAAGAGCAAATAACCGATTTACTCCTAAAGAATTTGCGTCATCCATGCAGGTTTGCACTAATATCTTTCCAAGACCTTTCCCTGTAGAACTTTTTTCAACAGCAAGAGCTTTAATCTCTCCCAAAGTTTCCCAAACAACATGCAAAGCGCAGCAGCCTTCAATTCTGCCTGTGGTTTCATTTACTGATACATAAAAATCCCTAATGTGCTCATATAAATCATTTAGCGACCTAGACAGCATTTTATTATTATCCGCGTAACCGTTAATTATTTTCTGCATTTCCTTTACATCTTCTACAGTTGCTTTACGTATCAATTTTTCCCCCTTGAAAAATACTGTTCCTATAAACTATTATATCCTGTATTGAGCGCTTCTAAATTATTTTTAACAACGCCTTCGCCTTTGCTTTCAAAAGCAAGTTTTATTCCGGTTTCTAAAATATCCTTTACCACAATTTTATTTAATTTCGCGAGAACTCCTAAAAAAACAATATTCGCCATACGGGCATCGCCTAATCTTTCAGCAATTGAAGTAGCTGAAACCGGCACACACTTTACTTTAATATTTTCATTTACCTTAATAAGCGATGAATTATAAATTATTACTCCATCTTCCTTAATAAGCGGCGCATACTTATCAAATGACTGTTGATTAAGTATTAAAGCAATATCAGGATGCGTCACAATAGGCGAACCAACCTTTGTTTCTGAAATAACAACAAAACACTTTGCTGTGCCGCCGCGCATCTCAGCGCCATATGACGGGAAAAAGGTTACTGCTTTATTATTCTCCATTACCGCCCAGGCTAAAAGATTTCCTGCGAGCATAACCCCTTGTCCGCCAAATCCCGCTATTATAATCTTTGTCATTATTTTCTCCTAAAACATTCTTCCTATTTTACGACACTATCTTTATAAACGCCTAAAGGAAACACCTTTTGCATCTCATTTTCTATCCATTCTTTTGATTCAATGGGATCCAATCTCCAATTAGTCGGGCAAGCGCAAAGCACCTCTATAAGAGAAAAACCTTTTTTCTCTATTTGATTCTCAAACCCCTTTTTTATAGCCTTCTTCGTATCCATAATAGTCTTGGGATTTGTGGCGCAAGTCCTGGCAAGATAAACCGCTCCATCTAAAGAAGACAACAGCTCGCAAACACGTATAGGGTACCCGGCGTGTTTAGGGTCCCTGCCAAAAGGCGTAGTAGTGGTTTTTTGCCCAATAAGCGATGTAGGGGCCATCTGGCCGTTCGTCATCCCATAAACTGCGTTATTAATAAATATGACTGTGATATTTTCTCCTCTTGCAGCAGCGTGAATAATCTCAGCTGTGCCAATTGCCGCTAAATCACCGTCGCCCTGATAAGTAAAAATTATATTATCTGGCATTACACGTTTAAGCCCGGTCGCAACAGCAGGCGGCCTGCCGTGCGCTGCTTCAGTTACGTCAAAATTCCAATAATCATACGCAAATACCGCGCATCCAACCGGAGCAATGCCTATTGTCTTTTCTCTTATACCCAACTCGTCAATAACCTCGGCAAGAACACGATGCACAACACCATGTCCACAGCCCGGACAATACTTGTGCTCAACATCTTTCATTGCTTTTGGCCTTTCAAATATTTTATTTGTCATTTGTATTTCCTTAAAATTTCTTTAATCTTTTCCTCGACCTCTTCAGAATCAAAAATCCCGCCGCCGGCCCTGCCATAAAACTCAACAGGCCTCATCCCATTCACAGCCAGCCTCACATCATCTACCATCTGTCCGAGGCTAAGCTCAAGAGACAAAAACACCTTTACGGAATCAGCAAGCTTCTTTATAGCGTCTGATGGAAACGGCCAAAGCGTAATAGGCCTTAATAACCCCGCTTTTATCCCATTCGAACGCAGAGACTCAATAGCAGAAAGAGCGATTCTCGCGCTAATGCCATACGCTATAATTACAATTTCAGCATCCTCTGTATTATTTTCTTCAAACAATATTTCTTTCATATTAATAGTCTCATATTTTTTCATTAATTTTAAATTATGCGCCTCTAGATCTCCCTCGCCCATTAACAATGACTTGATAAATCTTGGCTCTCTGCCTTTTGCTCCGGTAAGCGCCCAATCGCTCGAATCAACCTTTACATTAACGGTATCTAAAATACTGCTGTCAACAGGCTCAACCATTTGGCCCAAAACACCGTCGGTATGTATCAGAACAGGGTTTCTATATTCAAACGCTTTTACAAATGATTGTCTTGCAATTTGAAACATTTCGGCAACCGTATATGGCGCATAAACCATTGTCCTATAATCGCCATGCCCGCCGCCGCGTGTTGACTGATAATAATCGCCTTGCGATCCGGAAATATTTCCAAGGCCGGGCCCACCGCGCTGAACATTAACAATTACAGCAGGCAGTTCGCATCCGGCTAAATAAGAAATACCTTCCTGTTTTAAACTAATTCCGGGAGAAGAAGATGAGGTCATTGCCATCCTGCCGGCTGCTGCAGCGCCAAATACCATATTTATAGCTGAAATTTCGCTTTCAGCCTGCACAAATGCCCTGCCCAGCTCAATCATCCTTTTCGACATGTGAGCAATAAGTTCATTCTGCGGAGTAATAGGATATCCAAAGTACGCGTCGCATCCTGCGGATATTGCTCCTTCAGCAAGCGCTATATTACCTTTGAGAAGCTCTTGTTTTTTATTCATATAATCCTCAAATATTTTATTTCTAAGAAACCTTAATTTCAAAAACACAATCAGGACATACCGTGTAACAGGCTCCACAACCTATGCATTCATCAGCGTCCGTTATTACAATATAGTGATATCCTTTTTCATTTAAGTCATTGCTTAACTTTAATATTTTCTTAGGGCACACATCAATGCACAATGCGCATCCTTTACAGCGTGTACTATGCGCTTTTATAGATATAATTCTTTCTTTTACCACCATCAACTCTCCTTGCTTTTTCAGCCGCGGCTAATTCAAAAAGCTCTTTCGCATGGCTTAATGTTATATCTGTGACTTTATTTCCACCCAGCATTCTGCCCAGCTCATTTAAACGTTCTTTTTCTCTGACAATTTTTATTTCAATATTTGGGGCGTTGTTCTTAATACTCTTTGAGATAACATACTGCTCATCGCTATACGCTGCGACTTGCGGCAGATGCGTAATGCAGAGCACCTGATGATTCTTACTGACTCCATACATCTTCTTTCCGACCATAGACGCTATCTTTCCGCTCAAACCGGTATCTATCTCATCAAAAACAAGAAATGGAATCTTATCATACGAGGCCATTGCAGACTTAAGCGCTAACATTATTCTGGACAACTCGCCGCCGGACGCTATCTTCCTTAAAGGCTTAAAATCACTGCCAACATTTGTCTGCACAAGAAATTCAATTTCATCATACCCGCATTCTGATATATTTATATTGCTTGAATCATCAAGATTATCTGTAATATCAATTTTAACCTTTACCTTCTCCATCCCAACATCGCTTAGTTCATATTCTACCATTTTTTCAAGTTTTTGTGATGCTTTTTTTCTTTTATCGCTTAATTTTTCAGCAGCGCTAAAAAGCGATTTAGAAGTCTCATCTAATCTCTCTTTTAACTCCTGCTCGTCTAAAGTAATGGTCGAAATTCTATCTAGTTCCTTAGAAATCTTTTCTCTGTATTCAGTTATATTTCCATACTTCTTTCTAAGATAATGTAATTGTTCTAATCTATTTGAAACGATCTCAAGCCTTTTTGGATCAAACTCAATATTATCGCTGAAACTTAACGCCTGATCAGCAATTTCTCTAAGAACCCCAATTGTGCTTTTTAATTCTTCTGTCAAATTCTTAAAATTACTGCCATATACAGAAAGCGCCTCCAGGTTAATTTCAGCTCGTGATAAACGTTCAAGAACCGAACCATCGGCAGTTGAAATATCCTGCCCCAGTTCATCAACCATCCTAATTATTTTATCCCTGTTGCGCAGAAACTCGTATTCCTCTTCTAATTCCTCTATCTCTCCGGGCTTAGGATCAATTTTGTCAATTTCATCTTTTTGAAATTTGTAAAGATCAACTCTCTCAATTAATAACTTCTTACTCGACTCCTCTGTATTAAGTAAATCATTCAGTTTTTTTCGTTCGAAATAAAGGCCTCTTACAGCGTCTAATTCTCGATCAACGCCCGCAAACCTGTCTACAATATCTCTTTGCTCATTGGTTTTAAGCAATATCTGATGACTGTGCTGGCCATGAATATCCACAAGCCTTTCTCCGAATTGCTCAAGCGCAGATATTCCGACTAAACGCTCATTTATATAACACCTGCTTTTCCCATCGCTATCAATACGCCGCCTTAAGATTACCTCTTCAGATTCACATCCAAATTCCGCGCGTAAAGCTTCGTCAGAAATAATAAACTGCGCTGTTATTTCCGCGAAATCCTTATTTTTCTGCACGCACGAAACCTTGATCTTTTCGCCAAGAACCAATTCAATTGCGCTTACAACTATGGATTTGCCGGCTCCTGTTTCGCCTGTAAAAACCGTAAATCCCTTGGAAAATGGTATCTCAATCTCGTCAATAAATATATAATTTTTTAAAACCAGCGTTACTAGCATTGTTTCCTAACACCCCAGCTTAACTTCTCGCGCAAAACTTCAAAATAATTTCTTTTATCAGCTATTAGCAAACAAAGTTGATTTTTTGACCGCTTAATATGTATTTCATCCCCGGTAAAAAGTTTTTGTGTTATCTGTCCGTCGATAGATAAGATTGAATCCTGACTTATCTTCAGATTATTAATAGAAATATTTTTATCAGCGCCCACAATGAGCGGCCTCAATGTAAGCGTATGAGGACAAATAGCGGAAATCACTATTAAAGGCAAGGACGGATGTATAATAGGCCCGCCGGCGGCTAATGAGTACGCAGTCGAGCCTGTAGGCGTAGCTACTATCACCCCGTCTCCCGTATAGGTTGCAACAATCTTATTATCAACCCATACATCAAGATCTATTACCCTTACCTTATCCCCATTCTTAACAACAACATCATTTACCGCAATATATTTTTTTAAAGTCTTTCCATTACGCTTAACTAGAACATCTAACAAAAGCCGTTTCTGTATGTTCCATTTTTTCTCTTTTTTTAAATTTCCAAGATCCCCTAACATTTCCTTTTTGTTCACCTCGGCAAGAAACCCTAAAGTCCCAAGATTTACTCCAAGCATAGGCACATTAGACCCTGCAATAAATCTGCCTATTCTCAGCATTGTGCCATCTCCGCCAAATACAACAGCCAGGTCTATCTTAGGCACGCTTGCCGGAATCTGATGAAAAATTGTAATAGATATATTATTTGCTTTTCCCCATTTTTCAATATCGCTAAATATGCCTTTTACTTCGTCTTTCTTAGGATTATAAAAGACGCCTATTTTTTTTAATACAGCCATAACTTCCTCCAAAATTGAAGTTACATGAATTATTACAACTCCGCGCTATTCTTTAAAGCAGCCGATCACCTTAAAAAAACTTAATATTGTATCCCCATATTTTTCTCGTCTATAACATATCAAATTATTAATATGCTCAGACAGTTTTTCTTCTTGCGAATGCTGAACTATTATTTTTGTGTCTTGTGTTAATACCTTGCTTCCGGATAAAGATACCAGCGCCTTCTCACCATAAAACAACGGATATGGAGGGCCTGCGAATATTACATCAAACGCGCTATCCGCTTTTTCTAAAAATTTAAAAACATCATCACAATGTATTTCGCAATTTTCTTCTATTTTACAATATTTGATATTATTTGCAATACATTTACAGGCTTCTCTGTCTTTATCGACGAACACTACGCTCAATACTCCCCTTGAAACAGCCTCTATTCCTACTGCCCCGGAGCCTGCGAAAAGATCGCAAAACCCGGCTCCATCCAAATACGGCCTCATAATATCAAAGAATGATTTTCTTACGCGAGCAAGAATCGGTCTTGTTATATCAATGCCTTTTGGCGCTTTTAAGATTCTTCCTTTTAATGTTCCGCCTATTATTCTTATAGCCATAATATCTCCGTACGCGTCCCAAGTATTCTGTATTCTTAATATAAATCCTTATGCGAAACATAAGAATCTATAACCTGCTTCAGATGAACTATTTCACAGCGCTGCCCGGGCAGAATAGGCGCATTTTGCACTTGCCGCATGTTTTTTTTCGCGCGCTAAACATTGTATAATAAGATATGACTAAAAATACCAGGTAAACCAAAAGTTTTATAAACGTAAATTCCTTAATCATAGCCGCTATTCCCAAAATTAGAGGAATAAACATAAGCGACATATATGTCGGCGCAGCGCATTTCATTCCGGGATCAGCAGCAAATCTTTCTAAGCTTCCTTTATTCTTAAACATCTTTGCTGAAAGCTTCCCCCAGCCCATATGGCAAATTTTGTCATAATAATAGCAATTCGCGCATACTAGTTTTCTTAACACTACATAAACCATAACAAGCGCAAATATTGTGTATAAACGCGCTATCCATGTAGAAATGAAAAAACATAACATACCGCCCAGCGCGATCCACAAAAGCATAAAAAAATTACTAATCAGCGCATCCTGAATAGAATACTCTTCCATACCCTCTTTATAAATCTTAACTTCCTTTTGCATCTTTTAACCTCCATAGAAATTATTATTTACAAACCATTGATGCATTTTATTGAGCGGCTTTGTTGTTTAAGAAAACGCATTTATAGTTATAAAACGATTTTGATAGTATTGAGAAAATCTAATACTTTCTATTCAATTCTTTTTAATAACACTGCGCTGAACTCGTTTGATGTAAACGGAAACGGGCCAAATTCGCGGTCAATTGTATAATTTACTTCTAAATACTTTCTTATCTCCAATCCATAATCAAACAAGAACGCTGCTGCGCCGTACTCAGTGGTATCACGCCTGAGTATCGCAATATATTTTACTTTATTTTTTTCTAAATCATTAACAATCTTACGTTCAAAACCAGGCTCAGCAAAATCTATTGGAAGAAAGCTGTAATTATATAGAGGAGTATCTCTTTCAGACAAGAAATTAAGCATAACTCCTTCCGGAAAAACCACGAGCGAGTCACTCGGATCTGACACTGCCACAAGATATTCTAGAAGATTCTTATACCTCAAAAAAGACGGATTTACTATTATTGATCCTCTCCATGAATTAACTGACAAAAGCCTCTGCGAATACGCAAACATAGATATCGTTACCTGCGAATAAGCTAAAAATATAAAAAACACAGCAGTTAAAATCAGATAGATATTTTTCCCATTCTTTATAAACTTAGCCGGAAAAATATTAAAGAAAAAAATCGAGTAGCACAACATCCCGGGAACCAATAAATACATTCCATAATGTCCGGGCCATACTCTGAAAAATATTCTTAAAAGCATTAATAAAGAAAATACTGCAAACGCAAGAAGAAACAAACTCCGCGTATCAGACGGATCCTTTTTAAATTTTAAATAGCATAACGCAATAAGAATCAAGCATATTATCTGAACCGGCTTATACTGCATATTACCATACAATAAATATTTTGAAAACACAAAGCCGGTTATGAAACTCGCCACAAATATTAATGCGGCAATAAAATGTTTTTTTCTATCCATTACTTTTTGAATTATTATTACAGCCCAATAAAATGCGGCAGTGACAGCTGAGTAATAGACGCAAGCAAGAAATATATCCCTAATATTATTACCAAAATCCGTAATACCCATTACATAACTCGTAAAAGTCGCGTCCAAGTCTAAATTCTTTTTTAATATTGAAAAAATACCTGTGCTGACAACATTTTCATTCTGAGCGGCCACAGAAAACAATGCATAAACCATAAAGCATGCTATTGCCGGCAAAAGCAGATAAGCGGCGAATAGCGATATAATCTCTTTTTTATTTCCTTTAACTTTATAATTAATAATAACACCGGTTATAATTGCTATAAGCAAAAACAGGCCTATTTCAATCCGCGTCGCAAAAACTAAGAATAATGACAAGCTTGTTAAGTAAGAATAAATATTTACCGCAAAATTTGATTTATAATAAAAGAATAACGCGGTTAATGAAAAAAGAACGCAGTATGTCGCGGAATAACTGTATGGGAGAATGTAATTAAATATACCCGCTTCATAATACTGCCCAAAAGCAAAGACGAACAGAAATATTATTACAATAAGCGCGGCTAATAGTTTATTTAGATATATAGCCGCTAATTTATAGAGCAATATACACACTCCGCAGACACATACCAAACCGCTGATAATAAATGATTTTAAGTGAATGCCAAAGATAAGACAAAATAAAGCGTTTAGATAATGAGTTAACGGCCCATAAAGATATTGAATATCCTTATACAAAATATTTCCTTTTGTTAAACTATACGCGGCATAAACCTCACGGCCTGTATCTATTATCAAACTACCCCATTTAAGCCAGGATAATCCTAATAAATACACAATACATGCGCTGATAAGAATTATTGGAATTGAATCATTTTGAAAATAGCTATATATTTTAGTCCTTTTCATACATGAAGTTTTCCTTTAATATTTCCTTACTATCTGCAGTTAAAAGCGCAAACCTTAACGCGTTAATGAAAGCGATCAATACTGCGCCTTTATAAATAATGTCCTTCAATAACTCTAAATTAAAAAATACTTTTGGCGCAAAAGACGATTGATACATTAAAATTATTGAAGCCCCCACAAAAAGGATCATCTTTAATATTAAATACAGCACCCTGGAAGCCACGGATGAAACAAACATCTTTCCCAGCGTCGAAGTATTTACAGAAAAGGTTCCTATTCCTTTATAAAAATTCAGGCTTCTGATAAAATCCGCGAACATTGATCGGACTACAAAAAATATAGCTACCCAAAAAGGAATCAGAGACATGTAACTAAAATAAATTATTAAACAATTTTCTGTTATCCTGTCGCCTAATGTATCCAAAAGCCCGCCAACCTTAGATTCAATATCAAATTTCCTGGCTATATATCCATCAAACCCGTCTAAAAATATAGCGAATAACAAAATATTAAGAGCTATAAATCTAAAAACAAAACTATCCACGCTTAAAAAGATTAAGACCACAAATATAAGCATTATACGAAAACCAACTATAAGATTAGCAATATTTTGTGATAGAAAATTAAACATATTGTTTTACCGACTTAATCAATGAACTTGAGATAGCGCTAAACGCATCGCAAGGGCTCCAGCACACAGGACATTTATTTTGAGCGCATTCATCGCTGATTTTTTTTGCCTCTGCGCTCGTCCATATCTCTTTGAAATTCTTCTGCACATCCCTCATGTTGATTAATTTTCTCTTATGAATCGCGCATGGATATATATCGCCGTAAGGATCCATAAAAAATGTTGACGACATAGCCTGGCATTTCACAGGCGTTTTCTTATTTTGGATGTATTGCGGGTAGAATTTAAGGTATGTGCGTCTTAGAAAATTATTTATTGAAAACTGTCTCCCTGTGTCTAAAGAAAAAATATCATTTAACTGGTTATATAATTCAGAGTCATCAACGCTGTCCATATTATCATTATCGTAATAAAATGATGACCGTTGAAATATATTTACATTAATATCATTAAAATTTAAAGACGGATATTCTTTCTTGAATGCGTTAAACATCTCATTGAACTTACCTATATTATATTTTGATATTGTAAATCCAATCTGCGCCTTTACATTTGAAATATTTTTTAACGCAATAAACGTGGCAACAGCCTTATCCCAGAGATTTTCTATCCCCCTTATGTCATTATGCAGTTCCGGATGCCCGTCTATACTCACAGTAAACACAAGCCGCTGGTTCTTATGATCCTTTCTTATATTTTTGACTGTTTCTATTATTCTATCAGACAAAAATCCATTTGTCGCGTAATGCAATGCAGAAAGATATTTTGATTCATTAATTATTACATCAGAAATATCCTGTATATCATTTCTCAAAAAAGGCTCGCCGCCGGTAATGCCAACCCAGGAAAATTTGTCTGCGTGTTTAAAGAAATTTTTTATATCCGCTAAAGAAACTTCTTGCCTTTCATCATTTTTTTTCCAGATATTACACATTTTACAACGGAGGTTGCATTTATAGGTAACTGCGAATGAACATTTAAATGGAAAGGATAATCTCTTAACATTAGAGGCAGCAATTTTTTTCAAGAAATATATATCCGGTATATAGGTTTTCAAATAATACTCTCCAAAAGAAGCAGATGACTATGCGATAATATCTGATAATTTTATATCAGGGTGATGGTAACGTTTTTTATTCATTGTTGCCTTATTAAACTGTATAGCTTCCTGCGGGCACCACTGCAGGCATGCGAGGCATTGTTCGCATTTATTATTCCATTTAGGCTTTCCTTCAGTTATTGAAATATTTTGTTTAGGACAAACCTTGACGCATATTTCACAACTATTACATTTACTATCTGCCCAAAACGCCTTATCCATACTTGGAATTTTAGGAGCTGTCATATTATAAAATATTCTGCATGCAATATTCATTAAAAAGAACGGGGGTTTTATATCAATAATCGATTTGTTTCTAATTATTCCTGCGATAGAATCCAATTCTTTATCAAATTTGGAAAACATTTTATTCTGCTTTTCCATTGAAATCGCCCCATACAAAGGAGTGTAATTTCCAGGCATCTGAACCTTAAAACCGCTCATGCGTTCATATCCTTTTTTTTCAAAAATACCTTTTAACTGCAAAAGCGACCTTCCGGCGCTTCCGCCATAATTCGCTATTGAAAAGAGATAAACATTTTTTGGTATATTTAATCTTTCAGCAAATCCGGCAACTATTAAAGGCAGGCCCCACATATATACCGGAAAGACTATTCCCACACGTTCAATATTTGAAAAATCAATTTCCTTATCAATAACCTTTGGAATTGAAACAACTTCAGAATTTTCTAATTTTGAAACGATTTTATTTGCTATAAACAAAGAATTGCCTGTTCCTGAGAAATAATAAATTAAATTTTTCATATTTTATCCCTTTATTCATTAGTGCATAAAACATTTAATACTCTAATCTTACAGATACGCATTCTTAGAAAGATAATTTTGTATATAATCCGTAACAGCGTCCTTAAGAGTATACGTCTGGCTGGAAAATCCGGATTCCATAATTTTAGAAATATCGGCCTCAGTGAAATACTGATATTTTTCTATTAAATCGTCCGGCATATCAACATACTGAATGTTTTTCTTTTTATTCATAGCGTCAAATATACATCCGGCTAAATAATTCCAGCTTTTTGCTTTGCCTGTTCCAATATTAAATATGCCGGCCTTATCATTCTCTAAGAAAAATAAGGTCATTTTAACAGCGTCCTTAATATAAATAAAATCACGCTTTTGCTCGCCATGCTTATAATCTTCTCTATATGATTTAAACAGTTTAAGCTTCCCGGTCTCATTTATCTGCGCGTAGGCTTTATGAATAAGACTCCGCATATCGCCCTTATGCGACTCGTTTGGGCCAAAAACATTGAAATATTTAAGACCTACTATTGTATTACTAAGATTATTACGCTCTGCCCATAAATCAAACATGTGTTTTGAATATCCATACATATTTAAAGGTTCAAGATCGTTAATTGAAGCATCTGAATAACCCTCGTTGCCTGAGCCATACGTTGCAGCGCTTGAGGCGTATATAAATCTTATTTTATCTTTAACGGCATATTCCGCGAGTTTTTTCGTATATTCAAAATTATTATGAATAAGATAACTTGCATTATGTTCCTGAGTATTTGAACACGCGCCCATATGTAATATTGCGTCAATTTTGTGTTTATTAAAAGATCCCTGATCTATATACTTTAAGAAATCATCCTTTTCAATATAATCACTATACTTTTTATTTGTCAGGTTCTTCCATTTTTCGCTAAACTCTAAATGATCAATAACCAAAATATCATCAATGCCCTTCTCATTTAATGCCCAGATAAGCGCGCTGCCAATAAACCCGGCGCCGCCGGTTACTATTATCATATCTCCTCCAGAAAACAAGTTTAATAGAGTTATAATTAAACTTAATTCCTCTTAAAAGTTTTAGCTATACATCAATTGTGTCATCTTTCTTCTTTTCTTCAGTTTTTTCAACAGGCATAATAATCCAAGCAATTACATAAAGAAATATTATTGGGAAAAATCCTCCTATAAAAAACAAGAAAACACACGCAAGCCTCACTACTGTCACATTCCAAGAAAACGCTTTTGCAAACCCTGCGCAAACTCCTGCTATCATTTTTTCATTTGGTAATCGAAAAAGTTGTTTCATAAAAGTCCTCCAAGAAAAATTATACTTATTATTTTTTAAAGTTTTATACTTCTTAAACTTAAAACACAGCCCTTATAAAATTTACTCCAAGCGCAATATCTTGTCCTTCGCCGGTTTCCTTAACCCATAATACAGGTATGTTATCTTTTGGATTATACGCATACTTTTCTAAAATTCTTGGTCCTTCATATAATCCCAGAAGAAGGCCTACTGCCGCTCCGCCAAAAGCGCCCCATGCTGCGCCTTTCGCAATATCATTCCCATCTTCGCTGTCTATCACAGTAACAAGGCCCAGGCAGGTGCCTAAAAGCATGCCAAGATACGCGCCTCCATGAATATCGTGTAATATTATTTCTCCAATACCGGACTTATCCTGATTTAAGTCATATATCCCTACTCCAATACAAACCAAGGTTCCAATAAGCGCGCCATACGCAGGCCCTTTCACTAAATCCTTTTTTTCTTTGGTTGAATTATATTTCAAATAACCGGCGGCACAACCCAGAACAAGTCCTATCCCAAATCCCTGTTTACCATAATCAAGAATAGTAGGCGCAGCGCTTATCTCCGAATGTCCCACATAATGACTTGCATAAACAATATTGGCTGAAGATAAAAATATTGAACAAACCAATATCGCTCCAATTATTTTTCTTTTCCAAGTACATTTTTTCATTATACCCTCCTGTTCAGAGGGGACAGTCCCTATTCAGGGACAGTCCCCGCCACTATTTTTTTGATCTCAGAGGGGACAGTCCCCTCGACTAATTTTTTCGATCTCATTTATTAATACTATGCGCTTTTATTATTGGCGAAAAAATTTCTTTCGCGTAACGCTTAATCATTACTTCATTTATATCCACCTTTTCTCTCCAAGTAATAAATGCCTGCTTGCGTATATTAATCCATGTATCATTTTTTGCCCTATAGAACAGCTTGTTTTTCTTATTCAGCCAATTATAGTATAAATCAGAACAAGTTTGAAGTTTTTCTAATAGCGCCTTTTCGCTGTATGGTTCAAGAAAGAAGCCATTCACACCATTCTCTAGCCATTCTAGAGCGCCATCACTGGAATCAATGCTCGGATTCCCATTGCCCAAAGCCCGCATGCCGCTTGTTCCGCATGCTTCTTCGTTGTGTACAGGAAACTCTAAACACAAATCACAACCAATTGCAGCAAAATTTAAGATTTTAGACAACCCTGAATCACCGGCAGGCACAAAAAAGAAATTGCCTAAAAGCTCAGGAACTTTTTCAAACTGATCAGTCATATTGCTTCTCCAAAGTCCTTTCATCCACATATTGAATTCTCGTATCCAGTTCCGGCTGTCAGCATCATTAGGATGCGCCATTCCTCCGACAACAACCTGCATTCCTAACCCTTTTCGCATACCCCACTTTGTCATTATCTCAGTATTTCTCGGGGCGCACATAATGCGCACAACATCTTTAAGCATAGGCCATTGCTGTTTATAGTCCACTATTCTTCTAACCAGCCAAACATGCATTTTCTTTTGATTAAGCCGTAAGTATTTAGGATTAATATTTAAAATTTTTGCTGACTTTTCCTTCTTCATATGAGTTTTAAACTCTCTCATAACTTCTTTCTTGTCAAATGTATGGTCATTCCATAATTTTTTTGCAGATATTTTGTTCTTAGCAATTTTTAAATATTTCTTCATGCGTCTGCTGATCCAATAACCGCCGGATGATCCATTCAAAATTCCGATAAGCTTTCGCGTAATATTTGAATTAGGGAAAAGCCTCTCAGAGACAACCTTAATCTGATTATTTGACACTGTATTAACCTTATCCGCTATCTCCATCGCCGCTCTGGTAAAATCCATTCTTCCTTCATGTTTAGGATCAAAGAGAGATTCATAACCATATGGAATCTCCAGTTCCTTATACGGCGCAGTATGGACCTCCATACCTGCCAACCTTGGCGTATGTATTGAAAAAGCTATGCGCGTATCCTTAAAAAAATTGTCATTATCATTTATTCTTTCCCATGAACGCATATTTACAGCGCCGAGCACGCCATGCGCTTCATTTAAATGAACAATGCCCGGCTTTATATTTAATTTTTTTAATAATAAAGGCAATGCCTTTCCAAACACAATTTCCTGGAGCAGTCTTTTGTGGGTATCTCCGGTATAGAGCACATCAAAAACTTCCGGGCACTCTAAAAGATAAACGTTTAATCTATCCTTGATAATCTTCCATACCTTTATATCATACGATCTGTTTTTTACTGATATGTTTATTATGAGCTGAGCTGATTTTTTTCCATACTTGACCTTTTTTAGATTTGAGTATCTGCTGTAATCAATTTCCTTGTAAATAATTTTTTGCAGACAGTTTTCACCAATGGCCTGCAAACGTCTTTCTCTATACATTGGGATAACAGCGCACGCGTCTAAACCCACCCCTGCAAAACCTTCCATAGTACAGCCGGCGAGAATACCTAAACCGCCTGCAAAATTTGCGTCAACAGCGCCATCATATTTCTTTCTTTTCACATCTAAAAATTCCTGTATAAACATTTCCATACTGACATAAACAATTTTAACATTTAACAGCTCCGGCAGATTTTGGGCAATCCAAGAACCCTTTTTTGGTTTTAGCTTCGCCGCATAAACAGAGAATGAAATTATTTCATGATCATCCTTTAAAATATTCTTCCAATCTTCGGTAATAGGAACAGCTTTCCCCTTAGACTGCTCACAAAGCACAGATAAAACATCTCCCTTGTCTATAATTCTATGCAATTTAAAAATATGTCCGGACTTTGCGGCAAGCGAGATATAGAGCCCGTCTTTTTTTATAGTTTTAATTCTTCTAATAAAAAGTTTTTCGCTGAGAATATCATAAAGCAGATAAAAATCATGCTCTCCGTCTCCGGGGACTGTGCCATGCTCCCTTACCCACACCAAACCTTTTGATTCCGATTCTTTTGTGTTAAACACGAAAAGAAAGACATTTCCTTCAACCTCTATTTTTACAGCTGATAAATTTTCTGTAGATCGTTCCTTTAATACACGCACATTTTCTTCGTTAAAAATATCTGCTGTTTTATCTAAAAAATCGAGCGCATCATCTAAAGTTACAGATTTATCTGCGGCATTATCCAATATTAATTTAAGTTCATCTTGCGCATTCTGTAAATTTATTCCCTTACCGTTGAGAAAGTTTTTCAGTATTTCAATCTTTTCATCCGCTGCATCTATACTTTTCACGTTAAAAACCTGCAATTCATTAGGATTAAGATCTACGAATAATCCCTTGCTTTTCAATTCTTTGCCATTCCTAATATAAAGAACGCCTGTGATCTCATTCTTTAATAAATAATATTTCTTCAAGTCAATACGCGCAGAGTCAAACAATGCCCACGCAGAATTATTACACGCAGAATTATTTATTGCAATCCAAAAATATTTGCCCTCTAGAGCGGTCAGCATGCAGGCATAAATATTATTATTCGAGGAACCCCCGCCTTCTATGCTTATTGTTTTCACGGTTTGTAATTCAGAATATTTTTTCATTAAAAATTCTTCTCCTTTAATTTAAATAATTAAAGCCGCTTTATTGTGCTGATTAATATTCTATTTTTATACCTTTCAATCAAAATAAAGTCAATAGAAAATGAGAAGACATAAATAATTATTTATTGTATAATAACCAAAAATAAAAATCAGCCTCAAAATAAGCGTTTGGGAGCAAAAAAAAATAATGATGAGAAAAATAGTATTTTTTGTTTTTTTGAGCCAAATATTTTCTAGTTATATATTTGCTCAGCATATATCTCTACATGGAGAAATATCCAGCTGGGCTGATTTCCAAGATAGCGCAAACACGATTGGATTTAGATTCATACCTTACTTAAATATAGAAAACTTTAATCCTGAAAAAACCATAGACGCAGAAATTGCTTATGATTCATTAGCAACCTGGTCTTTTGATAAATCAGCAATCGATGTTTCAAAGACTGACCCTTATCGTATTTGGCTGCGTTATAAACTGCCTCAGCTGGAACTCAGGGCAGGCCTGCAGAAAATAAATTTTGGGCCATGCCGGCTTCTCAGGCCTCTTATGTGGTTTGACCGGACAAACCCAACTGACCCTCTTAAAATAACTGACGGCGTATATGGTATTTTAGCAAGATACTATACTCTAAATAACAGCACAGCATGGCTATGGACATTATACGGAAATAATAAATTAAAAGGTTATGAAGCAGTAAGCACTTATACTCAAACAGCAGAATTTGGCGGACGCTACAGCTTTCATTTATCTAAAGGCGAAGCCGGCATAACATTCAACAGCAGGAGAATCGAAGACCTTAATTCAGACAATGCGTTTGAAAACAAGTACGCGCTTGACGGTATCTGGGATCTGGGCATAGGCGTATGGTTCGAATCAGTGGTCATAGAAAAGGAGCTGACCACGGTTAAACCCGCATGGCAAAAGATTTTATGTATTGGTTCAGACTATACATTCAATATTGGGAACGGCTTACACATTCTATCAGAGCATCTATTGCACGCAAACAGCAGTCATTTTGAAACTACAGAAAATATAACCAATACTTCTGCGTTTTCTTTAGATTATAATTTAGGGATTTTAGACAATATTCGCGCCTTATATTATTACAGCTGGGATAACACAAAAGGATTTTATCATTTGGGCGTTACAAGAACATACGACAAAATTTTATTTTACTTAAGCGCTTATGTTTCTGATATACAGATTTCGAATTTATCTAATTTATCTAACGATAAAGGAATTATGTTGCTCGTAAGATATAATTATTAGTGTTTGATTGACACTACTTATTTGGGGGGCTCAATGTCAGACAATACAATAATTAAGATTCAAAATATGACCAAAAAATATCCAATGGGCGACGGCGAACTTACAGCCTTAGACAATATTAATTTATCCTTTAACAAAGCGGAATTCAGCGGCATAATAGGCCCAAGCGGCAGCGGCAAAACAACGCTCCTTAATATAATTGGCTCGCTCGACGCTCCAACAGAAGGCTCTACCTATGTCTTAGACAACAGAGTAGAAACATTATCAGAAAATCAGGCCGCGGCTCTGAGAAATAAGCATATAGGATTTATATTTCAAACGTATAACCTTCTGCCGGTTTACACGGTTTTTGAAAATATTGAGTTTCCTTTGCTTCTTTTAAATCTCAGCGAAACAAAAAGAAAACAGATGGTTCTCAGCGCTCTTGAACGCGTAAGGCTTACTCATAAAAAAGACTTAAGGCCTATGCACCTTTCCGGCGGAGAAGCTCAGCGAGTTGCTATAGCGCGCGCAATCGTAAAGCTGCCTGATATTATTCTGGCTGATGAACCAACGGCAAATCTCGACGCTGAAAATTCGCATAATATATTAAAAATTATGTCTGATCTAAACCATGATTTGGAAACCACATTTATCTTTTCAACGCACGATGATAAGGTAATAAGCTATCTTAAACGCAAAATACATTTATTTGACGGACGCGTAGCTAAAGACGAAAGGATATAAAATGATTATATTTAAACTCGCTTATAGAAATGTTGCCGGCAGAGGACTTATGACATGGATTAATGTAGCTGTTCTGTCATTCGCTTATGTTTTAATAATAGCGCACCAAGGAATATTCAGCGGAATGCTTAAGTTTGGAATGAAAGCGATGATTGACGACGAGATATCAGGCGGCCAGTATTGGCATGCAAATTACGATCCCTATGACCCTATGTCTTATGATGACAGCCATGGCAAAATCCCTTCTGAATTTAGCGATGAAAATTCAGTCCCTATATTAATAAGACAGGCATCAATATACCCTCAAGGCCGCGTTCAATCTATACTTTTAAAGGGCATTAATCCTAATCAAAAAATATTAAAAATCCCAACTGAAAAACTTATAACTGACGAGGATATTCTTCCTATTTTAGCAGGAACGCGAATGGCAAAAAGTAATTCATTAAAGATTGGAGATTATATAACAATAAGATGGAGAGACGCCAAAGGAACATTTGACGCAACAGAAGGCAAGATTGCAGCGTTTATGCATACAAATGTGCCCACAATCGACCAGAGACAATTGTGGGTTCCATTAGATAATCTTCAAAATATGACAGAACTTAAAGATGAAGCAACGATAATTATTATCCCCGAGGACAAAGCTTCTTCTGCGTCAGATATGGTTAATTGGAGATTTAAAACTCAGGCGTTCTTACTCAAAGATCTGACTGACATGGTAGCATCAAAAAGAATCTGGTCAGGCATGCTTTATTTTATCCTGCTCCTATTAGTAATGCTCGCTGTATTCGACACACAGGTATTAGCAATATTTAGAAGGCGAAAAGAAATCGGAACGCTCATGGCTTTAGGCATGACAAGGCTTAAAGTAATATTCCTATTCACGCTCGAAGGCGCAATGAACGGGATATTGGCTGTTGGAATAGCTGCCATTTATGGAACGCCTTTAATTTATTATTTCGCAAAGACAGGCATGAGCCTGCCTGAAGCGGCAGAGGATTATGGATTCCCCTTAGTTCGAAAACTATTTCCATCATACTCCATAACACTGGTCATTATTACCGTATCCATTATCATGATCACAGTTACAATAGTCAGCTATCTGCCAAGCAGAAAAATTTCAAAGTTAAAACCAACCGACGCTCTAAGAGGAAAATAATGATAAAATTTCTTATAAAAGGCTTGTTACGCGATCACCACAGAAGCCTCTTTCCTGTAATAATGGTTTCTTCCGGAGTTTTTTTAACGGTTTTTTTGTACAGCTGGATGGGCGGAGTTCTCAGCGACTTTGTCCGTTCATACGCGCAGTATAATACTGGCCATGTAAAAATTACAACTCGCGCTTATCAAGAAATTGCGGATCAAACTCCAAATGATTTAGCGCTTTTAGGAACAGCGTCGTTATTAGAAACATTAAAAGAAAAATATCCGGACATGATCTGGGTTCCGAGAATTCGGTTTGGCGGCCTCTTAGACGTTCCTGATCAAAA
>JBDRED010000027.1:0-31333 GCA_043820025.1 Elusimicrobiota bacterium
GAAAAAGATATGGATTAGGTATTGCGCCACAAATACTAAAAGACTTATTTGGAATAACGGAAACATATAATGACTTGAAAGGAAAATTAAGAGAAAGTTTAAACGAATCAGATTACTTTGGGGTTATTAATGAAATTAATAAACAAACGAATAAATTAAGAGACTATGATTTAGATCGGTCAATATTAATGGAAAACGCATATCAGCTCTGCATGACTATCCCGAAGTACAGATTAAACCAAGACAGGCTTTCAACAATGCTTTTAGGCAAAAAGCAGGGAAGTGTGGCTGAAAAGAATGGTTTTCAAGAAATAGTTATAAATGACGAATATGATTATTTAACAGAAGCTGAAAAACGAGCTATAAAAAAAATATTTCCTAATAGAAAGAGTTTAGAAATAGCTGTATATTATGCTGATGCTTTTAGCTTTGATATTTTTTATAGAGACATATTTGAAGAAAAGAAAAAGAAATTTGGTAAAAATGGAAATAAATTAAGTATTCCAATGCAGTTTGTTGATATGGTAAGAAAGGGACTTGCCGGATGGGCAGATTTAAATGATACTGAAAAATTAAAAGAGCTCACAAGATGGGCTGACATAGATACAAAAAGGATTGTTTTAAGGACAATAAAAAAGTATGAACTGCAAGGAGTTGATGAACGGAGATACTTGGATAATGTGTTTAAGCATATCTATAAGTATGATGGAATCCTTAGAGAAAGATTTAGTACGGATATTGCGCAATTTTTATTGGCAAAGTTGGATGTAGATACTCTTGAAAAAATAAATTCAAATTGGATGAAAACATTGGCCTATGGCATCAATGGCGAGTTTAGATGGTGGCAATACAATAATAGCGGTAAACCATTAACTGATGAAGAGTTTATCCAAAAAATAAAGGATAATAGATTATATGAATTGTCACAGATAAGATTGAACGCTAAGGAAGCCTTTACTCCTCCTTTGCCTCCTGAATTAATAGATCTTATCTTAAGAGATGAAATAGGAGAGAGGGTCGCAAAGGGATATGAAATAGATGATTTTATCAGAATGAAATACTTACAAGACAGAAGTGATGATGAATTAAAAACAGCAATATCTTCATTTTTAAAGAAAGGAGGATTGAACTTAGATACAGAGCTTGCAACAGATAGGGATGGATATATAAAACAAGAGAAAGAAAAAATTATTGCGCAAGGATTAGATCCTAAATATAACCCTATAAAATTAACGCGCAAGATGCTGGAAGCATTTAGGGTTATTGATTATATTAAGCAGATACGTAATTGGAGATGCGGCGATATGAGTATTCCTGAAGCAAGGTTCTCGAATGACGCTACTTTATGTCCTGAACTATTGGTATTGGAATTTGATGGATTTCAGCAAGAATTAGAAAAATTTAAAGCAGAGATTAAAAAAAGAGGGTTAGATAGTATGGAAAGGAACTATATGCATTATTATTTTACGCAGGTAGTTGATGATGCAGGCGATGATTTGCTATTGTATCATTATTCCAGAGGTGAGATATATAGCCAACAAAAAAGGATTATGTATTTAACAATACTTAAACAGATTGGAAATATTAGAAAAGTAATTGGCGGTATACCCGATGAATTGAAAATATTAGCCGGAAAATTATATCAAAATATAAAATTAACTGCGGATGATATTGAGGTAATGAATAAATTTATTATCATTAGGGACGATTTGATAGAAAAGGGTTATATTTGGGATGATGGAACATTAAGAACATTAAGAGGTGTGGATCAAACAGAATACATTTGGAAACTATTTATTAATGAATTTGGTGATTTCGAGGTAAAATTAGACTTGTCCCCAAGAACTTCGAAGTCTTCCTCAGAGGATTCAATATCAGAAATAGAACGTAGTCAAGTTCTCTCTGATATTAAGTGTTCTGCTCCTAAACCGGGAGAAGAATGTTCTAACCTTTTCCACAAATTCATATCAAATGAAATCTTAGTAGATCTTATACATGCAAGAGTAACTATGAAATTATCGGATGCGGATAAAGTGATTATCAGGGGAGTTTTAGATTGGTATATATCAAAACTAAACACTGTAAACTCAGGAAATTTATTTCCTAAGGCTCTAATAGAGATTAATCTTGAATCATTAGACGAATTAACTATAGATGATTTAATAGCGCTCCAGCAAATTACGCGGTATATTATGGAAAATAATATATTAAGAGATACTGATCTTGATGCTGATAAATTAGCATTACAGCGAAAGAAGCAAATAGCGTTATTTATTAAGAAAATATATGTGTATAAAAAACGGAATATTAAAGTAATCCAGCAGATGCACAGAGGGCCTGCGCAGGAATTGTCTGGAATTATCAAACCCGGGCCGGGTATGAATATGAGTGCCAAATTTGCCGTTGCCGGTGAAGAAGTTATTACCCCGGATAAATTAGAAGAGGCTGTTGATAAATTTTTTAAGTTGGAATATTCCAAAGATGAATTCATTGGCCGCTTAAATGACAGGGGACTTGGTTGTTCTATGCCGGAAGAAATAAAGATAAAACATGTTAAAATACTAGATATGCCTGCTCAAAGCGCGTCAGTCTGGCTCGGATGTATGATAAGCGGTGAGACGATGTATATTGATGACTGGGTATATCAGATGATTTTGGCCAAGAAAATTTCTTTCGAAGAATTGCTTGAGCACGAAAGTATAGAAGCAGAAATTAGTGATCTATATATTGCAAATTCAGAAAAGATTGATATTGTTGGTTTATACGCTTATTTGATTTATAGTGGAGAAGAAGTCAATAATATTGTTTTGAAAAGGATTGAAAATATTGTAAATGAGGAGAGTAAAAAAACGCATAATAGAAAAATCAGAGATATGGAAATAGCGCACAAAGTTACGATGCTCGTACCCGGTCAAAAGGTTTTTGAAAGAAAATTAATTGCGGGAAAAATACTGCACGTATTAGCAAAAAGTAATAACTTTGAAGTAATGTATGAGAAAGTGCTATCTAATGACTTTTTGTTTTCAATCATATACAAAGCGCTAGAAGATTTGTCAAAAAATGGAGTAGATGATGATCAAGCAATAGAAGGCATACATGGGGTTCTTAAATCTTTTTTTATAGGCATGATTACAGAAAAGACGCCATGGGCCGAGTTACAACTTGATATGCTGATGGAATTATTAAGAAATGGAACTACCGCAGATCAAGCAGTAAGAATGATAAATCAATTTCACAACAGCTTGTTTTTGAGGGATACTCAAGAAATAGTATTCAAAAATTATATGCCAAAACTTGCGAGATTGGCATATTATTTAGTATTATATCCTTTACGAGTTAATTATCAGTTATATAACATGTATAATCGTTTTGAAATAATAGTTGATTCTTATAGAGAAATTTCAGCTTATAATCTGCTTATGCGGCATAAAGACGCAATACTTTCGCTCTTAAGGTCAGACAGCGTCACGGTCGAGGAACTGCAGGAGCTGATATTATATGACTATGAGTATCATACAAATAATTTTTACAGCACTTTAAAGGCATATTCAGATTGGCTGAACAAAACAAATATTTTGTTCGATAAAAAAAATGAAGACAAAAACCTTAGGCGGGCATTACAGGAATTTTTCGTTACGATGAGGCCATTTTCATTACAAGCAACTTTGCAGCCTATTCAATATAGAAAGAGCTCAATGCTTATAAGGAACACAGAGAACACAGAAGCAATATTACAAGCTGTATAGAATTATTGTCATTTTGAAATGATGTTAGTTTGCGAAGATTCTCGCGCATAGACTGTGTTATGATAACTCCTTCTCCCCACAGTGGAGAGGAACGTTGCAGGGATAATATATGAACAATATTGTTTCTGAATATGTAGACTGTGTTATGATAACTCCTTCTCCCCTGTGGGGAGAAGGTTGGGATGAGGGGGAAAGACTTATCGATGAGGTTATTCCCCCTCGACTAGAGGATTTATATGAATTATCGGAAGCTTGGTATGAGCGGTATTAAGGTTTCAGAAATAAGCCTGGGATGCTGGACAATGGGCGGGCCTAGCCGGAGAGAGGGATATGCAACGGGTTATGCTGATGTTAATGAAGATGACATAAGAGAAGCAATTCTTTATGCGCTTGAAAACGGCGTTAATCATTTTGATAATGCTGACTGCTACGGCGACGGAAAAGCTGAAAGAATGCTTGCGAAAATATTAGGCAAAAAATCTAAAGATGTAATAATTTCTTCTAAGGTAGGGCATTTTAAGGGAACTGCTGAAAATGCTTATGAGCCTAGCCACATCCGCCATCAATGCGAACAGTCATTAATAAATCTTAAACGCGAGTATATTGATATTTATTACTTCCATCATGGGAATTTTGGGAAAAATGATAAGTATTTAGACGACGCAATTAATGCAATGAATAATCTAAAGAAGGAAGGGAAAATACGTATTATAGGCCTTTCAGCATATTCTTCCTCGGATTTTGAAAGGCTCTTACCTAAAATAAAGCCTGATGTTCTGCAGTCCTGGGCGCATATAATGGACGATAAATTTATTACAGAAGGCTCAATAGTAAGAAATCTCCTTGAAAAAAACAACCTTTCATTTGTTGCGTTTAGCCCTCTTAATCAAGGTTTATTATTAGATAAGTTTAAACCGGGTAATCCGCCTATATTTGAAGAAGGGGATCACAGAAAGGATAAACCAAAATTTTCAAAGGAAGCGCTGGAAAAACTTGCTCCCAAAATGGAAAAACTTAAGGAGCGGTTTGGGTCAGAGACAAAAGAGCTTGCAAGAATTGCTCTTCAATATGTATTATATCATCAGGTTGTGGGCTGTGTTATTCCGGGATTTAGAAATAAGAATCAGGTAGATATTAACCTCTCAGCGCAGGGCAAAGAATTATCAGAAGAAGATATTAAATATATAAAACATGTGTTTAATAATTTATAGCTAGGATGAAAATTTAAGCGAAGATTCCTGCCTGCGCAGGAATGACAGAGAGAAAGTAGGAATTAAAATGAATAATTTCTTATCCGGTAAAAGATACAATTATTATTTCTTAGGTTTATTATTTATTATTGGGATTCTTCTTTATGGCAAGGTGGTTTTGCATGCGCCTTTTTTATTCGATGATAATTTAAGCATAGAACTAAATACAACGATCCATTCGCTTACTCCTTTCTCAAAGTTTTTCAAAAATAGTATGGAACTGGGCAGTAATTTTTACAGGCCTGTTCAAAACATTCTTCACGCTCTTCTTTATAAATTATTTAAACTAAATCCTTTGCCTTATCATTTGTTCTCTGTATTGTTACATATTTTCAATGCTTTTATTGTATTTATATTATTAAAAAGACTTAAGCTTTCAATTGTCGGTTCATCTATAGCATCAATATTATTTTTTATACATCCTGTTCAGCCTGAATCAGTAAGTTATTTAACAGGCATATCCGATGTGCTGGGTTTCTTCTTTTTGGGATTGGGATGTTTGGCGTTTATAAAGATATTGTTGTTTAAACAGCAGTCTTATATGCAGCACTCGCGTCATCCTGAGCAAAGCGAAGGATCTTCAAAAAAGATTCCTTACACAAGGATCCTTCGGTCACTTCGTTCCCTCAGGATGACTATGGGGTTGAAGTATGCGGGCATTCTTCTTTGCTTTATTCTTGCGCTTCTTTCTCGTGAGACTACAATAGTCTTTCCGGGTTTAGCGTTATTATTTACGATCTATTTCTGGAAAGGCCTCGATAACGGGAAACGGAAAAACGCGATAATAGCTGTAGTAATTTTAGGAATAATATCTATAGTTTATCTTTATATAAAACTATTTGTCGTAAATTTTACGGGAGTAATAGGCCTTTCCGCGGAGAAGAATATTTACACGGAAAATCTGCACATTAGATTAATTACTTATATTAATAATCTCTGGAGCTATGCTAAGCTTATTGTAATTCCTCTAAATTTATTTCTTGAAAAACCCTATGTGGGTTATACGACACTACTATCTTTCTCCGGATTGTTTGGAAGCCTTGCGGTGTTTTTTTCAGCATTTGGATCATATATTTCATTTAAAAAAAATAAAATTATATTTTTTGGCGTAGTCTGGTTTTTTATAAATATGGCGACTGTTATGGGTATTATTCCTCTTAATGCCATGTATTTAGAACACTGGCTTTATACTCCGATTATAGGAGTCTGCATAATATTAGCCGGATTATTTAATGATCCTCAGAAGGAAACTAATTTTCAAGAAATGAAATATCGGATTCCATGGATTTTGATTTTAACACTATGGATGGTGTTTTTTGGAATAAGAACATATATGCGTAATTTAGAATGGTCTGATGCTGTGAGCTTTTATAAAAATGAAATATACCATTCTCCGGGATCCGGAAGAATTTATAATAACCTTGCAATGGAGTATGTTGACTTAGGAAAGTATGATGATGCTATAGAATATTATAAAAAAGCTATAGCAGTAAGGGATGATTATCCGCAAACGCATCATAATCTCGGAAATCTGTATTTGGGCCAGGGAAGATATAATGAAGCGTATAATGAATTCTTTAAAGCGCTTCAAATTGATCCTAATTTTATTTATACTTATGGCCGGTTATATAAATTGTTTATGGACGCCGGGTATAAGGATAAAGCTGAATTAACCGTAAAATTCATTAATCATCTGCAAAACGGCGGAAAACTTTCAACGAAAGAATTTGATATATTATTTAATAATTCCTAGCTTTCCTGTTTTCTTATAATTTTTTCCAATGATAGTGTAAATATATATCCCGCTTGCGCAAGGTTTGCCTGATTCATTTTTACAATCCCAAACAGCTGTTCTTACTGAATGATCGTCTGTGATTTCTGAGCCCTCTGTAAGTATTCGAACTAATTCTCCGGAAAGCGCGTATATATTTATAGTTAGATTGTCTTCTCCGGGGTACATGTTTGTAAATGTAATGTGTTCATAATTACTTTCCGATGGGATAAATGGATTTGGGTATACTATTGTTCTATCGAGATCTACGGTAACTCCATTTGAAGAGGTTACAGCCGATTTATCACCGGTCAGATTTTCTGCAAATACAGAAAAATAGTATGTCAGGCCCTGGATTAAATCTAATCCTCCATGAGTGACAGATGTATTTAAAGTATTATTTGTCCATCCGACAATATCAGATCCTCCTGATACGCTTCCAATAGCGTAATAATAAGTTGTGGCAGTAAGCGCTGAAGTCCAGTGCGCTGATAATGATGTGGGGGATGTTGTTCGATCAATATCATATTCCTCTAAGCCGTCAAAAACCTCCTCGATACTTAAAAATGTAAGCGCTTTATAAGCATTTAATCTGCCTGATCCAAGCTTGTCTGTATAACCTGGATTAATGCCATCAGTATTATCTGCGGATTCTTTAAGTAAGGATGTAATATTTGTGTTTGATAAAGAAGGATTATTCGCCAGCAGGAGCCCTGCTGCTCCTGCAATCATAGGGCATGCCATAGATGTTCCGTCAGCCTCAGCATAAGAATCGCCGGGATAAGTGGAAGCAATACTGTCGCCGGGAGCCGAGATATCAACCCAGGTTCCGTAATTTGAAAAAGAAGCTTTCTCATCCTTCCAGTCTGTGGCTGCAACAGCAATTGTCTCATCATAATAAGCCGGATATATTGGAGTTTCAGTATTATCATTTCCGGCAGCGAATACAACTACGCAGTCTTTTGATTTTGCATATTGAATAGCTGTTAATATAGTCGGAGCAGGGCTTGGCCCGCCCCAGCTGCAGCTTAAAATTTTAGCGCCATTATCTGCGGCGTATTCAATTGCTTCTGCGGATATGTTGTCATATGCGTTAGGAAATATTTTAAGAGGCATTAATTTTATGTTCCAACATACCCCTGCAACGCCTTTTCCATTATTGCTTACTGCTCCTGCAATACCTGCGCAGTGTGTGCCATGCCAGCCATTGCCTCCGCTGTAATGTATCGGATTATTATCCGGCGTAACCAGCGACTGATTAGAAACCTCTGTATTTCCTGAAAAATCATAGCCTCTGTAGTCATCAATATAGCCGTTACCATCATCGTCAATACCATTTTCAGTCGGCCCGTCATTTGTA
Source organism: Elusimicrobiota bacterium (assembly GCA_043820025.1). Taxonomy (GTDB): domain Bacteria; phylum RUG730; class RUG730; order JBDRED01; family JBDRED01; genus JBDRED01. The sequence continues at coordinate 8,128 of JBDRED010000027.1, forward strand.
TTCAGCCGCATATTAGCTGATAGGTCTTCATGGTTATAATCTACTCCGGTGTCTATTATAGCTATGATAACTGTATTGCTTCCTGTAGTTATATCCCATGCGTCAAGCGCGTTTATGTCCTTATTAGGTATTGCGCCGGTAGCGAATGTGCCATCATTGGCTAATCCCCATTGCTGTTTGAAATATGGATCATTAGGAGTTGTTGAAAATGTCTCTCTTAAGTAATTTGGCTGGGCATATTCTATAGCCGGATCATTTGCTAATTCTTTGGCAACATCAAGCGGGTCAAGACTGCTGTCAATTTCCGCATAATAAACTGTAGATAAGTCGGGCGCTTGAATACTTGATAAGCTTTTTGCTGACGTTTTATTTTTCCGGTTTTTAAATAACTGATTCATATTCTTAATTTTATGTTTATTCATTGTTTCTTTTTTTATGTCAGAAAGGGTTGAGCGCTTAGCAATATTTTCTTTATACTTGAAAATTATCTGTCCTTTGGCATAAGTTGAATCAGCTGAATAGGCTGAAACTACGCTAAGAGCGAATAGTAGAAGAATTAGAAAAAAATGTTTTAATTTGCGCATACTTGTTCCTTTTAAAATACATTTATATAATTTAACACTAGATTGCTTTATATTTCAAGTTAAATTATGAAATACAGAAGCCAGAAGTCAGAAGTCAGAAGCCGGAATAGAGAAAGGAATGTCATTGCGAGGCGAGTTACTGCGAGCCGTGGCAATCTTTGAGAAAGGAACCTTTTGCGGAGATCCTTCGGATAGTAATCCTCAGGATGACATAGAGAAGAATTATAATAACCTTTGAAACTTTTTAACAACGATTGGGGACATTCCTCAAGGTAGGATTTAGGGTTGGGGAGGAGTGTCCCCATAAGAAGAACTTATTAAACTTATTTTAGGAGGTGAACATGTCATTTGATATTAAGGCAATTAATGAGAAGGTAAAAAAGGAAAGTGAATTTGTCACTATACTTTTTGCGGAGATGGAAAAGGCTATTGTCGGACAGCGTGATTTGGTAGAGAAGTTTTTAGTCGGACTTCTTGCTGACGGGCATATACTTATTGAGGGCGTGCCCGGGCTTGCGAAAACTCTGGCAGTTAAGACATTGTCCGACGCTATAACCGGGAAGTTTCAGCGCCTCCAGTTTACGCCTGACCTTCTGCCTGCTGACTTGATAGGAACGCCGATATATAAACAGCAGGAAGGCGTGTTTGAGGTTAAGAAAGGCCCGATATTTGCGAATCTTATATTAGCCGATGAAATAAACCGCGCGCCTGCAAAGGTCCAAAGCGCGCTCTTGGAAGCAATGCAGGAAAGGCAGGTTACTATTGGAACGCAGACATTCCCTTTAGATAAACCATTTCTCGTTCTTGCTACGCAGAATCCTATTGAACAGGAGGGCACATATCCTCTGCCTGAAGCGCAGGTTGATAGATTTATGTTGAAGCTAAAGATAACATATCCTACCAGAAAGGAGGAGGAAGAAATATTAAAACGCTACGCAAGCGGCCATGAGCCGACAATAAAAAATGTAATTTCATTAAAAGATATATTAAAAGCGCGGGAAATTGTGAATGAGGTTTATGTTGACGAGAAGATTCACAATTATGTTTTAGATATTGTTTTTGCAACGCGTAATCCTGAAGAGCATAATTTGGCGTCTTTAAAAGGCCTTATTAGTTATGGTTCTTCGCCAAGAGCTACTATTTATTTAGTTAAAGCCGCGAAAGCGTACGCCTTTCTGCAGGGACGCGGGTATGTAACGCCTGAAGATATTAAGGCAGTTAGCATGGATGTGCTGAGGCATAGGGTGATTGTAAGTTATGAGGCAGAAGCAGAAGATATGACATCAGAGGATATTATAAAACAAATATTTAATGAAATCGAAGTGCCGTAAGAAAGAAGACAGAATTCAGAAGACAGAATTCAGAATTTTGGAGAATGTGTAAATGGTGGATGGAGTGAAAAAATTCAATGATTTAATAGTTTGGCAAAAAGCTCATAGTTTAGCGTTAGGTGTTTATAGTTTTACTATGACTTTTCCGGATCATGAGAAATATTGTTTGATCTCACAATTGAGGAGATCTGCTGTATCTGTTCCTGCTAATATTGTTGAAGGTTTCAAAAAACGTGGTAAAGCAGATAAAATAAGGTTTTATAATATAGCACAAGGTTCTCTAGAGGAGACTAGGTACTATTTTATTCTTGCAAAAGATTTAGGCTACGGGAATTCTGATTCTTTAATGCTATTATTGGAAGAAGTAAGTAAATTGTTAGAAGTTTATATAAGTAGAATTAATAATAATTCTGGATTCTGAATTCTGTCTTCCGGATTCTGAATTATTAGGAGTTTTTATGCTTCCGAAGGAAATATTTGCGCAAGTTAAAAAGATAGAAATAACGACAGGAAAGCTCGTTAATGAGGTATTTGCAGGCCGGTATAACAGCGTGTTTAAGGGCAGGGGAATGGAGTTTAATGAGGTGCGTGAGTATCAGATAGGCGATGATATACGGTCTATTGATTGGAACGTTACTGCGCGTATGGGCCATCCGTATATTAAAAGGTATGTGGAAGAGAGAGAATTGACTGTAATATTGCTTGTAGATATGAGCGCGTCGCAAAAATTCGGCAGTCAGGAAAAATTTAAGTCAGCTATTGCGGCTGAAATTGCGTCAATCCTTGCTTTTTCAGCAATAAAAAATAATGATAAAGTCGGAATGATAATATTTACAAATGAAGTGGAAAAATATATAGCGCCCAAAAAAAGGGCGCAAACATATTTTGCGAATGATAAGAGAAATTTTATTTTTTGAGCCTAAAAATAACGGTACTGACATTAAGAATGCTCTTGAATATTTAAATGATGTGGTCAAAAGAAAGGCTGTGGTTTTCCTCATATCAGATTTTATTAATGAAGGTTATGAGCGTATGCTTAGAATTACAAATAAAAGACATGATCTGATATCAATTATTCTCGATGATCCAAGAGAGAGGGATATGCCTGAATGCGGTATTGTAAGGCTTAGGGATGCAGAAACCGGACATGATTTAGAGATAGACACAGGAGATTACTATTTTAAAAAAGTGTGGCATAAAAAGATTGAAGAGGTTATAAATAGCAGAAATAAACTATTAAGGTCTTCAGGTATTGACAGTATTACAATAACAACGGATGCGTCTTATGTTGAGCCGCTTATTAAGTTTTTTAAATTAAGAGAACGAAGATTGAGATAGAATGAAGGAAATTATGCGTCAAAAAATATTATTTCAGACATTACTGTTTATTATTATTCTATTAACTTTAAGTAATCTTTATTCAATGAATACTGATCTGCCCATAGATGCGCGGGCATACGTTAGCACCAATACTATAACAATTGGGGAAAGATTTATTTACACAGTTGATGTTATGTTTAATAAAGATATTTTGCTTGATGAGTTTAATCCTGAGAACGCCTTAAATGAATTTGAAATAAAAAATGTTACTGTAACGGGCCCCGGAAAACAAAATTTATTTAGTAAAAAATATTTAAAACGAATGCAGTATGAACTTAGCGTGTTTAAGGCAGGATATTATGCAATACCTGGTTTTGATATTTCATACACAACTCCTGAAGTTAATAAAGCGGCTGTAACTCTTCAAGGAATAGACATAAATGTTGTTGAAATAAAGAGAGAGAAGGGTGATACGGATGATATTAGGGATATCAAGCGCCCCAAAAGAGCGTACTATCCTGTATGGTTTTACATTGTCGGAGTATTATTAATGGCCGTGTTTGTCGGAGGAATCCTTTATTATCTTTATTCAAAAAAGAAACTCTTACAAATATTAGGCGTTGAAGAAAAGATAATCGAGCCTCCGGATGTAATAGCGCTGAGAGAATTGCAAAGGCTAAAAACTTTAGGGTATATTGAAGAAGGCCTTATAAAGGAATTCTATATCGGCATCTCAGAAACTATAAGGGTGTATCTGGAATCCGGATTCAATGTTGAAATTCTTGATAAAACGACACATGAGGTATATTTTGCGCTTAAGAACGCAAAGATTGATAAAAAATTAGTAACAGAAATTAAAGAATTTTTAGAGGAGTGCGACTTGGTAAAATTCGCAAAATTTGTACCGGATAAGAAAGTAATTGAGGAAGATTACGATACAGCCGTAAAAATAGTTAAGGAGCGAAAACATACCCGGGGAGTACATGGGGGGATGTGTTAAACTCTTTAATTCATTGAGGAATTTATGTTTAGATTTGCGTACTCATACATATTGTTTTTGTTGGTTATTGTGCCGGTATTGGCGTGGTTTAATCGAAATAAGGGCGCAGGTAACTCATACATAAAATATTCTGATATTAGTAATCTTAAATCGGTATTCAAAGATAAAAAGCCAAAATATTATTCAAATATACTTTTGGCAATCAGGTTATTGGCTATCGCGCTTTTAATATTTACAGCCGCAAGGCCGCAGTCAGGCAGTAAATCTGAAGAAGTTATAACAAAAGGTTATGATATAATGTTATGTCTTGATACCTCGTCTAGTATGAAGGCGGAAGATTTTAAGCCGAATAACAGGCTTTTTGCAGCTAAGGAGGTGGTAAAGGAATTTATCCGAGGCAGAAAGCATGACCGTATCGGCCTTGTTGTGTTTGCAGGCGTTTCTTTTACTCAATGTCCGCTCACAGTTGATTATAACTCGCTTTTGGATTTTCTTAACAATGTTGAAATAGGAATAACTCAGACTGACGGCACTGCAATAGGCACAGCGCTTATTACATGCGCTAACAGATTAAAAGACAGCTCCGGAAAAAGCAAAATTATTATTTTGTTGACTGATGGCAGGAATAATATGGGCGAGATAGACCCTGTTACTGCCGCTAAGGCGTGCGAAGCTTTGGGTATTCGGATATATACAATTGGCGCAGGTGTTCCGGGCGGCGCTTTGTATCCTATAGACGACCCGATATTTGGTAAACGCTATGTGAAAATTGAAGAGGATCTTGATGAAGGCGCGCTTCAGAAGATAGCGCTTGCTACAGACGGCAGATATTTTAGGGCAACCGGCGAGGAGAGCCTCAAGAGTATATATAAACAGATTGACGCAATGGAAAAATCTGAGATTCGAGTTAAGGAATACACTAACTATACTGAGTTATTTAGATTTTTCTTATTTCCGGCTTTATTGTTATTATTGCTTGAGCTGATTTTAAAATATTTTATCTGGAAACGAATACCGTAAGTATAAAATATTGAATGATATTATCAACTGATTAGAAATAATATTCTCAGGAACGATTGAAAATCCCCGCCGTGAATTTTCAATCTTGATGGAAATTTTCGCTCGTCCCGCCTAAAGGCGGGACACCATGGCCGCTCAAATTTCCAACATCCTGCTAATATTAATTTCTAATCAGTTGATATCAAGTTTAACATAATGCGAACATTTTGGAGACATTATGAATTTTTCTGAGCCAATTTATTTATTTTTGATATTTTTAATTCCAATTATTATTTTTGCCCTGATAGTTATTTGGAAAAATAAAAAAGACAGGATTAATAAATTTATTAATCTTAAACTTATAAATGAACTGATTCCCGAAGAGACTTGGGAAAGACAAAGAATTAAGATGATACTAACAGTAACAGCGTTATTTTTTATTTTATTCGGGCTGGCAGGCCCGCGGTTTGGAACAAAGATGACAACAATAGAGAGGAAAGGCGTTGATGTTTTAATTGCAGTTGACACATCTCTCAGTATGCTTGCTGAAGATATAAAACCAAACAGAATGACAAGGGCAAGAGAGGAATTAAAAAGGCTTGCTGCCGAGCTTGAAGGTAACAGAATAGGTATAATTGCTTTTGCAGGGCTTGCTTTTGTTCAGTGTCCGCTAACCCTGGATCCCGGCGCTGTAAAATTATTCATGAACTACCTGGATGTTGGTATTGTCCCTCAGCAGGGAACAGAGATAGGCGCAGCGATAAGGCTGGCGGTCAAAACTTTTTCTCAAGCTGAGCGTAAGCATAAGGTTTTAATAATACTTACTGACGGAGAGGATCACAATAGCGATCCGATAAACGCTGCTGAAGACGCGAAAAAAGAAGGCATTACTATTTATACTATTGGTTTTGGAAATAAGGACGGAGAGATTATACCTATTAAAGATCAGAACAGTAATTTAGATTATAAAAAGGATAAAAACGGAAGGACAATTATGTCGCGTCTCGATGCTGAACTTTTAATGAAAATAGCGCTTATTACAGACGGAAAATATTTTTACGCTAATAAGGGCAATATTGAAATTGACAAGATAGCTGATTTAATAAAAAATATGGATAAGAAAGACCTCTCACAAAATACTAAAAACCGGTACGAAGAAAGATTTTACTATTTTATTTTCATCGGACTTTTTATACTTATTCTAGAGTTGTTTATCAGGGAAACAGTTAACAGAAAATGAAAAAAGGATTAATTATGAAGCTTAGATTATGTATAACATTATTAATGCATTACATTCTTTTAACCGTGTTAGTAAATGCTTCAGTAGTAAGTTGTGTTAATAGAGGAAACAGATATTACAAAAAGTCTAAATATGACGAAGCTGTTTCGCGTTATGAAAAAGGGGAAAAAAATAATTCTTCGTTTTCTGTATTGAATTATAATAAAGGTAATGCATTATATAAAAAGAATGAATATGAAAAAGCGTTATCTGAATATGAAAAAGCGTTAAATACCGATGATGTTGCGCTTCAGTCAAAGACTTACTATAATATAGGCAATACAAATTACAGGCTCGGTAATTATGAAGAAGCGGCAGGAGGGTATAAGAGAGCTTTAGGCCTTAATCCTAATGATAAGGATGCAAAGTATAATCTTCAGTTTGTTCAAAGAATACAAAATGAACAGCAGAAGACACAAAAAGATGAGAAGAAGGATAAAAAAGATTCCCAAAAAGGCAGGCAGGGTAAAGAATATAAAGAGGATGAGGGGCAGAATAAGAAGAACGAAGAGGGCGATAAAGAAAAGGATAAAGGTAAAGATCAAGATAAGCAAAAAGGCGGACAAAAAGATAAACAAAAGGATAAAGGAGCTGAGGAGAAAAAGAACGAAGGTGACAAGGAAAAGGGTAAACAAGATAAAAAAGACGGTATGAAAAAGGAAGACGCTGAGAGGCTTTTAGAAGCGCTTGCCGAAGAGGGTAAACCCGGAAATGACAGGAAGATGAAAATTCCGGGCTTAGCTGCGAAGGAACAAGATTGGTAAAGGAAGTGTTTGAGTGTTTAGGCGACGCTACTGCGTCGTCCTGAGGGAGCATCGCTCCCGAAGGATCTCCGAAAAAGAAATTACTCACGAAGATTCTTCGGGTAGTAACCCTCAGAATGACGAAGTGAGTGTTTAGGCGCTAAGGTGTTGTATGAAAATTATTCTTAAAATATTATGTGCTCTCTATTTAATGAATATACTTATTGGCAGTATATTTGCAGAGAATATCTCTATTTCTGCGTCTGTTGATAAGAATAGCGTACCGCAGAATGGGCAGATTGTTCTTAAGGTAACCATCACCGGCGATGTCTCCAATCTTCCTAATCCAACGCTTGCAGGGATGGATGGATTTACAGCATATTCTTCAGGCAGGTCGCAGAATGTTTCAATTGTTAATGGCGCGGTTTCATCATCGTTGGCCTATAATTACGTTTTAGCTCCTAAGGCTATAGGCAAATATAGCATCGGGCCTATTAAAATATCATATAAGGGTAAGGATTATCAGACCGAATTAATAAATATCGAAGTGACGCAGGCTGAATATCAGTCAACCGCATCTGCGGCAAAACCTCATCAGCAGGCAGTAACACAGGATGGAGCAGGACAGACTGTAAGGCCTTCTAATGAGAAGGATATTTTTATTACGACGAGTATAGATAAAAAAAATATATTTGTAGATGAACAGCTTATTCTGACATTTAGATTTTTTACCAAGGTTGACCTATTGAGCGCTCCGGGATATACTCCTCCCGACACATCCGGTTTTTGGTCTGAGGACCTTCCTCCGCAAAAAACATATTTGACTGATTATAATGGCGCAAGATATAAAGTTACTGAAATACAAACAGCGTTGTTTCCTACTACGCACGGCGCGCATACAATTGGAAGCGCATATTTAACGTGCAGTATTCAAGATTTTGGTTCAAGAGGCGATGATTTCTTTGCAAATTTCTTTTCTCGAGGAAAGCCGGTTCAATTAACCTCTCAGCCAATAAAAGTTAATGTAATGCCTTTGCCGTCAGATAATAAACCCAAAACCTTTAACGGGACTGTAGGCAGGTACACGATGGATGTGTCGGTTGATAATAAGAATGTTGAAACCGGCGACGCAATAAATTACATTATTACTATACAGGGCGAAGGAAATATAAAATCCATAACCGAGCCTGTGATAGAAGAAAACGCCGTTTTTAAAAGATATGATACAATAACATCTTTAGATATATCAAAAGCGGGTTATAAGGTAACCGGTAAAAAAATATTTAAGGTTGTTCTAGTCCCTAAGGTTTCCGGCAGGCTGCAGCTTCCGAATGTAACATTTACATATTTTGACACAACTGCGAGAAATTATAAAACTTTATCATCTAAAAAAGAGCTAATTTCCGTTAAACAAAAAAATAATGAGACAACAGAAACTGCAAAGGAAATGTTTGTTTCAGATAACATTAAAATAATAGGCGAGGATATCAGGTTTATTTATGAATCAACTAAATTAAGAACTCGGCCGGCTGAATTGTATAAGAAATCTTATTTTTGGATATTAGTGATATTTTTACCGCTTATATATTTTTCTCTTATTGTTTTTAATATTTATCAGATAAAAATTAAATCAAATGCAGTGTGGGATAGAAAGAGAAAGGCTCTGCGCTGCGCGGTCAAAAAGATTAAGCAGGCTGAAAAGTTTATTCCAAGCGACGAAAAAAGAGTGGTATCTTTATTATCCGGCGCGCTTGCTGATTACTTTTCAATGAAGTTGAATCTTGATCTCTCTGCGTTAAGTATAAGAACAATTACTAATGTGTTAGAAATGCGGTTAGACTTTGATTCCGGCGCTAAGGCTGATATTGTGAATATTTGGGAGAAACTGGATTTTATGAGGTTTGCTCCGGCGTCGGTAAATAAGGAAGAAATAGCCGGCGTTTTAAAAGAATTAAAGAAGAATATCACTGTGTGGGATAAGAAAATTTCGGGGTAAATATATGAATAAAAAAATTTCTTGTATAATATTGTTTTTCATTTTGAGCGTAGGATATTCTTACGCGGATAAGCTTAATTCATTTTTTCAGGACGCGAATAATTTGTATAAGCAGGAAAAATATGAGGACGCTCTAAATCTTTATGAGCGGCTTGAATTTCAAAATAAATATTCAGCTGAGCTTTTTTATAATATGAGTAACGCATATTATAGGCTTAATAATCTTGGAATGGCTGTTCTTTATAATGAGCGGGCTTATCTTTTAAAACCAAGAGATGAGTATATTCGCTATAATAGAAAATTGTTTAATACAATTACAAATCAGAAGATGCCGTTGTGGGAAAATGCCGTTACATTTTTCAGTATAAATGAGCTGTTATATTCAGTTCTTTTTTTCTATACATCGTTTTTTATCCTGCTTATACTATCCGGAAGATTTTATCCAAGATGGATTTATTGGACAAAAATAGCGGTTCTTTCACTATTAATATTATTTGCCTGTTGGAGCTTTGTAGTTTATTGGGACTATTATCATACAAAGCATGCGGTTGTGTTAAATGATAATGTTAATGTATATTCCGGGCCTGATACGGACAATGTAGTCGGATTTACTGCGCCAAAGGGTAAAAAGGCGCAAATAATAACTGTAAATGGGAGCTGGTTTGAGGTTGGCGTTAAGGACGAAGGATTAAAAGGCTGGGTTGAAAAAGAGAATGTTTTAGTTATATAACGGTTTGGGATTGCTGATGAAACAAAAAATTGGTTTTACAAGTACTGTGCCTATTGAAATAGTTTTTTCAGCGGGCTTGATACCTGTTGATTTGAACAATATTTTTATTACAAGTGAAAATCCGCCTGAATATATTCAAATAGCTGAGGATTATGGTTTTCCGAGGAGCTATTGTTCTTGGATTAAAGGATTGTTCGGAGTAATAATTAGGCATAAAATAAAAAAAATTATTGGCATTGTTCAAGGCGATTGCTCTGACACTCACTCCTTATTAAATATCCTTGCGTTAAAAAATATTGAATGTATACCATTTTCTTATCCTTACGGTAAAAATAAGTTGTTAATGAAAGATGAACTGCAAAATTTAATGGATGCGCTGAATGTATCATGGGACGATGTTTTTAACACGTATAAAGACATTCAGCCTATTCGTGAAATCATGTATGAGATTGACGAATATAGTTTCACAGGGAAACACGTTCCAAGCAAAGACCTGCATATGTGGCAGGTATCAGCAAGCGATTTTAACGGCGACTATAAAAGGTTTAAAAGAGATATTTCAGGCTATATTAAAGGCATTAAAGATGAAAAAAATGTTCCGCTTAGGCTTGGATATATCGGAGTGCCTCCGATTGTTACAGATTTATACGATTTCATAGATGCAAAAGGCGCTAGGGTAATGTATCAAGAGGTTCAGCGGCAGTTTACATTTCCAAAGCTTTGGAATAAAGAGGTTAATGATAAAAATTTAAAAAAAGAATATATTAAACAGTATTTGGATTATACTTATCCTTACAGTGTGTTTAATAGAATAGAGGATATTCAGACTGAAATTAAAAGGCGCGGGCTTAAAGGAATCATTCATTATGTGCAGAGTTTTTGTCACAGGCAGGCTGAGGACATAGTATTTAGAAAACAGCTTGATATACCGATTTTAACATTGGAAGAAGATAGGCCCGGTAAATTGTCAGCGCGTTCAAAAGTAAGATTAGAAGCATTCATAAATATGATTAAAGATAAATAAAATTTTGTTTTAAGGAGTTTTGAGTGAAATTAGGCATTGATTTAGGGTCGAGATTTGTTAAAATAGTTTATGGAGAGGATATAAGCTCAATAAAGTATCAGAAATTTGACACAATTGAGTTTTATAAGCAGTATTGTTCACGCATGGCCGGGCTTATGCATATAAATCTTGATAACATAAATCCCGGCTTTAAATTCATTACTTCAGTAACATCAACAGGTTATGGCAGAGGGCTTGTTGATATTAAAAGGGGAAGCGCTATCACAGAGCTGGAAGCTCACACTAATGGCGCAATAGTAAGCGTTAAAGAAATTGATTTTACAATACTTGACCTTGGCGGCCAGGATAATAAAGTAATAAAGGTAATAAATAATCAAATGGTTGATTTTATCATGAATGATAAATGCGCTTCAGGCTCAGGAAGGTATTTGGAAAACATGGCGCGTGTACTAGGTGTGCCGATAAATAAATTTGGCGAATACTATAAAAATCCATTGGAATTGTCTAATACATGCGCAATATATGGGGAGTCAGAAATCATAGGCCATATAGTTGACGGCCAAACACCGGAACGCATAGCAAGCAGCGTTAATTATTCAGTATTTAACATGGTTAAGAGGCACTTAAAAGACTTTGAAAATGAGGTAATTGTATTTGTAGGCGGGCTGGCAAAAAATAAGGCAATAAGGTATTTTATTGAAACCGAATTAGGAAAGAGGGTAATTATTCCCAAAAATCCGGAATATAATGCTGCGGTAGGCTGTTTTGTAAATGATGCTACTGCGTCATCCTGATGGAGCGCAGCGACCGAAGGATCTTTGGAAGAGGAATCTTTAACGAAGATTCTTCGCTTCGCTCAGAATGACGAAGTAGAGTCTTTATATGTGTTTAAGTGTTACTTTTATAACTTATTAAACTTATTTATTGAAAATAAAGGAGGGAAATGTATAATGGTAACCATGAAAAGAATAACAATTATAATGTTATTAATTATTTTATGTATCAGGGGGCTTTTTGCTATGAAAGAAAAAAAGGGAAATCCTGTTGTTGTGTTTGAAACAAACGCAGGTAATATTGAAATGGAGCTTATGACAGATGTTGCTCCAAAAACATGTGAAAATTTTACAAAGCTTGTTAAAAAGGGTTATTATGACGGAATTATATTTCATAGGGTAATAAAGGATTTTATGATTCAATGCGGAGACCCGACAGGCACAGGCCGCGGCGGCGAGTCAATTTGGGGTAAACCGTTTGAGGATGAGGTAACGCCTGAGGTTACGTTTGATAAAACAGGCCTGTTAGCAATGGCTAACGCAGGGCCAAACACAAATGGCAGTCAATTTTTTATTACTGTTACTAAAACGCCGTGGCTGAATATGAAGCATACAATATTTGGCAAAGTGATTAATGGTTATGATGTTGTCGAGAAAATAGAAAATACTAAAACAGGAATGGGAGACAGGCCGCTGGATGAGAAAAAGATAGTAAAAGCGTATGTGAAGTAGAAGTCAGCTGATTCTATTGAGTCATCCCGGGTTTTTTCTATCAGCATGATAAAGGAAAAGGAAAATATGAGTATTTTAAAAACGCTTGCTGAGATTATTACAATTTCCGCGCGGACAGCGCCAAAGGCTAAAGGTATTGATAATATTGTGACGCTTATTGTTGATGGAGATAATAAAGAAAAGATTGCTCTTGAGATGGAAAAAATATCAAAGGAACACGGCCATGCAGGATTTAAACGCGACGCAGGGAATATAAGACAAGCAGAGGTTGTTATTTTAATTGGCACTAAGGCGCAGAGATTAGCTCTAAAGGTTTGCGGGATTTGCGGGTATAAAGACTGCGAAGCAAATGAAAAAGCCGGCGCATTGTGCGCGTTTACGCCGGGTGACCTGGGTATTGCTGTTGGATCAGCTGTTTCAAAGGCAGCGGATTTTCGTATAGATAACAGGATAATGTATTCAGCAGGGCTTGCGGCAATACATGCCGGCCTTTTTGATAAATCTGTAAAAATCGCATATGCTTTGCCGTTAAGCGCAACCGGCAAAAATCCATTTTTCGATCGATAGAACCGGAGAGAATAAAGAGGAGCTGGTATGAAAGAATTTCTTGATGTAATAAAACGCGGAACATTGGAAATAATATCAGAAAATGAACTGCTGGAAAAATTAAAGAAAAAGAAAAAACTTACAATTAAATTTGGCGCTGATCCTACGGCAGCGGATATACATTTAGGACACACGGTTGTGCTCGAAAAACTCAGGCAGTTTCAAGATCTCGGACATGATGTGATATTTATAATCGGAGATTTTACAGCGCGCATAGGAGATCCGTCCGGCAGAAATGTTCTTAGAAAACCAATGACTAAGGACGAGATAGAGAGTAACGCTAAGACTTATAATGATCAGATGTTTAAAATCCTGGATAAGAAAAAAACAAAAATAGTTTACAATAGCGCGTGGCTTGATAAGCTCGGGGTCGAAGGTATTTTAAATCTTGCGTCCAAATATACCGTTGCCCGCATGCTGGAGAGGGATGATTTTCAGAAACGTTATCAAAATAATTCGCCGATAAGTATACTTGAATTTTTATATCCGCTTATTCAGGGATATGATTCAATCGAGTTAAAGGCTGATGTTGAAATTGGCGGAAGCGACCAGAAGTTTAATCTTTTAGTAGGCAGAGAACTTCAGCGTCATTTCGGGCAGGAACCGCAAGTCGTTATCACGCTTCCTCTTTTAGAGGGTTTAGACGGCGAAAAAAAGATGAGTAAGAGTTATGATAATTATGTCGGCGTAAGCGAAGAGCCTTTTGAAATGTTTGGCAAAATCATGTCAATCTCAGATGATCTTATGTGGCGTTATTATGAATTATTGACTCAGGAAGATATAAAAACAGTTAAAGAGCTTCACCCAAAAAAAGCAAAGCAAAAACTTGCTTCTTTAATTGTTTCAAAATTTCATTCGAAAAATGACGCTGATGAAGCGTTAAATGAATTTGAACGAGTATTTCAAAAACATAGTCTCCCGTCTGATATGGAAACATTTGCCGCGCAAAAAGATAATGTGAATATTGTTGAGCTTTTGATTTCTTCAAACATGGTAAGCTCTAAAAATGAGGCTCGCAGAATGATAGAACAGGGCGGCGTAAAGATTAATCAGGAAAAAATCTCTGATATGAATCATAATGTTGTGATTTCTAATGAACTGGTTCTTCAAGTCGGAAAAAGGAAGTTTAAAAAAATAACTAAATAAAAATATATGAAAAGTTTTTTTGTTGAATTATTTCTTACAGGTTTGGCAATGGGCTGGGGCCCGTGCATTGCTTCATCCGCTGTTATGCTGCCATATTTTGCCGGCACAAAACGAAGCTGGCGGGCAGGGCTTAAGGCCGGATTAACATTCTCGTTCGGCAGGATTACTGCTTATATTGCGCTTGGCGCGATTGCCGGTTTTTCAGGGCAGCTTTTGAGCACAATAGTGTTTATTTCGGACGTCAAATACCGTATAGAGGTTGGCGGCGGAATTTTTATTGTATTCTTAGGCCTTACAATAATTCTAGGCGGATTAACACGATGGAAGGTCTGCGATTTTATTCACAGGTGGGATCACGGAAGTATTTTTGTTGCAGGAGTGCTGAAAGGATTATTGCCCTGCGCTCCGCTTGTGGCTGTATTATCATATTTGGTGCTTAACGCAAAAAATGAAATTATTGGCGGTTTAGGCGCTGCGGCGTTTGGTCTGGGCACTTTATTATCGCCATTTCTTATATTAGCGGGAATTTCAGGGTATGTAACAAAATATATTGTAAATGAAAAGATTTACGGTTTTATACAGAGGATTTGCGGTTCAATTGTGATCTACCTGGGTATAAAGACAATTATTTCCGGATTAATAATGATGAGATAGTATGACTCCTCAAGAAAAAATAATAACATTAAAAAATATGTTTTCACCATGCAGATTATGCGCCAGGGAATGCGGCGCAAAAAGATTAAGCGGAGAAATAGGCGCATGCGGCGCAGGCCGTGAAATAAAGATAGCGAGCGAGAATCTGCATTTTGGCGAAGAGCCGCCAATAAGCGGCGAACATGGATCCGGCGCGATTTTTTTTAGTTTTTGCTCTTTAGATTGTTGTATCTGCCAGAATTATCCAATAAGCCAGATGGGAAATGGCCGTGAAATTACGCTCAAAGAGCTTGTTGGCTGTATGCTGTCATTGCAGAAACGCGGCGCGCACAATATTAATTTTGTAACGCCGACTCATTACAGTTCATTCGTGGCTGAAGCAGTGTATTATGCGCGTCAAAAAGGGCTTAATATCCCAATAGTATATAATTGCGGCGGTTATGAAAGCGCTGAAGTAATAAATTTATTAAATGGTTTTGTTGATATTTATCTTCCGGACGCAAAGTACAGCGATAATAGAATGGCAAAAAAATATTCCGGAATAGCGGACTATTTTGAGATAAATAAAAAAGTTATAAAAAAGATGTTTGAGCAGGCCGGAAATCTGGTGCGCGATAAAAATGGTATTGCAAAAAAAGGGTTGATTGTCAGGCACCTTGTATTACCTAACGCTCTTGAAAATACTGAAGGCGTTTTAAAAATGCTTGCAAGTATTTCAAAGGAAATATTTGTAAGCTTGATGGCGCAGTATCACCCTGCATATAAAGCTGATGATTTTAAAGAGATAAATAGAAGATTAACTGAAGAGGAATATAATAGAGCGTTAGAATTGTTAGATAAATATGGATTAAAAAACGGCTGGCAGCAAGAAATGTAGGGATAAAGCAGTATATTTAATGCAGAGGAGGATAAATGGAGATTCGTAAACCGGCGCAGGCAGGCAGGTTTTATCCAGGCAGAAAAGACGAGCTTCAAAAACTGCTTAAGGAATATACCTCTTATGATAAAAATAAGATTACTGCAAAAGGTATTCTATGTCCGCATGCAGGATATATGTATTCAGGGAAGACTGCAGGGATGGTATATGGCAGAATAAATATTCCTGATACTGTGGTTGTGATAGGCCCAAATCATACAGGATTAGGCGAGGATATAAGCGTCTATCCTGCCGGCGGGTGGGAAACTCCAATAGGTAATTTAGAAATTAACGAAGAATTTATTAATGAGCTGACAGATAGTTTAAATATTATAATCAAGGATAAAAAGGCGCACGAACATGAACATTCAATTGAGGTGCAGCTGCCATTTATAAAATATTTGAATAAAAATGCAAAAATTGTGCCTATATGCGTTATGCAATACAGCGCCTCTATATGTAAGGATATAGGCGAAGCAATTGCGATTACCGCAAATAACTTAGGCAGAGAAATATTGGTTGTTGCGTCTTCAGACATGACTCACTATGAAACTCAAAGTATTGCAGAGAAGAACGATAGATTGGTTCTTGATAAGATATTAAAATTAGATCCGCGCGAAATGCTCGAGGTTGTGAATGAGCAAGGCATAAGCATGTGCGGCGCAGGGCCATGCGCGATTATGATGTATGCTGCAAAAAAATTGGGCGCTAAAAAAGCAAAGCTGATTAATTATACAACGAGCGGAGAGGTAACAGGCGATAAGAGCGCTGTAGTAGGTTATGCAGGCGTTGCGGTTTATTGAGGATACAATGAAAATAAATGTAAATGGACAAGAAAGCGACATAGAAAACGGTTATACTTTAAGCGGTTATTTGAATAATATTGGTATTACCGGCCATAGTTCTATTGTTATTGAGTATAATGGAGAAATACTAAGATGCGGCGGGTTTGAGGCAGTAGACTTAAAAGATGGCGATAATATTGAGATTTTTCGTTTTATGGCAGGCGGCTGATCTGTTAAATCTTCGCAAAAACTTCGCTTGATAATCATTCAAAAATACGTATAATTAACGGAACATATTAGAAATATAATAATGTATAGAAGATCATAATTCGGAAGATGGGTTTTAGGAGAAAGGGAAATTATGAAAAATCGCAGGATATTTTCATGTCTATTTAATACAGTCTTATTCCATAGGACAGTATCTTTTTTTATTCTATTTACATTCCTGGTTACAAACTTTTCCGCTTATTCGCAGGCAGATTATTCTGTTTTTAATCTGCCGAATGAATACGGCAGGATTGTTGAATCATTCAATGGGACAAGTCGTAATAAGATATATCTTATTACCAGCGCGCATGCAAATCTTGAAGTTCAAAAAAATATAAAGCATATACTTGAGTATCTTAAATCATATTATGGCAAAAGCTTTAAATATGCGGGTGTTGAAGGCTCTGTTGGAAGGCTTGATCCATCAATCTTAGGCGGTCTTGGGAAGAATAAAAAAATTATCTTAGATTATTTATTAGAAAATGGATATATTCAAGGCGCTGATTACTATGCCTTAGAAAATCCTGACAAATTAGTATTTGAGGGATTAGAGGATAAGGAAATTTATTATAGGAACTTGGCTTCGCTTTTTAAATCAATTGAGTTTGCTGAAAATACCGGAGCGAAGCGGCAAAAACTTAGAAAAATCTTATCTGATGTAAAGCCAAAGCTGTATCCGAATAAGCTTTCTAATTTTGAAAATATAGAAAAGAAATATAAAACAGGCGAGTTACCGTTAATAAATTACTTAAAAGAATTATTTAGATATGCGGAAATATTTAATATTGAAATCCGCAGTAAATATCCTGAATGTTTTAATCTAATTTATACTTCAAATATAAATAATAAAATAAATATTTTAATGCTATCCGAAGAGGTTAGAGACCTTACCTATGATGTTAAATTAAAACTTACAAATAATATTGATATAAGTAAAAAGGTTCTGTATTGCGACAGATATCTGGATCTATACTCAGATTATATAACAAATAACGCAAGCGCGCGCGGTATGGAGCTTTGGAAGGAGTCTGACAAGTTTTATAAAGAACTAACTGAATTATTCGGTAAAATATCATATCTAAATTATGCAAAGAGTTATTTAGAAGATTTTAACAATGCTGAAAAAAATATGAATACGTTTTATAGCCTTGCGCTAAAGCGTAATGAAATAATGACAAGTAAGATGCTGAATTATGTCATTCCTGCGGAAGCGGGAATCTTGGCCGGATATTCCTCTATCAAAGATAGTCGAGTTAGACCCGAGTGTGACAAGGTTGCCGCAATGATTATCGGCGGCTTTCATATTAATGGTATTACAAATATTCTCCGGGCAGAAGGAATATCCTTTGAGGTAATCCGGCCAAATATAAGTAAATCCATTACTAAGGAAATCTACAAAGAGCGTATTATGGATTGGGCTGAATGTATGAATATAGAGACTAGCGCAGGTATTATTATGCCGGCTATAAATACTATACCTAATAACTTTCTTGAATTTCCCAGCATCTTAGATACCGGTTTGCCGAATGAAGAGCGTGTTAGAGTTTTTGAGCAAATATGCAAAAGGCTTGATGAACGAGCGGATTTGACAAGAGCAAAGAGAAAATTAATAGCAAAATGTTTTAAACAAAATATACAGCTGGTTTCAGAAGATGCCATGCCAATTGAAAAAATGGAAGAAGAAAATGATGGATCTGTTGAGGAAATAATCTTAAGTATAATTAATAATAAATATGGATATTTTAGTAAAATGGTGAAACAATCACAAAGCAGCCTAAAAGATACAGCGAGCGAAAATTTAGGTTTAATGCGGGGTGTTCTAGCGGATGAAGGGGTAAGTTTTGCTAACCTTGATTATGTAAAAGACTTTGGAGGATTGACAGGATTTCTTTCAAGCTGTCCATGGTTTATTTTATTTCTTAATAGGGAAATAATATATTTTAAGAAAACTGAAAATATGTCTGAGGGCACATCTCAATCCTTGCGGCGTAAGAGAAAACATAATGATATATTTGGAAACTCTTTTGCGGAATATAACTCTGAATTAAAGAGTTTTGAAAAGGTTATTGATATGGCCGGTTTATTGCAAAATGCGAATATAAAAATATTAGCTCCTTTTGATAAGTCCGGGAAGAGAATCCGTTTGCAAGAAGACTATTCTCCGGATTCTTCTGCGCAATATCCGACAGCTTCGGACGATGTTTTACCACGAGAATCTCGAGAAATGTTATTGGAAGGTGATTTGCCCGAAGATTTGTTTGATACTAGGAGCAGTGCTATAGAAAGCGAAAATGAGAGGCTTGAGTCCGCGCAGGAAATTGATGATGAATTTGTCAGCGTTGGCAAAGTCCCTGCTGAAGAGTCTGAAGAGTCTGAAGTGGAATATTTTAGAGAAGACCCCGATGATCCTATTGAAGAATTTCCTAGTGATGAAGAAATGTACGGACTTATTACAGGCGAAGACAAAAGAGATAACTTATATCGTGAAATGGATTTATTAAGTCAAGAAGATACAAAATTAGCGAAAGAAATATTTGATGAAGCTTCAGGCGAAATTCAGGATGAATTAACCAAAAGGATTAATATAACAAATAATACTCTTGAAAAGTTAAATATTTTTATGGACGCTACTCAGCGGACTGTTAAAGCATTAAAAATAAGCTTTGATTTTAATGTCGGAGATATCAAACCGCTTTTATTACACTATAGTGAAATGGGAAATTATATTCTTGGCTGGATGCCTGCTGATATGGCAGGCCGAACTGAAATAGAAAATATACAAGCAAGGTTAGGTAATATTGTAAATCAATCATCAGTATCTGATATTGTTCTTGAAATAAGAACCGTAACAGAATTAATTATGTCCTTAAGAGAGCCGCTATATGAAGTGATGGATAAAAATAATGCAAAGAAGAGAGAAAGTTATTTAAAATTAATTGCCTATGAAACAGCAAAAAAGGAGGAGGAAGCCTGGAGAGATTTATATAATTCATATAGTTACTATTCCGATGCGCCAAAAGAGATCGGTATAATTGAAAGAGCGATTGATAATATAAAGCCTTCAATTAATGCGGCTCGTGTTGGGGGAAATAAAGCTGAGTATGAATATTGGGTGGGTCAACATACACAAAAACAAAAAGAAAAAAAAGAGCTTTATGACTATATCTCAAAATGTGAGAAAGCAGGTTATTTAGGAGATAAATTAGTTACCGTAAGGACGCTTTGTTTGCAACTGATTGAGGAAACAGCACTTGACCATGTTATATCTAAAAATATAAATGCGAAGGCAAAAAAACGATTTGAAACAGCAAATGTCAAGGATCTTAAGCTTGATAACGTAAGAAGAATCTATGAAGAATTAAAATTGTATAATCAAAATCAGGAAACAAATAATCGAAAATTCGATGAAATCAGCGCAAAGAACAGATGTCTTAATGCGGCTTTGGAAGCAAGAGCTCATATCATTAGAATGTTGTGTATGGAAGATTTGACTGAAGATAAAATAGCGCAGGAGAAGATAGAGTTTGCCCGTATACATGATAGCATGCCGCAAGCATTTGGATTATTTGGGGATGTTTATTCAAATTATTGGAGTGATTTCAATAATCTGATTAATGACCGTAGAAATAAAAGTATATTTAGGAATCGGGAAGCATATTTGAAGGGAAAAGGCCTTGATCCAAAAGGCATTTACAGATTTAATTATAATGGCGCTGTATGCTTAATACCTTATAGAAAGATACTGGGAAGCGCGAAATGGTTTACGATATTCTACAAGCAAAGCGTTTATAGACGAGTCTTGCCTGAAAAAGAATATGAAATGATACCTGTTGAAAATATGGAGACAGCCTTGGGATACCTGCTGGTTGAAGCAATAAATATTGGAGCCGCTGATTTAGTGAATGACAGAAAAAGTGATATGCTTACAGACAAAATATTAACTAGGCATACTTACCCGGCTGTTCCATTTATAGGTGAATTTATAAAAGATATGTATGCTAAAAAAGGGGAAGAGTTTATTCGAAAAATGATAGCTCCCGCAATAAAGGAAGTTTTTGGCAATGGTGTGAGAGGGTCTGAATCTGATATGATGAGCGCTTTTCTTAGAAGGTTTAGCGATATTGCTTTTGAACAACTTTCGCATTGGAAATTAGAAAACGCAAAGCCTGTTAATAGAAAATGGATTCTATTTGAAGAGCGCGGAGATTATTATTTCCTAAAACCAATAGATGACTCAGGCTCTGAAAAAAGCGATTCTCCGGGATATTTGGATAGTTTAAATTATTCTTCGGATGAAGAGGTATCGCGTCAGCCAAGGTCAGGAGAAGAATCGAGAGATGCTTTAAATAGTTGCGCAAAATACGCGCCCGGGACAGCGACATACACGCAATTACGTGAAGCTTCAGGCGAGACATCTTATTTTCAAGGAAATGTTGGCAAGTATGGTGTGTCGCCTCAATCCAGGGATAGTATTATTGGAAGAGTTGAAAAACTTTCTCCACAGACAAAGCGGCATAGCAAATTTAGTAGGAGCCCTGAAGTATATAACACAATGGATACAACGCTTACCTCTCCTCAAGGTCGGGGCAGGCCGACTCCTCCAAGAAAGAGGCCGGTTAAGCGAATGAAAACAGTAGAAGAACATTTAAAGGAATTACACGCTCAGAAAAGGTTTGATCTTCTTATTTGGTTTGATGAAAGAGAATGGATAAGAAAAGAGAGTTTTGTAAGTAGAATTAAACACAGAGTAGAGGTTTCTAGGAGGAATAATAAAAGGCGTAATAAAAAGAAGACAATCAAAGACAGCGGATACCTGAGCGATAATAAAATCTCGAAAAAAAATGAAGAAGAAGATTTTGAAGCTTCTTTTAATTCGCTTAGCGATACAGAAACAGAGGACGGCCGTCTGGATTCCGGTCTGCCTAATGCGATAATAGCGTTATATAGAGCCTTCGCAAATATTTATTCATCAACAGCCGGCGACGCAGATGAAAAGAATATTTTAGATGTTATGAAAGCGTATGCAAATAGCAGATATGGTTTAAAATATTATATTTTATCACAAGAAAAAAAGCTTAGAAGTGATGCAAATATTGACTTTTACAGCGCGCCTGCATGGTGTGAGATGATTGGAGATGAGCATCGTTTTTGTATACAGCATGATGCTTTAACTGCTCTTGCGCACATCAAAAGGTTATTTGAAGTAATTGGACTCGATATAAATATTGATTTATATTCAGCGGCTTTAGTAGATTTTTCCGTAAAGTTTTACAATATAAAAAAACAGCATAAAACAGGAAATGGCAATGATGGGTCTATCAAAGATAAAGCGATTGAATCAATAAATATGCAGGGGTTTGCAGAGTTTCATGAGTTAATTTCAATAAGCATGCGCCTGCAGTCTATAAAGGATATAAGCGCAGCTGATAAGCTTAATGAATTGCAGAACATGATGCATAGAATGGCAGAAATATTGAATATATCGGAAGATAAACAGGATATATTTTATTTTGATTTAATGCGGCAATATAAACATTTAGGCAAGGCATATGCAAGATATGAAAGAAACCATAATAAAATTGTATGTTCCACTTATTACGTATCTTTAAATGATATTGATGAGTTAGGAATAAATGGCCTATTATTTAAGATGGGAATTATCGGTATTGAAGAGGGCGGAGAGAATGTTTTAGTGGAAGAAGGCAGGCTAAATATTGTATTTACCGGAGATTTCCCGAATTATAAAAACCATGATTTTGTAAAAAGCGAAATTGATGTTATGAATAGACTGCAGGGGTTTCTTTGCTTTGAGAATATGGGACAGGTGTCATGGAATATGGGCCCGGTATCTGAGAGTATGATTTCAGATTTAATGTTTTTATTGGATAGCGGGATACGGGTTTCAACCGGAGAGAATAAAGAAATGTGTTCTGATAGCAGATATCAGGTTGAGATGGTTTATCTGACAGGGCTTATGACCAAAAAAACAAAAAATCTGAATATTACACAAGAGGAAGAAAATATCGAGCTTATTTCTATTCCTAAAATGCCGGATTTGGCATTGAGCAAAATCTATGGTTTTATTTTTGATATTTCATGGCAGGTTTTTCATCAGATGAAGGGCGTTTTAGGCGAGGTTGCGCAGTATAATCATTTTGAAATATGCGGGTGGGTTACAAATATGATTTTAGAAGCAGAGATGTATTCTTGGATGGATAATCCATTAGAATATTTTGATTGTGGAAGCCCGGAATTACATAAGTGTATGATAACAGCTGTCTAGTAACCGAACTGAGGGACAGACCCCTAAATTCGGTTACT
>JBDRED010000028.1:0-82433 GCA_043820025.1 Elusimicrobiota bacterium
TTCTTAATAATGTTTTTCATTTGGCCTCCATTCTCTCCACCATTTGTAATTATCTAATTTATGGTCTTCAAAATTCTTGCGCCATAAATCTTTAAGACCTTGTTTTATTGTCCCTGTTCTCACGTCTGATAATATATTTGAAACAGGATCTCTTGGATTTGCATTAAATATTACTTTCAATGGATTTATTCCCAATTTATTTGTTATTTTAAGAACATCTTTCTTATCTACCGCAGGCCCTAAAAATACAAAATGACTGTTCTTATTAAACTTCACTTTTTGATCCGCTAGTATCTTTAGCGCATTCTTTGCTATTATAGTGCCTTGGCTGTGAAATACATACTCTCTTTCTTCTTTAGCCAACTGCCTCATATCCTCTGCAGCTAAATGCGCAAGCCTGCCTGCTCCGGGAAATACCTCGCCTACTGTTTTTCCTAATCCGCATTCTACAAGGTCTGCATATTCTCCTGACGTAGGGTTTGATCTTACCACAACGCCTTTTTGATTCGCTCTTATCTGCGCTTCTGTGTTCCCTGTATTTATTCCAAGTATTACATACGCTTTGTAATCTTTTAGATTATGCGACGCGCCCTCTGTCTGCGGAAACATTAGGCTCGAGTCATCTACCTTAAAATAGTCTATTGTTCCCTTTGTTAATCCTACTGCCATCCATACTTGAAAGAACATTGTCTTTGATTGATCTATTGCAATCTTTGGCGTTTCAATCATAAGGCTTACGATATTAATATTATCATCTCTTTTGTTTTCGGTAAAGGTATTGTTTTTAGTTCCATCATAGACATTTACCGCATTATTTAAATATCCTCTATCGTCATAATTAACGCTTAGAGCCGCTATCTTTGCTTCGCCTAGTTGTAATGCATTTGATCCCATTATTGAGATGGGATTTACTCCCAGGCCTATCTGTTCTACGAATTTATCTAATGAAATATCATCGTCTGTTTTCCATGTATGAGTTACTGTTTCATTGTTTCGCGTAACATCAATATTTAATCCAAGAAATTTATTATTATCCTGAAAGATGGAAGAGACCTTGAAGAGTGTTACCCCCTCACCCTGCCCTCTCCCCTCAGGGGAGAGGGGATTTTGTGAGAGGCCTCTTTCTACAGAAGACAGGACAGCGTCGAAAGAAACTATTCTATCATTATTCCATTTAACATTTAGAAAGTTTATTGTGTTCTTTGTTCCCTGCGGGCCTGTTGTTTCTATTGTAAATGACTGCGGCAAATATTTTGGCGGGTCTATTCCGCTCTTTACTGCGTCAAGGCTTTGCCTATACATATATTTACTCGAATCATCTGCGTTTCTTTCCCAAGTTTTCACAAGGCCTTGATATCTACCCGCATCTTGACTCTGAATATATGATATATCGCTCATTCTCTGCGTGAATACATTTCCCGCTATATCAATAGTATCAAGCCTCATACTGCTTGGCAGATTATTATTGTATTGTATGTCAGACGCTTTATATTGCGCATTCCAATTCATATTAGACAATGCCATATCAAAGCCTGTGATGTTATCCTTTGAGATACTTACATTTGTAAATGTCTTTGGCTCGTATATCTGACTAATTGTAGAGAAGCTTTCCCAAGTTAGATTGTTCTCTATCTTAAATCCGCTGTAGTCTGACAGGTTTATATTTGGAGCAACATACGAATCAAGAGTCTGTGATAAGTTCCCGTTCTTTGCCCACATATCAAGCTTACCGGAATAAAGAGAGGAAGATAAAAAATCAGTCCGCGCAGTAATAGCGAATAATCCCACGCTAAAATCATGCGTAAAGTTTAGGTTTAGTTTAAAATCAGGTTGTTTGTTATAGTTATTGTACGAGGTTTTGTAATCTGAATTGTATTTATTATTTGATAAGTAATCCCATGAATACGCATTTAAAATTGACGCGGTAATGGAAAGGCAAAATACGAGAATTAATCCTATTAGTTTTGTTTGATTTATTTTATTTCGTAAGACTTGCATGTAATAATCCCGGGCGCTTATTTATCTTTTCACATTTTCTGTCATTCCGGACTTGATCCGGAATCTTCGTCAAATGCTCTTCTTTCGAAGATCCTGAAATAAATTCAGGATGACACGCGCACCCTTATGAGATTATCACCCCCTGTTTTTGTTAGTATCGAAAAGATGATTTATATTACCAGATTCATCTGTTAATCATCAAGATTTTTCTCTCTTTGTCAATTCCCATTCCACATATAACGGGATAAACTCCGGCAGAAACCCGGCCTAGCTTGAATATAGTAAGTAGGCGCTGTCCCTACTTATCATCAGAAACCATAGCTTAATGAAAGTCTGTAATAGTCTAATGGATATTCATAGGTATATCCGTCTTTTTCAGGTTTGCTGTTAAAGAAATACGCATAGGTAGCGTCTAATTTAAATAATCCTATTTTATATCCGAACCCGCCTGTGACTGCATAAAGATCATATTGATTTGTATTCAGCAATGTTAATTTATCGCCTGATATTGGATTAGGATCAGTAAAAAATCCTGCCCTTAACGCGAAAACCTCGCTTGTTCTTAATTCAGCTCCTGCGTGTATTTCTGTTGTATCAGTCCAGCCAAGGCTTCTGTCTTCATCAGGAAAAACCGTATCATCAGTATAGTTAACGTCTTTTTTTAATACTGAATAGTTATTAAAATTCGCGCCTGCTGAAAGTGTCAACGCTTCTGCCGGATCATACGCTACGCCAAAACCCAATGTCAAAGGATAAGAATAATTCTGAGCATAGTCAGTTTCATATTTGCCGTCTATTAAGAGTCCGCCTGATAAAGCAGTGAGACCTTCAACATCTTTTTTTGCTGTTCCTTCAACACTAACCTTAGCGCCTGTCTTGACAACAAGTCCAAACTGTAAAACATCGGATGTTTTATACATAGCTCCGCTGACAAACTCTAGTCCAATGCCTGTTGCGCTAAAATCATTTTTTAAACTATATCCGCCGCCTGCGCCAAAAACAGATCCTGTATTTGCCAAATATTCCTTTTCTACTGTCATATCATCCATAAGATAAATAAGATTTAAACCCAAACCAAGAGAAAAACTATCGCTTAATTCTCTTCCGGCTGAAATATTTCCTACTACATAGCCAAATTGCGATTCAATCTTAGAATTTATATCGTCAATGCCATCAATTGATTTGCTGGCGTCTACCCATTTGCCTGCGCCGCCGCCTGCTACATAAAATCCAACAGCCACTATCCAGTCATTTACAGCTTTATATCCGGCAACAAAAGGAAGAAAAGAATTAATCTCTGTCTCTTTGCCGGTAAATTCAGCCGGCTCCATGTTAGGAACTCCGGGATTAACAAAATTTGCCAAACCATAAAAATTTGGGACAGGGAAATCTCCGCCGTCCTGATCCGGCGCTAAAGAAACAGCGTTCCTTACAGATTTATTACTCTTGATTTTTGCGTTCGTATAAAAACCCGAGGCCTGCACACCTGAATACTCCAGCTGAGCTAATCCTGCAGGGTTCCAAAAAATTGCTGTTTCATCATCTGCTATAGCAACATACGCTCCGCCCATACCATTCGCGCGCGTTCCCGGAGACACAAACGCTCCTCCTGAAAACACCGGCGACGCTAATGATACCAGCAAACTTATACTGACAATAAGAGAAAACAGTTTTTTCATAAAAACCCTCCTTAAAATTGTTTTATAAGAATTTTTAACTTCTTTTCCCCAAAGGGGAGAGAGACAACAACTTATTATACAATAAATAATATTTATTTAAGTATATAATACTTGTCTCGGACAAAGCTAGCTTTTTTTAATTGGCAAGGTTATAACAAAGGTAGCGCCCTTATCTTGATCAGTTCTTACCTTAATATCGCCTTTCTGTTCCTTTAATATCTGTTTTACTATAGCAAGCCCCAGTCCTGTTCCTTCGCCACATTCCTTTGTTGTATAGAACGCGTCAAATATTCTTGGCAAATGCTCCTGAGAAATACCGCAGCCATTATCCCGTATATTTATTTCAACATTTTTTCCGTCATCGGAAAGAGCGGTTGTGATGATAATTTTTCCTTTTGTTTCCGCTATTGCGTCCTTAGCATTCGCAATTAAATTTACAAAAACCTGCTCCAGCTGGCTCTGATCAGCAAACACACCGGGAATAGCTTGGCCTAAATTCTTTTCTACATCAATGTCCGAGAGCCGTAAATCATTTTCAAAAATATACAACGCATTTTCTATGCACGCGTTCACTGATGTTTCTTTATACCCGGACTTGCTTTTGTGCGCAAAATACCAAAGATTATCTATCATTTTACACATTTTACTGCTAATCTCGTAGAGTTTTTCAATATCGCTCTTTTGCACGCCATCCTTGTCCATATTCATTAATATCAGCTGAGCAAGGCTTGTAACAATAGCTATAGGTTGTTTTAAATCGTGAGCTATACTCGCGCCAAGCTGTCCCATGGCAGTAAGTTTATTTGTGTATATAAAATCTGCGCGAAGCGCGCTGAGCTTTTTCACATCATATGATACGCCTGCTAAAATTATTTCATTATTCTGAAGATTAGACTGTTTAATACCGGTAAATAACGCATGTTTTTCTAAACCGCTTTTATGTCTGTAAACTGTCTCGTAACTGCCATATTTTTCTTTGTGATTATTAAATATTTCGTCGTAATTACTTATGATTGTTTTTATACCGCTTCCTATAAGTTCTTTTGTTTCAAAGCCAAGAAAAGCTTCAATGCCCCCGCTAATATCTAAAATATTCCCCTGCTCTGAAATTTTAATAAATGTTCCGCGCATATAATTTTTATCATTTGTTATCAGCTTATCCATTTCAGCGTATATCATAATCTTCCTTCATTTTTTACAAAATTATAACAGCTTCCTAAATCATAGCCTGATATCTTTGTATTATTATATTTTTTCTTAATATCAATCATTGCGTTCTTTAATTCATCGCCATTCGCTCCGTTTTCTATAGCGAGATACGCCTCCATATACGCAGCCAGCTTGTCTGAAAATTCTATCATTTTCCCGTCACGCGGATTATATTTATCATAGTTATATTTTTTAAACAAACTATTATCTATTCTTTTCTTTTTATTATTAACCGTCACAATATTGCTAAATTCGTCTTCTGTAAACATCTTCATATCTATCTTCCATTCATTTGGTATAATACGATAAATCTTATCTTCCATTTCTTCCTTTTCAAATTTTTTTATAAAGAGGTCTAAGCCTTTAACTCCCTTTTTTATAGGACTTATGACATCCCTTGTCAAAACCTCCGGAAGATCGTGAAACAATCCTGTAAAATAATTGTTTATTATTCGTCTATCGCACCCATCCATTTCAATAGTGAAAATAAATGAGAAAAGAGCGACTATAAGCATGTGCCCTAACACGGATGTTGCGGGTATTCTTGGAATATGGCTCCACCTAACCTGGAACCTCAGCTCTCCGCATAGATTAATAAAACTCTGCATATCTTTTGATAATATTAAATTTTTCATACTTATAAGATCAAGATTCTTCTCCTGTCTTTCATTTAATTTCGCTCCTATCTCAGATATCTCATAACCGTTTGGATTCGCGTTTTTAATTATATCAAACTCCCAGCGCGTAGCCCAAAGATGCGCAGCTTCAAGAATTTTGGTATTAACGTTTATTTTATCGTTTGCAAGGTATTTTTTAAACCGCTCTAATAAATAATCATTTTTCAATCCGCTTAAAATATCTTTTACTCTTGCGAGTATATATTTTTTTAATTCAGCGTATTGTTGTTTATTATTTTTAATTTTATATAATAATTGAGGCCTTAGATCTGTTATTACCGTTCTCTGCATAAACTCAAAAAATCCGCCTTCTATTATCTCTATCCAGCTAAATCCGGGCGTCTTATTAATCTCCTCATATTTTCCAAGAATATACGCGATCATCATCTTATGCGCCTGTTTATCCAGCTCAATAAGATCAACCGGCCGCATCTTATCATTCCACCTGTGCATACTTGCAGCGCTAAAAAAGTGTTTTATAATTTTTTCTGAAAGCATTTATTCCTCATTAATTATGATATCGTCTTCTAAAATTTTAAAGGATTCTCCATATAGTCAATTATCAGCTTTCCGTCGAGATGATCTGTCTCATGCTGAACTGCCCTGGCTAATAAGCCCTTTGCTTTTATTGTAATATGCTTATTGTCTCTATCCAGGCCCTTTACGACCACATGCTTTGCCCTATAAACCTTAACCTCTGCTCCGGGAAGGCTTAGACAGCCTTCCTTTAATTCATCCTTGCCTTTCTTCTCAACAATAACAGGATTCGCTAAAAATATCGGCCCGTCGCCAACATCTATTACGATTAATCTCAAAGAAATTCCGACCTGAGGAGCGGCAAGCCCAACACCATTGTTTTCACGCATTGTATTATACATCGCGTCCAACACTTCGCGCTCATAATCAGTTACAGCGTCAACAAGATGCGCTTCTGCGCGCAAAACCTCGTTTGGATATGTTACAACTTTAAATATTTTATCGTTCATAATTTATACCTCTTTACCACGGCGTATTAATGTTGAGTTTTCGCTTATCGGTTGTATCTTTTTTCGTTCTCCGTCGTAAACCGACATTACCCGAATGCTTAAAGGCTCAAGTTCTTTTTTAAAATGCGCATAAATTTTTCTTATCTCATCCTCCGTTAAAGGAACAACGCTGCTCGGCCTTAGCGGCGTATTAATATCCACTTCTTGAGGCATTATTTTTTTAATATGCGGGATAAGGTCATAAATATTATTCTTATTACTTTCAATACACATTACCTGAAGAGAAAGAGCGCCATGCATTTTCTTTCTTAATGTTTCAAGCGCAGATACAATTTTCTCAAAACTTATTCCCGGCGCAGGATTATTCATTTCTTTCAGCATATCTTGAGAAGATGCGTCGCACTTTGCTATTACTTTGTCTGCCTTTGACAATGTTTCTAAAACATCTGTTTGATCCAGCAGCGTAGAGTTAGTTATAACCGCTATCTTTCCTTTCCTTATTTTTTTCGTTTTTTCCAGTATTTCTCTTAAATTTAAAGCAAGAGTAGGCTCTCCTCGCCCGGAGAATGTGATATAATCAATCCTTGATTCCGGAAATGAAGATATTTCATTTATCAAGTCTTCTGTCCGCACAAACACCTGTCGTTTTACGCAATATTCCTTTGTTGTTCCAATCTGGCAGTAAACGCAGTCAAAATTACACATCTTGTCACTCTGAGACAAAAGATCAATTCCTAATGAATATCCAAGACGCCAAGAGTATACCGGGCCATATATATATTTCCAAACCTTTTTATTTTCCATACGCATTCCTTTGTTTAAAATTTATTCATTATTATATATTATTTTATTAGTTTTTTCCAGCCTGAAAGGAATAATTTAAAGGAATAAAAAAGCCCCTATATACTCTAAATATAGGGGCTTTAATTTTTATGAAAAACTATTTACTGTTTTTTTGTAAAACAGCTTTGCTTTTCCCGGTGCTTGGAGGATTGACTTTCTTAGCTGCAGCGCCAGCCTCAATCCTTTTCCTCGCTTCGCTTATTTCTTGTGGAGGCAATGGGGTTTGCCCCTTAATATCTTCGCGCACAGCTCCCCTGCCGGCAATCTCGGGAGGCGGATTATTTAGATTTCTCCGAAGCGAATCAGCAAGTTCTTGCTGATTCTCCATATTCATAGGAACCCGCACAGGAGCTATTCTTCCTCGAACAGTCTTAAATTTGCCCATAACCGCCATAATTAAAACTACTGCAACAGCGCCTATTACAATACCTATCATCAACTGTTTATTCTTCATTTTTCCTCCTACTATCTCGTAACGCTTATTACTTAATGCTTACACCAAACTATAATCATATTCTACAGTATTTGTCAATTAAGCATTTTCTAAATTAACTATCTTCTCGGTCTGCGTCTTTCAAAAACCGGAGTTTTTCGCGCCTCGCCGACATTTTTTTCTTCCGTAAAAACAGTTGTTCTATCCTCTCGTAACTTATTTAAATTTTTTATTTCTGAAAAATATTTCTTTTTTTCGCATTGGCCCTTCATTTCCTGTAGTTTTATATTATACTCATACAAATACATCCTAACAGACGAAGGAGGAGCCGGTTTCCTAAGACCAAGAACCATGCTTTCCTCGCCCTTTTTAAGCAGTGTCTCATTTTCAAATGTATCTGTTTTTGTCCTATTATATAATTTTACCACTCCATCGTAAACCGAGATATTCGATTTATCCTGATCGCATTCCACCATAAAACTGGTGCCATGCACTATTACGAGCGCGCTCTTTGTCTGAAGTGTGCATCCGGATTCATCCTTAGCCGCGTTTGGAGTATCAATTAATGCCTTACCCTCGATAAGCTCCAGATCTATATGTTTTATTTTCTTTGCTGTATCTATATCTACCTCTCTTAAAATTATTCTGCTCTTTGGCTGTAAATAAACCAATGTTTCCTCGTCGAATATAAGCGCTGCCAAACTATTTTCATTGGTTCGAACCAGTTCTCCCATTACAAGCCTGTCACCCGGCGCGGCTTTCTGCCAATCCGTAGAAGCATGTGTTTGCTTTTCTACATTGCCTTTAATGTATACGATTGAACAGCCTTTTTCTTCGAGTCCGGTGTAATTAATAGACGCAAAAAATCCTTCATCCTTAGGTTTCTCAATCACCTCTTCATTTTTTGCGTAAATGATCTGCGCAATTAACATTAACGCGCAAATAAAAACAAGCTCCTTGAAAAAACTTTTTTGTCTCATCTTGCCTCCTATATTCGACGCATTCATCATGCGTAGTTGTGTCATTTATTCGCTATATTTTCTATTCTCTTTTTCTTTGCGCGAATATGGTCGTTATAATATCTTGAAAAAACGTGCTCGCCTTCGTCAGAACTATCCTTAACAAAAAACATTATATCCTCGTTAGACGGATACAACGCCGCTTCTATCGATTTTTTTCCGGGACTGCAAATAGGCCCCGGCGGCAATCCCATATTAATGTATGTATTATATGGCGACTTGATCTTTAAATCTTTGTTCAATAATCTCTTTTTATTATTTCCCAAGATATATCTTATAGTAGCGCATGATTCAATATACCACCGCTTCTTTAGCCTGTTATGAAAAACGGCTGAAACGCGCGCTCTCTCTTCAGGAATCCGCGCCTCCTTCTCAATAAGCGAAGCCATGATTATCGCTTCCTCTGCGCCAAACTTATATTTTTTACTAAATTTCGAATAATCATAACCATTCAGCAATGGGCCTATTTCTTTATGAAACTGCCGATTCATTGTGTCTAAAACAATTTTTTCGTCAGATCCGGGATTAAAGTAATATGTTTCCGGATACAGATATCCTTCAAGATTATTTTCTGTAATGATCTCTTTAAAAACCTCATACCTGCCTATCCCGCGAGCAGATAATCTATCCGCGATCTGGTCAGCGCTAAAGCCTTCCGGTATAGTTACTTTTATAAGAAAACTCTTACCATATGTCAAGGCATTAACTGCGCTATTAATCGAGAGATTTTTTTTAAGGTTATATACTCCGGCCTGCAGTCTGCCTTCCACATCTTTAAGCTTTGCCCAGATTTTAAAATACCGCCAATTATTTATAACCGATAAATCTTCCAGCCTCTTGCCTATCTCAGTTGTATTCATGCCTTTATCGATTTTAAAGAGCGTTTCTCCCTGAGCGTATTTATCCGCAAACCCAAGAGTTGCTATAAAAAAAACAATACACAATACAACCAAACTTTTCATCTTGAGCATTTATAATTCCTTTGCCCTATCAAGATAGTCTTGCAATATTAAGCAGGCTGCTACTGTATCAATCCTTTGCTTTCTCGACTTTCTTGAAGAACGTGATTCAATCATTATTGATTCCGCGTTTTTTGTGGTCATTGCTTCGTCTATAAAGTCTATTGGAATATTAAACCGTACTCCAAGATATTTACCAAACTCAAGAGCTTCCACTCCTATCTCGCCTAACATTCCGTCACTCTTTTTCGACAGGCCCACAACAACTTTACTTACTTCATACTCTTCTATCAATTGTCCGATTTTTGCGGCAGATTTTTTTGAGCCCTCATTCTTGATTATTCCTACAGCCTTAGAGATAAGTGCTGTTTCATCGCTCACAGCCACCCCTATTCTTGCTCTGCCATAATCTATTCCCAAAATTCTAGACATGATTAACCAGCCCTATTTCTTTATAGATTTTATATACAGGCCCATTTTCCGTCAGAGTACTCTGCATAATATCCACAGATGTTATTATTGCCTCGCCTGCAGTCTTGCCTTTCCACTCCTCAGTATTAAAGGAATCATTAATTTTTAGACTATCCTTAACCCTTCCTAATGTAATATGCGCTTTAAAGGAATGCTCGCTGTCTTCTTTTAAATAGTCTTTGCCTGACATTTGTATTTTCTTAAATAACTCTCTTATTTTGTCCCGGCCTTCTTGAATCTCCAGCCAGAATAAATGCGGTCTTTTAATATTTGGGAAAATACTCAAACCCTTAATAAGAATCTTAAACGATGTAATATCTTTTATATCTCTTTCTAATTTTTGCGAATAATTCTTAACGTCTTCTTCTTGCATATCGCCCAAAAAAAGCATTGTAAGATGAAGATTATTTTCTTCTACCCATTTCACCTTTCCGGAAAGAGATTTTTTAAGATCTTCCTGTATTAACCCAATTTTCTTCTTTAGGCCTTCGGGCAGATTCACAGCTGTAAATGTTCTCATAGCAAGACTCCTCTACGACAAATATCTCCTCAACTTATCCAGACATACAGCTACTGCCCGCTGTTTAATATTCAATCTGTTTCCGGAAAAATTATATTTCCAGACATTCTTATAATCGTCAGAATATAATCCGATATACACAAGGCCTACCGGCTTATCCTGCGTTCCGCCTCCGGGGCCTGCTATACCGGTAACAGAAATACCAATATCACTGCCGCTTCTTTTTTTAATACCTTCTGCCATTTGCTCGGCAGTCTCTTTGCTCACAGCTCCAAATTTTTCAATTGCAGTTTTATCAACATGTAGTTCCTTTGTCTTGGATTCATTGGTATACATCACAGCTCCCTCTAAAAAATATATCGAACATCCTGACACATTTGTGATCATGTTGCAAAGTAATCCGCCTGTGCATGACTCAGCGCAAGCTACAGTCTTTTTCTTTTTTGATAAAAGTTCTCCAACTACTTTTTCAAGCGAATCATCATCCTCGCCAAAAATATCATCCTTTAACACATCATACATCTCTTTTATTATCTTATTAATCCTACTATTAACCGGCATACTATCATTGCCTTGAACCATGATCTTAACGTCAACATATCCGGGCCTTGCAAGAATAGCGAATGTAACATCCCCGCCTTCTAATCTTTTTTCGGTATTAATAATCGGCAAAATTAATTCTTCGATCTGAGATTCAGGCTCTCCGGCTATCTTCAGCGTCTTATACGCTGTTATCTGTCTCTTTGTATGTTCTTTCAAATATGGAATAACCGCTCTTTCCATCATTGTCTCCATCTCATAAGGCGGGCCGGGTAAAAAAATAATTATTTTTTTCTTATTTTTGTAATTTGTATTTAGTATCATCCCGGGCGCTGTGCCTACGCTGTTAATTATAACATTAGCTCCCTCAAAAACCTGCGCCATTCGTTTATTATTCTCAGGCATCCTAATCTTCCTATCTGCAAAATATTTTGTAATAGAGTCTAAAACCATCTTATCCGTTATAAAGTTTACTCCTAATACCTTTCCTGCTATATCACGAGTAATATCATCAAAAGTAGGGCCTAAGCCGCCTGTTATTATTATTAAATCCGATTCTGAGAATGCTGCGCTAAAAATATTCTCTAAAGCAGTTTCATCGTCAACAACCGACACATGCCGCCATGGGAATATCCCTATTGAGGAAAGTTTTTCAGAAATGTATGCGTTATTCGTATTAATATGCCCGCGGAGAAGCTCTGTTCCAATACAGAGAATTTCTGTTTTCATGCGCCCTCCTTTTTATTATTGTATTATATTATAAAAAAAAGCGGGGATGCAAGTTTTTACTCGCATCCCCGCTGATTCGCGAACATCTTTATGTCAAATTACAGTTTTGTCAGAAGATCCTGATAAGAAGCAAGCGGCCAATATTCCTTCGAAACCAGCCTCTCGGCAAAATCAATCGATTCTCTTAATTTCAAAAGCGCGTCAGTACCCTTTTCTGCGTAAGCGTGCGCCTGTTTAAACATATCTCCTTCCTTTTCAATAACAGCTAGAATTCTACTCATATTATCCACACCCTTTTTAATTGTGCTGTAAAATTTTGCTAATGCCTCTACATCCTCTCTTAATCCGTCTCCATCAGCCTGTAATTCTGTTATAAGCTTAAGAGCGTCTGATTTTTCCTTCAACTCCTTCACAATAGCCGGCAGAATCATTGTCTTTGCAATATCAATTGCCGTTTTATACTCTATCTCCTTTAGCTTATTATACGCTTCAAGTTTTATTTCAATCTTTGAATGCACCTCTCTCTCAGTCAATATGCCGTAATCTTCAAAAAGTTTTATTGAATCCTTTTCTAACATTAATTCAAGAGCTTGAGGCGTGTTCTTTTTATTTGGAAGCCCGCGTTTCTCAGCTTCCTTATGCCATGCTGTATCATAATTGTTACCTTCAAACCTCACGCTTTTTGTTTCCTTAATCACTTCCTTTAATATCTCCAGCGCTGCTGTCTTATTATCTCTTGATTTCATCTTTGATATTCTTTTTCTTATTTCATCATAACCATAGGCTACCATAAGATTTACGATTACAGCAGGTTCAGCGCAGTTCTGGCTTGAACCTACTGCTCTAAACTCAAATTTATTGCCTGTAAACGCTACAGGCGATGTTCTATTTCTATCTGAATAATCCTTTGCAACTTTTGGAAGGTTTTGAATACCAACTGAAATCTCAGCTACCTTTTTTTCCGTCATTTTTGCTGTTCCTTCAATCTGATTCATAATTTCGTCTAAATATTCGCCTAAATACACTGACATAATTGCAGGAGGAGCCTCATTTGCGCCAAGCCTGTGATCATTACCTGCGTCTGCCACGCTCGCTCTTAAAATGCCGCCAAATTTTTTAACTCCCAAAAGCACTGCTCCTATTGTCATAAGAAAACTAATGTTTTTAAGTGGCGATTTTGATGGTTCCAAATAATTAGCGCCTGTATTATCTCCTAATGACCAGTTAAAATGTTTCCCTGAACCATTAACGCCCGCTAAAGGCTTTTCATGCAGAACAGCGACTAACCCATGGCTGTCAGCAACCTCTTTAATAATATTCATTAACTGAAGATTATTATCAATCGCTAAGTTTGCCTCTTGATACAGCGGCGCAACCTCAAACTGGTTTGGAGAAACTTCATTATGCCTGGTCTTTGAGGGAATTCCTCTTCTATACAATTCCATATCAAGGTCTTCCATAAACTTTAACACCTTATCTTTTATAGCGCCAAAATAATGATCTTCCATCTGCTGTCCTTTTGCAGGCGCTGCGCCAAAAAGTGTTCTGCCGCATATAGCAAGGTCAGGCCTTGATTCAAATAATTTTTTTGAGAATAGAAAATATTCCTGTTCAGGCCCTGCAAATACCTTTATTCTCTTTGCAGTCCTATTCCCAAGAACTCTCTGTAACGCAATCGCAGAATCGCTTAACGCTTTTTTTGAGCGCAGGAATGGCGTCTTAAGATCTAGCACATTCCCTGTCCATGATAAAAACACAGACGGTATAACCAGTGTCTTTGTGCCTTCAGCCTCTATAAGAAACGCAGGCGATGTAGGATCCCACGCTGTATATCCGCGCGCTTCAAAGGTCGTTCTCATTCCGCCTGATGGGAATGACGACGCGTCAGGCTCAGACTGAATAAGCTGAGAAGCTGAAAATCTCTCAATGATATTCCCATTTTCGTCATAGCTGATAAACGAATCGTGTTTTTCTGCTGTGCCTCCTCTTTGCGGCTGAAACCAATGTGTAAAGTGCGTAGCTCCGTTTCCAATAGCCCATTCTTTCATCGCGTGCGCCACGTCATCCGCAATAGATTGATCCAGAGGATCGCCATAATCAATTGTCGCGAGAAGCTTTGTATAAACTTCTTTGCTTAACTTCTTACGCATTACATCTTTATTAAATGTTAATTCTCCATAAATTTCTGTAACTCTTCCCATCTTCATACTCCTTTTGGACATCTATATGTGTCCTTAAAAAATTGTTAATTTTATTAAACATCATTGGGAAAGTCGTCTTTGACATAAGCTAACGGTATGTTTACTCCAATGGAAACATATTTAAATATTTTTTACAATAAACATATCCCATTGTCAAGGTATTTTTAGGAAATTTAATACATTTTACGTATTTAACCTATACTATTTGCTGTTTTTCTGTATTTTAA
This sequence comes from Elusimicrobiota bacterium, assembly GCA_043820025.1. GTDB lineage: Bacteria > RUG730 > RUG730 > JBDRED01 > JBDRED01 > JBDRED01. The sequence continues at coordinate 14,492 of JBDRED010000028.1, forward strand.
AGGCTAATTATTGTTATTTTGCGTTATTTTTATTGTTTTAGCTAATCATAACACTTTGATACAAGATCAATCATTGCCTTTAGACTTTTTAATGGCCTTTTTAACAGAACCTTTACTTTTAATCAATTCATTATACAAGTCAATATGACTTTTGGCCATAATTTCCTTTGTATAATGCGTGCGGACCGTTTGACGCGCAGTTCTGCCAATACGTTCTTTATTACCGTCTTCCGCTAACAATCTTATTATATTTAAGGCAAGCGCTTCGTAATCCTTTAACTTTATAACATAACCATCAATATCATTTCGTATTATTTCAGGCATGCCGCCTACATTTGTTACGATCATAGGCTTTGAAGAGGCCATGGCCTCAAGCATAGTAAGGCCAAATGGTTCCTGACTGCTGGATGGATAGATACAAACTTCAGCCGCATTATATAATTCCGGCATTTCTTCTAAAGCATAACTATTAATATACACATGCTCTTTAAGTTTAAAAATATTTACAAGGTCTACCATATACGCTATATCCCGTTCTTGCGATGACCCCCAATCAATAATATTTTTACTGCCGGCAAGAACAAGCAATGCTTCGGGAATACGTTCCCGCACCAGATTCATAGCCTTTATAGCTACGTCGCATCCTTTTGCAAGCCCCATGCGCGCCGGATGAAATATCACTCTTCTGTTTTTTAGCTCCGGATATTTTTTTAGCACCCTGTCTACAGGCAATCCCGGCTTATAAACATCTACATCTACTCCATGGTGAATTGTAGTTATATTATACTCAGGGTAACCAATACCCATAATCTCCTTTTTAATGTAATGACTCACTGCGATTATGTGATCCCAGCCTGTATCTCTGGTTAAACTCAAAAACTGAATATCATCCCAAACATTATGCGCTGTTAAAATCAATGGAATACCCATCTTATTCGCATATTTTTTTAGAAGGCGCGAGTGCACACGGCTAAAATAATGCATATTATGCGCATGAATAATATCCGGCTTTGCAGAATCAAAAAATGCGTCATATAGAGTAGTCAGAGGTTCCTCCAATGACTCTAAACCTCTTTTTGCAAGCCAGTTAAGATCAAAGAGAGGGCTCCTATGAATATCTGCGCCTTTGAATCTATCCCTGACTTTCTTTTTTTCAAATGAACCGGTTAATAAACTAACATTATTACCGTTCTTTACCAATTCCGGAAGAATAATTGTCAGGTGTGTTTCCACTCCTCCAATTACCGGCGGAAATCCCCAATGCAAATGCGCAATATTCATCTAATTCTCCTCCTATATTCGTTCGCATAACGCGCGCCTCGAATAACTGAATATTCTGATTATTTATTTTTATTATTTAAAGATACTAATACTGTTTCATTAACCGGAACTTTGTGTTCTTTGTCAAAGACCTTGATTCGAATTTGTTTTGTCCTGTATGCAGATACCGCGTAAAACTGTATTGTTTTATCCGTTATGGTAAATCTTATTTTATATCCGCGCCATATTACCTGAAATGACATTCCCGGCAGAAACTTTGGTAATCGAGGATTGCATATTATACTATCTCCAACAAAACGCAGGCCTGCAAAGCCATGCACAAATATCTGCCATGCGCCGCCCAATGAAGCCGCGTGTATGCCGTGATCTGTATTATTATAAATATTTTTTAAATCGGCTAAAAGTGATACATGAAAGTACATTTCAGTATCATCATGCTCGCTAATTTCATTAGAAATAATGGAATGCACACATACGCTTAATGACGATCTATGCAGTGTCCGCCTTTCATAAAACAAATAATTTTTACGCGTTTCTGAATAAGTAAACTCCTCGGGAAATAGATACAAGAGCATTAACACGTCAGACTGCTTCACAAATTGCGTCTTTTGCAAATGTTCTGATTGAGTTTTTATAGAATCGCCGGGCATAGAATATTCTCCCTGTCTCGGAGGAGAAGGACATTTTTCCAAATCAAAAAAACCTTCAAACTGTTCTATAATCCCGGTCTTAGAAACAGGAAAGTATATTTGCTCTCCAATTTTTTCCCAAGCGCTTACCTCATTATCCGTTAAAATGAGCTTCTTTTTTAAATTATCAACGGTTCTTTTATATCTAGCGCTGAATTCTTTATACAATTGCGCAGCCTTTTTTAAATTCCATCCGGCCATATAATTAGTAAACGCGTTATTATTAACGTTTTCATGAAATTCATCAGGCCCTATGACATTTTTTATTTCATAATATTTTTTCTTTTTATTATACTCAACCCTGCTCGCCCAGAACCTGGCAGTTTCACAAAGCAGTTCAAACCCGTGTTCAAGCATAAAGATATCATCGCGCGTTGCGTCATAATAGAGAACAACAGCATAAGAAATATCAGCTGTGATATGATGTTCGAGCTTGCCGGTCTCAACCTTGCCAATAGAGCCATCGCGTTTTTTATACCAGGCAGGCGTTGCCTCTTCGCCTGTATCAGCGGATTCCCAAGGGAACATAGCGCCTTTATAAGAATTTAATTTAGCGTTTGCGCGCGCTGAATTGAGGCGGTTAATTCTGTACATCAAGAAATTTTTTGCTAACTCCGGATCTGTATATACAAAAAACGGCAGAATGAATATTTCAGTATCCCAAAAAACATGCCCTCTATATCCTTCTCCTGATAATGTCTTTGCTCCTATACTCACATCCTTTGTGTGTTTGTCGGAAGCTATCAATAAATGATAAAGGTTAAATCTAAGCGCGCGCAAAATATCAACCCTGTTTTTTATATCAATATCAGCCATTTCCCATCTATATAACCACGCCTTCCTATGTTCATCTATAAGCCCGCGAAAACTCTTAGGCACCGCTTTATTTAATATATTGATTGTTTTCTTTTTAATTGTAGCCGGAGTCGCCTCCAGGGATGTGCAGAAAGAAAAGAATTTTGTAAGATGTAATGTCTGTCCTTTTTTGATTTTTAAATTATATGTAGCCCGTCTTGGAGCAAAATATCCGCGCTTTCCCTTTTTAATCTTTAACTGGCTCGCGAAAGCAATATATGTTTCCTTTTCAAGCGTCTTAACGCATAGATAATCAATCTTCCCCTTTTTTGCCACATCAGTTATGTGGAAATGTTTTTTATCTCCTTCGGTTATTAAGCCTTTATTTGTTACTGATGTATCAACAGAGCTTTCTATTGAAAAAACCGCATCTTCGTCAATAGGAGTGACAGACACGCGCATAACAGCAATATTTTTATTATGCATACTGAAAAAGCGCTGGGATTTATAATCAAACCTTTTTTTTCTGCTGCTTGAATAAACTGTATGGCGGTTTAATGTTCCTGCCCTCATATCAAGAAATCTTTTATGTTCAAGAACATCCATAGTTCCAACGCCAAGACGTTCTCCTCTTACCATAATATTGAAATCTATTGGATTTGGAGCATTAATTAATTCTGTCACCTGCGCGCCTGTAGACTCGAAAAGGCCTGCAAAGAATGTGCCCGGGTCTGACCCTTGAGGCAATTCTTCTAATATTCCTCTACTGCATATATATCCATTACCAAGAGTAAATTGTGATTCCCGCGCCCCCTGCAATAAAGGGTCCCATCCATTTTCAATAATTATCCATGAATAGTCCGATATATACGGATCAAATTTTTGAGACATTTTACCCCATTAAAGATTTAATTTTTGTTAATGTTATTTCAGACAGGTCATTAACTATTATATCTGCTTTTTTTAACCTCTCCGGGTCGTTGTGCCTATCAATACCCACACAACGCATACCGGCATTTTTTGCTGATTCGACTCCTAATACCGCATCCTCAAAAACCATACAATCACAAGGCAGAACATTTAGTTTTTCCGCTGCCATCAGAAATATCTGAGGATCGGGTTTTCCTTTAATAATATCATTCCCTGTTATTTTAACATCAAACACACTCAAAAGATGCACACGCTCTAAAATTTGATAACAATTTTTGCTTGATGAAATTATTGCTGTTTTAATATTTTCTTTTCGGAGATCTTTTATCAGCGAGAATGTAGATTTGAATACCGGAATATCTTCTTTTTCAATATTCTCTAAAAAATATTCTTGTTTTTTATTTGAAGCGGATATCACCTTAGATTCTGCCATATCGGTAAATATCGCGCGCGCGCCGTCTATTCTGGGAATGCCGTCAACCTTTTGTTTATAATCTTCAAAGGTAAATGGGACATTATAATCAGCAAACATCCTCTGCCATGCCTTAAAATGTAACGGAACAGTGTCAACAACCACACCATCCAAATCAAAGATTGCTGCCTTCAAAGACATATACCCTCCAAAATAAACGACACAATAGAAAAACAAATTGAAATTTATTTTAGGCAGTTTAGGGTCATGCCCGGGACTAAATACAACAGCCTTCTTTGCAATGCGCTACTGCTCTCAGCATCCATTTTTTCTTCATTTTTTACCTCCTGCGAATAATATCCAAAATAATTGTAAATAATATACTAAATACAAAATCAGATTTGTAATTTTTTAGATTATTAGGAGATCCCTATTTATATTAACTCTTGCTGATAAGCATCATTCCGCCAATTAACATAAAAATAATACCGCCAATAATTTTAATTACCTTTGGGTCAACATATTTTGATAGGAGCGAACCGGCAATAACAGATAAAGCGGTAATAACCATATACGCGCTCACAGACCCCAGCCATACTAAAACCGGCCTGCCTGTTTTTGCCGTTAAAGTAATACCCACTAATTGTGTTTTATCAGCAAGCTCAGCTGCAAATATAGCCGCGAATGTTGTTAATAATATTTTCCACTGCATAATTATTCTTTGAACATATATCCTACCGTGGGCACGGTATCAATACGTTTTCCTTCTTTGCCGAGTTTTTTTCTTAGATTTGCCACATGGCGGTCAATCGTCTGGCTGGTTTTATAATACTGCTGTTCCCATACACTTTCAGAAAGATACATCCTGGTCAATACCTTATTTTTCTTTTTCAAAAATAAGTAAAGCAATGAAAATTCTTTTGGAGTTAATGTAATCTCCTTATTTGAAACAAAAGCTACTCTGGTTTCCATATTAATTGTAATCTCTCCGGACTGAAGCTCTATATCATCCTTTTGTATATGGCTATATCTTTGTATTATAGCTTCTATGCGCGCATTGAATGTAGCGGGGAATACGGGCTTTATTAAATAATCCTCAACACCCATCGTAAACGCCTTAACCTCATCCTCATAATTATAATCATCCTTTGACGAGAGAATAACAACAGGAATTGATTGAGTAGGAATATTTTTTTTCAATATACCAAGCAGATCAACTGCGTTAAAATCAGTCAGCACCCTGTCAGCTATTACAATATTTGGATTATCTTTCCAGGCCATATCTATGCCCTGTTCGCCTTTTGATGTTATTAGAAAGGTTACTTCGTCCTTAACATTATACAATATTTCTTGAAGCGATTTTACGGTATTTGAATCTGAAGAAATTATAAGAATTTTCTTTTTCATGAATAAATTATATATAAATTTGCCTTTAAAAACAATAAAATAATACAAAGGCAGTGGGATTAGTCAACACATGTGACACCCCAGGTAAACATAGCCGCTGAGTAGAATGAATTTAGAGTTGCCCATAAATGGGTTTTTGTTTGGATGTTAATTTACCATGGATTTCTGATTTGCAGGAATGACAAAGAGAAAGCAGGGTGTCACATGTATTGCAGCATTCCCAAAAATTAAAAACTATAGGATACGGTGGCATTCCATTTAACGCGTTCGCCCGGAACAGAGTATAATAACTCGTCAATATCTTCAAACATTAAACTATCAAACTCTGAATTATTCATCACAGTCCACTCGCTCTGAAAACATATTTTTTTATTGGGTTTATATACCGTTTTAATTGCCCATGAAGACCTTTCATTGCCGCTTAAAAAAAGCTTTGAGTCAGACATAGACCACCTGGCGCAAAACACAATACTTCGTCCGGCCAACACTTTAACAACAGCGCTTATTGACTCGCCTGCATAACTTTTACTCTGAAGATCTACATACTTAAAATAGCGGGTATATGACAAGCTTAGGCTTATTGGTTCAGCGCCTTGATTAACTTTATATCGAAGATATGAATCCTTTCTACTATTAGTGTCACTGCCCCTTGTATAAATATCCCTATCCTTTTCTTGGTATTTAACTCCAAATTTAGTGTCATTTATCTCATAAAATATCTCAGCTGAATACATATCATCTGTCACCGGCAGTCCATATTTAATTTCATAGACACCTTTATCGCTATCCCACAATGCGTTAGCGCTATGATTAAAAATGTCATACATTCCCGCAAAGGAAATTTTACCCGCCCTACTCGCTAATTTAAACCTGTATCCTTTTTCATCCCTGCATCTCAAATACATTGACGGCCTGTTCATGCTTATTGCATTGGCATAAGGATTGTAGTAATTCTTATCATAGTTTCTCAGCGACACGCTCCACGCGCAAAGTTTATTATTTATACTGCTAAGCGTTATTATATTGGCTGAGTTATTCCTGTTTTTAGACAATTCTCCTTCAAATTTGAGCAGGGTATTTGAAACATTACAATAAAAACCCAAGTAGTTTTCTTGATATCCTGTGTTTAGAAAATATGCCGAGTCGTAAAGCAGTGTTCTGCTCAATCTATAATTGATTAGCCCTAAATATCCTTGAAAACCGCTATTCTTCCCTCCTATCTCATAAGATAGATTAATCCCTTTCACATCGTCTACAACGCCATTATTTATTGTCACGCTCTTATTAGTATTAAGCTCGTCAAAATCTGTTTTCACTCCGCTCAAAGCAATACCGGTATTTGAATAAAAAAAAGTAATCTGAGTTTTGTTAAATATTTTTTTATCCAACGCCGCTCCATTCAATCTTGAACTATAAACGCAATACGCGCCATCTTTATATTCCGCGCTCTGCGGAGCAATTCTAATCCTATATCTTCTTGAATAAGGCATTGAAATATCGGGTAAGAAACCCTGCTTTATTCCTTTAAAATTTCCAAAAGTCAGTCCCTGCCCAAATCTTGCTTTATAATTGCCCAGTATCCAATCGCAATGTTTTGACTTATACCCAAAGTATTTTTTGCTTATAATATTTTTTTGACTCATGCTTACGCTGAAATTTACAAATTCCAACATTGAAATACTATGCCCGATAATCCCAAAATAATACCTATCAAGAATATTGTCCCACTTAAGCGCTGCTGTTAAGCGCGGGGCTGAATTATCGTCATTATATGTATATGACCCGGCTGAAAGATTAAGATATTTAGATGTTTTTTTATCATCGTTTGAAAATAACCGGCTGTCATAATATTCCTCCAGCATCTCTAAATATGCCGTCTCGTCAATGTCGCCGCTGATATAAAGATCAATTATTTCATCTTCAAAATTAATTGATTCGTTTATCACAGCAAAACTATTAACAGATAAACCAAATATACACAAAATAATCCCAAATATTTTTATCATAAATTATTTTAAAAATACAAACTAAAGCTAGTCAGATGCTGTAAAGATAAGTATTGATGCGACCTTATGCTGTAATCTAACCTTAACTTAAACAGCTTAACGCAAAATCCGGCTCCTATAAACGCGGGCCTGGCCTGCATTCCAAACAACAGCTTAAGCCCATCCGTAATTTTGTAATCAATGCCATATCTAAAAGATAAGTCGTATGGTATTTCTTTGAATGATTCCATATACATATTGACACGCGCATTAATAAGAAGATTAACGCCTAATACAATTTCTCTTCCAATATTTTCTTTATAGTTTCTGCCTATCTGCGCTGAATTAATATTTTTTATCAGGAATGATATAAAGACCGGATTTTTTTTAAACCCGCACGATATGTCAAATGCAGGGACATATTCAATTTTATTAATGTAATCCTGCTCATTAATCTCTAAACTCATAAATCGAACAGCTAACCCAAGACTGCTTATTTCTTTTATTCTGAGTCCGCAAGCTAAAACGATCTCCTGTTCTTGATATAACTCTCTTTTTCCAAAAACAGAATAACCTGCGGCCAGGCAAACAGACTTCAATACCGGAAATCCAAAAGCCGCAGCATTGACTGAAAGCTCTTCCATATTAAATATTCTTGTATAGAATGTCTGTATGCTAAATCTATTAAGAAGAACTAAATTGCATGGCATATAAAATATGCTTAATGGTTCAGGCTCGCTGACTGCCTGCGCGCCTCCGCAGCCGGCGCTATAAGCTGAAAGAAGTTTATATTCAAACGCAGAAAATCCATCTGTTACTAAAAACACCACCACAGCGCAAACCATTACCCTGCATCGCAAGAATTTTACCATCGCCTTCTATCCCTCCCATAAAATTACCGTAACATCAAAAATATTTACGCGCTTACAATCTTTTACTGATCACTACTACCCGCTTATTAGTTTCCGTTTTACCTGTTTCCTTATCAACCGCCTCAGCATAAATCACATACATCCCTATTGGCAAAACAACGCCGTTCTCATCAGTCCCATCCCAAATAAGCTCTTCGCAAAAATCGGTTTCTCCATGCCACAGATCTTTAACCATTCTGCCTTGGATATCAAATATTTTAATGCCTGCGCTTCTTCCATGAGTATTAATTTTTATTAATGCGTTCCTGTGTTTTCCTTCTCCAAACGGCGAAAATACAGAAACAGGAACCGCCATAAGACAATCAATGCTTTCATCCTTATCATTGGTAATATTATAATTATACCCGGCGCCGGGATCAGGCTCGTCAATAATCCAATCACCCGCGCTGTTTGTATCGAGCGGAAATGTTTGAATATTTTGTTTTCTTTTTATTGAACTGCCGGTTGATCCTCCCCATACAACACAATCCTCTTGAGAATAATCATTGCTGACTGCCAGCCATTGTCCGCAGTCTATACCTTCCTCAAACAAAAGTTTATTAGCGTCGCTCCAAATCGTGTCATTATTCGCATAAGCAATAAAATCAATAATTTCATTGTCGCGATTTCGTAATATTATAGTATTATCAGTGCCCGCCAAGCCTGTGTCAGTTGTATAAAATCGTAACGTATTATTCACGGAACTTGCCTCATCAATATCGGATGAATTAAAATAAATTAAAATATAACTATTTTTGGACGGTATAATATCCGGAAATGTTTTTATTAGCTTAGCGCCCTCGTACAATTTATATCCGCCAATACTGCCTTCTGATTCCGTTATATACAGCTCTACCCAATCCTTTTCGCTCGAATAAGGCATTATCTCAGTGATATATCCATGAAATTTTCCTTGAGGCAAAATATCCTCTTCATCAATCTGCGATATACTGTTTAACATTCCCGGAGTAGCCCCGGTTTCACATGCCTTCCAATTACTCTCAGTATCCGCGCCAAGAGCGTTAATTCTCTCAACAGAAATACCATTACCCGGATCAAATGGGATACCATCCAACCCATCATCATCCGCATTTAAATAACTGCCGGGCGACTCTGTAATTTTTGGCGTTCCATAAGTACTTACACAGGTTCCGCTTGAATCGAACAAAGTAATCGGGTCAGAAGAATTACTAAGTCCACTGCCGCCAAGCGTAGAATCTTTGGTAGTAAAAATAACAGCGTCGTTACCAAAGTCATATACCTGAGATCCGCCTGCATAATCCGCGTCTAAGATAACAGCATACGCTCCTGCTGGCACAACAAATGTTTTAAACACCGCCTTACTATCAGTTATTACGCCATGCGCTTCCGGATCCCAAGGAACAATATTATCTAAGCCGTCGCCGTCAGTAAATTTATAGCCATTAATATTAATCTCCGTTGAATCAGCATTATACAATTCAATAAACTCGCCGCCGGATTCATCATCCGCATTTGCCATTACTTCATTAATAACCAATGAATAACTGTTCGAATACGCAAATCCGCAAATGATAAATACCGGCAATAAAAATATAAAATACCTTACTGCCATAAAGCATTACCGCCTAAATAATTAATTTGAAGTTGTTTTTTCTAAAAGAGATTTACAGTAAGTAAATCATTTTGAATTGTTCGAAATAAAAGGCATCACCGCTTTTTTATGTAGAATTGTATCGTTTTTTATGCGCTTAATTGCATGTTAAAATGTATTAAATAGCCTGTTGTGTGTCAATTTATTTTTGATAAATATTTATCTATTATCGCTTTCTCAACATCGCTTTTTAGTTTTTTATTTAACACATACACAATATTTCCGTACTTGCCTGCTTCATCCTTTTTCGCAGGCCATGCCACCCAAAGGCCTTTTTTTCCCTGCATTACTCCGCAGTGAACAGCAATAGAATTATTAAACACAATCACTGCGTTTGCTTTTCTACTGCTATTCTTTTTTAAGATATTTATTTCAGAAATTTTAAATTCAATTGCGGTATTTATCTGCCGTGTTTCAGCGCCGGAACGGACTGATTCAATAATTTTGTTTTTTAAATCAGGATCTATAATCTCGACCTGCGGAAGTTCAAACCCGTCAATTACTTTATAATGCGGCAGTAAAATGCTTTTATCTTCATACAGGATTATATCTTCAATAACTAAAAATCCGCCTGCTATAATCCGCGCTCGCGTCTGTGTATTATCATGAACAGACACAACGCTTGTAATTTCTAAAAAAGATTCAGCAAAAACCAATCCGCTGAAAACTAAACAAAGAAACGCTAAAACAATGAGACATATTTTAAATTTCATATAGATCCTATGCCCTAACAAACAACCCTATAATGTTTATTAAAAGCAGTATTGCTCCGGGTATCATCGCAAGAATGTTTTTCCATGTAATTCTGCTGTTAGGGTCCATGTCAGGAGCAGACTTAGCGTTCGCCTTATTAACCGCTTCCTGAATATAAAGAAGCGGAATAAATTTTAACATGCCTATTATCACAAGAACAGGCGCCAGGCCAAAGATCAAAAACAAAACATACCAGATTGTAAGATAAAGCGCGCTCTTGCTTAGCTTAATATTATGCTTCTCAACCTCATTACTCACATGCGCAAAACACTGATAACAAAAAATAATTGCAATTACAGCTCTCGTTATTGGCATAATATTTTCACCGGTTTTCTTCTTTATGTAAACCCAATACTTATAAAACCAATAAATGTCATAAATCCCCAGCGTGCATAATGACATAACAGCCAGCTTCATCTTTGACACAGGGAAAAATATCGCCCCATCATTCGCATTTACTTTTTGTTCGCTCATTTCTTACCTCCTAAATAAGTTTTTAAGTAACACTCGGCGTTTCCCAACACCAAGCATCATCCCTGATACTCGAGCTTAAACGCTTACGCGCTTCCTAACATACTCTATGTCTCTATTAACCTGATTAAATAACTCTTCCATGTTTTTATATTTCTTTTCGTCTCGTATTTTTTCCTTAAAATATATTTTAACATTTTTATTGTATAAATCACTTGAGAATTCCAATATATGCGCTTCGACTGTAAACCTATGGGGATCATGTATCAGCGTAGGCCTATTGCCGCAGTTAATGACAGCTTTGCGCTTTTTCCCTAAAACCTCAGCATAACCGCCATAAACCCCTCTGGGAATTAATTTTCCGTAAGGTATATGCAAATTCACGGTAGGCACATTATATTTTGACCCTATAGCTTTTCCATGCACCACCAGCCCGTCTACTGAATATAACCTGCCTAAATATTTAGCGGCTGTGGCAACATCTCCTCTTTCCATGCATTTTCTAATCAGCGTGCTGGAAACAATCTTTCCTCCAAGTTTAATATCACGCGCAATCTCAACAATCACATCATGTTCCTTCCCCATTTTTTTAAGAAGATCAATATTTCCGGACCTGTTATTTCCAAAACAAAAATTACTGCCTACAACAATTCCTTTTACTCCTAACCCCTGAACAAGAACCTTTTTAAAAAAATCTTCCGGAGTCATTTCAGCTATCGCATGCCCAAAGTATAAAAATATTATTCCGTCTATTTCCATTGTTTTTAAGAGCTCTGTTTTTTCTTCATTAGTTGTAAGCATTGCGACCTTTTGCTCCGGGTATAGCAATGAACGCGGATGCAGGTCAAAGGTAAGAACAATATTTTTAGCATTAAGCTTTTTAGCTAATCTGCCGGATTTATTTATTATACTTTGATGCCCTATATGCGCGCCGTCAAAGACGCCAATAGGCATAACTATAGGCTTTTTAGTTTTTTTCCACTCATGTATTCCATTATAAATCTTCATACAGAAACACCTTAATAATCTTTAGGCTTGATTCATTATACTTCGCAAGCGTTATTATTTTATCATTATACGTTAATTTAATCAATCCGCCAATTTTAAGCTTCTTTTTCAAGCCTGTCCAATCTTTGAATTTAAAATTGCCATTCCTGCATTTATTATATTCCTCTGATGAAAGCTTAACCTCGTATGTGTCTTTAAATATTCTCTCAATTGGAGTTATTTTATCCGGAAGATCGTCACTAGACCAGTTATCAATAATATCCTCAGCATTATACGCGTCCTTTAGCGAGAATATTCCTGACCTTGTTCTAACTAAGCCTGCAAGACTGGCTCCGCAACCCAGCCTTTTGCCAATATCTCTGGCAAGCGCCCTAATGTAAGTGCCTGACCGGCATCTAACCTTTAAAGTAAGAATTAAATCTTTAAAGCTTTCTAAAGAAATATCCTTAATTACAACCTTCCTCGGCAATACCTTTTTTTCAATGCCGCGGCGCGCGTAATCATATAAACGCCTGCCATCAACGTGTATCGCTGAATACACGGGCGGCACCTGATCAATTGTTCCGATAAATTCAGGCAGGATTTTTTTAATATCTTTTTGCTTAACATTTACCTCTTCATTTTTTTTAATTATTTTACCATCCATGTCATCTGTGTCTGTTGTTGTTCCAAGCAAAATATCAGCAATATACGTTTTTTCTGTCTGCTGTAAATAACTCGCGGCCTTTGTCGCTTCTCCAAGACAAATAACCAGAACGCCTGTTGCTGCGGGGTCAAGAGTCCCTGCATGGCCGGCCTTAATATTAAATTTTCTTTTAATTGTGTTTACGGCTCTATGTGAAGTCCAGTGAAGCGGTTTTATAATAGGAAGTATCCCTTTAATATTCATAACTAAATATATTTTTTACAATAATCCTCTAAATCTTTTAGAACGCTGTCTACAGTTTCATCCAATGAACCCTTTATCGTACAGCCCGCAGCTCTTTTATGCCCGCCGCCTTTATACCTAGCGGCAAACTCGTCAACAGAAACCAAATTTATTGACCTTAGACCGACCTTAATTATATTTTCTTTTAATTCTCTAAATAAAACAGCTGCCTCTACTCCGGCAATATCCCTTATATAATCAATGATTCCTTCTAATGTTTCTTTTGACGCGTCGCACTCGCGAATAACCTTATCTGAAATAACAACATAAGATATTTTATCTTTATATCTAAATTTAAAATTACTGAGCACATAACCGAGCAGTCTGCAATACGCCGGGCTTTGGCTCCCATATACATGATGATAAACATCGCTTACGGAAATCCCGGTGTCTACAAGTTCAGCGATTATGTTATATAATTTTTTATGGGTATTAGAGTATTGAAATTTTCCTGTATCAGTCAATATCCCCACATAAAGGCATACCGCTATTTTTTGCGTAATAGGCGTTTCCAGAGCTTTTGCTAAATAATAAATCAATTCGGCTGTTGCTGAAGCGCTGCTATCTACCCAGTTTACGCTGGTAAAATCGCCGCTTATTGTATGGTGATCAATATTAACTATAATCCGGCTGTTTAAATCTCCTCTTTCAAATCCTGATCTCTCAATACAGCCGCACTCAAGAAGTATTAACACATCAGACTCCGGCAGATACCTGGTTTCTTCAACATATTTAACATCAGGCAAAAAGCTGTATTTATTAGGAATTCTTTCTCTGGAACAAATACGAACATCTTTTTTTAAAGTCTTTAATATTTGGGAAAGCGCGAGCGCAGACCCTATAGCGTCTCCATCAGGGTTCTGATGATAAACAATAACAAAGGATGAATTTGAATGGATACATTCTATAACCTTGTCAATCATAAATTAATCCTTATAGAGTTTATTTAACTCTATGAATACATTATTCCTTAATCTTATTAAACAATTCGTCTAATCTTGCGACTCTAGCCGAAGTTTCATCATAAATAAAATTAAAATCCGGAACAGATCTAAATTGTATCCTTTTGCCTAACTTGAATTTTATTTGCGATTTATTTTTTTTAAACAAACCCTCCGCAGTCTTTTTAACGTCCTGGCCGCCTAAAATACTGTAATAAATTTTCACATTGCGCAGATCGCTCGACATATTGACATCAGTGATAGTAATAAATAAGTCCGCAAAATCTTCGAACTCGTGCTGAAGTATTACTGTAACCTGCTGTCTTATTAATTCCGCATATCTCTCCGCTCTTCTGGAACCGGCCATATCACTATCCCCGCGAGTTAAACATAGAATTCTGAATTTTATATTTTATTTCCGAATCCATTATTTTAATATTTTCTCATTTATGTTCGCGCAACGCATTTCGCATCGCGCTTTACGCTGTTTATCTGGCTTCTAAACGCCTGGCCACCTTTTCCTTATGATAAAACTCCAGGACATCGCGCTCAGCAAGCTCCTGATAACCTTCAATACTTATTCCGCACTCATATCCCTTATCCACTTCTTTAACATCATCCTTAAATCGTTTTAAATTCTGAATTTTACCTTCAAATAACTTAGCATTCCCTCGATAAACACGCACAAAATCGCCTCTTATGACTTTGCCTTCAGTTACCATTGACCCTGCGATGCGCCCAATCTTAGGAATTGCAATAATCTTTCTAACCTCTGCCTTACCTGTCACAACTTCCTTATAGTCAGGCTCTAGCAATCCTTCCATAGCGGCTTTGATATCGCTGATTACTTCATAAATAATACTATAAGACCTTATATCAACGCCCTCTCTCTCTGCAGCAGCCAAAATACCGGCTGAAGGCGGCGCGCTGAAACAAATCACTATTGCGTTAGACGCAGCGGCTAATATTATATCTGATTCATTCGCTGCGCCGACTCCACTGTGTATAACTCCGAGTTTGATCTCATTATTACTCATTTTTTCTAATGAATCGCGCAATGCTTCAACAGATCCTCTAACATCCGCTTTTAAAATAATATTGCATTCCTTAGCTTTCCCTTCTTCAATCTCTTTATGAAGCTCCTCAAGCGTAATATGTTTTTTTCGCGCCAGTTTCTCTTCTCTAAACATATCCTTTCTTTGTTCAGAAATATAACGAGCTTCCCGCTCATCGCTTACCACAATAAACTTGTCTCCGGCAAGCGGTATTCCGTTAAGGCCCAGCACCTCAACAGGTATTGACGGAGTCGCTTCATTGTGCGACGCTCCCAAATCATCTACCATAAAGCGCACCTTTCCATACGCAGATCCTGTTACAAATGAATCCCCTATCCTTAATGTTCCTTTCTGGATTAATACAGCCGCTACTGCTCCGCGTTTTTTATCCATCTTAGCTTCAACAACTACTCCTCTCGCTTTTCCTTCATAACTTGCTTTTAACTCAAGCATCTCAGATTGTAAAATAATCATTTCAATCAGGCCATCTATCCCAATATTCTTCTTTGCGGATATCTCGACACAAATCGTCTGCCCGCCCCAATCCTCCGGAACAAGCTTATACCGCATAAGATCCTGCTTAACCTTTTCAACATTCGCGCCCGGAACATCTATCTTATTTATAGCTACAATAATAGGCACACCTGCCGCGCGCGCGTGGTCAATAGCCTCAACTGTCTGAGGCATAATACTATCATCGGCCGCCACAACAATAATTACAATATCAGTAACTTTCACTCCTCTCGCGCGCATTGCAGTAAAAGCCTCATGGCCCGGAGTATCCAGGAAAATTATTTCATTACCATTCTTGTGAACTCGATACGCGCCCATATGCTGTGTAATGCCGCCGGCTTCCTTGTCTACAATATTTGATTTACGAATAGTATCTAGAAGTGTCGTCTTTCCATGATCAACATGCCCCATTATTGTAACAACAGGCGGCCTTGGGGAAACAATTCCTTCCTTCTCCTCTTCCTCATCTATATCTCCATATAGAGGCACGAGCTCAATAACCGAATTATATTCCTCTGCCACAAGAGACGCCACATCAAAATCAAGCCTCTGATTAATAGTTGCCAAAGTACCTAGCGATAAAAGCTTCTTTATCAGGTCTGTGACTTCTATGCCGAGCTTCTCAGACAGAGTTTTTACAGTAAGCGTTTCATTTACCTTTATTATCTTTTTCTCTATTATTTCAGGCTTAACTTCTTCTGTAACAGCCTTTGTATATTCTTTTGTTACTTCTTTTTCAGCCGGTTTCTGTTCAGTCTTTTTTTCTTCTGCTATTTGCGGCTCTGCTTTCTTTTCCTTCGCAGTAACATGCGCCTTCTTTACAATCTCCTTTTTTTCTTCCTTAATAATATCTTCTTTAATAATATCTTCTTTTATAGCGCCGGTTTCTTCAACCGCCTTTTTTGAGATTCTTTTTTTTGCCGGAACTTTTTTAACTGCCGTCTCTTTTGCTTCAGTAGTTTTCTTCGCGGTCTTTTTTGCAGCTGCTTTTACCGGCTTCTTTTCATCCGCAGTTAGTTCTATCTTCTTAGCCTTTGCGGCAGCTTTAGGCGTTTTTTTAACAGCCTTAGCTTTAGGCTTTATAGTCTTCTTAGTTTTTGTTCCGGCTTTCTCAGCTGTTTTAGACTTAGGCGTAGCGCCTTTAGCCGTTTTTTTATCTTTTATTTCATCTTCTGTTTTCTTTTTCGGCATAGGCTATTTCTCCTTTTTCTTTTTTTTCACATATTTTTTCACTGCGTTTACTATTTTATCAGCCATCTTATCGCCAATACCCTGCAATCCCATTAATTCATCTTTTGATGTTACAACCAAACGATCCATTGAATATCCGGCCTTAACTAAAAGCGCGGCTGTTTTTTCTCCGATCCCGTCCAATGCAAGTATCTCGTCATGAGTTACAGCCATCTTCTCTTCTTTATCCTGCTTTCTCTGTTTTTCGCTCTTTATATCTAAGTGCCATCCCAAAAGCCTTGCAGCCAGCCTGACATTTTGCCCCATCTTGCCAATAGCCAGAGATAACTGATCATCAGCTACGATTATATCAGCCTTCTTTTTTTCTTGATCAATAATAATATTAAGCAGTTTAGCAGGATTAAGCGCATTCCCAATGTATGTCTTTACATCATTGCTGTACAACACAAGATCTATCTTTTCGCCGCCTATCTCTTCAATAATAGCCTTTATGCGCGATCCCTTAACTCCTACGCAGGCTCCGACAGGATCCACCTTTATATTATGCGAAATTACCGCAACCTTAGATCTGAATCCGGGCTCGCGCACAATACCCTTTATCTCAACTGTCTTGTCTGAAACTTCAGGAACCTCTAGATCAAAAAGCTTATGTAAAAACCCCGGATGCGTCCTGGATAATATAATCTTAGGCCCGCGCGGCATCTGTTCAACCTTAAGCACATACGCTTTTACAAAATTACCCGGCCTATATTCTTCTCTTGGAATTTGCTCGCGCTCAGGTAAAATACCCTCTGTCTTTCCAAGATCAACAACTACTGTGTTACCTGCAAGCCTATACACCTGCCCATTAACTATATCTCCTTCACGCTCCTTAAATTCTGTAAACAAGTTATCCTTTTCTGTTTCGCGTATACGCTGAATAATTACCTGCTTTGCTGTCTGAGCGGCAATTCTACCAAAATTAGTTGTATCAATTTTTATTTTAATCTCATCGCCTATCTTAGCGTCCTTTTTAATCTTCTGCGCCTGGCTCAGATCAATCTCAACCTGGGGATCTTCAACATTCTTAACCACGTTCTTTATCACAAACGCTTCAATCATGCCTGTCTCTTTATTAATATGCGCCTCAGCAACTTGTGATTTTCCTGAATGTTTTTTAAATGCTGATACAAGAGCCTGCTCGATCATCTTTAATAAATCTTCTTTTTTTATGCCTTTATCCCTTTCTATCTGTTCGAGAACCGGCAATAATTCCCCGCCAATATTAGCTACCATTTGTTCCTCCTAATAAGTTTAATAAATTTAATTATTTACCAAATATCATTCAATTCTAAATAAAAACCCTTTCATAAAATATTGTAAAAATAAAAAAGCCGCCCTAAATCGGGAGGCTCTTTAAACCTAATCTATGTAAATTAAACAAAATTTAGCCAAAAAAAGCAAGATATTTTCCGGCGTATAAATATATCAAAACTCCGATACTCATAAACGGCCCAAAGGCCATCTTATCCTTTCTGCTTTTTTGCCCTGTGATTATAAGAGTTATTCCTGCGACAGAAGCCGCAAGACTGCTATAAAATAACACAAAAACTACGCTTGAAAATCCAAAAACAGACCCAATTCCGGCCATATATTTAATATCACCGCCACCCAGCGCCTCCTGCTTGAAAACCTTTTCTCCAAACAGCGCGATTATCCACATAACCAGCCCGCCCCATAAAAGTCCGGCGAACGAATACAAAACCGCAGTAAGTCCCTGCTTCCCCGGTAAGGGATTTACCAACGAAACTAAGAGCCCGAAAATTATCATACCCACAGTTAATTCATCAGGAAGTATCTGATGTTTAAAATCTATAACCGTCATAGTATATATAAAGAAAAGCAATACCGCTTCTATACCTGATTGGATACTTATTCCATGCATTAGATATGGAACAAAAAAAAGAAGAACCATTACAATCTCTGAAACAGGATATAACAAAGAAATTCCGGAACCACAATATTTACATCGCCCCTTTAAAAAGAGATAACTGACTATCGGCACTAAATCAAGCGCGCCAAGCTTTTTGCCACAATGCGCGCACTCGGATCTTGAAAACATATAAGGCTTATTGTATGGAAGCCTGCATATTAGAACATTTGCAAAGCTTCCAAAAGCTAAACCTAAAAAAATAATAATTGTTATGTGTAATATAACCATAATCATCCAATCAACTTATTAATACAAATAAAAAAGGAGGTTTTTTTAAACCTCCTTTTTTTATTAAACAGATATTATTCTATTTATTTACCAAGTGCTGATAACTACGCCCTTTGTATCTGTGTGCGAACAATTTACGCAAACATGCCCGGTTGCTGAGTCATAATACCAGCCGCCGGCATCATTTGTCCCGCCGTTAACTTTAACAGCCGCTGAATCTGCGTGATAGGTTCCAAGCCTTACCTGAGGAATGCTATCAATAAATGTTCCAACGAAAGGAGCAGTTGCAATCGTTGTTGGGAATTCACCTTCGCTCTGGCCATAATAAATCGAAATTGCGCTTCTGACCGCGCCTAATCCACCCTTTGTAGCGCCTTCTTTTGACTTACGAATAAGATCAGCAAATCTTGGCACAGCCACTGCTGCTAATATACCAATGATTGCCACAACGATCATAAGTTCGATAAGTGTAAAACCTTTCGGTCCCCTCTTTTGCATCAGGCACCTCCTTTAAAAGATTCTTTATTCTTTGGTAATATTACATATTGATAAACGCTTTAGTCAAGTAAAAAATTAGTATTTTATTCGATTTTACATTTAATTCTATCTTTGCTATAATCCGGCATGAAGATTAATAAAAAGAAAAAAGAACACTACACATTTAAAGAACTCGTCGAAATAATGCTTTATCTGCGCAGCGAAAAAGGCTGTCCCTGGGATAAAAAACAAACTCATTTATCGCTTATAAAATATCTTCGGGAAGAGACCGAAGAAACAATAGAAAATATAGAAAATAATTTACTTGAACACGACCTAAAGGAAGAACTAGGCGATATACTTCTTCAAATACTTTTTCATTCTCAAATCGCCGATGAAGAAAAAAGGTTTAATATTTACGACGTAATTGACACGCTGGCAAGAAAACTCATAAGGCGTCATCCTCATGTATTTGCAGGAAAAAAAATAAAAACCTTAAAGGAACTAAATAAGGCATGGCAGGAAATAAAGGACAAAGAAAAAAAAAGACCAAAAAAAATCTCTATAGTTTGAAATAGACCCGCTTTTTCAGAACAAACTACGCAAGTTTATCTCTCAGTTTTCTATGATATGCCACAGCGAATCTATGCGCTTCATCGCGCACTCTCTGCAAAAGTTTTAATACGCCGGACTCCTTGCTTAATATAATTGGCGCATTAAAACCGGGTTTAAACAGCCATTCATTCTTTTTCGCTATCCCGATAACAGGAACAATTTTTCCATATTTATTCATCTCATCATATGCCGCATTTACCTGTCCTTTGCCTCCATCAATAAGATACAAATCTATATCATCCGAATCTTTGCCCGCAATACATCTTTTAATTATCTCTCTCATCATAGCAACATCGTTCGGCGTTTCTTTTGTAAACCGTATTTTATATTTCCTATACCTATCTTTATTGGGTTTTCCGTCAGTAAAAAAAACGCGCGAACCAACAGCATAATTTCCGGATATATTTGAAATATCAAAACCGGCAATATTATGAACCGTATGCGCAATACCCAAAACAACATCTATTCCTTGCTCTACATTTTTCACGCTCTTAATCATATCATTAATAATTCCCTCATTTATTTCCCATAGGCGTATATCATGGCGCGTCAATGTGTCAAGAATCTCTACATTCTTTTTTATTATATCAGCCTCTTCAAATCTTAAGTCTTTGCAGTATTCCTTTATCTGACTCTTCCATTTCTTTACTACGCTCGCGCATCTTCCTGACACAAACGCCTTAACGTCTTTTACAATCTTTGCGTATTCTTTTGTATCAATCTGATTAACGCATGGAGCAAGGCATCGTCCCATCTGTCCATGCAGGCACGGCCTGGCATATTTCCTGCCGGTTATATCCTTTCCGCACTTTCTTATTAGGAACAATTTTTCCGCAAGCTTCTTAACTCTTCGAAGCAGTCCGGCGTCAACATACGGGCCAAAATACACACTGCCGTCCTTAACAAATTTTCTTGTTATCTCTAAATACGGGTATGGATTATTGACCAGCTTTAGATATGGATACGTTTTTGAATCTTTGAGGTCAATATTATATTTAGGCCTGAATTTTTTAATTAGTTTATCTTCCCAGAGCAATGCTTCGCGTTCGCCATGAGTCGCCATAAATTCTATATATCTGACATTAGCCATCATGACCATGGTTTTAATATAATCGGTTTCTCTGAAATAACTCAGGAGCCTTGACCTTAATGATTTGGATTTTCCAATATAAATAATCTTGTTTGTATTATCCTTAAAAAAATACACTCCGGGTTTTTTGGGCACGTTGGAGAGCTGTTGACGCAGATATTCTAATTTGTCATTTGCCGCCATAACTTCCTCAAATAAATTTTATAAGTTTAAAAAGTTATTATAATTCTTCTGTATTTTTATCCGGCCTTCAAGCTGGGCTGCATTCTTATTTTCTTATTCTATTTTTTATTGCGTTATAAAAAATATGCGCCTCTTCTACTTTTAGAAAATATGTTATTATTCCATAAACAACTGTTCCGAATACAATTGAAACAAGCACCTGCAAAAGCTTATGTCCGGCAAAAACCGCATACGCTGAAAAATAACAGACACCGCCCATAATAAACCCTGCTAAAATAACCTTTAATGCTGTCCAGAAAATGCGCTTCAATCCTAATTTTCCAATTTTCTGCCTCAACGCGCTCATCAGAAATATTACATTAAACGCAGAAGATATCGCTGTGGCAAGCGCTAATCCCCCGACATTTAAATAATTAATCAAGATAATATTAAGTTCAACATTTAATATCATAGCAAACACCGCGATCTTTACGGGAGTTTTAGTGTCTTTCAGCGCATAAAACGCGGTAGCTAAAATCTTTACGCCTGCGTAAGCGCTAATGCCAATAGCGTAAAAAACAAGCGCAAACGCTGTCATCTCACTCGCTCTCGCGTCAAACCTTCCTCGTTCAAACAATACGCTGACTATCGGTTTTGCTAAAATCATTAAACCTATCGACGACGGAACCAGAAGATACATCATAATGCGCATGCTTGATTGAATTGTGGCCTTCATCTCTTCAATGTTTTTATAAGCCGCTGATTTAGATAGAGAAGGCAGGGAAACGCTCGCAACGGCTATTCCGAATAATGCCAGCGGAAACAGCATCAAGTGATTCGCGTAGTAAAGCGCCGTAACACTGCCCTCAGCCAGCCATGACGCGCAAATAACGTCAACAAATGCGTTTATCTGATCCACAGACACAGCAATGGTCGAAGGCGCCATGAGCATAAGCACCCGCCTGAATCCCTTATTTGCTGATTCAAAATATGGCGCTATCTTTATTTTACTTTTTATTATAGACGGCAATTGAAATAAGCACTGCATTGCTCCGCCGCATACAACTCCTACCGCAAGCCCCTTTATCGGCACTGCTAAAAATGGGCAGACAACAAAAAGAAAAAATAATTCTGAAATACTCAAGAAACAAGGCGCTGCCGCAGGCACCATGAAAATTTGATGCGCGTGGAGTATACCCATAAAAATAGCGGATAACCCAATAGCAATGAAGAACGGGAACATTAAACGCGTCAGCGTCACAGCTAAACGCATGCGCTCAGGATACGACGTAAATCCGGGAGCTATGGTTTTTACAATAAGCGGAGTAAACACAATGCCTAGAATTGTTACTATAATCAAAATAATGGTGAAAAAAGTTATAACAGTGCCTAAGAACTTATCCCTTTCTTCCCGGGTTTTATGTTCTAAATATTCTGTATAAATCGGTATAAAGGCAGCAGTAAGCGACCCCTCGCCCAAGAGCCTCCGTAAGAGATTTGGTATTCTGTAAGCCACATAAAAGGAGTCTGCTACCCAATTAGCTCCAAAAAAATTCGCTATAGCCATATCACGCGCATAACCCAAAATCCTGGACATAAGCGTTCCTGTAGTGATTTTGCCGACATTACGTAATATGTGTTTAGTTTGATTCATGTCATTACCTTTTTCAATCTCAGAGGGGACAGTCCCTGTTAAATTCTTCTGAATCCTGAATTCTATTTATAATAATACATAATACATTTTTTGTTTGACTTTTTCTATTGTTTTTGTTAACTTAAACTACACTTTTTTAGGAGGCTAACACTATGGCAAAGCTTAAAACCGGAAGGCATACATCAGCATTAAAGGAACTGCGTAAGAGTATAAAACGAAAGGCTAACAACGCCCCACGTAAAACATATATACGCACATTAACAAAAAAGATCGAACTTGCCGTAAAAAACAAGGATCTCGATGGCGTTAAGAAACTTCTTAATGAGGCTTTTTCCGCATTTGACCGCGCTGCAAAAACAAACCTTATTCATAAGAAAAACAGCGATAGGAACAAATCACGCTTAGCGAAAAAGGTTTCATCTCTATCATAACGCAGTAATTATTAGAGGGCTAAACTCAGTAGTAATACCATTGAGCTTAGCCCTTTTTAATAATACGCGTTATATCAACAATTATTCTTTCCATTATAATCTCAGGAGAAAGTTTTCCGGTCTTTATACTGCAGTCAGAGTCTGCAAGAATATTAATTATCTGCGCTAATTGTTTATTATTGTATTTAGGCGCTGTATATTGAAAACTTGGATCAAGGAACGGAATAACGCGCAAAGACTTAAGCGCCTGGGCTGAAGCCGCTCCTTCTTGAATTAATGTATTGTACTTGTAGAACTTTATAAACCTGTCTGATAGTGCGTATAGCATAAAATTCAGAGAGCGCGGATCATTTAATGATATATGCAAAAGCATTCTTAACGCGTCTTTATACTTGCCATCGCTCACCTTCGCGCTCCATTCATAAACATTCGAATCTCCGGAAAGCATAACAGCCGCGACATCATCGCGCGTAATAACGCCTCTCCCTTCGCTATAACTAATCATTGACTCTATCTCTTTGCCAACATCAACTGTGTTTTCGCCCACAAGCTCAACAAACGCGTGAAGAGCGTCTTCATTTATGCGCGCCTTTCTTTTTAGGCATTCCGCATACACAAGTTTTGTCAGATCAGATTTTTTGTACGGCCAAAATATCCTGGCATCGGAATTATCAGTCAAGGTTTTAAACCATGCTTCTGATTTATTCGGACGTTCGGGGTTTACAACTATTAGATAAGTAAATGGGCTTGGATTCTTAGAATATTCAGCAAGCTTTTTTTTATCTTTAGCTTGATACGCTCCGGCGTTTTTAAGTATTATTAATCTCTTTTGCGACGAGAAAGGCAGTGTATTTGCGGTCTGAGCAACTTCGTCAAATCCTGTTTCGTCAGCATAAAAAATATTTATATCAAATTCAGAAATCCCCTCCTTAACAAACCCGGCCTTTAGAGCATCTACCTCTCTATCTATAGCAATGCTGTTAGCTCCTGAATAAAAATAAATATTAGCGCTCTTCTGCTTTGCTTTTGCCATTACTCCTTCCTCTCGCTAATCCTTTCGGCAATATCCTCGGCTAAGTATTTGAGCGCTCTTGTTTGCGCTTCCTTTTCCAGCGTGACATCGCTCTTCCCGGAAGTATCCACAACGCTTGTGAAAAATATATCATCGCCTGTTATACCCTTTTCACGCCATATAACTTCCTCATCGCTCGTTCTTTTCATTATAACATTCGCGAATATAAGAAGCTGATATTCCTCTACCTCATTATCTTTGCTAAAGGTAAGCGGCATAAGCTTATAATCTGAAATTCTGCCTTCAATATAGTATTCAGAAGTCTCTTTGTTTGTTAACACAACATACCTGCTGCTCATAAGTTCGTTGATTATAATATTTGTCAGCGCGGACTCTAAGCCATAATAAACCGTGTCATTAGAGAATTGCGTTAAATAAACATTAACCGGTTCCTGGAATTTCTCTGAATCTGCTTTAGGCGCGCTCGCGCACCCGGCCAATAAAAATAATGATACCATGACAAACGATATTAATATTCTTTTCATCTTACCTCCCAAAAAAGTTAATGAGCGACACGAAGTGCCGTCCCCGCGAAAACGGGGATCTAGTTTCAAAAGTTATTATAATAAATCCCCCTAACCCCATTTGAAAAAAAGGGGGATTAAGGATGTTTTTGTATTATAATTCTTCCGGCTTCCGGCTTACACTACTATATTTATCAATTTATTCGGAACAAATATTTTCTTAACTATATTTTTACCCTCAATAAAAGACTTTACCTTTTCATTTTCTAATATAATCTTCTCTAAATCATTTTGAGGCATATCGCGCTTAACATTTAACTTTGTCCTAAGCTTTCCATTAACCTGCACAATAAAAGTAACCTCTGTCTTCATTGTTTTATTTTCATCAAAAACAGGCCATGCTTCATTAAACAGCCCGCCTTTATTATTTATACGCCATAATTCCTCGGAAATGTGCGGGGTTATAGGATAGAGCATTACAACAATCGCTAAAACATAATCAATACAGACTTTTACGTCAATATCGTTCTTATCCTTTTGCCGGTACAGATAATTAACAGCCTCCATAACGCGGGCGATTGCCGTGTTATAAGAAAAACTATTCATATCATCCGTTATGCTCTTTATTGTAATATTCATCTCTATCTCTACATCTTTAATAAATTCCTCTGATCCTTTACTCACAGGCATACTAATTAAATCGTCGGCTAATCTCCATAATCTGTTTAAAAATCTACGCGCTCCCTCAATCCCATCCTCGCTCCATTCCAAATCCTTTGTCGGAGGCGAAGCAAAAAGAGTAAAGAGCCTTAATGCGTCAGTGCCGTATTTATCGAGCATATCATTAGGATCGACTATATTGCCTTTTGATTTGGACATCTTAGCTCCATCCTTAATAACCATACCTTGATTTAATAGCCTGGTAAACGGCTCGCCGGCTTGAGCCTTTAGCATACC
Organism: Elusimicrobiota bacterium; assembly: GCA_043820025.1. Lineage (GTDB taxonomy): Bacteria > RUG730 > RUG730 > JBDRED01 > JBDRED01 > JBDRED01. Next base: position 40,517 of record JBDRED010000028.1, read on the forward strand.
CATATCTATTAATACCTTATTAAAAAATCTTGCGTACAAAAGATGCATACAAGCATGCTCAGGCCCGCCGACATATTGGTCAACAGGCATCCAGTAATCAACCGCTTCTTTACTAAAAGGCAGTTTAGTGTTTTTTGGATCGCAATATCTTAAAAAATACCAGGAAGAATCGACAAATGTATCCATTGTATCCGTTTCCCGCCGCGCTTTGCCGCCGCATACAGGGCATTTTGTATTAACAAATTCCTCGGCATATTTAAGCGGAGAGTCTCCCATTCCTCTAAACTCAATATTTTTAGGAAGCTTAACCGGCAGGTCATTCTCGTTAACAGCCTGCATACCGCATTTATCGCAATAGACAAATGGTATTGGCGTGCCCCAGTATCTCTGACGAGAAATTAACCAGTCTTTAAATCTGTAATGTTTCTTAAAAGATCCTCTCTTTTTAGATATTAAATATTCCGTAATATTTTTTTTAGCTGTCTCTGTGTCGCATCCGTCAAACCGGCCTGAATTAATTAGCGCGCCATAATCCTCAAACGCCTTGCCTTCGGGCGCTTTAACGCTCCGGTCTTTTGGAGCAATAACAGTCTTAATACTGAGATTATATTTTTGCGCAAACTCATAGTCTCTCTGATCATGGGCAGGAACAGCCATAACAGCGCCTGTTCCATATTCCAATAAAACATAATTACCTATCCAGATAGGAACCGTTTCTCCTGTAATGGGGTGCACTGCGTTAGCGCCTGTGTATATTCCAACCTTATCCTGTGTTTGCCTATCAAGCGTTGACTGTATTGAAACCTTTTCTATGAACTCATTAATCTCTTTTTTGCGCGCCGCGCCTTTTACTAATTTTTTAGAAAGCTCATGTTCAGGCGCAAGCACAATATAAGTAACGCCTAAAAGCGTATCAGCTCTTGTAGTGAACACATCTATAGTGTCGTCTGCGCCTTCAACAGAAAACCGTATTATGGATCCCTTGCTTTCGCCTATCCAGTTTTTCTGCATTGTTATGATACGTTCTGCCCATCCTTCCCGAATAAGCTCATGATCTTTCAAAAGCGCTTCTTTATAATCAGTTATCTTAAAAAACCATTGCTCAAGTTCTTTTTGCGCAACAAGAGACTCGCATCTCCAGCATTTCCCCTCTTCAACCTGTTCATTTGCTAATACTGTCTCGCAATCAGGACACCAATTAACCGTAGCCCTTTTCCTGTAAACAAGCCCTTTCTCATAAAATTTTAAAAACAGCCACTGATTCCATCTGTAGTAATCATCCTTGCAGGTAGTAACCTCGCGCGCCCAATCATAACTGAATCCCATACGCCTAAGCTGGCCGCGCATTGCTTCTATGTTTGACATAGTCCAGTCTTCCGGGTCCTTTTTATATTTAACAGCCGCGTTTTCAGCAGGCAGGCCAAAGGAATCCCAGCCAATCGGATGCATAACATAATACCCCTGCATTCTTCTATGCCGCGCAATAACATCCGCTATTGTATAATTGCGCACATGCCCCATATGCAGTTTACCCGACGGATATGGAAACATTTCTAATATATAGTATTTTTTTTCTTTCTTCTTTGGATCTTCTGTAACGGTAAACAGGCCTTTATCATTCCAATATTTCTGCCACCTTTCTTCGATCTCATGCGGGTCATACGTTCTCACTCTATCCTCCTAAGCAAAGTCTAATGAATTAATAAGTTATTATGATTCTTCTGAATTCCGGCTTCTGACTTCTAAATTCTCTAGGAATATAAAATATTCTATATTGCCTTTAGGCCCTTTTATACCGGACCGGCATATTCCCTTTATATCAAATTTCAAATCTTCGCAAAACATCTTAATATTAGACACAGCCTCTTCTCTAATTTTATCGTCAACAACCACGCCTTTTTTTACCTTTTTAGGCCCTACCTCAAACTGCGGTTTTATAAGCGCGAATATCCTATAAGGCGGTTTTAAAATTTCCTTCAGCCTTGGCAGAATCTTTGTAAGAGATATAAAACTTGCGTCTACAGTTGCAAAGTCAATGTGTTCGATAACTTCGTTAGCGTCCCAGTATCTTATATTTGTTTTCTCAATACATACAACACGCGGGTCATTTCGCAAAGACCAGTCTAACTGGCCATATCCCACATCCAGCGCATAAACCTTTTTGGCTCCTCTTTTTAGCATGCAGTCAGTAAATCCGCCTGTAGAAGCTCCAACATCAAGACAAACATTATTTTCTAAATTGATATTAAATTCTTCCAACGCTCCGTCGAGTTTTAATCCGCCTCTTGAAACAAAGCTTTTAATACCGTTATCCTGAACAACAATTGAATCAGCGCCGCTTATTTTATGGCCGGGTTTTGCGCAAACCTTTCCATTTACCAGAACACTGCCGCCGACTATTTTAAGATGCGCTTCGCCCCTGCTTTTAGCGTATTTTTTTTCAAATAAAACAGTATCAAGCCTTTTCCTTTGCGAGTGTTCGTTCTGTAATAATTCTTTTGAATCTTTCATAAAGTTTATCCGCGCTTAGGCCATAAGCGTCACGAACAGTATTTACTGCTCCATGTTTAACAAAATCATCCGGAATACCAATACTGTATACAGGCACATCTATTCCTTCTAAGGTTTCCTTTACCGCGCTGCCGAATCCGCCCATAAGCGCGTTTTCCTCGACAGTAATAACGCATTTTACATCAGACGACATTTCAATAATTTTATCTCTTTCTATAGGTTTCGCAAACCTTGCGTTAATAAATTTAATGAAACAGCCTTCATTTTCCAATTTTTGAACAGCCGACAATGAATTCCGGACTACGCCCCCAATAGCAATGACCAGCGCTTCGCCTTTCGTAATTCTCACATCGGGCCTGCCTATATCTAAAAGCGGTATATCGCTGTAAAGATTTAGGCCCAATCCCGAACCGCGCGGGTATCTAATAGCGCAAGGCCTATTCGAGTGAAAAGCTGTCTTAAGCATAGCCTGCAATTCTTTCTCATCAGCAGGCGCCATAACAATAATATTTGGAATCATCCTAAGATATGAAAGGTCAAACACGCCATTATGAGTAGCACCGTCTTCTCCGACAATTCCCGCTCTGTCTAACGCAAGCACAACAGGCAGTTTTTGTAGACATATATCATGTATTATTTGATCAAATGCTCTCTGCATAAATGTTGAATAAATAGCGCATACAGGCTTAATGCCTCCGGAAGCAAGCCCTGCGGCAAATGTAAGAGCATGCTCTTCAGCTATGCCCACATCAAAAAATCTGTCAGGGAATTTCTTTGCGAATCGCGTAAGGCCTGTGCCTTCGGGCATTGCGGCAGTAATTGCGACTATTCTCGGATCTTTTTCCGCTAAATTAACCAATGTGTCTCCAAACACCTTGGTGTATGACTGCGCTTCGCCTTCAGTCTTTCTTGAAACACCTGTTGCAGAATCAAAAGAACCTATTCCATGGAACCTTCCGGGATCATCTTCAGCCGGCTTATAGCCTTTTCCCTTTTTTGTTATTATGTGCAGAAGAACAGGCCCTTTTAATCTTTTAATATTTTTCAGAGCCTCAATAAGGCCTTCTGTATCATGTCCGTCCATAGGCCCTAAATAACAAAATCCCATCTCTTCAAAAAACATTCCGGGAGTAAGAAGGGTTTTCATACGTTTTGCCACCTTCATAAGCCCTTGGCTGTGTGAAGATACCCTTTTCGCGATTTTCTCAAGAAGCTCTTCCATTTCCATAAAGAACCCGCCTGATAAAATCTTGGTCAAATATTTTCCCAGGGCTCCAACACGCTCGGATATAAACATCTCATTGTCATTGAGAATAACCAGCATATCCTTATTAAGATGCCCCGCATTATTTAGTCCTTCAAACGCAAGCCCGCCGGTCATTCCTCCATCGCCCACCACAGCCACAATCCTTTGATCCCGGCCTAAAATATCCCTTGCGCACGCTATTCCCAAAGCCGCAGACACTGCTGTAGACGAATGCCCTGCGCCAAACGCGTCATACTCGCTTTCGCTGATTTTAGGAAAACCGCTTATGCCTTCCCACTGCCTTAATGATTTAAATTTATCCTTGCGGCCGCTAAGAATTTTATGAGCATAACTCTGATGCCCAACGTCCCATATAATTTTATCGTCAGGAAGATCAAAAACATAATGAAGCGCTATTGTAAGCTCAACAACACCCAGACTCCCGGCAAGATGGCCGCCATTCTCTGACACAACCTTAATGATTAAACCGCGTAGTTCATCCGCAAGAGGTTTAAAATCCTGCTTCGAAATATTTTTAATATCATTAGGATTTTGTAATTTACTAAGTATAGACATATCATTCCTCGCAAAATAATTCTACAGGAGGGAATATAGAAAAGCAAATAAAAAATACGCCATGTGGGATTTGAACCTACAACCTACTGATTAAGAGTCAGTTGCTCTACCATTGAGCTAATGGCGCATAATATCAATCCACACGCCCGGTCCGATTCGAACGGACGACCTGCGGATTCGAAGTCCGACGCTCTATCCAGCTGAGCTACGGGCGCACTGTATTAACAAAAAAGATAAAATTGCCTTAAATATCAGATAATTCGATAAATGCGCATATATTTTGTTTTGAGTTTAAAATGTTACACATTTTTGACGTAAAAGTAAAGATTTTTCTACTTTTTCAACTTTTTTCTTGGGAATACTGCAATACATGCGACACCCCCGCTGTAAAATAGCTAAACCGAGTAGAGATAATATTCTCAGGACCGCTTGAAATCCCCGCCGAGGATATTCTGCGCTTGGTGAAAATTCTCGCTCGTCCCGACATTAGTCGGGACACCATGGCCGCTCGAATTTTCAACATCCCGCGAATATTATCTCTACTCAGCTTAATAGAATGAATTTAATATGTTTCTCCGCTTCATAGCGGAGTGGTTTAGAAGCGCTGCGCAGCAAAAAATAAAGCGCGCGGTGTGTGAGCCCTGCCGCATCTTTTATCTAGTCCCAACTTTAGTTGGGGCGTAAATTATTCATATTTAACGATATCTCCGGCAGGGCGAGTTCAAGAGCAGCGCATTTTTTGCAAGTTAGCAATTCTTAATCACGCAGCTCCGAAGCGGAGAAAAATATTAAATTCAAATATTGATTTTTAGTTTAAGTATAATATTAACTATTTTACAGCGGGGGTGCCGCATGTATTATATCATTCCCATTTCTGCTTTTTCTTCTTTGCCCATAATACATTTCACTTGCCGAACAGAATATTTATTATATATAATCATTCATTAATAAACTAAGCGAGGTAATATATGGGATTAGTAAACTTGTTTAAAAACATCTTGATTGATAAAGCAATCAAGGAAAAAATAGCATTCCTTAAAACCTGCCCTATTTTCTCAAGGCTTGAAGATTTTGAGATGCGTAAAGTATACAACATAATGTTTCAAAAAACTTATCCTGCCAATGATTTAATATTTGAGGAAGGCAAGATTGGTAAAGCGCTTTTTTTTATTCTCAGCGGCAATATTTCAATACTAAAAAAGAGAACTGACAATAAAGAAAAAGAAATAGCTAAACTCCACGCAGGCGATTTTTTCGGAGAAATGGCGTTATTAGAAGAGCTTCCAAGATCAGCGTCTGTAAAAACCAATGAACCAACCAAGGTCTATTTAATTTATAAATCAAATTTTGATGAGTTGATATCATCTAATCCAAAAATCGGAATAAAGATTATTCTTAATATCGTAAAAATATTAAGCTCGAGATTGCGAAATACAAGCGCTTCAATAACAAGTGAGACCAAAGGAGACTAGCCATTAACAGTAATAAAATATTAAAAATTTTCTTAGTCTTATTCCTGCTTATTATTGCCGGATATTTTTTTCTGCTGACAAAAAAAATACTAATGCCTTTCATATTTTCAGCGCTATTCGCCTACATATTAAATCCTATTGTGTCATATATTGAGTCCTTTGGAATAAAAAGGGCATTCGCTGTAACTCTTCTTTATTTAATAATTATTATTATGCTTATAATTCTTATAAATTTTATTTTCCCTTTGCTGGCAAATGAAATTATAAATTTCAAAGAACATCTCCCGTATTACGCAAATCAGACAAAAAATTATATTATTCTAACTAAAAACTATATTATTTCGCGTCCTTTCCTTAAGCAGCAAGGAGGATTGGTTTTATTCACAGAAGAGATTTTCCCAAAATTCGCTCAGTTTTTAACAGCGAACATATCCAAAGCGCCTAAACACATTTTTAACATATTATCAACTGTTTCTCTAATGCTCCTTATCCCATTTATAAGTTTCTTTATGCTGATAAACGGTAAAAAATTTATTAAAACAGTCTTTAATACAATACCCAGCAAGTATGTTGAAACATCCTTAAGCCTAATCTGCGAAATCGACGTAGTAATAGGCAAATATATCCGCGGCCAGCTATTAGACGCTGCAAGCGTTGGTATTTTGAGCACAATAGGATTATTAATACTTAATGTTGATCATGCGCCATTACTCGGCACATTAGCAGGCATAGGAAATCTTATACCGTATTTGGGGCCGATTGTAGGCGGAGTGCCTGCGGCAATTATAACGCTATTTAAAACTAAAAGCCTTTTTGCTGTTATTAAAGTAGTGTTAATGTTTATGACTGTGCAATTTGTTGATAATAATTTCATTACACCGTTCGTTGTGGGAAAGACTGTAGAGCTTCATCCTATTGCGATTCTTTTTGCTCTTCTTGTTGGCGGCCAATTTTTCGGGCCTATCGGGATGCTGTTTGCTGTCCCAACTCTATGTATTTTTAAGATAACAATTTCAATTCTTTTCAAACATTTCACAAAACAACAATCATAATAAATCTAAAACTCATGTTTTCCTGATGTATTTGGGGCCGGGCACTAAAAGATTACTCAAATATTATTTTTACGGTTTTTGATATACCGCCCTGATGAGAAGTAAGGAAGTTAAGCGCTTTTAGAGAAAGTTCCTCTGCCTTTTTGGGGGTTAGTAGAATATCTTTAACAGCGCAAATTAATTCTTCAGAATTTTTAACCTGAACTCCTGCGTTGTTTTCCAATACCAGCTTTGCTTCATCAATAAAGTTTCTCATATATTCTCCGAAAATTACCGGTTTTCCTAATGCAATAGGCTCAAGTATATTATGTCCGCCTGTATCGACTAAACTACCTCCCACAAAAACCACATCAGCCATTTTATAAATATTAATTAAATCTCCCACAGTATCCACAACAATAATATCTTCGTCATTATACGCGCTAATTTCCGTATATCTTTTGTAAGAGATATTCTTGTTTTTAAGAACATCTATAATTTTTTCTACATTATGCATATGCCTTGGAGCTACAACGCACACTAAATCCGGAAAAATTTCTTTTAGCGCTGCAAAGCAATTAATTATTATTCCCTCCTCGCCACTACGCAAACTGCCGGACACAAATACCTTTTTTCCGAGAAGAAAATCTTTTTTCACTTCCTTGGCGTTAGTCTGTAATAAATCATATTTTAAATTTGGTATCAGTTTAACCTTATAGTCATGACAGCCCATACCAAGAAACCTTTTTTTATAAACATCATTCTGAGCGCATATGCAGACCATATTATTAAGAAGCGGCGCAAATAAAAAATTTAACTTTTTATATAATTCGTAGGTTTTGTCCGAAATTCTCGCATTAATTAAATAAACCGGGATTTTATTTGATATGCATGTATAAATCATGGTAGGCCAAAGTTCAGTCTCGATCAATATTAGTTTTTTGATATTAACCTTATAGTGTAAATAACAATGAATAGGCTTGAAATCAAATGGCGCGTAGCAAAGAAATGTATTATGCGGCAGTTTATTCACAGCTGACGAAAAACCTGTCTCAGTCTGGACAGACAACATCACCGGTTCAAACGAAGACTTTCTAAGCTCTTCAATAAACCTTAACGCTATCTTTACCTCTCCCACAGAAGCCGCGTGTATCCAAACATAATCATTGTTGTCAAAATCATAAAATCCAAACCTGTTTTTTAAAAGCCTTGTTTTGCCTTTAATAATCAAATAAATATAGTATGGAAAAATAATTATTAATAAAATAAATAAAATCAGGTTATAGAGGATAATTGAAGCTAAATACATATTACACCATATAAAAAGGATTGTCTTTACAATCTGGATATTTTATCGTCAAGTTCTTTTGTTACTTTATTTAATGAAGCGTTCAATTCCTTCCTTTTTTCTTCGAGATCATCGCCTTTTTTTATCTCAATAGGCTCGCCGTACATGTACGCTGCTTTTGAAAATGGAACAGGGATTCTGTACTTATCCCAAGTTTTTTCAAGCACCCAAAATTTTACAGACCCTGTGGCAACCGGGATTATAACGCGCCCGCTATGCGCGGCAAGAAAAATTACGCCCATCTTAGCGTCAAAAGCAGGGCCCTTCGGGCCATCAACGGTAAACGCGACATCAAGCCCGTCTTTAATTTTTTTAAACATTTCACGCGCAGCGCCAACAGCGCCCCTGCTGCTCGACCCTCTAACAATATTATAACCAAACCCTTTTAATATTTTTGTCTGCAGTTCTCCGTCTTTGGATAAACTTGTCATAATACAAATACCGCGATTTCTATGCGAAAAAACGAGAAGAAACTGCCTGCCATGCCAGAATGAAAATATTACATTCTTCCCGCTTTTTTTTATACTATCATAATATTCTGTATTAAAGGCGCGCCATCGAAGTGTCCTGCTTAGAAAGGAAATAAGGCATCTGCCAAAAAATGAAATGATTGATATTTTAAACATACATTTTCTTCAATAGATTAACAGTTTCTATTGGATCCTTGGCGTAACCGTCTGCTTGAATACGTTCCGCATACTCTTTATTTACCACAGCTCCGCCTATTATTATTTTATATTTATCTCTTAGTCCTTTTTCTTTGAGTTCAATGATCAATTTTTCCATCTCTTTCATGCTTGTAGTCATTAAAGCGGATAACGCTATAATATCCGCTTTATATTTTTCAGCATTTTTTATAATACTTTCAGAATCCGCATTCTTCCCAAGATCAATTATTTTATATCCATAGTTTTTTAAAACAGAGATTACAATATTTTTCCCGATATCGTGTAAATCCCCTTTAACTGTAGCGAACAATATTGTCGCCTTATATGAAGCTTCCTTATTTTGCGAAATTAATTTTTCTTGAATAATTTTTGTAGCTGCCTCAGCCGCTTCAGCTGCAAACAAAAGCTGAGGCAGAAAAAATTCGCCTTTATCATATTTACCGCCAACTTCGTCTAAAGCAGGTATTATCAGATCATTTATTATTTGTAACGGCTCCTTACTCTCTAATTCCTTTTCTACAAGCCCGGCGATTTTAGACTTTACGCCCTTTATAATCGCTTTCCTCAAATTCAATGGCTCATTTTTAACAACATTTAATTCTTCTTTTTTATCTGTAACAACCGCGAGATATCTTTCTGCCGCCTTGTCTGACCCTCTTAAAAGCGCGCCGGCGGCAAACATGTTTCTTACATATTTATTCTTAGGATTCATAATCGCGGCGTCTAAGCCTTGCCCAACCGCCATTCCCAAAAATCCGGCGTTTAATACTTCTTTTCCCGGAAGGCCAAAAGAAATATTGCTAATACCTAAAAGGCCTCTCACTCCAAATTTTTCTTTAATTATACGCATTGCCTCAATTGCTTTGACAGCTCCCTGCGGTTCAGTGGATATAGTCAAAGTTAAAGTATCTACAAATATATCTTTTCTCTGAATGCCTATCTTATCGCATTCCTTAATTACTCTTTCGGCAATCCTAACGCGTTCGTCTACTGTTTCAGGTATGCCGTTTTCGTCCATAGTAAGACAAATAACCGCGGCCCCGTATTTTTTTACAAGCGGAAGTATATTTGAATATCTTTCCTTTTCACCATTCGTGGAATTAACAAGCGCTCTCCCCGGAAAAGCGCGAAGGCCTGCTTCTAACGCATCGTACGACGGTGAATCAATACAAAGCGGAGTATTCACAATAGATGAAAGCTGAGACACTAGTTCCCTCATTATTTCAGGCTCATCCACATTTGGAACAGAAACATTGACATCTAAAATATCAGCTCCGGCATCCGTCTGTGATTCAGCTTCGTGGATAATAAAACTATATTCCTTGTCATGCACGCTTTGCGCAACCATCTTCAAAGCGTTTGGATTAATCCGCTCGCCCACAATAACCGGATACTTATCTATTCTTAAAAGCTTGGATCTAGACGCTAAAAAGGTCGCCGGATTTATATTTCTTTTCTTTATCGTTAATTTTTGAGCTGTTCGTTTTAATGCCCTGATATGTTCAGGCGTAGTGCCGCAGCATCCGCCAATAATACTTGCGCCCTGATCAATAATCTCTTTATAAAAACCCGCAAAATCTTCCGGATTAAGAGGAAAAATGGTTTTACCGTCTTTTTGTATAGGCGTTCCCGCATTAGCCTGCGCGATAATCGGGATATTTGAAATATCCGCCATTTTCTTTACGGCATGCGCCATATCATCCGGCCCGCTGCTGCAATTCATTCCTACTGCGCAAGCGCCAAGGCTTGATAAAACCGCAGCCGCTGCCTCGGGAGGCGTGCCTGTTGCCGAGCGGGCGCCTCCTTCAAAGGTCATCATAACAACAATCGGAATATCTGTATTTTCGCGGCAAGCGAAAAGCGCTGCTCTAGCTTCGTGAAGATCGAGCATTGTTTCAATAATAATAAGATCCGCGCCTACCTCATCAAAAGCTTTTACCATTTCCGCGTATATTTCAACAGCATCATCAAAATCCATTTTTCCGAGCGGAGACAATAATTTTCCTATAGGCCCTATGGACGCTGCAACACAAACATTCTTACCTGCCGCTTCCTTTGCTATCTTAACTCCCGCGTAACATAATTCGTAAACCTTATCAGACATGCCATATTGTCCGAGTTTATAACGATTAGCTCCAAAAGTATTTGTTGTTATAACATCGCTTCCCGAATCAATATACGCTTTGTGAATTTTTTTTATTGCGGCAGGGTTTGAAACATTGAGTATCTCAGGAGGCATATTAGAAAGTTCTATGCCGTATTCAATAAGCATTGTACCCATTGCCCCGTCGAAAAGCACAGGTTTTTTACTCTTTAACAGGTTAACGAATTTATTGCTCATAAAATTCTCGTTTATTCATTATTTATTCTTGGTTTTCTTTGCGGATTTTTTTGCTTTTTCCCAGCCTATGACAGCGGTGATTGTTTTATTGGGAACTAGCATATCATACTCATTTACAGACACGCCTATCCTCTCTGCGCCTAAAATATCTATAATTTTTTTATTATTCTTTATACCCCAGTCTCCATATCCGGCGCTAAACCGCGGCGTAATTATACTGCCCTCAGACCCGGCTTCTTCCTTAACGAGCCTATTCACAAAATTCGCAGACTGCTCAACCGCTTCACTGCCAATAGCGTCCCAAATACTTGCGTCTGCTACTCTATTTTGTTCAATCAGCGCGTCTATTTCTTTACAAAGCGCATCGCCAATAGTCACAACTAATATTGTAACAAAAACGCTGTCTTTTAAAAGCGCTGAAACATCCTTGCTATCCGAGTACAATTCCGATATTTCTGAAATATTAAATGTGTCATATACAACAGCGGGCTGAATAAAATCGTAGGCTTTAAGAACCTCTTTTTGAATATGATCCTTAAGCTGATCCGCGTCTTCAGTAATATCATCTTTATACTTAAGCATAGATAAGATTAGATTTTGCCTTACAGCAACTCTAAATTTCTTAATTTTCTTCATTCGAAATCCCTAAAAATTATTTAGATCTATTTTTCCAGTCATAGACAATGGGGCTGGCAACAAATATTGACGAATACGTACCGACAATAACTCCTAGAAGCAGGACTAATGAAAAATCATGTATTACCTTGCCGCCAAAAAGAAAAAGCGCTAACACAGTTACCAGTGTTGTGCCTGAGGTAATAACTGTTCGGGAAAGCGTCTGATTTATACTGTCATTAAAAACTTTTTCTTTAGCTTCTTTATATCTTACTCGAAGATTCTCTCTAATCCTGTCATATATTACAATTGTATCATTTATTGAATATCCTACGAGTGTCATCAACGCGGCAACAACAGGCAATGTGATCTCTTTATTTAATATAGAAAATATTCCTACCACAATCAATACGTCGTGAATAAGCGCAAGAACGCCCGCAACGCCCCAAACACCGCCTTTAAATCTTATAGCAACATAACAAATGATTCCTAAAAACGCGAAACTAAATGCTAAAGCCGCTCTTTTTACCAGCCAGATTCCTACAGCAGGCCCAACCATTTCAATCCTCTCAACAACAAAATTCTTATTCATGTTTGTCTTAAGGGTTTCCATTAACGGGCCGGTAACCTGCGCGCTCTGTTGTAAACGAAATATCACAACATTGCTTCCAACAAACCTTTGTAATGTTACATTGCTAAATCCAATAGTCTCTAAACCGGTCCTAACCTCATCATTTGTTACTGCTTCCGTAAAATTTATCTGCACTAACGCGCCGCCGGTAAAATCAATACCCCAATTCGGCCCGCCTTTAATAATCATAGATATTATCCCTGCAGTTATTAATATTCCGCTTAATAGGTATGCAATTTTCTTTTTTTGTATGAATTTAATATTTGTATTTTGAAAAAGATTCATTTCTCCCCCTTTATTCTAATGCCTATTGCGTCCACCGCCTTTGGCCGGACAAACGCGCATACTGCGAGTTATTATATACTTAGCTTCTTTATCTTTGGATTTTTCAATACTAATTCATAAACAACCTTTGTAACAATTATTGATGTGAACATACTGCTTAAAATACCTATTGATAATGTGACAGCAAATCCTTTAATCGGCCCTGTGCCGAATTGGAATAAAAACGCCGCCGCAATAAGCGTTGTAATATTTGAGTCAAGAATTGTGCTGAACGCTTTATCATACCCGGCGTCTATAGCAATTCGTATAGTCTTACCTGCGCGCATTTCTTCGCGTATTCGTTCAAAGATTAACACATTCGCGTCCACAGCCATACCGATTGTCAAAATTATACCCGCAATACCGGGAAGAGTTAAGGTCGCATGGAAATACGCCATCATACCCATAAGTATAATCATATTTAGCAAAAGAGCAAAGTTTGCAAGAAGTCCTGACCACTTATAATAAATAATCATAAATACAAGCACAATCAAAAGCCCTAAAATACCGGCTGTAGTCCCTCGACGCACAGAATCAGCTCCCAGTGTCGGCCCCACAGTCCTGTTTTCAATAATTCTAACAGGCGCCGGTAAAGCGCCGGCCCTTAATATAATAGACAAGCTCTTTGCTTCTTCGGGAGTAAAATTTCCCTCGATTATCGCATGTCCGTCAGGAATCCTTGATCTTATCACAGGCGCTGATTGCACTATCCCGTCTAACACGATCGCAAGCTTTCTATCAACATTACGTTCTGTTAAGTCGGCAAATCTTACTGCTCCTTCTTTGTTAAAATCCAGAGCGACATAAGGCGCGCCATAATCGCCGCCAACCTTGACCTCGGCATTAGTCAGGAATGATCCTGTCACATCTGAGCGGTCTTCAACAACATAATATCTGTCTTCCTTTCCCGGAAGAACAACAAAACCTTTTGGAACCTTTTCTGCGTCGATATCCCCTTCTTCATTCATGAAATCACGAGGGCTGTGTTCCTCATCAACCAATCTGAATTCCAAGAGAGCGGTTTTTCCTATAAGCTCAACCGCTCTATCAGGATCCTTTACTCCGGGAAGCTGAACAGTTATCCAACGATCACCCTGCATAGCTATATGAGGTTCGGCAACGCCAAACTGGTCAACGCGATTTCTAATAATTTCTATAGCTTGAGCTAAAGCGTCCTCTAATTTAATATCCTTTCGCAGTTTATCAACATCCAGTTCAAGAATAAGATTCATTCCGCCGCGTAAATCCAAGCCGAGTTTAATAACCCTTGTAGATATCTCGTCTTTGAACCTTTCAAGACTATTTCTTTCGTCTGCGGTCATTGTATACCATTTTATCGTCGGATATAAATTCCAAATAGAAAATCCTAAAACAAGCGCGATTAAAAATAAACGCCATTTCTGCCGCTGCATATTTCCTCCTAAAAAAACTTCTATTTATTAGACACTACTTCCGGCTGAACAACAACCTTTTTCGCTATAGCATCCCTTGTTATCATAATAGTTACATTATCAGAAACCTTTAAGTGATATAAATCAGGTTTAACTAAAACTATTGTGCCTATTATACCGCCTGTTGTAACAACCTTATCGTTCTGTTTTAATTCGCTTAACATTCTTTGATGTTCCTTGGCGCGTTTTTGCTGAGGGCGTATTAAGAAAAAGTAAAATATTATCAAAAGCGCGAATAATGGAAATAAATTAACTAACGGATTTCCGCCCTGCGCCTGCGCTCCCTGAGGAGCGGTCCCCATTGCATATGCTAAACTAAACATAATTCCCCCTCTTGAAAAATGCTGACGCATTTTTTAGTTTAAATTTTAAGTGCTGAGTGTTGAGTTAAGACGAACTTAATATATACTTATTTAAAAAGCTTTTTCTCTCTTTTATAAACGTATCTTGTTCAATACTAGCGCGAATTTTATTTATCAATCGTATCATAAAACGTATGTTATGTAAAGTATTTAATCGAAGTCCCAAGAGTTCTCCGGCACGGAAAAGATGGTAAAGATACGCTTTTGTAAAATTCCTGCATGTATAGCAGTCACACTCGTCATCCAAAGGAGAAAAATCATTTTTATATGGCGCATTGCGTATATTTACCCTGCCCTTGCTCGTAAATAATGTCCCGTTTCGAGCATTTCGCGTCGGCATTACACAATCAAACATGTCAATACCCTGAGCGACACAATCCCAAATATCCTCCGGACTTCCCACGCCCATTAAATACCTTGGCTTATCTTTTGGCATAGCTTTTGTTATAAATTCTAACACCTTATACATCTCTTCTTTCGGCTCGCCCACGCTTAATCCGCCAAGCGCATATCCGTCAAATCCAATATCAATAATTTCGTTAAGGCTTTTCTCTCTTAATTCCTCAAACATTCCGCCCTGCACAATACCGTATAAATATTTTTTTTCTTTAACTGTTGTTTTTCTAAATTCATCAGC
Source organism: Elusimicrobiota bacterium (assembly GCA_043820025.1). Lineage (GTDB taxonomy): Bacteria > RUG730 > RUG730 > JBDRED01 > JBDRED01 > JBDRED01. The sequence goes on from JBDRED010000028.1 coordinate 55,730, forward strand.
GCATCTTTTTGCCCATTTTGTGGTCAGCTCGACTGATTTTTTTACATATTTATAATCTGCCGGATACTGCACGCACTCGTCAAAACACATAATTATATCACTGCCTAATTTAATCTGCATTCGCATAACATTTTCAGGAGTAAAGGAATGTTTTGAACCATCAATATGCGATGAAAACATCACGCCTTCGTCGTTAATTTTTCTTAACTGCGCAAGACTAAAAACCTGAAATCCGCCGCTGTCAGTCAGTATAGGTTTTTTCCAGTTCATAAATGAATGCAGGCCTTTTGCTTTTTCTATTGTATCCATTCCGGGCCGCAGGTATAAATGGTAAGTATTCCCTAAAATAATTTCAACGCCTAAATCATTCAGCTCGTCCGGAGAAAGGCTTTTTACTGTTGCAAGAGTTCCAACAGGCATGAATACCGGAGTATTTATTTCGCCATGCGCTGTATGTATCTTTCCCAGCCTTGCTTTTGTTTCGCTATTCTCTTTGATTAATGTAAAATGATTATTCAAATTTACTCCAAAACATGAGTTTCATAAATTTCATGAGTTATTATAATTATTATGTCTTCTGTATTCAGCTGTTCTTTATTTTGTTTATTATATCTGAAGTGGATTTTCCTTTAATTAAAGGAATGGTTACAACCTTTCCGCCGTATGATTCAAGAAAGTCTCGGCCTACTATAGTATCAAGAGTGTAATCTCCGCCTTTAATTAATACGTCGGGTTGAATTTTTTTTATAAGGTTTAAAGGTGTGTTTTCATTAAACATCGCGACATAGTCCACGCATGAGAGCGCTGAAAGAACCTCAGCGCGTTCGCGTTCAGGGAATATTGGCCTTTTTGGCCCTTTAAGCCTTCTTATAGACGAATCGCTATTTAATCCGATTACTAATATATCCCCATATCTTTTCGCTTTTTCGAGATACGCAACATGCCCTTTATGCAGTATGTCAAAACATCCATTCGTAAAAACTATCTTTTTACGCTGTTTGCGCTTCTGTTTTAAAATCTTAACCAGTTTATCTATGTCAATAAATTTTGTCATTTTTATTTTTTTAGCAGTCTGCCTTATATTATCCGGCAAGCTCCTATTTTTTACCTTTAAATTCTTTTGTCATACGCGTCTGTAAAAAGTTTGTATAAAATTCGCCTTTTATAAAATATTTATTCTGCATAACCTTCTGATGAAATGATGTAGTCGTAGCTATGCCGCGAATCGTTATTTCATCAAGCGCGCGCGCCATCCTGTTTATAGCTTCCTCTCTATTTTTTCCAAACGCCAATATTTTCGCTACCATTGAATCATAAAACGGAGGTATGGTGTACCCTTGATATACATGCGTATCAATTCTTATGCCGGGCCCGCCGGGCATTATAAAAGCCTCTATCGTTCCGGGCGACGGAATAAAATCCTTATCCGGATCCTCGGCATTTATTCTGCACTCTATTGCATGCCCTAAAATATTCACATCATCCTGTTTAAGTTTTAGGCGCTCGCCGGCAGCCAGCAGTATCTGTTCTTTAATTAAGTCGAGGCCTGTCACAAGTTCTGTAACCGGATGCTCAACTTGAATACGAGTATTCATCTCCATAAAATAATAATTTCCCTTTTTATCTAAAAGAAACTCCACTGTGCCAACGGTCACATAATTAACAGCCTTAGCGGCGCGCACAGCAGACCTGCCCATTCTGCGCCGAAGTTTTTCATTTACTGCAGGCGAAGGAGATTCTTCAACAAGCTTTTGATGCCTTCTCTGTATAGAACAATCGCGCTCAGGCAGATAAATGGTATTGCCTTTTGAATCAGCCATAATCTGAAATTCAATATGACGCGGTTCTTCAAGATATTTTTCAATATAAACTTCGTCATTGCCAAACGCGGCTTTTGCCTCAGCCTTTGCCGTAAGAATAGCATTTTCAAGAGCGTCTTCATTCTGCACTACGCGCATACCCTTACCGCCGCCGCCCGCTGAAGCCTTTACAATAACCGGATAACCGATTTTTTTTGCTATACGTTTAATCGGCGTATCCTTATCAATAATACCCTCGCATCCCGGAACAACAGGCACATCAGCCTTTATCATAGTCTCGCGCGCTTTCGCCTTATCGCCCATAAGAAGTATTGATTCCTTAGACGGCCCGATAAATTTAATACCGCATGACTCGCACACATCGGCAAAGTATGTATTCTCCGCAAGAAACCCATATCCCGGATGTATAGCGTCCACGCCTGTTATTTCAGCTGCGCTTATAATATTTGGAACGTTTAAGTAACTCTCACTTGCTGAAGCAGGGCCGATACAAAATCTCTCGTCGGCATACCTGACATGCATACTATCAGCATCCGCCTCAGAATGCACTGCAACGGTTTTAATACCCATTTCTTTGCATGCTCTTATTATCCGAACAGCTATTTCGCCTCTATTCGCGATAAGTATTTTCTTAAACATAAGTCCCCCTGAAAAATGCTGACGCATTTTAAGTATAAGTGTTAAGCGCTGAGTTTTACTAAAAATATTTCTTCGCCATATTCGACAGGTTTGCCGTTCTTTATAAGAACCTTATCAATAACTCCGTCTATCTCAGACACTACCTCTTTCATTATTTTCATTGCTTCCACAACGCCCAGCTTTGTTCCTTTTTTTATTACATCGCCCTCTTTAACAAAAGGCTTATCGTTCTTTGCGTCATTACTATAAAAAGTGCCCACCATCTTTGACTTAATAACACAATATTCGCTGTTATTATTATCAAGCCTAAGCTTTGCAGTCTCAGATTTTTCCGCAGTAACCACAGCCTGTTTTGTAATAGGATGAGGCATGCAAGAAACAGCATTTCTTTTTACTCGAACTCTTATTCCATGTTTTTCCCATGATAATTCAGAAATATCGGTTTTATTAATAACGTCAAAGAAATTTTCAATACGCTTTACATCCATAAATCCCCCCAAAAAAAGTTTCAAAAGCGACACGAAGTGTCGTCCCCGCATAGGCGGGGATCCGGTTATAATAACTTACAACACACAACGTGTCATCCTGAGGATTACTATCCGAAGGATCTCCGGGAAAGGTTCCCCGCTCGAAGATTGCCACCGCATTTTGCGGGGCCCCGCCAGCGGCGGTAGCTTCGGTCACTATCGTTCCCTCGCAATGACAATATAAGTTATTATAATATTCTGACTTCTGTATTCTGTCTTCTGTATTCTGACTTCTAAATATATTATACTCTTCCTAAATATTCGCCGGTTCTTGTGTCTATCTTAATAGTATCCCCGATTTCTACAAACAATGGGACCTGCACGACAGCCCCTGTTTCAACTGTAGCAGGTTTTAATGTGCTTGATACAGTGTCTCCCTTTAAACCCTTTTCAGTGTAATTAACCTTAAGTTCAACTGTATTTGGCAGTGATACGCCCATAACTTCATCGCCATAATATAAAACATCCGCTTCCATATTATCCTGCAAAAACCGTATGCCGTCTCCCAAATGATCCGCGTCAAATGAAACCTGTTCGTAAGTCTGGGTATCCATAAAATGATAGCTTTCTCCCTCTTTATATAAAAACTGCATCTTCTTTCTATCAAGATTAACCTCTTTAAATTTTTCGCCTGACCTTACAGTGCGCTCAATAATAGCGCCTGTCCTAAGATTCTTAAGTTTGAGCCTAACCATAGCTCCGCCTTTACCGGGTTTATGATGCTGAAACCAAACAACTGTAAAAAGCTGTCCATCAATCTCTAAATTTGCTCCATTTGAAATTTCAGATGTTGAAATCATTACTGCCTCCAAAAAGTATAATGAGTTTACACTGTTAATATCTTTGCGCCATTCTTTGTCACAAGCACAGTATCTTCAAGCCTTACTCCGCCAATACCGGGCATATACACCCCAGGTTCGATTGTAATAACCATGTTTTCCTGTAAAACTTCTGTTGACCTTTGATTTATAAAAGGTTTTTCATGAATCTCAAGCCCAACGCCATGGCCGGTGCCATGAAGATAATATTTTAACAGGCCGGCGTCTTTTGCGTAAGAACGCGCCCTTAAGTCAATATCCCGCGTTTTTATTCCGGGTTTTACCATAGCTATAAGGCTTTTTTTAGCCTGATTTACAAAATTAAACATAAGATTCAGTTCATTATTATAGCGTTTGATTCTATCTAAAAAGTATACCCTTGTCAAGTCAGAGCAATAGCCATTTATCTTAGCGCCGCAGTCAATAAGCAAAATGCTATGTTTATCAAACCTTTTTAAAGACGCCTCATGATGCGGGAATTGCGTATTTGAGCCGTAAGCAACTATTGTGTCAAAGGCTTTTCCATCCCCTTTTTGCATAAAAAACATGTCTATCTTTTTACTAAGTTCCTTTTCTGTGATCCCGTCTTTGCACAAAGAATTTACATTTCCCGCTAATTCGCCGGTAATTGAGCATGCTTTTTTTATATTATTTATCTCGCAGGTATCCTTTTTCGCGCGCAGTTCCTCAATAATACCCGGAGCCTTTTTACATTTTGAAATATTCCCAAGCGTCTCCTGCCATGCAACTGAAAGACTATCCGGATTAAATCCAATTATACTGCCTTTACCAATAATCCGCTTTATGCGCGCAGACACACTGTCCTCAACCTTAATAACAGATACTGCTTCTGATAAATTTTTTGATTTTGAAACATGGTCAAAAAGCATAGGCGGGACGAATAAATATATACTCTTCAGCCCTGCTAAAACAGGAAACACATTGCCTTTAAATCCTGTCAGATAATAGCTGTTAATTTCTTGAGTATCAAAAAAATACTCAAGAGCGTTCTTTTTGAGAAGCTTTTTAAGAGCATCAAATCGTTTTGTAATCATTTTGGAATAAACCTAATTCCTGAAAGATGCCGCGACATTTCAATAAGCGCAAGATAATAACTATCCCCGCCAAACCCTGCTATCTGCCCGATACACGCAGACGAAATAACAGAGGTATGCCTAAATTCCTCGCGTTTATAAATCTGCGATATGTGCGCCTCAATAGCCGGCAGAGTTGACGCCTTTATTGCGTCATGAATAGCAACGCTTGTATGCGTATATCCGCCGGGATTTATTATTATCCCGTCAAAAAGTTTTTTTGACCCGGCCCAGGCTTCTCCTATCTTTTTCACTATCTCGCCTTCTATATCGGATTGAAAACATTCTAACCGGATATTCAAGCCTTCTGCTTGTTTTATTAGTCCGTTTTCAAGTTCAGGAAGAGAAAACGAGCCATAGGTGTCAGGCTCGCGTTTGCCAAGCAGGCTTAAATTCGGGCCGCTAATTAATAAAACTCTCTTTTTTGCCATAACTCCCCCAATTATTTTTCATTATATTTAATTATATGTTCTTGCGCGACATTATCTTTATTGTACGAATACTTGCCTGCAACAGCCGCAGATACAATAATTGCCATTGCCTTTGCCGCAGGAATATCCAATGGCGTAACATGCGACTTAGGCACAATCAATAGATTACCGGCAAAATTATAAGATTGCGGCACATAAACCGCTATCGCATCATTCACGCCGATAACCTCTAAATCTTCTGTTGTAATAAAACCCATAACCTTGATACCCTGCCCCGGAAACAGTGTAATAAGCGCAGGCTTATTAAATTTTTTCTCTTTACCGACAAACGCGTTTATAAGGTCGCGCATTGACGAATACAAAAGCTTCACAAGCGGCATTTTATCCAATAAATCTGACATGAATTTAAAATATTTTTGAGTTACGAGTAAGGACGTTAGAAATCCAACAATTGTTATTATAATAAATGTGATTAAAAGCCCTACTCCGGGAATAGGTATTCTGACAAATAATTTATCTACCTTAGCGAATACAATATAAAAAACAAATAATGTGCCGACAACCGGCAGCATCACAAGAAGCCCGTTTATAAAATATTTCATTATTTTTTTCATAATATCTGCTCCTGTTTTTTAATCTATCTCCACCCGCCGCGCCTGTTTCCGAATAGACGCAGTAACATAAGAAAAAGATTAATAAAATCTAAATATAATCTGAGAGCGCCCAGGACCGCTTCCTTTCTATCCTCGTCAGTGCCGTCATTTCCAATAATATTCATCTGCTTTATTTTCTGCGTATCATACGCCGTAAGGCCGACAAAAATTAATATCCCAATGTATGTAATCATCCAATAAAGCTGTGAGCTTTTAAGAAAGAAATTAACCACAGAAGCAATAATAATACCAATAAGGCCCATAATCATAAACTGTCCCACTCCTGTTAAATCCCTCTTGGTCACATATCCATATAAACTCATTACAGCGAATGTGCCTGCTGTCACAAAAAATGTTACTGCTATTGATTCGGCTGTGTAAACAGCGAATACAACAGACAAAGTCAAACCATTCATAGCTGAATATCCGAGAAACAATGCTGTTGCCCTGCCTGCGCTAATATTCATTATTGAACCGGCCAGTTTAAATACAATGATAAGTTCTCCGATAATCAGGCCAAAAAATATAATCGGATTGCCGGCAATTGAACGAAACAAGACAGGCGAAGACATAACAAAATGCGCGATAAATCCTGTTAAAACTAATCCGATTGACATCCATCCGTAAACCTTATTCATAAACCTGCGCTGTTCAGCAGCAACCATATCTTCCGTCATATAATCTGTATTCATTTCTTTGCCTCCTCTTATCCGCATAGAGACTGAATTCTGTATTGTCTATTATGTATTCTCTATTTTCATTTAATCTTATCAAACTATGTAAATTTATCAAGGTAAATTTACAGATATTCAGCTTCAAATATTACAGGCCAAGCGTCATTAACTTTTTTTAGTTTTACTTCGATTATTTTATTAATCAAACCCTTTTTATAAGGAACGCCTGCCTTAATATACTGAGGAGTCATCCCATACAGCCTGCCGTCTGCTCCCCGGCTTTCAATTAAAATACTTGAAACTTGATTCAAGTATTTCTTACATTCTGTTTTTCTTAACTCAATATCCAACTGCCTTAATATTTCTTTACGCTCTTTTATTTCCTGCGCAGGCACGTTATCTTTCATATCATACGCTCTTGTGCCCGGCCGCGCTGAAAACGGGAAAACATGCATACCTCTTATTCCAATGTTTTTTAAAAACTTTACAGTATTTTTAAAAGATTCTTGAGTCTCGCCCGGAAAACCGGCAATAATGTCAGTTGTAACGCTTATAACCGGGAACGCCTTTTTTATTCTTTGTAAAAGGTTTATTATATCGCAGGTGTTATACTTGCGCCCCATTTTTTTTAAAATTAAATCATCGCCTGATTGAAATGAAATATGCAGATGCGGGCATAATTTCCCATTAGGATACCCCGCTTTTCTCATTACCTCAATAAGATCATTGGTTATTTCTAAAGGCTCTATTGAGCTTATCCTTATGCGTTCTACTCCGGATTTTTTATTAAGCCACATTATCAGGTCTGATAATCTCCATTCGCATTTATTATCGTCAACTGAATTAAACATTCCGACACGCACGCCTGTAAGAACAATCTCCTTGTACCCGCTTTTTAAAATTTCTTCAACCTCTGTCTTAATGTCAGTAATATTCTTACTCCGCATATCAGAACGAACATAAGGAACTATGCAGTAAGCGCAAAACGCGTCGCACCCGTCCTGAATCTTAAGAAATGCCCTGGTTCTGGAACGCGCTTTCTTTTTAATAACATTTTTTTTATCTAATTTTAAAACATCCATAATCCGCAGTTTATCTATATTTGAAACAATAAACACGCTCGGAAATTCACGCTCAATATTTTTTTTATCGCGTTCAATATAACAGCCTGTTAAAACTATTTTAAAATCAGGATTTTCATTTATAAGCCTGCGTATCAGCTGTCTGCATTTTGTGTCAGCGCGCGAAGTGACTGTGCATGAGTTAATAATAGCGACAGCGCTTGTGTCATACTCATTTAACGATGCCTCTATCTCTTCTGATTCGACTTGATTTACCTTGCATCCAAATGTATAAACCAGTTTTTTTATTTTCATCTCACTGCCTCTTTCCCCATATTTCTCTCTGTCATTCCCGCGCCTTTATTATAATGCTCCTTCTTCCCGCAGGGGTTTATCCCTCCATCAGACGTCATTTTTATTACAGTTCGCCAAGGATATATTTCACTATTGATAAAATAACTATTGGCGCTGTCTCAGCCCTCAGAATATTTCCATGAAGCCTAAAGCTTCTCCAATTATTTTTATGAGCAGTTTTTATCTCATCGCCGCTTAGCCCGCCTTCAGCGCCTATTAAAATTTTTATGTTCGTATTTTTAAGAGACACGCCCGCTTCTTTTTCAAGTATATTTTTTGATAAAGGCTCATCACCCATTTCATAAGCAACCAACTTTACTGAAGAATCTTTTAAAGAAAACGCGTCCTCAATAGACATAAATTCAGAAATAACAGGAACAACCGCGTTCCCTGACTGTTTCGACGCAGAGAGCGCGATGCACCGCCATCTTTCGATCTTATGATTCATACTGCTCTTTTCAGGCCTGGCAACTACATATTTTGAAATAACGGGAACAATATTTGATACGCCAAGCTCCGTGGCTTTTTCTACTATAAAATCCATCTTAGAAGACTTTGGCAGACATTGATATAAAGTAATTTCATATCCCTTATCTCTTTGCCTCGTTTCTGTTATCTTGCAAATAACGGCATCGTCATTAATACACGCAATAACAGCCGAATATTTTTTTCCGTTCTCGTCGAATAAATCTATCTGATCGCCTGTTTTTTTTCTAACCACCCTGCAAATATGATTAAATTCGTCTCCTTTAATCATAACATGATTATTCGAAATATGCGCAGATGAAATATGAAATTGAGGCATAGAATCCTCCGTAAAAATTGATATGAAATCCTATTTAAACATGTTCTTAAAGAATCCATCGTTAGGCAGGTCTTCGCCTAGAGCTGTTGCGTAGGCGGCAAGCGCTTCAGCTTGTTTAACGGAAAGCTTTTTGGGCACATCAATTTCAATCTTAACGAGCTGGTCGCCCTGCCCTCTGCCGTTAATATTGGGCACTCCCTTACCACGCAGGCGGAATACCGTGCCGGGCTGTGTGCCGGGCGGAATCTTCATATCCGCATGGCCTTTCATTGTAGGAACGCTAATCTCAGCGCCTAAGGCAGCTTTTGTGAAAGTAATTTTTTGTTTTAAAAGTATATCAGATCCATTTCTCTCGAACGGAGTATCATTTATAACAGATAATACTATATATAAATCTCCTACAGGCGCGCCCTTTTCTCCGGCGTCGCCTTCGCCCCTCAGCCTTAAAGTAGAACCATCATCAACTCCGGCAGGAATCTTTACTGTAAGCGTTTTCTCGGTTTTTACAACTCCCCGGCCATTACACTTAGAACAAGGCGATTCTATAACACTTCCACTGCCTCCGCACGTTGAACACGTCTGAACAGAACTAAAAAAACCCTGAGAATACCGCACCTGGCCATTGCCTTTGCATGTTGGGCATGTTTTTGTTCTGGTACCCGGCTTTGCTCCTGTTCCGCCGCAAGTTTCACAACCTTCTAAATGAGAAATTATTATTTCCTTCTCAGCGCCGAACGCAACCTCTGAAAGATTAACGCGCACTCTATACTGCAGATCTGAACCGCGCCTTGTTTTCTGTTTTCTGCCGCCTCGGGAAGTAAATCCGCCGCCAAATATATCTCCAAAAACATCTCCGAACATTTCGCCTAAATTATCAAACCCCTCAAACCCTTGAAAATTTTGGAATCCGCCTGCGCCCGGGCCGCCTGCGCCAACACCGGCATGCCCAAACTGATCATACATTTGTCTTTTTTTCTTATCGCTTAACACTTCATACGCTTCGTTTATTCCCTTAAACTTTTCCTCAGCTGTTTTATCGCCCTGGTTCTTATCAGGATGAAACTTAATAGCAAGATTCCTATACGCAGTCTTTATCTCTGCATCGGACGCTGTTTTTGAAACGCCTAATATCTCATAATAATCACGTTTATTCCCGGCCACAAAAATCTCCTTTACATTTCCTTTCTCATCAACGCTCGGGGACAGTCCCCGCATTTGTTCTCATCAACGCTCGGGGACAGTCCCCGCATTTGGGACTGTCCCCTCTAGAGACATTAACTATTTATCTTTTTTATCGTCTTCTTCTTTAAACTCAGCGTCTACCACATTATCATCCTGCTTCTTTTTTTCAGCTTCTCCTGCGCCGGGCCCTGCCTGCTGCTGCTGCGCTTTTTCCTGAGAAGCTTTATATATTGCTTCAGCGAGCTTATGCGAAGCAGTGCTTAGAGTCTCCTGCTTTTGTTTTATTGCTTCAATATCCCGGCCTTTAAGCGCTTCTTTAAGGTCATTAACCGCTGTTTCAATATTCTTTTTATCATCAGCGCCAATCTTATCGCCGTGTTCCTTTAATGATTTTTCCGTCTGATACGCCAAAGAGTCGGCTTGGTTTCTAACCTCGATTTCTTCTTTGCGTTTCTTATCTTCATCAGCGAATTTCTCGCCCTGTTTGACCATCTCGTCTATCTGCGATTCATCCAGCTTTGACGCAGCGGTTATTTTAATACTCTGTTCTTTCTTAGTGCCAAGGTCCTTTGCCGACACATGCAAAATACCGTTCGCATCAATATCAAACGTAACCTCAATTTGCGGGATGCCGCGCGGCGCAGGAGGTATTCCCATAAGCTCGAACCTTCCAAGCTCAACATTATCGTTCGCCATAGCGCGCTCGCCCTGCAGAACGCGGATATCAACAGCAGGCTGGTTATCAGCGGCTGTTGAAAATATCTGACTCTTTCTTGTAGGCACTGTTGTGTTGCGTTCAATAAGCTTTGTGCAGACTCCGCCTAATGTTTCTATTCCCAGAGACAGCGGAGTAACATCTAAGAGAAGCACGTCCTTTACCTCTCCTGTTAAGACTCCTGCCTGTATAGCCGCGCCCATTGCGACGCACTCCATTGGATCCACCCCTCTCTCAATTGGTTTATTAACAAACTGCTCAACATATTTTTGCACAATAGGCATTCTCGTAGGGCCGCCCACCATAATAATTTTATCTATCTGGTTTGAACTCAACTGCGCGTCAGTTAACGCCTGTTCAATCGGGTGCTTGCATTTTTCTATAATCGGCGAAATAAGCTCTTCCAGCTTTGATCTTTGAATCTTAGCCGTAAAATGCTTAGGCCCCTGCGCGTCGGCAGAAATAAACGGCAGATTAATATCTGTCTCAAGCGTTGTTGAAAGCTCAATCTTAGCCTTTTCCGCAGCTTCGCGCAGTCTTTGAACAGCCATACTATCGTTTCTAAGATCAATCCCGCTCTCTTTTTTAAATTCTTCAGCAAGATACGCGACAATAATATTATCCATATCAGTTCCGCCAAGCTGAGTATCGCCGCTTGTGGACTTTACCTCAAAAACTCCATTTGCCATTTCCATAATAGTAACATCCAGAGTTCCTCCGCCAAGGTCAAAAACGAGAATCTTTTTTTCAGACTTATCCTTATCAATGCCGTATGCCAAAGAAGCGGCTGTAGGCTCATTGATTATTCTTACAACCTCAAGTCCCGCTATTGTTCCCGCATCCTTTGTCGCCTGTCTCTGATTATCATTAAAATACGCAGGAACCGTGATAACTGCCTTTTCCACCTTATAACCTAAAAACGCTTCAGCGTCGCGCTTTATCTTTTGAAGAATAAAAGCAGAGATCTGCTGAGGCGTATACTCTTTGCCATGCACCTTATATTTATGCGTAGTTCCCATTTTGCGCTTTGCGGCTGCAACAGTTCCATCAGGATTAGCGACTGCCTGCCTTCTTGCAGGCTCGCCGACTAAAAGCTGGCCGTCCTTTGTAAAAGCCACATACGAAGGGAACGCTTTTCCCCCAACGCTTGCTCCTTCAGCGCTTGGTATTATTGCAGGCCTTCCTCCTTCTAAAACCGCTGCCGCTGAATTTGACGTTCCTAAATCAATTCCAATTATTTTTGACATGTTTTCCTCCTTAAAAAATTCTGCAAGAAATTTTTTCCTTATTCAATCTCATAACTTATTATCAAGCTTCTTTTTGCTGATTACCACCATTGCGGGCCGTAAAACCTTATCATGCAGTAAATAACCTGCGTGTGTTTCTTCGATTACAATATTTTCTTCAACATCGCTCTTTTCCACTACTGCTATAGCCTCATGGAAATGCGGATCAAACGCGCTGCCGGCAGCATCCATCTTTTTAAGTCCGTTTTTCTTAAGCATATCCATTAAAGACGCAAATATCATTTTAATGCCGTTGTAAAACTCGTCTTTATCCCCATTACGCTGATCCATCGCTTTCTCAAAGCTGTCAACAATCGGAAGCAAAGCGCGCAGTATATCCTTGTGCGCATAATCCATTAAATCCTTTTTTTCGTTTGCCACGCGTTTTTTGTAATTATCAAATTCAGCGTTAAGCCGCATTAATTTATCAGACAGCTCATCAACTTCCTGCTTTTTACTATCAAAAGACTGCTTTAAAATTTCTAACTCGGCGATCTTTTCAATCCTTACTATTTTTTCCTCTTCCCTTTCCACATTTCACTCCTTAATTTTCTTAATATTCTTATTAAGCGCCTGCGCAATATAGTCAACTAATGCGATCATCCTCGAGTATTCCATGCGTTTAGGCCCGATAATTCCTAAAACCCCGATAGTATTATCATCAGTTTTATAAGCAGACGTCACAAAACTGCAATTTTTCATTTCCTCACACGAACTTTCTTTGCCTATACACACCTTAATGCCTTCGTTTGATACCTGTTTTGATAGAATATGCGAAAGCATTTCTTTCTGTTCAATAACTTTATACACAGCCTTTAGACTATTCATATCCTCATGTTCCTGCTCAATTATATTCGCCGCGCCATCTAGAAAAATGATATCCTCGTTTGATATTTCAAATATTTGATCCGATATTATCTTTGCGATTTTTACAAATGACTCCTGCCTTATTTTTTCATTTTTAAGCTCCTGATGCAGTATATTTATTGCTTCAGAAAATGTCTTTCCTCTTGTGGCGTTTGCAAGCATCTGCGATAAATTTCTTATCTGCGCGTCTGTAAGCGAAACATCCGGCTGAACAACCTTATGTTTCACAAGGCCGTCCTTAGTCACAATAACCATCAAAACACTGCGCTGATCAAGTCTGATAAGCTCTAAATGAGATACAATCGTTTTGTTTATATGCGAGCTTACAACAAACCCGGCATAATTACTTACCATTGCCAAAAGCTTTGATGTCTGCATCATAACATCCTGCAGTTCGCCTATCCTAATAGAAAATTCATCCTCTATTCTTCTCTGCTCTTTTGAAGTAAGCCTCTGTATTTCAAGAAGCATATCCACATAATATCTGTATCCTATATCTGTAGGGACCCTGCCGGCTGATGTATGAGGATGCGTCAAATATCCATCGTCTTCCAGCTCCGCAAGTTTATTCCTCACAGTAGCCGGACTGCACCCAAGTTCAAAACTGTCGCTTATATGCCTGGATCCTACGGGCTTTCCGGTGCGAATATACTGCTGTACCACTATCTGTAATATTTTTTGTTTACGGTCCAATAATTCCATTTCGTCATTCCTATATTAGCACTCTTATCTATTGAGTGCTAATTATATCCTGAGTACTTATTTTTGTCAAGAAGTAATACTTCTTGCAGCAGAAAAGACAAACGCGTCAACACAGCCGGCGCCTGCTTTTCTTTTTAAAAGTTTCGCGCATGCGTGCAAAGTCGCGCCTGTGGTTGCTATATCATCCACCAAAAGAATTCTTTTATTTTTTAATAATATTGGATTATTTATGCTAAACGCGTCCTTAAGTTCATTTTTTCTCTCCTCTTCGGACAATCCGAAAAGCGGTTTTGTATTCTTACTTCTGATTAAAACGCTATTATTAATCGGCGTAGATATTTTTTCATGCAGCAGATGAGCAATAAGCTCAGCCTGATTAAACCCGCGTTTTCTAAGCCTCTTTTTATGCAGAGGCACAGGGATAATATAGTCCCATGATCCGTGAATAATTCTTTTAATATTAATCTCCGGCCTAAACAAAAGCGTTCTATACTCGCTTATCAAATATTTTTTGTTTGAATATTTTAGACGATGAATAAGTTTGCGCAATGCGGCATTATAATAAAATACAACGCATAATGAATCGTAGCTTCTCTTTCTGCCTTTGCACACAGCGCACGAATTCCTCGCAGCAGTAACAGGCATGCCGCAGTTAAGGCATCTATTTGTCGCATAGTTTATTGTTTTAAAACATGTCAGGCATATACGCGAATTTTGATCATCAATTATTTTCCTGCAAACCGCGCATCTGTGCGGAAGTATTAAATTCCAAAATATTTTTATAATTTTCCCGGCTAAGCTCATAACCTTTCGCTCACCCCTGACACAACGCCCCATCCATCAATTGTGCGTTTCATGATATTTTCCGCAAGAATCTTTGCCGCAGCATCCTGAGCTTCTAATTCGCTTGTGAGCCCGCCTGCGCTTATGTCATTAATTGAGTAATTAAGCTTTACCTCTAACCGTTTCTCGACCCAGACAACATCTTTTGTTTTTAGATCAACAAACGCTATATCCACCCATATCCATAATTGGTAAACCTTTGGAGCGTAAAATTCATCAAACTCAACCGGTTCAACTATATACCTGGTTATAGCTCCCTGCAAAAGCGCGTCCGCATCCTGAACTGCGCCAATACCTACGCGGCTGTCTCTGACAAACGCGTTTTTTACCTCATACACAAGTTTCTGTGTCATTGTGGTATGGCCTGTCGGATCAACAAAATCAGCAATAGCGATCTTTCTTATATTCTCAGGAATATTTATCGGCACTCGGTGATACCCATTATCAGCGCAGCCGCTCATTAATCCCATTAATAAAAACCCGCTCAACGCGCAAAATCTTTTTTTCATTTTACCTCCAAAAATAAGTGTTAAAATATTATAGAAACATTTACGCTTAACGCAAATGCCCAAAAATCTCCTTTGTCAAATTCCGGATAATGCGCATAAGTAAAGGTTGCGCCAATCTTTGTCTTAACATTCTTACTTGCTTCATAATCAACATCTGTTGACCATGAATACCTGTTTTCATTATCCGTTTCAACATTAAGCGAGCTCCTCTTAAAATCCGCTTTTATTGTGCTGTCAATTATAAGCCTGTTGTCGAACTTAAGGTAAATACGCGTAAGCGGCAGTTTTACGGCTGTAGGCAGAGCAAAATCAGCCCTTGTCTGAATACTCGCCGAACGCGTTGTTATATCTTGAGTAAGCTCCTGATTTATATTTCTTTCTTCTGAAAAACTCTCGCCATATTTCGGCGTTATACGCCAAGGGCCATACTGCATTCCCACCTGCATTGACCTTGACATTGCGTTGCCGTTTCTCGTTATCTTTTGCTGTATAATATCAAAGTCCTTGTCCCAGCTCTTATTATAGTCTAGAGAAATTTCAAATCTGCTGAATAAATTAAATCTGTATGACCCGCCTGTATTATATTGATCCTTCATTGATATTCTAAATGTCTCGATTGTCTTAAATAAATATTTGCCGGACACCTTGCCATTTGTTATATATTTTGATAAAAATAACATTTTTTCAATTTCATCCATACTTGCCAAGACATCCGGGTATACTATTGTCTGCGTTTCTTCAACTGTGCCTGTCACCTCTTTCATATCGTCTATCTTGCTATAGTTAACCGTTGTGTCTAATGTGGATATGGGGCTTAGCTTATTTTGTAAATTTAAAAACGCTAATGGCTGCCATTTCCCCGTAAGCCTTACTGTATCGCGCAATGATTTTGAAACCCTATTGTATTTATTATTAAACTCATCAACGCCATGAACATTACGAATAAAGAATTTATCCCAAACAATGTAATCCTTATCAACATTATCCCACCTGTCGCTGTCGTCTAAATTATAACTGCCGGAAAAATTAAGCGAGGAAACAGGAGAACACCATCTCCACGGCAAAAACTTTTTTACAGACAAGGACGCGTTAACAGCTCCTCTTGATTCGCGGCTGATGTTTTTTGTTGTAAGTTCTACGCGGCCTGTTTCCGTGCTCATATCCTGGGTATAATTATAATCCTCGCCCACACTCATTTGATAAGAAACCGACGGATTAAACCATCTCTCTAAAAGAAGAATCCTGGACGTCACGCTCGCGCTATAATCAGCGGATTTATCATAATAATTCATATCGCCCGACATAAGAGACTTTCTTTCCTTTGTCTTAGTATATCCGGCAGACGGGTTAAGAGTAAGGAGCCATGGAACATTAAACTGCGTCTCAGCATTATAATTATCTGTTGTCTCAAGCAGAGCCTCATAACCTCTGGTTGGAGTCGTAGCCCTAAAGACACCGTATTCCGTCCATTTATTTGAGTGGCCATAACTACCGCTGACATTCTGAGGCAAAAAGCTTCTTATAAAACCCGGCAAAAGCAGAAATCTTCGAGGCACACTATAAGAAAACCCTGAAGTATAGCTCTCTGTTTCATCCTTACGGTTTAAACGTTCCGTCTCATCAATACTTCTTAGCGCTGTTCCGGTAAATACCGGCAGATATTTTAGTTTTAGGCTTCCGCCGACTTTCCCGCTCTCGCTTCGAACCAAACCCTCTTCTTCAATACTCGCGTTTGTTTTTTGAGCGTCCGGTATATTACTCTCTGACTTAATATACTCCGCGTTAAGAGGCATAAAACTTATTCTATTAAACAGCATATTTGCTCCATAAGCATCCTCTTCCCTGCCTGAAGTAATACTGCTTGTGCCTACCAATTCCCCTTCGCTCGTGCCTGTTGTGATTTTTTCAAAATCAGCGTCAATGTGTTTGTAATGCCCGCTCACATCCATCCATCCGGGCAGAGAAATATCGGCCGCAGTTTTATACGCGATTCCTTCCTTGCGTTTAACGTCTTCTAAATATATATCATTAATCATTAGTTCGCCTTTTGTTATGGTAAAGTTTGTATAGTTGCCCACGCCTATTCTCACATCAGTGATGTTAGTCAGCCTAGGCGCGCCTTTATAACCGGTAAATCCGTCGGGAAACCCGTCTAAATCCTTATCTTCCAGTTCAATCTCTATGGTTTTCCATCCTGTCCATGTAACCGTTGTGTCCCATATAAAATAATTACTTTCCCCTGCTCCTACTTTCATATACATGTTTTCCCCGCTGTTATCTCCATATACAAAAAACACGAGACGCCTATACGCCGAGAAATCCTGCGCGCGCCCAAATTGATAGAGAGTATAACCATTATCTCCGGGCGCTAAATTTTCATATTCCAAAAGCAAAGCCTGCTCATCTTCATCCTCATACAACTTGCCTTTATACAGCTTTTCTGCGAGCGTTTTTTTAATGTCTTCGAGCTTATCCGTATAATTTGAATTAATCTTTTCATTTACAGCCTGCACGCGCATTGTGCCGGCAGATGTTGCAGGCGTTATGATTGGTTTTTCCCAGTTAGTATTAACGCTTCGCAGTCCGGCAAGTTTTATCTCGCCATTAATCGCGAAACCTGTCGTGTTTTTTATCGTTAGCCTGACATGTTTTATTGCCACCCAATTATTGGAATTCGCTGCCGTAATATTCATCGGAGTAATAAACTGCTTCCAGCCTGACCAGCTGACACCGTCAAATGTCTGTCCGTTTTCTGCGACAATAGTATTTAAGCCGCTGCCATTCGTTCCATACGAAGAACCCATCAATGGGTCGCCGTTGGATAAAATACTGTCTCCATCCAGGTCTTCTGTGTCTATCTCTCCGTTATCCGGACGTATTCTTGCATACGGTTCATTTAACGGATTATATTCCCATCCTATATCCTCTCCTCTATTTAAAGTTCCATCATGGTTTACATCTTCAGTATCCAGCACATTATCCTGGTCCACGTCCTCGGGAATAACTCCGTAATCAATAAACACATCCTCTCCTTTATTGTCTCCGTAAATGGCAAGCTCCATAAATTCCTTTTGCGAATAATCTGATCCGATATTTGATATAGGATACATGATCGCGGCCTCTTCGCCCGCTTCGAGGCTGTAACCAACTTTAAGAACCTGTTCCTTTTTCTCATTATCATCAAGATTAGGATTAATATCACTAGCCGGGATTTCTTCATCATCCCAGGTAATATGCGTAGTATTAGGAGAGACCCCTGAAAGAGTTCTCGCTATCCTCCATGAATCCCCATTCATTGGCACATTGTCCTCAAACTTTATGCCCTCCATATTATCAATAAGCGCCTTGCCTTCAATATTCGGATCCTGCCAGCTCTTAGCGATTTCTCCTCTTAACGTAGTCTTTATCGGCATCCATCTTGGCTCTAAATTAATCATTGTGTCAGCGTCAATTATTGTTACGCTCTTTGGAGTTGACCGTATTTGCGGAATAGCCGCGCTTTTTGACGACCTGTTATCAATAACTGTCGCGCCGATAAACCCGTCATGCGGCAGGTCGTATGTTGTGCGCAAACCAACAAGCGTCTGCTGGTATTGCCCGCCAAAAGGCATGTATTCGTATGTTACCGTAATCTTGCTATCCTTGCCTATACTGCCCTCATTCATAAATGTAATAAATCCGATATCATAGTCTATAATATAATCAACATCCCTAGCCAAAACATTTCCGTCTATCTCAATACGCTCCGACCCGATTACAAGATTAGGCCTTACGTTAAATGTTTTTATTCTATGATAATACTCTGTATAGATTATGTAATGATGCTTCGCGCTGTTTACGTCATAAATGTCAGGGTAATCAGTTGAGAAAGGCTTATCTGAAACAAAATCCATAATACCTGTGTCAAAATCAATATTAACTTTATCGTATATATTTTCCCAGCCGGGGACAGCGTCTCTATTCTGGTCAATTATTTTAACTATAAAATCGCGGCCAAGCGTTCCTTTAATAATTTTTCTATTGCCTAAGTAATAGTAATTTTTTTGTTCCTGCGCGCCGGCAACCTGAGCAGTCTCAGGCGCATCCTTTAAAAGCACACAATCATTTTCTGAACCGTTTGCGAACCACGCGCTGTCACCCTTTTTCTTATAATTTATTGCAATAATATACCCCGGGTCGATCGTTGTCTTAAAGCTAATTATATTTTTGGCAAAATCGATTGTGTAATCCCGGCCCGGATATTGCAGATCAAAGTAATAAGTCGCATCGCTCGCAAGCGATCCGTTTATATATTTTAATGCCGCCCTCTCTGCGCCGCTGTAATTATTATTGCCGTTTCTATCGTCAATATAAACCTTAATATTTTCTATATTGCCGTCAGGCTCTATATTGCCAAATCTCAATGAGTAATGTTTTCTGCGCATGTAAGAGGTATCGAACATGTCCTTTTTTTCAAAGGTTGTGTTTCCGGAAAACCGTTTTGTTTCTGTAATACCCTTTGTGCGCGACGCAATACCCATCATACCAAGCTTATTGTATTTCGCCTTAAATCTTAATCCGAACAAGTTTTTATTATATCCGACAAATTCCGTAGAAGGCAGGCTTAGATTAATATCTCCAAAAGCTATTTCCTCTATAACCTCGTCATTTTCAGCCACTGCTCCATAATCATCGATTATATCGCCTTTCTTATCCCCCCTATAAACCACTGATATATCGCGTTTATTAGTTGTCTGGTCGTTATAATCAACATCAACCGATATCTTTCTCCCAACCTTGCCTTTGATCTTTACCTGTAATTCCTGCGTCATATCAAAACCTTTTGTTACGCCTGCGGGAGTGCCGCGCTTCTCGCCTTCATCTTTGTCATTATAATTAACAAACCCATATTTAATCCCTATAGATTTTTGTCCCGAAATACTGAGCTTTGACTGATATGGCAGGTCAAATGTAAAGCCTTCTTCCTGTAAGGCTTCATGAAGCGTGCATGTAGAAAATGCTGTCTCTATTTGCATCTCCGGAATTTTTTTGGGCGAATAAGCGCTTTTTTCTTTTTCTTTACGCATGCGTTTCCAGTAAGTTCTATTTAGTTTTATATTTGAATCTGAAACCACGCCTGTGCCATATACCGGGAATATTGCGCTTACCCAGAAAACATAAAGCAGGATTATTGTGATGAGTTTATTTTTCAGCATAATGTATATAATATCCTACAAATAGCCTATTTGCAAGATATAAGGCAATATAAAAATGTATGATCTTATTTATTATAAGCAGTGTTTCTATAGAAATTTTCTATTATGTTTATTTCTTTCCCATTCCTACTCTCTGGACCTTTTGAAGGAGTTTGCCTTCTGTCTTTATTGCAGGAGCAACAACCATGTCAACAAGCTGCATATCGCGTATGCTTTTTGCGCCAAGCGTACCCATGCTTGTTTTTAACGCGCCCAATAAATTTTGCGAGCCGTCGTCTAATCTTGCAGGGCCGAGAAGTATCTGTTCGAGCGATGCGGAAACTCCGACATTAATTCTTGTTCCTCGAGGAAGATTACTATCCGGCGTTGCCATTCCCCAGTGGTATCCTTTGCCGGGCGCTTCTTCAGATCTGGCAAATACAGACCCTACCATTACAGCATCCGCTCCGCTCGCAATCGCTTTACAAATATCGCCGCCGCTGTCCATACCGCCGTCTGTAATTATTGAAACATATCTGCCTGTTTTTTTATAATAAAACTCTCTTGCCGCAGCGCAGTCAACAGTCGCTGTTACCTGAGGCACGCCTATTCCCAAAACGCCTCTTGTAGTGCATGCGGCGCCCGGCCCGACGCCGACCAATATTGCGCTTACCCCGGTTTCCATGAGTTCAAGAGCAGCGTCATAGCTTACACAATTACCTATTATTACAGGCATCTTTAATCCGCTGATAACCTTTTTAAAATCAACCGGCTCATACTGCGTGGCAATATGCTTTACAGTTGTGACAGTTGACTGAATAACAAAAATATCAGCGCCTGCTTCCTGAGCAATCCTGCCAAATCGTTCAGCCTTTCTAGGAATAGCCGATACGACCGCAAAAGCGCCGGCATCCTTTATTTGTTTAATTCGTTTTGCTATTAATTCTTCCTTAATCGGTTCTTTATAAATAGTCTGTACCAGCCTTGTCGCCTCTTCGGGCGTTGCCTGCACAACTTCTGAAATAACCTTGTCCGGATTCTCATACCTTGTTTGCACTCCTTCAAGATTAAGAACAGCCAGCCCGCCAAGCTTTCCCATAGCTATGGCAAACTTAACATCAACAACACCGTCCATTGCCGCAGCAATAATCGGCACATCTATTTTAAGGCCGCCTATTTTCCATGTTGTATCCACCTCATCCGGATTAATGGTAACTGTGCCGGGCACCAAAGCAACCTCGTCAAATCCATAAGCCTTTCTTATTTCTCTGTCTCTGCCGATAAAAACTCCCATTTATATTTCCCCCTTTGAAAAATTCCGGAATCCCGGAGGGGACAGTCCCTATTCAGGGACAGTCCCCTAGAATTATTTATTTTGTTCCTGTACTGCCAAACCCGCCTTCGCTTCTCGTTGTATCGTCTAAGTTGTTGTGTTCGTCCCATTCAATAAATTCAATCTTTTTTAAAACTGCCTGAGCTATTCTCTCGCCGGATTTTATTTCTACCGGCTCATCAGGGTTTGAATTAAAAATTATAATTCCTACTTCGCCTCTATATCCGGCGTCAATTGTGCCAGGCGTATTTAACAGAGTAAGTCCTCTATTTATCGCCAAACCGCTTCTTGGCCTTATTTGGAGTTCATAGCCATACGGTATCGCAACCTTAATACCTGTTGGCAACAACGTTCTGCCGTGCGGAGGAATAACAGTATCATCCCCCATATTAACAAGGTCCATACCGGCATCTCCGTCATGCTTATATATAGGAAGCGGCGTATTCTCTCGAACTCTTTGTATTTTTACCTTCACAAGATCCTCCCGTTTTTTCAGAGGGGACAGTCCCCGAGTCCGGTCCTTTCGGCTTCTCAGAGGGGACAGTCCCTGTTCAGGGACAGTCCCCGAGTCCGGTCCTTTCGACTTTTCAGAGGGGACAGTCCCCGAGTCCGGTCCTTTCGGCTTCTGAATTCTGTCTTCTATATGTTGTAATTCCCTTTTCTTCTATCTCTTAATTCGCCCAGTTTTGATTTATTCCAGTTAGATGTCTTGCTGAAATATCCGACTATTCTTGTAATACCGTCCAGCACCTGCGGTTCGCGGCCGCGCATTACGCTATAAATATTTTCCCAGTCAGACGCATCAATTGATGATTTATTTATTCTATATTTCTCATCACGCGTTTTATTATAAATAATATAACTATCTTTAAATTCCTGTTTAATCTCTAAATCTTCCGCGCTATTTACCTTTTCTAAAAAATCATTGCTGGACATATTAACCCCCTAAAAAAATTTCTTTCGGCTTCTCAGAGGGGACAGTCCCTGTTCAGGGACAGTCCCCGAGTCCGGTTCTTTCGGCTTCTCAGAGGGGACAGTCCCTGTTCAGGGACAGTCCCCGAGTCCGGTTCTTTCGGCTTTATTCTACCCTCATTACTCCGGGCACATTCGCAGAGCCGCAGTATGAACATACATCTTTTAATCCGCGCATGCTCTTGTGACAATTGCTGCAAATTGAAAACTCTGGCGACACAACTATCTGCGCAGCTTTTGTATTATACCAAGTTTTTTTAACAAGGTTAAGTATTGATTCCGGAGCAGGCTGCTGTTCGCCGACAAATGCGTGTATAATCGCGCCTGCCGCAATCATGCTGTGAAACTTTGCGAGCTTTTCAATGCGCTCTATAATACTCATTTGCGTGCTTGCCGAAAAATGCACGCTGTTGGTGTAATAAAACATATCTTCGTCGACAGATCCCTTTAAAACCGACTTTGTTTGTTCGGAGAACTTCTCCATATCTATCTTTGCCATTCTGCGCGCCGCAGATTCCGCGGGCGATTCCTCGAGAACAAACTTAAGCTTATGCTTTTCGCCAAGCTGATTAATTTTAATAAACATATGCGACACAATCTTGAGCCCGAGCTTAAAGGCGTCATCGCTTTCATGCAGCTGCTGTCCAACAAGAAACTGAACCGCTTCATTTAGGCCTATCATTCCCATAATATACGAAGCCTTTTCAAGATCAACGTACGGAAACCCGTCGAACACCTCTTTGCCAATCTGCCAGAGCGGAAGGCCTCTTCTCAGCATAAGCTTATGAATAAATTTCTTTTTCTGCAAATGCGCCTTTACGCATATATCCATCATATCCAAAACTTCATTTATCATTCCGTCAATATTGCCCTTGCCTGCCCTATAAGCTGCCTGAGGCAGATTTATGGTAACATTCTGGAATCCGCAAAAACGCATGCTCTCAGGATGTTTAATCATACGCTTATCAAACTCGTCAGAAAGGTTTAATGTTGTTCTAAGCCTGCAGCACTGCGATAATGTTACCTCGTCCCTGTCAAACACAAAGTATGGAGAACCGTTTTCACTTGATATCTGACACGCGTATTCCAGTATCTCATACTGCGCAGGTTCGTCGAGCGTTGCCTGATTAATATGCAGATCCATCTTTGGAAATTCAAATACCTGGCCATACGCGTCTCCCTTTCGCCATACATCCATCATAGCGCGCGCGAACATCTGCGCTTCTTTTTCATACTCGCCATAATTTTTGCCTGTATACTTGCCGCCGGGCCCGATCGCAGGAACATCCTTTAAGTATTCCGGCACGCCTGTATGGATATTAAAATCAATAAACAATGTCTGGCCGCCTCGAGAGAACGCGTTCTGCGCGCAGCTGTATATTAAATACTGCGCCTCCTGGACAAGCTGTTCATAAGTATATCCTACAACATAAGGAGCATACGCGATATTAGTATACGCGATCCCCAGCGCGCCTGCGTAATACGCCTGCATGGACGCAAGGAATGTATTCAAATGGCCTGTTAATGTATGCGCGTGCCTCGCAGGCGAAGAAACAATATTTAAATTTTCAAGCTCAAGCCCGTATTTTTTTATATATTCGAGCGAATGCGTACTGCAATAAACGCGCGTAGGATAACCAAGGTCATGCAGATGAATCGCGCCAGAATAATGCGCGTTTGCCACATCCTCGGAAAAAATATTATGCAGCGCGTACTGCTTTAATATTATCTCAGCTATTGCAAGGTTAACCGCCTCAGGATTATTAGCGGCCAAGTTACTGTTCTCCTGGCTTTTAGAAAATATTAATGATTCTAAATTATATATTGGTATGCCAAGACTTGTCTGCTTCTGCATCTTTTTTTCATAGCCCAAAACTACCAGCTCGTGATCTACCAGCTCTCGTATAAGGCTCGTAGTTACCTTTGTTATTTGCGAAGCTATTAATTTTTTTTCAACGCGCTGAGCGATCTCGCCGGCAACCTTTAAAGGAATACCCGCTTCCTTCTCAAGCGCAGCCGCGATCTTTGACTTATTCCATGGGATAATCTCGTCCTCAGACTCAGTCACAACCAGGAGCGCTATATCGGTAGAATTCGAATTTTCTGTTCTAGACTTTGAAACAGTAAGTTTCTTTTTCATCTTCTGTTTCATTTGATGGTGATGCCTATACGCTTTTGCCGTTAACGCGTAGTCATCGTGCTTTAACGCGAACTCCATAGCATTAGCAATTGTATCAGCTGATAGTGTTTCTCCGGGGAAGAATCTCTCTTTTAAATAATTTTCAACATTATCCGCGAGCTTTAATGAAATCAGGCGTGTTACCTCGCCTGTTATCTCCCCCACATTTAAAAGCACCTTTGCGATCTTGCTTTTACTGTATGGCACAACCCGTCCATCACGTTTGCGAACTGATGAAAAATATTTTGTCTCTTTTTTCTCTGCGACCGCCATAATCCCTCCTTAGTTTTCAGAGGGGACAGTCCCTATTCAGGGACAGTCCCCGAGTCCGGTTCTTTCGGCTTTTTCAGAGGGGACAGTCCCCTCGTTCAATTCCTGCGCTCAATATTTGGCATTATCTTTTTTATATCATCCAGCCATTCTTCTAATAATTTTAAACCATATGGTTTTACTTTACTAAAATTATCATCAAGCGCGTTTTCAGGATTAAATCCCTGCCACGTCCAAAGCTTCGCGTGCTTAATATGCCCGGCTATATTTATTAAATCATCTTTTTCAACCAGTTCAGGCACAACTGTAGTTCTAAACTCATACTGAATATCAGACGAAATCACAAACTTGATAGTCTCAAAAACATTCTCTAAAAGCGGATTAGCGCCTGCTGACTTTGCATACCTATGCTCAGTTAATCCGGACTTTATATCCATAGCAATAAAATCAACAAGCGTAGATTTAACCAGTTCCTTCACGAGCTCCGGGTTTGTTCCATTAGTATCCAGCTTAACAAGAAGGCCTTTGTCCTTAACTCTTCCAATAAACTCCGGCAGATCGCTTTGAAGGGTTGGTTCTCCGCCTGTTATTACAATCCCGTCTATCCACTTTTTATGAGTTTCAATGTATTTAAACACATCCTCTTCTTTAACAACGCTAAGCTCAGGGTCATTAAAAACCAGCTCAGAGTTATGGCAGAATGGACATTTATAATTACATCCCGGGACAAACACGACCGAACAAATCCTGCCCGGCCAATCTATAAATGTATTTTCAATAAAACCTTTAATTAACATAGTCTATACCCTTACAATACCTCTCTATCATTCCCGCCTATTCCCCTATTCGAAAAATCCTCTAAATTCCTGCGAGACCGGCGATTTTTTTTCCCAGCGCGCGACCTCGCTCCCATCTTTTTCTATTATAGTTGTCGGCACATCGGTTGCATTAAGCATTGCGCCCTCTACAAGCCCTTCCGGCGTATCTAAATCGTAAAATGTGATATTTACTCCATCCTTTTTTTCCCAATGCGCTAAAAAAACATCAAATTTTTCCTTTACCTTTTTACATAAATCACAATTCTGTTTTCCAAATATCTTTACTGTTACCATCTATACCCCCTGCTTTATCTTTTCTATCTCATTCAAAAATGTGCTTACGCTGTCAAACTGTTTGTAAACAGACACGAACCGCACATATGCAACCTCGTCGAGATTTTTGAGCTGTTCGATTATTTTATCGCCTATCTCTGACGATTTAACCTCTCTGACATAATCCTGAAGCTCATATTCAATATCATTAATTATTTTTTCGATTGTATCAACAGGTATTGGCCGTTTTCTGCAGGCGTTTAAGACTCCGTCGCGTATTTTATTTCTATCAAAGGGCTCTCTTCTGCCGTCGCGTTTTACAACAGTTATAGGCATCATCTCAAGTCTTTCGTATGTAGTGTATCTTTTATGGCAGTCGACGCACTCGCGCCTGCGCCGCACAACGCTAGATGCATCCAGAGGCCTTGAATCAATTACCATATCATTATTTGAATCGCAGTAAGGACATTTCATAAAGTCTACCTTAAGTCATCCCGGACTTGATCCGGGATCTTCGTTAAATATATATTTGATTTATTGGAAGGTATTTTAACCTCTTCATATACCACAATATATTGTGGTAAGCGTGATATTATCACACTACCTATGGGTTGTCAAGACTAAAAAAATATTTTTTTTATTAGTTGAAAAGATGTGTTATTTTAAAGGCAAAAGAGAGGAGTATCCTTATCAAAGGGCCATAAC
>JBDRED010000029.1:0-44165 GCA_043820025.1 Elusimicrobiota bacterium
AAAAACAGCAGGCGGGATATTTCCCGGAGCAGGCAGGCTTGCGCATTTAGCTGCAGAGGATATGAGGCAATTGGCTAAAGAAGAAAGGCAGTATGTATTTCACAGCCAGGGCACTATAATAGCAAAGAATGCGCTAAAGATACTAGCGGATCAAAAAGTGAAGTTTAATAAGAACAGTCATTTTGTATTTTTAGGGCCTGCGGTAGATAAGAAAGATGTTATAAAAATAGCAAAAAAACTTGGAGTAATTGAAGAACAAATTACTTTTTACGCTAATCCAAGAGATCCAATATCCAATGTTTTATCAGATGCAAGAACAGGGACAGTGATGCAAGGCATAAAGGATTTACTGCATAATAATTTTGAAGACCATAAATTAGATAATTATAAATGGTGGAGAGAATGGAGGCCCAATGAAAAACATTATTAAGAAGATTGTAATCGCATTAGTAATTTTAGCAGGAGTAATATTTTTACTTAAGTCATTAGTATGGTTTAAAGGTATTAGTGAAGAATCAAAGCCTGAGGTCTTAGATAAGTATTTTGAGTCAATGACAGATAGTGAAGGTTGGGTAATGAAAGAAAGAGGATTATGGGAGAAAAGTGAGGCAGTGGGTTATGAAGATAAAGATATAAGACCTTATGAAAAAGAAAATGTAGAGACAGGTATAATAGAATCCGGATACGAAGGTTTAGATTTTTTCAAATCCTACAATCAAGAAGGAAATTCGTATAATAATGACCCTGTAGTATTTATAGGCGAATGGGAATATGATAAGCAGTTAGATACAGAGATAAGAATAGTAAAAAGACAAGGTTTAATGAATGGTTCAATAAGGTCTTCCTTTGAAACCAAAGACGACATTAATAAAGACATCCCTTCAAAACCGCTCGAACTCATCAGAGAAAACAACATGCCATTCGGCGGCCGCGGAATAACCAAAGCTGAGAATGATAAAATAGTAGAAGCTCTCCGCGCCCAAGGCTACATAGTAGAAGAGTAGATGTGTAGGGGTTGAATAATTCCTGGGGCATTATTAATCGCTCAGCCCAAATTTATGAGGGCTGAGCGGAAAGCCTTTATGTATATATTTTTAAATCAAAACTCTAGAAAAGAAACTCTAGAAAACTCTAGAAAAGAATTGCAATTTGAAGGTATATCGATTAAAATTAAACATGAATTATATAATAATGATATTACTAACCATAATTCTTTTTTGTTCACACTATCGTTTATTCTTACTTCCTCCGGGGCAGGTTTAATAATCTCAAGTAAATCATTGTTGTGATTCGAGCATTAGTGTTTGATCTGTGAATATATGAGGGGATATTCTAGGAGGTTACAATGATCTCAAAAGATAATGAGATTTTGATAGATAGAAGGAAAAAACCATTTATTAGAACCGCTAAAAGAAGACAATTCGATAGACGTTCTTCATATAGGGTCGTAGAGAACTTTCCTATTACAATAAAAGATGCAAATACTAATATTTCTGGATTTATACATAATATAAGCGATGCAGGAGTATATGTGGAAATCGATAAGAAATTAGTAATCAATAATGATTATATAATGAGTATTGAATCAATCCTTCCAAATAGTATAAAAGTCAGGGTTAACTGGGAGAAATTGATTAATGGGAAAAGACTTTATGGCGTTGAGTTCCTGGACTTAACTGATGACGATAAACAATCAATAAGAATGAAGATTTTACTTAAAGATGATCTGTTTAAAGCTCATGCAAATGCAGCTATTGATAAGATTCAAGATAAACGTTTATCTGACAAGGTAAAAAGCTTTTTCCGGCATAGTGTGAAACAAGCAATTTTAGAACTTATAGAAGTAGATGCGCAAATCACCAGTAAAAAGAACAGTAAAAAAATACAAAAACAATGTGAGAAAATTTTAAATACTTTGGTTGCTGAAGGGGATAGCATAGAATTATTAATAGATGAGCCTAGTATTGTGAAGGATATTAAACATAGGGTTCGAGCTTTATTGGGATATTTTGTATATCAGGCTAAAACGATTAAAAGAGCCTTTGAAAAACCTAGAGGATATCCTGGCGACTATGATATGCTCGAGATTGTTTATGATAATTTGGAAATATCCGATGGAATAGGGAAATATATTGATAGATATTTTTTAAATGTTCCGTATGCTGATGGAATAAGGCGAAGAAAGGACAAGATGCGAAGAGTTATTGAAGGCTTTATTAAAGAATCAGACAAAGAAAAGTTAGCTCTTTTAAATTTAGCAAGCGGATCGTGCAGAGAATTAAAGGAAATGATTGATAATTGGGCAGGGGAAATGAAAAAGCTAGATGTGTCTTGTGTGGATTTGGATCAGGCTGCGTTAGATTTTTCAAAAAAAGTTCTAGCTAAGATTGACAAAAATGTAAATATGCGGTTTATTAATGGTAATATACTAGAACTTGGAAAAATAGAGGACATCAAGAATAAAAAGTTTGATTTGATTTATAGTATAGGTATTGCAGATTATCTGCAGGATAGAATTATTGTAAAAATACTCAAAGAGTGTTATGGTTTATTGAATACAAAGGGAGAGATAGTAATAGCTTATAAGGATAAAGATCAGCATCGACCATTACTTCTTAACTGGTATGGAGATTGGTATTTTATACCGAGAAATGAAAATGAAGTTTTAAGTCTTATTAAAAATGCTTTAAAAGATGAGAGCTATAAAATCAGCATAGATAGAGAGGATACAGGAGTAATATTTTTTGTAACAATAAAAAAAGAGAGATAAATGAACATATTTAACTTTATTCCTTTAGAGTATTATACGATAACAGGGTTTATTAATTTTATAACCTCGTTATCTTTAGGAATATTGGTTTTGAAACATAGCCGAGTTTTATCAAATAAGCTCTTTTCTTATTATACCTTTTCTATTTCTTTCTGGTCTTTGTTCTATTTCATTTGGTTGTTATCGGATACTCCAAAACATGCTGAGTTTTATCTGCGAACATGTATGATTGGAGTTGTCTTTATACCGTCAATATATTTTCATTTCACTGTAGAATTTCTTAACATAAAAAACAAACAGAAACTTGTAATATTTAATTACTTTTTCAGCGCTATCTCAATTCCTTTGCTTTACACTACTCTTTATGCAAAAGATTTAGAGCCGTTCTTAAAGATTCCATATTGGCTGCATACAGGACCATTTTTCCATATAGTGTTGTTTCATTTTGGGGCGATTATGCTCTATTCATTCTATTTATTACTTTATTATGGACGTAAAGAAGTTGGCATGCATAAAAATCAAATTATGTATGTTATGGTATCTACGGCTATAGGATTTGTAGGTGGGTGGACTAATTACTTTTCTTGGTATCGCATCCCTGTCCCGCCTTTTTTAAATATACTGGTTTCTGTTTTTGTTGCAGGTGTTGCTTACGCTATAGTAAAGCATCATTTGATGGACATAAAGCTGGCATGGAGAAAGAGCACAATTTATTTTATATATATTATTACCACTACTGCCATGCTAATTTATTTAGCGATTTTATTTAGGTTTCAGGCCCAAATAGTAGTGTTTCTTTTTATTGCAGGGATTACTATAGCAGTATTTACTAAAGATATTTTTGTGTCATTTTTATCTAGAATTGTGCTTAGAGATTATGAAACTGTTCTGGGAGAGTTGAATGATATTATTTCAGACAATACAATATTCTATAAAATAGGCAATTTGATTACATTTTTAACGCGCAATATAAGAAAGATTATGGGCGTAGAAAACTGTTATTTTCTTACTTTAAAGAAAGAGGCTGATGCATTTATGGTTTATAAAGAATTAAGCAACGAGGATGACTGCCCAATACAGATACCGAGAAATAATGTACTGGCAAAAACATTAAACTATTATAAACGGCCTATAGTTAAGGAATTAATATCAAGTAAGATGGCGGAGAATAAACATGATGTCAGGGAATTAAAGCAAAATATGGATAGGCTCAAAATTGAGGTTGCTGTTCCATTTTTTGTTGATCAGAAATTACATGGGATTATGCTTTTAGGATATAAGAAGGATAACTCATTATTTAACGATGAAGAAGTTAAGAGGCTGGATATTTTAGCAAAGGCAAAAGAACAGAACTTTGCGCTTGCTCTTTTAATAGAATCACAAGAAGAACTGGTGCTGATTTCAAGACGTATCTCTGAAACCGAAGATATGGAAGAGTTAGGGAAATATCTCGTGCAGGTAATGATGCGGGTCTCAAACAGCACTCAGTCGGCAATATTTTTAAGTTCGCCAAAGAGGAATAAATATAATTGCTCATATTATAAAGGAATAGATAATGCTGTGATAGAAATAAATGAAGAAGAATATCTAATACAAATATTAAATGATAGAAGAAAACCTTTATTTTTTAAGGATATAAAGGAGTGGGCGGAAAAGTCCGAGCTTGTCGACATAAACAAAGCGTTTGAGTTAATGAAAAAACTTAAAGCAGAGATGATTATACCAATATTATCGGGCGGGCTGTTGGGTTTCTTTGTTCTCGGGGAGAAAAGAACCGGCGAAGACTATGATAGAAATGACTGGTCGTCATGCAGAGCTTTGATAGAAACAGCAACCGCAAAGATAGTAAACATTAATCTTGTAGAGAAGAGTCAAAGAGACGCTTTGACAAGTTTGTATAATAAAGAAAAGGTGCAGTCTTGGCTCAGTGATATTATACAAGAATCAATCAAAACAAAAAAGCCGTTTGCAGTCATGATGATAGACGGAGATTATTTTAAAAGAATAAATGATACAAAAGGCCATCCTTATGGGGATAAGGTGTTAATAGAACTTTCTGAGACGCTGGTCAGGGCAGGCAGGCCGACTGATTTGGTGTTCAGAATAGGCGGAGAAGAATTTTTGGTTGTTCTAATTGCAAGCGGAGAGGAAGGAATAAGAATATATTATGACAGATTGACTGAAATGATGAAGAAAGGTAAATATATTAACGAGATGACAATAAGCGCAGGCGCAAGCGTATTCAATCCTGATATTAAGGAAGAAAGGGATTATGCATTACATAATACGGATATAATTCGAATGAAACTAATACAGACATCAGACGATGAAGCATATAGGGCGAAGCAGGAAGGCAGAAACAGGCTGTGTTATGGCGGAGAGATAAAGGAGAGCGAAATTTTAACAGAGGAAGGAGAATACAAATATAGAGTAGAGGTTTTAGGACAGGATTTAGGCGAGATGGAACGAGTAGACGAACTATTAAAAGCCTTCGGAGTTGACGTAAGTTTTGGGGAGATACGAAAAGGGTTAGAAGTGTTTAAAGACGATAAACCTGACGGGGTTATGATTCTTTTAGAAAAAGATTACAATATTGAAGAACTGAAAAGCGCAATAAAGGATCTGAAGAAAAGAAGAGTAAGTTTAAATATCGCAATAGTAAGTTACGATGGGGAATTAAGGAGTAAACTGGAAAAAGAAGATATTATTATAGACAGATATTTAGTAGCTCCCATAGACAAAGCATTAATTGCAGATTGGGTGCGTTCAGTTTGTGAAATAATGTAGCTTATTTATTATTTACCTAAATTACCTAATTATCTTGACACCATTATCAAAGATAAGTATTATACAAACATGAGTAAACAAATATTAAATTCAGATATTTTAAGGAATTGGTGGCGGTTCTTGCATAATTAATAACAAGAACTTGCAAGCCATTTCTATATCTACGAACCGCAGGTTCTTGTTAAGGGACCTGCGGTTTTTTTTATGCCGGTCTTTGTGCCGGTTTTTTTAATTAGGGATGTGATATTTAAAGGAGACAAAAATGTATTTTCCAACTAGAAATTTATTTTTAAAGAAAGCTAAAAAAGGAAATATTGTGCCAATATATAAGGAGATACTTGCTGATCAGGAAACGCCTGTGTCAGCGTTTATGAGGTTTAAAGACAAGGCGGATAATATCTATATGCTTGAAAGCGTAGAGGGTAACACAAATGTAGGCAGATATACATTTCTTGGAGTAGGCGCTGACACAATCATTACATCAAAGAGTAAAATGTTTTCTATAACCACAAATGGAGAGACAAATGTCAAAAATGTTGATTCTCCAATAAAAGAATTGGAGCGGATTGTGCGGGAATACAAGCCGGCAATGGACAGCACCCTTCCTCCTTTTTATGGCGGCGCTGTCGGATATTTTGGTTATGATATTGTCAGGTTTTATGAAAATATTCCGCATGAAGAAAAGCAGGATACTCTCGATGTCCCTGATATATATTTTATGATCTCAAAGGACGTGATTATTTTTGATAGAGTCACTAACTCAATAAAGATTGTTGCAAACGCGCATGTTGGCAAGGATAAAGAGGCAGCATATGACGACGCGGTTAATCGCATCAAGGATATGGAGCAGATTCTATTAACATCAGAGAATGTTAGCGCTGATTCCGGTTCATCAGATATTGATGAACTTGTTTTTACATCGAATACGAGTAAAAAAGATTTTATGAAAATTGTTGAAAGAGGTAAGGAGTATATACGGCAGGGGGATATCCTTCAGGTTGTGCTTTCGCAAAGATGGATGCTGGATAAGGAAATAGATCCATTCGCGGTCTATAGACATCTAAGAACAATAAATCCGTCGCCATATATGTTTTTTCTAAAGCTTGGCGATATGAATCTTATTGGTTCGTCGCCGGAGGTAATGGTTAAAGGCGGCGATGGCAAGATAATAGTTCGTCCTATAGCAGGCACAAGGCCCAGAGGCGCTGATGAGGAGCAGGATAACGCGAATGAGAAAGAACTTCTCTCAGATGAAAAGGAGCGCGCTGAGCATGTAATGCTGGTTGATTTAGGCAGAAATGATTTGGGCAGAATAGCTGTTCCCGGAACTGTAAAGGTTGAGGATTGCATGGTTATAGAGCGATATTCGCATGTTATGCATATTGTTTCGCAGGTGTCAGCTAAGTTAGATGATAATGTTACTTGGGATGATGTGTTAAGGGCTGCCTTCCCTGCCGGCACAGTAAGCGGCGCGCCAAAGATAAGAGCTATGGAGATTATAGAGGAGCTTGAGCGCGAGCATAGAGGCGCTTATGCCGGAGCAGTGTCATACCTGGCTTTTTCCGGAAACTTTGACACATGCATAACTATACGAACAATTGTCCAAAAGGATAATAAATTATATTTTCAAGCAGGAGCAGGCATTGTCGCTGATTCTAATCCGGAAAGCGAGTATTATGAGACAGTTAATAAGATCAAGGTCTTATTCAGCGCTGTAGCTGATTCTCTCGGCATGAGTAATATTGAATTTTTGGAATATGAAAAAGATAACAGTATTATTGTCAGGGAAAACAAGGATAGTAAACAGGAGAATATTGAGGAGGAGCAATAAATGATATTGGTAATAGATAATTATGATTCATTTGTATATAATATTGTGCAATATTTGTTTGAGCTGGGCGAGCAGGTAATTGTATATAGAAATGATGTGATAACTTTAGACGATATAAGAACCATGAATCCTGACCATATCATAATATCGCCGGGCCCTAAAACGCCTAAAGACGCGGGTATATGTATAGATATAATAAAAAATTTCGCGGGTAAAATACCAATACTTGGCGTATGTTTAGGCCTGCAATGTATTGGCGAAGCGTTTGGCGGAGAAGTGGTTTTAGCAAAAGAACTTGTTCACGGAAAGGCTCGTGAAATAATACATGACGGCAAAACAATATTTTCCGGAGTTGATTCGCCGTTTAAGGCTGTGCGGTATCACTCTTTGGTAGTTTCAAGAAAGAATCTACCGGATTGTTTAGAGGTGAGCGCTGCTACCGATGACGGAGAGATTATGGCTTTGCGTCATAAGATGCATCGTGTTGAAGGCATGCAGTTTCATCCTGAGTCAATACTCACGGAATTTGGAAAAAAACTTTTGACTAATTTTCTGCGCGGCGCAAAGGAAGGTATCTTAGTTAAGCAGGCGCTTAATAAGGTAGTGAGCGGTAAAGACCTTACTCTTGATGAATCCCGGAGCGCTATGGAAATGATTATGTCAGGAGAAATGACGAGCGCTCAAATAGCCGCGCTTATTACGGCTTTGCGTATGAAAGGCGAAACTGTCGACGAGATTACAGGTTTTGCCGAGGTTATGAGGAAAAAATCTGAACGTGTAAATACTGATGAAAATGAAGTGATTTTAGATACATGCGGCACAGGCGGAGATAAGAGCGGCACATTTAATATTTCAACAGCAGCGGCATTTGTAATAGCAGGCGCCGGGGTAAAGGTGGCAAAACACGGCAACCGCGCTGTTTCGAGCAATTCAGGGAGCGCGGATGTGTTATCAGAGCTTGGCGTTAACATTGAAGTTCCTAAGGAAAAGGTGGAGAATTGTATTAAAGAGATTGGAATTGGTTTTATGTTTGCTCCTCTTTATCATAAAGCTATGAAATACGCTGTTGGCCCTAGGCGTGAATTAGGAATTCGAACTATATTTAATATTTTGGGGCCATTGTCCAATCCTGCGCGCGCGCAGCATCAGGTAATGGGCGTATATGATTCTTCGCTGACTGAAACGCTCGCAGAGGTTTTAGGCAGGCTGGGTGCAAAACGCGTTTATGTTGTTTTTGGCGAGGATGGATTGGATGAGATTACACTGACCGGAAGAACAAAGATTTCAGAATGGGTAAACGGCAGCGTAAAAACTTGGACGTGTAATCCCAAGGATTATGGTTTTTCATTTACTAAGATTGACAATCTAAAGGCGCGCAATGTAAAAGAAAGCTCGGACTTTATAACAGCAATACTGCAGGGAGAGAAAGGGCCAAAGAGAGATATTGTGGCGCTTAATGCCGCTGCAGGGCTTGTTGTGTCCGGGCAGGCTGAAACATTTAGTGATGGAATTAAGGCGGCTCAGGATGCGATAGACAGCGGATCTGCGTATATAAAGCTAAAGGAATTAATTGCGTTTACGAATAAATAGCGTCGAAAACAGTAAATATGTTAAGAGGAAAAATGAGAAATATTTTAGAACACATAGTTAATATAAAAAAACAGGAAATAGAATATTTGAAAAAATGTATGCCGTTAGAGTTTTTGCTTGAAATGGCTCATCTTGTTCCCGGAGATAAAAGAGATTTTCTTTCCGCGGTTTCGAATAAGGATGAGATTAATGTAATAGCTGAGATCAAGAAATCTTCTCCTACAAAAGGCGTTTTAAAGAAGGATATGGATATTCAGGCGTATGCCGCGCTTTATGAAAAGTCAGGAGCCTGCGCTATTTCAGTATTAACAGAGGAAACATTTTTTTCAGGGGATAAGGTTTATCTGCGTATTGTGCGCGATATGGTAAAAATCCCTGTGCTTAGAAAGGATTTTATTATTGATAGTTACCAGGTGCATGGTTCGCATGTATTAGGCGCTGACGCTATTCTGCTGATTGCTTCAATATTGAGCGATGATCAGCTTAAAGATTATTTAGCGTTAGCAAAAGAATATAAGATGTATTGCCTTGTTGAGACGCATTCAAAGAAAGAGATAGAGCGCGCGGTCAAGGCCGGGGCAGTCATTATAGGCATCAATAATCGTAATCTTGTAGATTTTTCTGTTGATCTCTCTACTACTGAACAGCTCAAAAAATTTATTCCGGATGATAGAATAGTAGTGAGCGAGAGCGGAATTAATAATTACGATGATGTTGCGCGTCTTAAGGAATCAGGCGTGAATACAATACTAGTGGGCGAAACAATAATTAAAAGCAATGATCCGTATTTGAAGATAAGAGAGCTTCGCGGTTGTTTTAATGATAATGACGATATGAAAAAAATAAAAAGGATGTGTTAATAATTTTTAATTTATGAAAGTAAAAATTTGCGGAATCACAAATACTGCGGATGCTCTTGCTTGTGTTGAGGCAGGCGCTGATATGTTGGGATTTATCATGTTCCCAAAGAGTGCTAGATATATTGAGAGAAGCGTTCTAAAAACCATAATTGATGAGCTTCCGGACAATGTGCTAAGGGTTGGGGTTTACGTCAATGAACCAATTGCGAATGTGCATGCTGATATTGAAAATGGATTTTTTGACATATTACAGTTTCACGGGTCAGAGACTCCGGATTATTGCGCGAAATTTGAGAATGAGGATGTGTTTAAGGCTATGCACATAATGAATGAAAAGGATTTGGGATTAATAGATTCTTATAAGGTGCAGGCTTTTGTTCTTGATTCGAAAACTGAAAAATTACCCGGAGGCACAGGCATTATATGCGACTGGTCTATGGCAAAGAAAGCGCAGGAAAAAGCAGGCTGCGTAATTTTATCAGGCGGATTAACGCAGTTCAATGTTGCAGAAGCTATTCAGACAGTTAATCCATATGGCGTTGATGTAAGCACCGGCGTTGAGAAGGAGCCCGGAATAAAGGATCACGATAAGATAAAGGAATTTATAAGAATAGCAAAGACAGCTTATAATGCATAGAGGTGTAAAATGAAGACAGTTCCGAATGTTAAAGGTTTTTTTGGCGAGTATGGCGGCAGATATATTCCTGAGACGCTAATAAACGCTGTTCTTGAATTAACGGAAAAATATCATAAAGCTAAGAATGATAAAAAATTTAAAGCTGAATTAAATCATTATTTAACCACATATGTCGGCAGGCCTACGCCTCTATATTTCGCGAAACGTTTAACAGCCCTTTGCGGAGGAGCAAAGATTTATTTAAAAAGAGAAGACCTTGCGCATACAGGTTCGCATAAGATTAATAATACAATAGGTCAGGTTCTGCTTGCAAGGATGCTCGGTAAAACACGCGTTATTGCAGAGACAGGCGCAGGCCAGCATGGTGTTGCCACTGCTACGGCAGCAGCGCTTTTTGATATGGAGTGCGAGGTTTTTATGGGAGATACAGACATTAAAAGGCAGAGGCTGAATGTTTTTCGTATGCAGATGCTTGGCGCTAAGGTCAGGCCTGTTTCATCAGGCACAAAGACTCTTAAAGACGCGTGCAATGAAGCGCTTCGCGACTGGGTGTCAACTGTAAAAAATACGCATTATGTAATTGGGTCAGTTGTAGGGCCTCATCCTTATCCGGTTATGGTTCGTGATTTTCAGTCTGTCATAGGAAGGGAAGCAAAAAAACAGATAATAAAAATAGAAGGCAGAGTTCCGGATTACTGTGTTGCGTGTGTTGGCGGCGGCAGTAATTCAATAGGATTGTTTTACCCATTTAGAAATGATAAAACAGAGTTGATTGGCGTTGAGGCAGGCGGCAAAGGGATCTCATCGGATTTACATGCTGCGACGCTGGTTAGGGGTAGTAAAGGCGTGCTTCACGGAAGCCTGAGTTATTTGCTCCAGGATGAATACGGACAAGTAAAGGATACTCATTCTGTTTCCGCAGGGCTTGATTATCCGGGCGTAGGGCCTGAGCACAGTTATTATAAGGATATGGGCAGGGCGAAATATGATTTTGTTACGGATAAAGAAGCGCTAAATGGATTTAGCGTATTGTGTAAAACCGAGGGTATTGTGCCTGCTCTTGAGTCAGCGCATGCTATAGCATATACATTAAAACTTGCGCCAAAGCTAAGTAAAAATAAAGTTATAATAGTTAATCTCTCGGGCCGCGGCGATAAGGACGTGGAAACCGTTTTAAGTTTAACATAAGAGATCGAAAAAACTAATCACCGGGACTGTCCCTGAATAGGGACTGTACCCTCTGAGATGAGGGGGGAATATTTAAAATTTATGAATAGAATAAATAAGATGTTTACAAAACTTTTGGAAGAAAAAAGAAAGGGCGTTTTCCCTTTTATCGTCGGAGGATATCCGGATATTAAAACAACAGGAGATCTTATAAGAGTTTTATCCGAATCAGGAGCGGATCTTCTTGAGATAGGAGTTCCATTTTCTGATCCTGTGGCAGACGGCCCTGTTATACAGGAAGCGTCTCACGAGGCTTTATTAAGAGGCGTAAATATAGAAGATTTATTCACGGTAGTCGAACACGCTCGAAAGAAAACCGGGATTCCGATTGTTTTTATGAGTTATTACAATCCGATTTTATCATTTGGCCTTGAGAAGACAGCAAAGCGGGCAAAGGAAGCAGGCGTTGACGGGTTTATTGTGCCGGATCTTCCGCCTGAAGATGGAGAAAAATTTGAAAAAATTCTAAAGAAAAACGGAATAAACTGCATATATCTTTTGACGATTAACAGTTCAAAACAAAGAATTAAACTTATATCCAAGAGGAGCAGCGGGTTTATATATTTAGTATCCAGGCTTGGCGTTACCGGAATGTCGGAGATAGAGCCGGAGCCAATAAAGGATACCGTTAAAGAGATTAAAAAATATTCCAATATTCCAATTGCTGTTGGTTTTGGAGTTTCAACCCCGGCGCAGGCAAAGGATGTATCCAATATTGCGGATGCTGTGATAATTGGCAGCGCAATCGTTAAAACCATTAGGTCAGCGAAGAAAGCCAATATTCTTAGTGAGACTTCGAAGTTTGTTGCAAAGATTGCCGGATCTGTTCATTCAAAATAGTGTTCTCGACTGAGAAATGAATAATATTTGTCTTTTCTTGCCAATTATGTTAAACTCATTAAATTCAGTTTATTCCTAAAAAATTAATCAAAAAAATAACGTATCGCAAGATGATATACGCCATACGCTAAAAAGGGAGGAAAGAATATGAGTCGCAAAATGGTGCCATATGATGGAAACAGCGCGGTTGCGCATGTAGCGCATGCTACAAATGAAGTAATAGCTATATATCCTATCACGCCTTCGTCAAATATGGGCGAGATAAGTGATGAAAAGTCGGCAAACGGCGAAAAAAATATTTGGGGAACAGTTCCAAAGGTTGTGGAGCTTCAATCAGAGGCAGGCGCTGCAGGCGCGGTTCATGGAGCATTGGCTGCAGGTTCGCTGGCAACGACATTTACAGCTTCTCAAGGCCTTTTATTAATGATTCCGAATATGTACAAGATAGCAGGAGAGCTGACGGCAACGGTATTTCATATTGCGGCAAGGTCAATAGCATGTCAGGCTTTATCAATATTTGGAGATCATAGCGATGTTATGGCGTGCAGGCAGACGGGCTGGGCAATGCTTGCTTCAAGCAGTGTTCAGGAAGCAATGGATTTTGCGCTTATTGCGCAGGCGGCTACATTAGAATCCAGGGTTCCGTTCCTGCATTTTTTTGAAGGATTCAGGGTTTCTCATGAAATACAAAAAATTGAAGAGCTTACATTTGACGATATGAGGGCTATGATAGACGATAAATCGGTTAAGGCGCATAAGGACAGAGGCCTTAATCCGGAAAGGCCGGTAATAAGAGGCACCTCTCAAAATCCCGATGTGTATTTTCAAGGTAGAGAGAGCGTTAATAAATATTATAACGCGTGCCCGGCGATTGTGCAAAAAACAATGGATAAATTCGCAAAGCTTTCAGGCCGCAAATACAAATTATTTGATTATGTCGGAGCTCCGGACGCTGAAAGAATAATTATAGCTATGGGTTCAGGCACAGAGGTTATACATGAGACAGTAGACTATTTAAATAAAAAAGGCGAAAAGGTTGGTTTAGTAAAAGTAAGGCTTTTCAGGCCTTTTGACGTTAGCGCATTAGCCGGCGTTATTCCCGCATCTGTTAAAAAGATATCTGTTTTAGACAGAACAAAGGAGCCGGGTTCGTTAGGCGAGCCGTTATACGAGGATGTTAGAACAGCCATAGGCGAAGCTATTGAAAATAAGGAAGGAAAACTTTCTTCTTATCCTGCTATTGTCGGCGGAAGATTTGGGCTGGGATCTGCTGAGTTTACTCCTGCAATGGCTAAAGCTGTATTTGATAATTTATCGCAAGCCAAGCCTAAAAATCATTTCACAATCGGTATAAATGATGATGTGTCAGGAACAAGTCTTGAGTATGACAAGAAATTGTCTATAGAAGGAGAGGATACTTACAGAGCGATGTTTTACGGGTTAGGTTCTGACGGCACAGTCGGCGCGAATAAAAACTCAATCAAAATAATCGCTGATGAAACTAATAATTATACGCAGGGCTATTTTGAATATGATTCAAAAAAAGCGGGCGCTGTCACGGTTTCTCATCTAAGGTTTGGCAAGGATGTAATAAGAAGCCCGTATCTGATAACATCAGCTAATTTTGTCGCATGCCATAATTTTTCGTTCCTTGAGAAATATGACATGCTAAAAAATCTTGAGATTGGCGGAATATTCCTGCTAACCTCTTCATACAATAAAAATGAGGTGTGGGATAAGATTCCAAACAGAGTAAAAAAAGATTTAGTCACAAAAAAGATTAAGTTCTTTGTTATAGACGCAAATAAGATAGCTGAAGAGATTGGCCTTGGTTCGCGCATTAATGTAATCATGCAGACAGCGTTCTTTAAAATATCCAAGGTTATTGACGATAAAGTAGCTATTGAAGCTATTAAAAAAGCTATAAAAAAGACCTATGGGAATAAAGGCGAAAAGATTGTAAATATGAATATTGACGCAGTTGAAAAAGGAATAAGCGCGATTGAAGAGGTTCAAGTGCCTGCAGTTTTTGAAGGCAAGGCGGAAGATATAAAGGTTGTTCCGGATTCTGCTCCTGAATTTGTAAAAAATGTAACTGCGAAAATAATGATGAAAGAGGGCGAGAGCGTAAAGGTATCGGAAATGCCTAATGACGGAACATGGCCTGTAGGCACTACTCAGTATGAAAAGAGAAATATTGCTATCACAATACCTGAATGGGGGCCTGATACATGTATTCAGTGCGGAAGGTGCAGCCTTGTCTGCCCGCATGCCGCCATAAGAATGAAGATGTACGACGCAGGCGAACTTAAAAACGCTCCAAAGAGCTTTAAATCATCTGACGCAAAAGGCACAAAGGCTGAAAATAAAAAGGTTACAGTGCAGGTAGCTCCTGAGGACTGCACAGGCTGCGGCACATGCGTGCATACATGCCCAGTGAAGGATAAAGGCGCGCTTAAGATGGTACTGCAGGCTCCGCTCAGAGAACAGGAAGCAAAGAATTATGAATTCTTCTTAAGTATCCCTGAGACGGATCCGGTGTTATTTAATAGAAATACATTAAAGGGTTCGCAGTTTATAAAACCGTTGTTTGAATATTCGGGCGCATGCGCGGGCTGTGGTGAAACTCCATATGTTAAACTGTTGACACAGCTTTTTGGAGATAGAACAATTATTGCAAACGCTACGGGTTGTTCGTCAA
Source organism: Elusimicrobiota bacterium (assembly GCA_043820025.1). Classification (GTDB taxonomy): domain Bacteria; phylum RUG730; class RUG730; order JBDRED01; family JBDRED01; genus JBDRED01. The sequence continues at coordinate 15,244 of JBDRED010000029.1, forward strand.
TATACGGCGGTAATCTTCCTACAACGCCATACTGCACGCGTAACGATGGACGCGGGCCTGCTTGGGTAAACTCGCTGTTTGAGGATAATGCTGAGATGGCATACGGCATGAGGCTTACTGTAGATAAATCAACGGAATATGCGAATGAGCTTGCAGATAGAATTCTAAATGGCTCAGGCTGTGATGATGCGAAAGAGATGATTAAAACTATTAGAGGTATTGACCAAAAAACACAGGAAGGCATTGAGCTCGTGAGAAAGAGCGTTGTTGAGCTTAAGAAAAAATTAGAAAAATGCGACTGCGACGACTGCAGACAGCTTTTAAATGTTGCGGATTATTTTATAAAGAGATCAGTATGGGCGCTTGGCGGCGACGGATGGGCGTATGATATTGGTTATGGCGGCTTAGACCATGTGCTTGCTTCAGGAGCTAATGTAAATATTTTAGTTCTTGATACTGAGGTATATTCAAATACAGGCGGCCAGGCGTCAAAGTCAACGCCATTAGGCGCTGTTGCAAAGTTTGCGGCGTCAGGGAAGCGTATAGGTAAAAAAGATATGGCAATGATTGCAATGTCTTATGGATATATTTATGTGGCAAAGGTTGCTATGGGCGCTGATCCAAACCAAGTTGTTAAGGCGTTTATCGAGGCTGAGCAGTATGACGGCCCGTCAATAATTCTTGCATATTCGCATTGTATTGCGCATGGAATCAACATGACAGAAGGAATGGATGAGCAAAAGAATGCTGTAGCGAGCGGGCATTGGCCGCTTTTAAGATACAATCCTGCGCTTGCTTTAGAGGGCAAGAATCCATTAGTATTAGACAGCAAGGCGCCGACTATGACAATCGCTGAGTATGCTTCTCATGAAAATAGATATAGAGTCCTTCAGAAGTCTGATCCCGAAACAGCTAAGAAATTAATGGATCAGGCTGACAAACAGGCAAAAGCAAGATATGACATGTACAAAAAAATGTCAGAGATGTAAGATATTTAATAGATAGATAAATGGTTAAAACCGGACAAACGCCCCTTGTGACACATTAGTCGCAAGGGGCGTTTTTTAATAAGGTATATATGAAAAACAGGGTATAATATATGAGTTATATATGAAAATACTGGGGGTATATATAGAAATATAGGGTCATATGTAAAAAATATTGGATAATTAATCTATTGACAAAGGCAAGCCAAGTAATTATATTATTAATTGTTAACAAAAAAGCACTAATAAGGGTGAAATATGAAACAGAAAATAATAAGATCGTTGTCTCCTAAAGAGGTGGATTTATTGAGCCGGCTGGAATTTGAAGGGAAAGCGGTTTATACTAAAGAAGAGTTGGTATCATTTTGTAAAGATAAACAACAAGGCCAATATCTTATTAAAAAATTACTTGAAAAGAAAAGGCTAAAAAAAATTATAAAAAATACATACTTTGTTATTCCAATCAAAGCTCCACAAGGTAAATGGATGCCTAATGAATATGTTATTGCAAAAATTCTAGTCAAAGACTCAAACTATTATATTGGTTATTCTAGTGTATTTAACTCTTATGGATTTACAGAACAAGTCGCTCAAATGATTTATGTAATAAATGATAAATATTCTTTCAGCAAAATAATAAATGGAATAAAGTTTAAAGCTGTTAAGGTTAAATCAAAAAAAATATATGGTTTAGATACTAGAGTAATCGGTGGGGAAAATATTTCTTTTCCATCAAAAGAAAGAGCATTAATCGACGCGTTCGAGTTCTATAATACTGCTAAAGCAGAGGCTATATTAGTTAATCAGTTTAAAAAAATAAACATTGAAACACTTATTGATTATGTATCATTGTATCCTGTGCAAATTGTTCGTAGACGCATGGGGTATTTTCTTGAAAAACTTAAGGTGCCTAAAAAAACGCTAAATAAAATTGATGTAGGAAAGTCCGGATATTCTTTTTTGCGCGATAATGATGTAAAAAAGGGGGCTATTAATAAGAGATGGAGAGTGATAGTTAATGGATAGGGAAAAGCTTCAAAGAACAATACCTTTTATTGCGGAAAAAAATAAATTTAGATTAGAAACTATTGAAAAAGATTATTATTTAACTTTAATACTAAATAGCATTACTACACATTTAAGCGACAAGATTATTTTTAAGGGGGGTACATTATTAAATAAGGTATATCTGGGTTATCATAGATTAAGTGAAGATTTAGATTTTTGCTTTTTTAGTACGACAAATATTAAAACACGAGCTCAGCGTTCTCGGGCCGTAGCCCCAATACGAAAGAAAATGAGAGAATTTCTAAATTATTTAAATTTAAAAAGTGATCAGATTGAAGGAATAGGATTTAATAATTCGACTCAGTATGTGTTTAATATATTTTATCCGTCCTTTGTTACCGGCCAAGAAGACAAAATAAAGTTAGAAATCTCAATTAGGCAAAATCCTGTTGAGAAGCCAATATATAATACTATTAAACATTTTTATCAAGACCCTTTTTCGGGTAAGGATTTGATTCCGAGAAATAAGGTATTATCTTTAACCTATAATGAGACTGTTGCAGAAAAGTTAAAAGCTGCAATTACACGAAAGAATATAGCAATTCGGGATTATTATGATCTGTGGTTTCTTTCAGAACAAAAATTTGATTTTGAGAATCCACAATTTATTTCAATATTTAAAACAAAGCTTGAAGAAGAAAATTATAGAAATAACTTTTCCTATAATTTTGGGCTAAACGAAGATTCAATAAATTCGCTATATGAACAAGTGAAAACAGAACTTATTCCGGTTATTCGCACAGGAGAGAGGTTTGATCTAAATATGGTCTTTCGAAGATTTAATAAAATAATGAAAAATCTATAATTCAAACATAGGATATCCAGCTTATGAAAAAATTTTATATAAAAACATTCGGCTGTCAGATGAATGTGTATGACTCCCGGCTTATATCAGACCTGCTCGAAGAGAAGGGGTTGTCTGCTGTGGACGATATGAATAATGCGGACGTTATTGTTATTAATACATGCGCTGTGCGCCAGCTGGCTGAGAATAAGGCAGCGAGCGAATTGGGCAGGTGCAAAAAACTTAAGAAGAAAAATCCGGATCTTATTATAGCTTTTGTCGGATGCGTAGCGCAAAAGGACGGAGCCAATATTTTAAAACGTTTCCCATATATCGATCTTGTAATGGGCACAAAGGATATGTATAGACTTCCGCAGTTACTGGACGACATAAAAATTAAAGGACCGATATTATTAACCAATATAGCCCAAAAGACAGGTAATTTTAGAAGCAATAAAGCTGACGGCGTTATAGGTTATGTTACAGTAATCCGCGGGTGCGCAAATTTTTGCAGTTATTGTATTGTGCCGCATGTCAGAGGCAAGGAAGAATCCCGCAGTATAAAAGAAATAATAAAGGAATCAAAAACGCTCGTTGATACCGGAGTAAAAGAGATAATGTTTCTCGGGCAGAATATTAATGCGTTTGGAATGGATACAGGAGAAAGATTAGAGGATTTATTGGAACAGGCGGATAAAATAAATGGTTTAGAACGATTAAGGATTATGACATCGCATCCAAAGAGCGTTACTAAGAATTTTATCCAAAGTATGGCAGATATTCCAAAGGCCTGCGAGCATATACACATGCCGTTTCAGAGCGGATCCGATAAAATACTTAAAGAAATGAATAGAAAATATACAAGGGGTGAATATATTGATAAGGTTGCAATGATACGAAAGATTATTCCTAACTGCGCAATAACGGTTGATATTATAGTAGGTTATCCAAATGAAACAGAGCGTGATTTTGAAGAAACATTGGATTTGGTCAGGCTTTGCCGGTTTGACAGCGCATTTACATTTAAATATTCGCCGCGGCAGGGGACTAAGGCGTATAAACTTAAAGATAATGTGTCAAAAGAGATAAAGGAAGCGCGGCTTGCGGAGCTTAATGATTTATGCCGCGAGGTTGCAAAAAAGAAGAATAATGAGTATGTCGGGCAGGATGTTCAGGTCATGTGGGAGTCTGTGAAAAAGACTAATCAAGGCAAGTTTTTGCTTGGAAAAACCCGCTCATTTAAACAGGTTTTTGCGCCATACAAGAGGCGCTCACCGGGTAAACTGGAAATTGTCCATATCTCAAGCGCCACGCCTTTTGCGTTAAGGTGTGACCTATAGGGCAAGTAAAAAAGCTTGCAAGAAATGAAATCAATTTGCTATATATATCAGACAAAACAAGTACTAATATAAAGTACAAAAACTTTTAGGAGGTTTGTAATGAAAAAGATTGTAGGATTAGTAGTTTTTGTTATGCTTTTAAGCACAGCGCTTTGGGCAAAGCCTATGTACAAGGTAAATTTGGCTTATGGAATTCTTACGAGTCCGGAAATTCCTGAAATTATTCTCACAAAGACAACAAAGGGTGGTATTGGAGCAGGTGCTCAAGTTCTTTTCGGAGAAGAAAAAATAAAATATGGCGCAGAAATTGCTTATATGCCGATTTACAATTACAAGGATGATGGCTTGAAGGCTGCAACAGGAATTGACATAAAGAATAATATGAATGCAATCCCAGTTTTAGCAGTCATAAATTATGATCTAGAAGAAATGGGAGAAATGAAGCCTTATTTACAAGGTGGATTAGGATTAAGTTTTATATCTGCAAAGTCAAATACTACAGGAGTTGAAGTTACTGATAATACAAGTAAATTTACATTTATGCTAGGCGCAGGTATGCTGAAGCCATTAAGCGATGCGCTTGATTTAGATATTTCTGTAAAGTATTATAATATAGCTACAGAAGGCGACACATCTTCTGAAGTAGTTATTGGCGCAGGAGTTTGTTTCTAATTTGATTTTTTAAAATTTAGCTTAGTAAAGATTTGGGGAAGCCTGTTAAAGTCAGGCGCTGCCGCGCAGCTGTGAGCGGAATGTTCCGCAAGCCAGAATACCAATTTGCTAAGAGGATTTTATCCTTTCTTCGCGTGATATGGAAGGGTCATAGTAAAATGGCCTGTCTTATGACAGGCCATTTTTTATTGGATTTGTATAGTCTATAGAATATCAAACGAAGATTCCTGATTTGTTGAGACGCCCAATTTGGGCGTCTCTATGATAAACGTTTGGATGTATAGCTAACAAAGATTCCTGCCTTCGCAGGAATGACAGGGAAGCTATGGAATACGTAACCTTTACAGTGAATGACAAGAAAAAGGAGCAATGAGGTAAGAGGATATGTTAAGAAGATTAATATTTTTATTTTTTTGTTTATTAGTTATAAGCAGTCTCGCATTTTCTGCCGTAACTTATGACGCTACGGGAGAAGAGTGGGATACTTCGCGTAAGGTGAACAGGATTGTCTCTCTTGTCCCAAGTATTACTGAGGAAATATATCTTCTAAAAAAAGATTATTCGCTTGTAGGCGTTACAAATTACTGTAAACATCCCGGATCAGCGCAGGCCAAAGAAAAGGTTGGAACATTATTATCTCCGAACATAGAGGCTATAAAACTTTTAAAGCCGGATATGGTTTTTGCGTCAAAGGAAAATCAGGCGCAGGAGCTTGTTGAAAAATTACGCGAAATGAATGTTCCTGTGTTTGTTTTTGGCGAGATTTTAAGTTACGAAGATATTGAATTGGAGTTCATGCAGCTCGCTGAAATATTTGGAATGAATGTTGAGGCAGAAAAAATAATGGCGTCTTTAGAGAAAAAGATGAATGATATTACAAAACGCGTTGATAAAAAAAATATTAAGCGGAGCGTTTTTTGCGAATTAGGACATGAACCGCTGGTAACGGTTGCCAAAGGCAGTTATATTGACGAATTAATTGCGCGGGCCGGCGGCGTAAATATAGCTCGCAGCAGCAAGGCCAGGTATCCCCAATACAATATTGAAGAGGTTATAAAGAGCGATCCTGATATAATAATAATTATTAATATGGATGATATTAGCCAATGGCCTAAAGATAGCTGGCTAAAGTATAAAGATATGAACGCTGTAAAGAATAATAATATATATGAATTGAATGCTGACGATATATGCAGGCCGTCGATAAACGGGTATGTGGATGCGTATGAGAGGCTTGTTAGTATATTTGAGAAGGCATCATGAATTCTTAAAAATGTCGGTTTTATAACACTTAATGAGTTTTATTAATTATAAAATCGCTCAATAAAACGCATTTGTCTAAAGACGGAGCAGAAAAGACAAAGGAGCGCGGGGAATAATATTATGAAAAAAAGAGTTTGGATTATTTTGATTACGCTTTTGTTTTGCGCTGTATTGTTGTCTATTTTTGTCGGAGGCAGTAATATACCGATTCGCGAAGTTATTAAGGCGTTATTTAATAATTCTGAAAACACATCAATAGCGTCTATAATTTGGCAGGTTAGAATTCCAAGAAGCATACTTGCTATATTAGTCGGCGCTTCGCTTGCTGTATGCGGGTGCGTAATGCAGGGCATGCTTAGGAATCCTTTAGCAGAACCGTATACTTTAGGCATTTCAGGCGGCGCTGCTTTAGGCGTAATGATAGTGTCATTTTTTAGTATTGGTTTTGCCGCCAGATCAGGAGCCGCTTTTATCGGCGCTGTTTTAGCGGGAGCGCTTGTATTTATGACAGCGCAAAGACGCAGTCTTACAGTATTGAATCTTGTGCTCGCAGGCATTATGGTTACAATATTAACCTCTAGCATAATTCTTTTTTTAACAGCGCTTTCTAATTCCGGGAATCTACACATGACAATGCTGTGGCTTATGGGAGATATTTCAATAAGTAATTATAAAAATCTTTTGGCATTAAGCATTCTAATGATTTCAGGAGTGCTGTTCCTGATATATTTTGGAAGAGATGTAGATATACTCTCATTAGGCGAGGATAAAGCGAAACAACTAGGTGTTTCTTCTTCGAGGATTATAAAAATTCTTTTCTTGGGAATAACAATACTCACAGCGTTTAGCGTTGCGTTCGCAGGCGTGATTAGTTTTGTCGGGATTGTAGTGCCGCATGTAATGAGAAAGATTGTTGGCCCGAAACACAGGGCTCTTATTACTGCCGCGGCTTTCGCAGGAGCGATTTATGTTTTAACAGCGGATGTTTTTGCAAGGCTTGTTTTATATCCTGTACAATTGCCGCTTGGAGTTGTTACAGGTATTATAGGAAGTATATTTTTCTTGGTTATTATTACAAAAAAAGGAATCAGAAGTTATGGCAGATAATAAAAATATTCTCACATTTGAAAATGTTTGTATTGGTTATAATAAAAACGCTATACTGCATAATCTATCTTTTACCGTTCAAGAAAATGATTTTTTAGGAATAATAGGGCCTAACGGCTCGGGCAAAACAACGCTTATAAATGCGCTTGTGGGGATTAGCGGAGTTTTGGAAGGCAGGATATTATTCCGAGATAAAGATATTAGTTTAATGGACGAGAAATTAATCGCTCAGAACATTGCTATTGTGAGCCGCGGGATTGATCCTGCGTTTGATTTTACAGTTTTCGAATTTGTTTCATTTGGAAGGTTTCCGTATAAGGCCAGGCTCTCGTCTTTAAATAAAAAGGATATTTCTATAATTGATTCTGCTATAAAATGCATGGATCTGATTTCATTAGAAAGACGGAGTATCCGCGCTCTTTCGTCAGGCGAGTTTCAGCGCGTTTTAATAGCGCAGGCTTTGGCCGAGACTCCGAGGATACTTATTCTTGACGAGCCTATCGCGCATCTTGATCTTAAATATCAATTGCAGATTATGAATTTTTTAAGAGAACTGCATTCAAAGGGAATTACCGTTATTACAGTTTTGCATGATATTAATATGACTGCGGGTTATTGCGAAAAGGCGCTTGTTTTAAAGGATGGCAGGATTGAGGCTTATGGGAATTCGAATGATGTGTTTAATGAGGATATGATAAATCTTGTTTATGGCGTGAATGGTAAGATGCATGTGGATGAGAAGACAGGTAAGAAATATATTTTTGTGTAAGATGAGGAAATAATAAAACCGCTTCTGTCATCCTCGGGCTTGACCCGAGGATCTTTGAGAGATGAATATTACAGGTTTTCTATGTTTGAAGAATAGTATAGGGGGATACATAATGAAAAAAATATGGTTAATTTTTTGGGCAGTATTACTTATTGGAAATATTTTTGCCGAGGAGCCTATTTATCATGGGACTGTGCATGTAAATGCGTCGAGGTCTGATTCCAGCCTTAAGGATCTGCCTGTTAATGTGACCGTTATTACCGGAGATGATATCGAGAAAACGCAGGCAGTTACATTGAGAGACGTTTTAAGAGTTTACGGCGGGTTTATGAGCATAAGTTATACAGGCTCAATCGGAGCGGAAAGCACAGCGCGCGTTAGAGGAGGAGGATCAAATAGTTCCCAGCATACCTTGGTGCTTATAGACGGACAGGTTGTTAATGACCAGGGCAGAGGAGACGCTGACATTGGACAGATTTACACGGAAAATATAGAGAGGATCGAGATAATAAGAGGCGGGTCTTCGTCTCTTTGGGGGTCTAACGCGATAGGAGCTGTTATTAATATTATTACCAAAAAAGGACAGGGAAAATTAAATTCAAAATTCAAAGTAATGGCAGGCAGTTTTGGGAGGCGGATATATTCTGTAAACAGCGGTTATTCGAGCGCTGAAAGCAGAGTTAAGGATTTATATATTTCCGTTGCCGGCGATAATTGCGACGGATGGAGAGATAACAGCGACTATGAGGGGATAGACGGCTTAATGAATATTGGATTTAAGATTAGCGGGAACAGCGAGCTGGATTTAAGGACATTATTCCATAAGAGCAGGTATGGCCTGCCCGGTACCGGCGGCCTGCTTGTTAAGGATTATGACGGTAAAATAGAAAAAATCGCAGATACTCCAAATGCAAGAATGGACTACACAAGAAATGACCTGCAGTTAAAATATAGTCTGTATATTGGAGATGAAACAAAAATCTCTCTAAGGCCGTATTACACAGAGAATGATAAAATTGCGTCGGACGTTACATATAATAATCCAATTGATGTAACAACCTGCGGAGCAGAGCTTGAAGTAAATACAGTGTATGATATAGTAGCGGGCTATGATCTTAAGCGCGATGGGTTTATAAGAAAGGATGAGATGGTAATTCCCTCGAACACGATTGTAGACAAAGAGACAATGATAAATGCGGCTTTTCTCCAGAAAACAATTAATTTTAAAAAATTAAAAACTATCTTAAGCGCCAGATACGACGAACATTCTGTGTTTGGCAGTGAGATAAGCCCAAAGGCGTCTTTAGTCTTAACGCCAAATGAACGTGTGAAGTTTTCGGCAAGTTCAGGAAAATCATTTAGAGCTCCGACCTTTGAGGATCTTTATTATCCTGAAGACACATATTTAAAAGGCAATGAAGGCCTTAGTCCTGAAACAGCGTGGGTTTATGATCTGGGCGTTGAGTATAAATATAATGACGCGCTTGTAACCTCTTTTACGCTTTATAGAAGCGATATTAAGGATATGATTGAATGGGCGCCCATTGACCCGTCTGATTTAATGAGTAAATGGACGCCGACAAATATTGAGGAGGCTTACAATCAGGGCGTTGAGGTTGAGGTTATTAATAAAATAACAACAGGATTAAAGCAAAAATTTAATTATACGTATTTAGAGAGCGAATCAAAGATTCCCGGCAGGACAAGTTATTCCAGGCTTCAATATACTCCAAACAATAAGATCAGTTATGTAATAGATTATTCATGTTCTTGCGGATTTGATTTTATGTTTCATTTAACCTTTGTTGACGACCAGAAGTGGGGAGAAATGGACTTTCAAAAAATACCGGCGTATGTTGTTGCTGATTTGGCATTAAAGAAAAATATAAATTCTGTTAGTTTTTATGCAAAGATTAATAATATTTTTGATAAAATGTATCAGACAAGAATAGGGTACCCAATCCCCGGAAGAACAATTTATGGGGGAGTGCAGATAAAGATTTAAAGCCTTCTGTCTTCTGAATTCTGACTTCTGGCTGCTGACTTCTGTTACTTATTATATTTGACTTCTTTTTATGAAAGGAGTATAATTTTGCATGAAAAAAAATAAAACAAAAACCAAATCTAAAAAAAGGGCAGTGAAGAAGGCTGTAAAATCCCGGAAAAAAGCGGTAAAGAAAGCCGGGAAGAAATCTAATAAGAAAACCACAAAAACTAAAAAGAATAAATCCGCGAAGAAAAAACCTATTAAAAAAACCGGTAATCAAACTATCAAACAAACAACATTTATACACCGGGAAAATAAACCCAAGAAAAAATCTAAAACAAAATTTATTGGCTCAGACTGCCAGTATTGTTCTCTGGAAGAGGGTGTTTATTGCATGATTTATTTTTGCTCTCTTAATAAAAACGCTGAGCAAAGAAAGGTATGCAACGATGGATTCAGCAGAGAGTGCCCTCATTATAAAAAGGTAAAAATATAATTTTAAAACTGATTGGAGGGAAGCGGTCTTATGCCTACAACAATAAAACGAAAAAGGCCTACTGCAAATGCCGGCTATGAAGAAAAAAGAAGACATCGACGCGTTAGGATTTCGCCTCTATTGATTGAACCAATACAAATTCGAATTCCGGAAACAAAGGTCAGCCAACCGGCGCCGGGAATAATAGCGGATATCAGCGCCGGAGGTATAGCGCTTATGACATATCTGGACCTTCCAATAGGAACTCAAATAGATTTAGGCTTTAATCTCTTTGGATTAAAGCTTGAAAAATTAAAAGGCAGGGTAGCTAGAGTAAAAGAGCATTATAATACTTATATGATGGCAATAATTTTTGATAAAGCTTGCAGGAGTATTGATAAGCATATTGATACTGTTTCAATGGATTTTGAAGATTGTGAAACAAAATGGGTGCGCGGAGAAGAAAATATTTGCAAAAAAACATGTTCGTACTATGATTACTGCACAAAGCCTGTAAAGAAATAATTTTTTATATATGGTGGGGATAGAGAGATTTGAACTCTCACAGCCTTGCGGCTACTAGACCCTGAACCTAGCGCGTCTGCCAATTCCGCCATATCCCCGAGATTTTAAATATAGCAGAAAATGTCTTTAAAATAAAGGTAAAAATAAGAATTATAATAAAATAATAAAGAATATAGGAAAGGAGTCAGGGGTAAACGCTCCGGCTCCTTTTTTTGTGACTAAAGTCACCTTGAAATTATAGATTTTGATGATAATATATATATAGCCATTAGATTAACTATATATTCAGAATATAAATATATTCAGGAGGAATGCATAATGAGAAAGAAGGTATCCTTGGGAATTTTTCTTTCCTTAATAATGTTTTTAACCGGTTTAGTAATTACAAATTTATATGCGGTTGAGTATGGTATTATAAGCGGAACTATTACTTATAGCGGCGAAAAGCCGGGAGATTTATATGTATTCGCATTTTCAAACTGGCCTGAGAATGGAGATCCTTTTCCGTATATGGTTGGCACAAGCGCATATCCGGTATTTAGTAGTCCGCAATTTTATGAAATGAGCGTTGAGACAGGCACAGAGCGCTGGGTAGCCGCGTACTTAGACAGTAATGGTGATGGAAATCTTAACGAAGAACTTGGAGAAGCAAAGGGGCAGTATGAGGGAGAGGTTCCATTTTTATTGTCCACAAGCGGAAGAACCGGTATAGATTTTTTAATCGTTGATGGGGATGTTAGCGGCAAGATCTCAGGTAATTTGAGCTATAGCGGCTCAAGAGTAGGAACATATACTGTAAACATCACAACAGATCCATACGGATACTCTCGTGAAGATCAGATTGAACAAGGCAGCGCAGGGGCATATACGACTAATTGGGTGTCTACAGGCTCATATTATGCGCGCGCGTGGATAGATGAGGATGCAGATCAAAATTGGGATAGAGATGAAGCGTTTGGTATTTATCAGTACGGAGTTAATGCAAGAAAATTAGTTCCTGTGACAGACACAAACACAGTTACGGGGATTGATATCACAATAAATGATCCGGGCGCAATGCAGGGAAATGTTACGATAAATGATCCGTCGCCTGTCGGAGATGTCTTTATAGTGTTTTCAGATACTCCGTCATTTAACGGCGGAAATGTTGCTGATCAGCATTTCTACCATACATCGGGTTCGTATTCTCAAGACTTGCCTCCCGGAGACTATTATATCTTTTCGTGGCTTGATAAAAATTCCAATTATCAGAAGGACGCAGATGAGGTTTACGAGCAGTCAGGGCCTATAACTGTCACAGAGGGCGGAACCGCTATTCATGATTTAAACCTTACTATTCCTGATTCAAGCATATCCGGCGCGGTTACTTACAGCGGCGCATATACAGGAGATGTAATTATTTATGCAAATACAAATGGGGATATTTATACAATTAGTTACAGCACTACATTCGCATATACCGGAACCGGAGATTATAATTTCAAGATAACTTTGTCGCCGGGCGAAAATTATTACATTTACAGCTTTGTAGACAGGGATAGTAATAACAATTATAACAATATTAATGAACCGTTTGGCGAGTATACAGGGAATCCGGTTTATCTTACCGCTTCTCCTGCAACAGGCATAAACTTTACTGACAACGATCCTTCTGCGGATCCCGGAGATACAATAACAGGTATAGTTAACTTTTCATCAACCGTTGTGGACACATCAAATCTGGGCAGTGGCATATATGTCAGCGCTTTTTTAAATCCAAATCTTGAGGGTAATTATGACGCGTATGTGCAGATTACTTCAACAGGCCAGTATTATATGCACGAGCTTACGCAATACACAACATATTATTTGGCAGCGTATGTTGATCAAAATTATGATTATATATCAAATCCGTCAGAGCCTAAGGGAATTTATGACGTAAATGGTGATGGTACTCCTGATCCTGTCTATATTTCAAATCAATCAAAAGCTAATATTGATATTTCGTTAATCCAAAAAACGAGCGGCAATGGCAGTATTGGCGGATATATTAATTACACAGGCGTCTCATCCGGAACTGTTAAGGTGCAATATTGGCGCGGATATATTTCAGGTTCGCCGGATGGTTCTATTACAGTCGGAGGATCTGAATTATTTACTGTCGCAGGATCGAGCTATACATTAAATGACCGGAGATATGATATTACAGGGCTTATTGAGGATAGTTATTTTCTAGAGACATATATTGATCTAAATAGTAACGGCAGTCTTGACGCAGGCGAACCGTCAGGGAAATATGGCAACAGCTATGCCTGGTCTATCTGGGTTCCGGACGGAGGATTTTCAGATTACATAAACATGACAATCAAAGAGCCATTCTCCGGAAAACTGCGCGGCAGAGTCGCAGTAAGCACAGCTGTAGCGCAGGCGGTTGGGAATGTAACGGTTAGGTTGTACGAGGAAGGCAGTAATGCCGTAGTTTCCAGCTGTACCTCTGTTGGTACTTGGAATAACGCGGATGGACATGACTATAACTTTGAATTTGCTAATATTTCGGTAGTGCAAAATAAATATTACAGACTTCAAGCAAGCTCTGCAGGCCGGATGATAGAGCCGTGGGATGTATGGTTTACTTTCTCGGATCAAGCTGTAAACTATTTAGAGGATAGAGCGTCTTGGGCTGATCCATTAAAGGTTTATCCTGGCGCAAGCCTTTCAGTTGATAATATATCAATCGGCAATGGAGTAGATGTTTCGACCTATGCTGTGACAATTAGTCCGGATAGCGACGGTAGTAAAGACAATGCGAGTATCGCATTTGATATATCAGCTGTAAATCTTGCAGATACTTCTTATGGTTCAGCAGCCTACAGGCTCATAATTGATACTAATAAAGACGGAGTTTTCTCAACGTTTGACTGGAGTCAGGTGAGCTGGGACGAGCAGGGCAATCCGCTTTATGATGGAGTAAAGAGAACGTGGGATGAAATGTATAGAATTATTGCTGAGAACAGCGATTGGTCTTACCAGGGTTCGGTTTATGGCGATGGCGTACATTCCGAGGAAATAAACTGGGAAGGCAGAGACACAAACTGGAACGCTCTCCCTAAGGGAACTTATGCTGTGAAACTGCAGATAATAAGCAAGCCATGGTGGGACGAAACAGAGACGATCTTTGACTATGACAATAAGATAGCTGAGATTACAATAGACGCTGTTGAGATAACGGGACGTGTGACATACTCATTAGCAGGCTCAACTCAGACCTTTGCTGTTAAGGGCGCGAGAGTAGAGGCGGGCGGTATGCAGGCATGGGGCAGCGCTTATACAGATTCAAACGGAAACTATAAGGTCAGCGGGTTAAAGGCCGGATATTACTGGATGGGCGTGCAGGCCGCAGGTTTTACAAGCGCGTATAAAGAAAATGTTGAGGTAGGCGCTGCAGGCGCATCGAATATTAATTTTATAATGGAAAAAGGCGGAAAACTTGAGGGAACAATAAAATTATCAGGCGGCGCGTTCCAGGCATATACTGACAGGTGGGGCTATACTGTTGACAGACTATACGGCTCTGTAAACGCGTGGTCAGAAACCGGCCCGAGCTATGGATGGAGCGAGTTTGTTATTTATGCAGGAACTGACACAGCTAAGTTTGAAATGAGTTTAGCGCCCGGAGAATATAAGTTAAGAGCTGAAGCGCCGGATTATGTAAGCCAGACTTTGAGCGTCACAATAACTGCGCAGGGAGCAGTATTAAATATTTCCATGGCAAAGTCAAAAAAAATCACAGGCCTTATCAAACTTCCTGACGGCGATACAGCGCCTGCCGGAGGTTTGCGGATTGACGCAAGCGCGAATTCTTTTGATAACAGAAACTTTGGATGGGGGGGAGGCTTTATTGAGGCTGGCAAGAGTTCAACTACATTTGAAATAAATAGTGTCGCTGTCAGCACATATACAGTCAGAATCAGATGCCAGGAGTTTATAGAAAAGGTTGTAAATAATGTGATAGTGCCTTCAGCAGTCAGCAGTGTTAATATCGGAGAGATTCAGTTTAGCAAAGGAAGCAGGATTAAAGGCGAGCTTAGAATCGAAGGCGATACGTCGGGTATGCAGCCATTCCCGGTTGGAATTAACGCGTACTCGCAGTCTCTGAACGCAGGCAATGGAACTCAGGTGCAGATGTCAACGAGCGCAGCCGTATCAATTTCATCGTATGTAATATCCGGCCTGTCAGCAGGCAGTTATGGCCTGAACTCTTGGATGAACGGATTTGAGATGGAAAATTCTCCTCTAATTGTAAGTTTAGACGGAAGTTCGGATAAATTTCAAAACATAACATTAAAAGCGTATTCAGGAAAGATACAGGGGAGAATAACAGGGTTCACGGACTACACAAAGGTATATGTTTCAGCTGTACTGCCTTGGTGGAGCTCAACGAACAGCGATGGCCAGCCTATTAAAACCGTTATTAATAGCGAAGGGTATTATGAATTATCAGGATTAGGCACAGGAGAATATATTGTCACAGCTAATGAATATGATACAGCTCCAAACGGCTGGACTCCCGGCGTTCCGACCGGGCAGTATGGCGAAGCAGTGGAGCGCGTAGGCGTAGCAAATGGCGAGACAACCGGAGATATTAATATGTCTCTTGGCAGCGGCAATACTATACAAGGGCTTATTGTAAAGGGAGCAGGCGTTACTTATGATCTTTCCGCGTCTACAATCCAAATCATGGCTGTGCCTATGAAGTTCAGATGGTACAACATGGAGGAAACTAAATTTGCGGCAGCAGAAATAGTCAGCTCAAATGCGTCTTCAGCAACGTACAGAATTTCAGGCCTTGCAGATGACCTGTATTTACTGCAGTTTGACGGAGACTTAAACGATGACGATAAAGACGAGGTTGCAGGACAGCAGACATCTATCTATATTTCCAATGGAGAGACAAAAACTCAAAATATAGTAATTAAAAAAGGTTATGTGATTACCGGCAATGTTGAAAGGCCAAAAACAGGAGATGATAATTTTACGGTACAGCTCTTTAAAGCTGACGATAATAGCCATAATGCCATTTCATATGCTGAATTAACATTTCAAAATTATAATGTCAGCGGTAATTATTATCAAAATCAAAATAAATTATCATTGCCATTCAGTCTTGGCCCTGTTGCGCCCGGCAATTATATTATTAATGTTTATCCGTCGAGGGAAAACTATAAGGTTGCTTATGCGGCTGTTACGGTATCTTCATCAGACGTGAAGATGGCAAATATACGAATGAGTAAGGGAGCTACAATTACCGGAACACTTGTCGACGGAGACACAGGCAAGCTTATTACTAAAGATGACAATATAAAAATTAGGTGCGAAGCTCGGCCTTGGGTTGAAGGCGGATATAAAGAAATTGGCAATGAGCAAAATTATTGGAATTCCGAATGGGGAGCAAATCCGATGGAAATCAGCAGCGGCACGTTTAAGCTTCCGAACCTGCCTGCAGGAAATTATTTTGTTAGATTAGAAAGCAGCGGCGGAGATTCAGCAGGCGATAAGGTTTATACGACTGTTCTCATTGCAGGGATCACTGTGCCTGATACAACTGTAGATGTTTCAATTGGAACCGTTAAATTATATGAGGGCGTGACAATTTCAGGCAGAGTAACGGATGCGTCCGGCGCAGCGCTTGCGAACATTAGGATGGTAGGAATACCTTCTTCAAGCCATGGCTCGAGCGTGTCTGTAAATACTAAAACAGACGGCAAAGGATATTATGTATTACGAGGTATTGACCCTAATATTAAATATTGGGAAATAACAGCCGCGTATCGTCCGGACTGGAGGGAAGGCATAAAGGTTGAGTATGGCGATGAGGTCATAGATAATGTCGCGCCAAAATCAAAGGATATTAATTTTATTCTGAAAAAAGCAGATGCGAATCTGGAAGGCCGGGTGAATGCGCCTGCAGGAAAAAGCCTTGTTTCGCCGTTTGATAATGACGCGCCAATGGCAGTAATTCTCCTTACTAAAAAAGGAAAGGTTTATAAAAATCCTATGGGCGGAATAGAGGCCCGCACTGCTCCGGACGGACACTTCTTTGTTCAGGGATTAGTTCCGGGAAAATACTCTCTTAAGATTATGTCAAAAGGCCTTGCTACAGCTGTTACAGATGTAATGCTGATTTCCGGAGAGACAAATACTACATTTGTGACTAAACCAATAGCTCTTACGGAAGGCGGGAAGGTTACCGGATTAATCAGAGATAAGGAAGGCCGGAAAATAACTACTTCGCAGGTTGAGATGGTTGTAGCTGTGCAAAAAGGCACATTCATACTTGCATTTGGAAGTCTTGAGGTTGATCCGTCGACAAACGAGATTAATTCATACAGGATCGAAGGTTTAAAATCAGGAGTCGATTATTATCTGATTATGGCTGCTGCTGAAGGCAGTGACCTGCGCACATCAACATTTACAGTAAGAGTAAATAACACAAATGATGTCATAACACAGGATCTGGTTTATACGGACACTCCGCCCGGCTTTATTGTTCAGATCGCAAGAGATAAAAATAATGATAAGAAATTTTTACTATCATTGTTTTCGACTGAGGAATTGCTTGAGTCCGAAGGCAATAAAATTATCACAAAGAAGGCGGGGCAGGCCAGCGGTAATCTTCCGGAAGCAGAAATATATTATGCGAAATCTAAGGATTCGCTTACAGCCGCATATTATGTGGGAGACACAGGATTCGATTTTGATAACAAGTATTTTGTATTACAAATAAAAGGGCATGACTTAGCGGGCCAGGAGACGAGTATTGAGCTGAGCGTAAAAATAGGTATGCAGGCAAAAAATGAGGGAGATATTAATCCTCTGCTCGGCGGAAGCGTAAAGCTGGGAGAGGGCGATGTAACGAGCATTTATATACCCGGCGGAGCAATTGCCACGGACGATGTAGGTAATGTGAAGACAATTATTATTAAGGTAGACGCGTCTGAAATAGGCCCCGGCGGAGCGCCTAAGCGTCCGGCCTGCGCGTATCCTTTTGAAATTCCTAAACTGCCGAAAGGCACGCAGGTAACTGATAAGATGACTCCATCGAGTACGCTCAATAATACTTTGCAGAGCGGATACTATGAAATAGAGGTGTGGTCTGTTTCCGGATCTGCGCTCGGAGCTCTATTGAATCTCGGTGAAGACAGTTCTGCAAAGGTTACGATTCAATATGACACAAATACAGTAACATCGCAGCTGCTGAATAAACTGGATGTGGCATATTACAACGAAACTACAGGTATATGGCAAAAAGAAAATAGCGAGAGGATAATTGACTCAAAGAACGGCACAATCTCAGTAACAATTAATCACTTGTCAAAGTTTGCGGCGTTTACCGACGTCTCTGCTCCCGGAGTGCCTGCAGGCCTGGTTATAAACAGTCTTGGCGCAAATAGCTGTAAGGTTGTCTGGAATAAGGTAAATGACAGCGATCTTGCAGGCTATAAAATTTGGAGAAGCACAATTTCCACGGACGCAGGTTTTACAAATATCGCGCTGGTTGGAAAATCAAATGCGGACACCGGTGAATACACAGACACCGGCCTCGACTCAAAATTAACTTACTATTACAAAGTTTCAGCCTATGACGACGCTACAACGCCTAATGAGAGCGCTATGTCCGAGAGCGTTTCATGGTCCGGCGCTTATAACGGGCCATTCATAGCATACATATTCCCGTCGCCGTTTAATATGTCAGTATCGAAAACCGCTTCGCTCAGATACCGCGTTCCCGGAGACGGAACAAAGACAATGAAGATAACAGTCAAAATTTATAATATTGCCGGCGAGCTGGTAAGAACATTAATGGATGAAGTTGAAAAGAATGACGGTATTGAGGAGATAGAAGTATGGGATGGCGCAAATGACAGCGGAAATACAGTTGCAAGCGGCGTATATATTTACTACTTTAAAGCAGGAGATTATTCGCAGATTAAAAAATTTGCAGTTGTTAAATAGTAAAAAATCGGCTAAAATTATCAATGGAGGATAATGAGATGAAAATAACAAAAATTATTGTTTCCTCAGTCCTGGTTCTAAATCTGGTACAGGTGTGTTTTGCCGTGAACAGCAAGGTTGGCACAACAGGCGCTCAATTTTTAAAGATTGGCACAGGCTGCAGGCCTATTGCAATGGGCGGCGCGCAGGCGGCTCTTGCAGATGATGTGCATGCAATGTACTGGAATCCGGGAGGGCTTGGCCATGTAGAAGCTAGAGAGGTTATGGCTCAGCATATTATTTGGTTTCAGGATATTGCTTATGAATATCTTGCTGTTGCGTATCCTTTGGAAACAATCGGCACGTTTGGATTTTCCGCGTCATATGTTTCTGCAGGAGATATAGAGAAAAGAACGAGCGACACGAATGATCCTGAAGGCACATACACAGCTAATGATTTGGCTGTTGGAGTGAGTTATGGAAGGATGCTTGGAAGAAAGATCGGAGTAGGATTAAATTTAAAATACATAAAAGGCGTGATTGATAATTACAGCGCTACAGCTTTTGCGGTTGATCTTGGCGCGTTATATCATCCCAATAAAAGTAAATTATCCGTAGGGCTTGCTGTGCAAAATATTGGCAGTGAGTTGAAATATATCAACGAGGGCGATCCTCTGCCTTTGAATATAAAACTGGGATTTGGTTATAGGATGCTCAGGGATGAGGCGCTCACATTTGCTTTAGATGTTAATTACCCAAATGATAATGATATTAACGCAGGAGTTGGCGCTGAGTATGTTTTAGAGGTGGGCAGGTCAATAAAACTGCCGCTTAGGGTTGGATACAAAACACTAAATGATTTTGATACGATCGATGGCTTAAGCGCGGGCGTTGGATTTAAAATAGAAAGGTACAGCTTAGATGTAGCGTGGGTTCCATATGGAGACCTGGGTGATACATACAGAATATCGTTAATGGCGAAATTTTAGCGCTAAAGATTTGGATTTAGTTTTGTTTGCATTATGGAGGTAAAAATGAAAATACGGATAATGATTTTAACTGGTATTTTCTTTGTTTTAACTGCTTCGGCATTTGCCGCTGAGATTAAGGTTGTGTCTGTTAAGGGAATTGTTGACGTGCGGCCGTTTACGGAAAACAGCTGGAAATCTCTCGAAAAAGATGATTTACTGCATGCTAAGGATACAGTGCGCACCGGGCCTGCGTCAATGACAAAGCTGGAGTGTGAAAACGGCGCTAAGGTAGATATCAGCGAGAACACTGAAATAATATTAACAAAACTTACTGACGACGAGAAAGGTATGAATTTGATGGTCGGGAAGGTAAAGGCTTTTGTGAAAAAGCTAAGGCCAAAAGAGAAGTTTGAAGTCGAGACTCCGGTAACTGTGTGCTCAGTCAGAGGAACAAGCTTTACCGTTGAAGTTTTTAAGAATAAGACATCCTTTGTGTATGTTCATTCAGGCATAGTCGCTACCAGGCGGCTTGATGGAATCGGCGAGGATATATTGGTTCATCCGAATGAAAGCATAAAGTATGAATTAGGACTGCCTCCTATTCGGAAGGAGTCATATTATGGAAAGATGGGAATGGAAACACGCGCTGAGGTAGAGCAGGAGATGAGAGTTGATATGAGCAAGGAACAGATCCAGTCTGCTGCTGCGAATGAAATGAAGGTGGCTGAATATCAGCTGGGAAAAACTATGGTTGACGCGTTTGGTAAAAGGGTGCGGCTCGACGAATATATTATCCGTCCTGACGATGATGAGTTTAAGTTTGTCGCTCTTAATGAAAGGGATAACAGGTTTGACTGGTTCGAGTATAAAGCGGAGTTTAATAGTACGCTTCCTACTGATTTAATTAATATAAAGGACAGCTTCTATGATACAAGCAAGGTATCAATAGCAGACGGGAAAACATATTTTATAACTGACTATAAAAAGACAAGGTCAAATACAAGCGACTCAATCGTTGACTGGGCTACAGGCGGTTTGCCAAATGCGGGCGGCGATGTTATTTTTGGCGTTTATAAATATAAAATTAATGATACGGAACTAATAACAAAGACTGTAACAGACAGGAATAATAAAAAATATAATTACACAGGCATGGCAGTCCTTCTGTAAAAAAAAGTTATTACTGAAACAGATGATATAGGAACAGGATACATAGGCACTGTGAAAGTAAATTTTAATAATGGCAATTGGTCAAAGGAACAGTATTATAAGATAGACGATGCAGGCAATGCTGTTGAAAGCACAGACCCGAACGCTAATCAAGAGGTAGTATTTACCTCTGATTTAATGGACGATAAGATAGATCTTGTAATAGACCCGAAATTATTCGGCGATTGAAAAATGTAAGTGCGTAAGTGACGCTGATGCGTCATTCTGAGGGTTACTGCCCGAAGAATCTTCGTGAGGAGTTCCTCTATCGGGGATCCTTCGCTCTGCTCAGGAAGACGGATTTGTAGCCCGGGGTTCCCTGCCTGCGCGAGGACAGGCTTTAGGCCCCGGTAATTGAAAAAAGGGGATTATTCCCCTCAAAACAAAAACTTCCATGTTCACCCCTCTATTAAGAGGGGGGCAGGGGGGTGTGTTAACGAAATTTGGAGGGAAAATCTTGAAAAAAATATCCTTAATAATTATCGCAGTTTTTCTTTTTAATTCATTCTCGTTTTCTGCAGAACTGGTCACAGTCGCAGACGCCCAGGTTCTTGGCGGCCAGTATGTTTTTGAGGGAGCGCCGGGCACTTTTGGCGGCATTATTAATTTTGATTTTGTTCCGGCGATTAAATTTACTGATACATTCGCATTGGTTCCAAGTTATTACCTTAATTATAAAGGCACAAAGGACGCGTCAGAGCTGGCAGGCGGCGACACGCTCTTTCAACAGTCAATGGATCATACTGTAATAGTAAAAGCTGTAAAAAAATTAAATAATGGTTTTAAGGTCAAGCCAAGGGTTAGTTATAGAATGGAATGGCTTATTGAGACCACAGACGAAAAATGGGGCGAGGGATTATTCGACTATACAAAAACTTCCGGCGGAGTTGAGTTTGAAAAGGAGTTTAGCGAAGGTAAGATGAATAATCTTTCTTTTAGCTACGACTATTACGCTATCGTCTTTCCTAATTACGCGGCATTATCCACAGAGTATGGCGCAGAGCTTGCGGGCGCAACAGGCGCAAATGTTCTTGATTTTAATACAAATGAGATAGGCTTGTCGTCGAAATGGAAACTTTCTGATTCTGTATACGGCATGTTAAATTATACAATTGGACTAAAGGCGTTTGTTGATCAAAACATAGTCGAAGAAACAGGACTGTATATAAATGATCTCCGCAAAGATACTGCGAATATGATTTTGCTTAACTTCTCAATGCCAAAGCAGAATATAATTTACGGCATTGATTATTTATATAGTTCCTATGGCAGTACCCAAAATCACTATGACGCAACATATTTAAAATACATTCCGGATTATTACGACTATAAAGAACATTCATTTGGCCCGTCTTGCAGGTTTAAGATAGGCAGCGCTCCATGGACATGTTATGCGAGCTATATGCTGCGTCTAAGAAACTATGATGGAAGGCTGATCCAGGATACTGTCGGTGATTATGGCGAGGACAATGTTAATGTGACAGCGCACAGCATCATACTCACGACAGAGGTTCCTGTCTCAACGAGCCTGGTATTTAGAACAAGCCTCTCATACAGCGCGCAGGCCAGTAACATGAAATACGAACAAACCTATAGATATAATTTCAACACCTTTAATTACTTCTTTGGCCTCGGCTGGAAGTACTAACATTCTTCTCTGTCATTGCTGCAATTTCCGACAACTAAACCACTAACAATGTAGCCTGGGGGCTTTAGCCCCCGGGAAATAGAAAAAGAACTATATGGTGACACCCCCTTTACCAAATGGGGCTAGGGGGATTTTGCTCTCTCTCCGTCATCCTGAACTCTCTCTCTGTCATTCCGGACTTGATCCGGAATCTTCGTAAATTTAACATCCAAACAATAAAAAACTTAACATTGACAATACCAAAAAACAGTGTATAATATACATATTAAGTACATATATGGTAAACACATAATACAACGAATGAGTGAAAGAAAAATTTTAAAGGAAGAAATAGAAATATTATTATCTAACGAACAGCCATCAATTATCGTTCCTAGTAAAACGGATAAAGATGTTGAATTAATAATGGGGTTTGTATTAGAAAGAGGTTTAGTTGTAATTTATAATAAAAAAACAGGTGTTCTAATTACTGTAAGACAGATGAGAGATAAAGAGAAAAAATTGTTTGAGGAGGTCTTGTATGACAAAGAGTAAATATCACAAAAAAAAATTAACATCAGCCAAGAAGGTAAAAGACATGGCAGCATATTATGATGATGTGGATATTGAAAAAGCATTTGATTTTTCAAAAGCTGTAAAGAATAAAGGAACTGTTAAGCGTGTTAATATGTTAGTGCCGCATGATTTGTATGTTGAAGCTGAAAAGATAGGAAGAATGACAGGCACAGGTTATCAAAACGCGTTAAAAACAGCAATAGCCATAGGCTTACATCGTCTAATGTTCGAACTAAAAAATCCGGGAAAAATTGTAGGCACTTAAACTTAAGATTCCCGTGTTCCTTCTATGTCATCCCGGATGAGGATTACTGCCCTTTGCCGGGCGGTGTTTGTAACCCAGCCCGCATGTTCATATCCATATTCATGCGCTTTTGTATACATTGCAGCCCTCAATGTATACAAACCATGGTACTTTGTATACATTGTCTAGCGTTGGGGTTCTATTTTTGCCGAATTTCCCCATTATTTTTACCTGAAATTGCTATATTTTAATACTTTACCGGGATTCCCGGTAAATACCTAATAAAACCAAATTCCCGGTTGACAAATTAAGAAGTTTGTATACATCTACGATCTCAATAGATACAAAACATTGTACTTTGTATCTATTTCAAGCAAAAATATATACAAACTATAGAATTTCGTTTACATTTCTTGACATAATGTATACAAAGTGCTATATTTTGTATACATTAGAAAAAAAAAGGATACAAACTATGAAAATAATAGAAATAGGAAAATATATTCAACAAAAAGAAGGATTTAAGGCTTTTGTTCCAAGTTCGTTCCCACCAAAAGATGGTTTTGAATTTGATGCGTCAGTATTGAAGAAAAACGATCAGGCTACAAGACTGCTTGGAAAGCTTGACGGTATTACTAAACTATTGCCAGATGCTGATTTTTTCTTATTGATGTATTTAAGAAAAGATGCGGCATCTTCAAGTCAAATTGAAGGTACACGAGCAACGATGATTGACGCAATAGAAGCAGATGCAAAAATTAATGCAAATATTCCGGAAGATGTAGATGATATTTTGCACTATATAAAAGCTCTAAATTATGGAATACAGAGAATGGAAGTTCAGAATTTTCCTCTAAGTCTTCGTTTTATTAGAGAGTTACATACTAAATTAATGGATAAAGCTAGAACAACTCATTTTGCTGATCCCGGAGAATTTCGTAAAAGTCAAAATTGGATTAGCGGTACTCGTGTAGATAATGCTTTATATGTTCCTCCACCAGTACATGAAATGCAAAATGCTTTAACTGATTTAGAGAAATTTTTACATGCTGATGATTTTACATTAACTCTTATTAAAGCTGGGATTATTCATGCTCAATTTGAAACAATCCATCCTTTTCTTGATGGCAATGGCAGAACAGGAAGAATGTTGATTACTTTTTATTTATGGAAAGAAGGTTTTTTAGAAAAGCCAGTTTTGTTTTTATCATCTTTTTTTAAAAAACATCAAAAACTTTATTACGAAAGACTTTCCGGATATCATAATGGCTTGGTCTCTGATTGGGTAGATTTTTTTCTTGATGGAGTAATAGAAATAGCTAATGAAGCTATAGCTATTGTTGATAAAATTACACAACTTCGAGAAGAAGACATAAAAAAAATACAAAAGCTTGGAACTCGCGCATCGGAAAGTGCGGCAAAGCTCTTGCCAGAACTTTACGCGCAGCCTATTGTAAGTGTTTCTCTAGTACAAAAATGGACAGGATTTACGAGAGCAGGAGCAGAGCGTGTAATTAATCGTTTTATAGATATGGAGATACTATCTCCTAAAAAGAAAGATACAAAATATGGTCAATCATATGTTTATAAAAAATATTTAGAAATTTTTAAGGATAGTAAATAATCGTGGATATAATCATATTCAAAGCGAGGTAGCTAAAATTGAAAATGAAACAAACCGGTAATTTGGTTTCTCAATATTTAGAAAATATTTCCAGCAAGATTTTAGAAGAACATGCGGATATAATAAAAAAGTATGTTAATAAAAGACATGGTATATATGCTTTGTATAAAAATAATAAGCTGTACTATGTTGGATTGGCGTCTAATTTGCGAAATAGGTTAAGACATCACTTAAAGGATAGGCATGCTAATAGATGGGATAGTTTCAGTATTTACTTAATAGTGGGAGAAAAACATTTACATGAATTAGAGGCATTATTATTGCGTGTTATTACTAAGAAAGGGAATAAACAAAAAGGAAAATTTAAAAAAGCAGAAGATTTAAAAAAACAATTAAGCTGTGATTTGAAGAATAAACAAAAGGTGGAATATAATCGTATATTAGGAAAAAATTCTTGTGTTGTGAGAAATAGAGTTGATGAAAAATACAAGAAAGAACAAGGAAGAAACCCTATATTAGCTCAATACACAAGTAAGCGTTTTCAAATTCGTTTCAAGTATAAAGGAAAACTTTATATCGCGTATGTTAGACAGAATGGAACTATAACATTTGATCAAAGAAGTTCTAAAGTGAAAGATTCGAAAAATAAAATTTACACTTCTCCGTCCTCTGCTGCGTCTGCTGTTGCCAATGGACGACTGAATGGTTGGATAAATTGGAAATATGAACGAGCTCCAGGCGATTGGGTTTTGCTGGATGAATTAAGGATGAAATAAATATAAGTGGCCTGTTAAATTTATTTTACTACTATATAGAAGAGGTAATCAATGCATTTTAAATTTAGAAATATCAAATGCCAAAAGTGAGGTGATTTGTAAATCTGGCAAGTGGTAATAATAAAAATGTCTGAAAAAGACAGTTTTTTAAACTTATGATAATGGAACAAATTGAGTAGTGAAAAAAATTAAATAACGGGGGTAAAAGCAGTGCAATAATAAGGGGTTAGCTTATAAAATTAATATGAATACAAACAATATTTTTGAACAAATAAAAAAAATTAACGAATATGGACAAGAAGTTTGGAGCGCCCGGGATTTATACAAATTATTACGTTACACAGAATATGGTAAATTTTTGCCGGCAATAGAACGAGCTAAAAAAGCTTGTGAAAACAGCGGTCAAGACGTGATTTTTGCATTTCGCTCACGTGAGCGAACCCCAAAAATCACGTAACCAATATGGCGATATACAAGGGCAAATAGTGGATGATTATAAATTATCTCGTTATGCATGTTACCTTATAGCGCAAAATGGCTCCCTATTTAATTATACTTAAGACAAATAATGGACAAAAAAATAGACAAATACAAATCAAATTGTATGTAAGATTAAATAAAGCATTGTAAATAAAGGAAATAAAACAATATTAAAAGACTAAACACTAGACAAAACTATGGACAAAAACTTGACAAATCAAAATAATAATACTATAGTATGGATGTATTTAAAGAATTTAGGTACATGCTTTTGGCATGTATAAGAAGGTATTATAAATGAATGAACAATTAATAAAAAAAGTTATGACCTATAAATCAGGACAATTTGTATTTAGTAGAAAGTATGATGATGCTGTTATATCAAAATATCTTGTACAGGTTGAATTGCTGTATGATACAGTGATGAATGTTCCTATTTTACCACAAATGCTTGTTAGATTAGATGAGGAATTGATTATACGTTCAATATGCGGCACAGCAGGTATAGAAGGAAATATTATTGATGAAGAAAAGGTAAAGCAGATAATTAACGGGAATGATCAACAGAAAAGTACAGAAAGAAAACAGAGAGAGATAGAAAATCTTAAAAGAGTTTACAAATATATAAATGATTTAGCTGAGAAAAATGAGAACAATGAGATAACAGAAGATATCATAAAAAAATGTCACAACATTATAACAGAAGGTATAAATTACAATAATAATTCTCCTGGTCAATATAGGAATTCAAAGGTATATGTTAACAATGAAGAACATGGCGGTGTGGACGTTCCACCTAAAATAATTGAAGATATTAGAAATTTAATGGAACAATTTATTTCTTGGATTAATTCAGAAGAAATGAAATCTATTAACCCCATACTTAGAGCTGGGATTGCGCATTATCATTTATCCAGGATACATCCATTTGCAGATGGTAACGGTAGAACAGTTCGCGCAATTGAAGCATTTATATTAATTTCATCTGGCATAAAATATCTTCCTTTGCTTCTTTCAAATTATTATTACAAAAATATTGATGAATATTTTTGGGCATTTTCAAATACCAGAAACAATAAAGAATATGATATCAGCGCTTTTTTAGAGTTTGTTTTAAAAGGGTGTTTAGAATCTTTGCTAGAAATAAAGACTTATGTTTTTGTATTTATAAATAGGCTTGTATTAAGGGATTATTTCCATGTCTTAAAAGAAAAACGGGATATAAATCAAAGACAGTTTGATCTGTTAAATATTATGTTAGATGGGAACATTGATTTTAGTTTACCTGATTTATTAAATAAATCCCAATTTAAGGGTTTATACGCAAAGCGCAGTCTAAAAACAGTTCAAAGAGATGTGAAGAATCTAGAGAAAAACAAATTGATATTTTTAAAAGAAGAAAAATATCTTCTTAATATTAATATTTTGAAGAGTTTAAGCTTTAAAAAATTAAAATGACAAATAGAAAAAATATAGTGAAAACACCTAATTATACTTAAAAATAAAGGGTTTTTTATTTGACTGACATTTGACTAAAGGAGTTTATTTATGTCTCTAATTAACGAAAAAGCTTTTGAAGAAACCATTGAACATAGTCTTATTACAAAAACATTTGCAAAAAATAATAAAAAATCAAATGACATAAAAATATATTCCTATTGTCTTATAATCCAAAAAATGATAAAACACCCTTGTTAGTATTGCTAAAAAGATTAAAGATAATATTTATATAGGAATAAAATGATTACTAAATATCACGCAAAATATTTTGCACATGAATTAACAAAGAAATGTTCATCAGATAGTATCCAAAAATTAATGGTATCTCTTGCAGATGCACAAGTTGATCTTAATCCTCATCAGGTTGATGCAGCTCTTTTTGCTTTTCGTTCTCCTTTTTCAAAGGGAGCTATTTTAGCTGACGAAGTTGGTTTGGGTAAAACTATTGAGGCTGGAATAGTTCTTTCTCAGAAATGGGCCGAAGGAAAAAGAAAAATATTAATTATCGTTCCTTCTTCACTCAGAAAACAATGGATGCAAGAACTCGCAGAAAAATTCTTTCTTCCGTCAATAATAATTGAAACTCCATCTTTTAATAAATTTACAAAGGAAGGAATAGCTAATCCATTTGATGTTAAAGAAAACATTGTGATTTGTTCGTACCACTTTGCAAGAAATAAAGAAGAATATGTGCATATGGTAAATTGGGATATTGTTGTTATAGATGAAGCTCATAGATTGCGTAATGTCTATAGAACAGATAATAAAATTGCTAAAACTATTAAAGCATCTATTGAATCTGTTCCAAATAAAATTCTTTTAACTGCAACGCCTTTGCAAAATTCACTTATGGAATTATATGGACTAGCAAGTTTTATTGATGAACATATATTTGGAGATATAAAAAGTTTTAAAGAACAGTTTATTAATATTTCAGAAGAGAGCATTTATAAAGATTTGCGTGAACG
>JBDRED010000030.1:0-42818 GCA_043820025.1 Elusimicrobiota bacterium
TATGAACAATGCTTGATATGACACAGATTGAATCGTTTTATTCTAAGCAATTATTACCATTTAAAAGAAGTATTTTGCGCGAGTATTTGCAGTATAAAATACTTGAAATTATTTTTGATTCTAAATTTGCTGATCAACTTGCGTTTATGGGAGGAACAGCTTCCCGCATAATATATGGTAATACTCGATTTTCTGAGGATCTGGACTTCGATAATTTGGGGCTTGATAAAGAAAGGTTTTATGAATTATCTATAATAATAAAAAAACAGCTTGAGAGATACGGGTATACTATTGAAATAAAGAATGTGACAAAAGGAGCTTTTAGATGTTATGTAAAACTCCCGGGTCTTTTATTTGAACAAGGGTTATCTAGTCATAAAGATGAAACGATTATGATTCATGTGGATACGGAGCCACAGAATTTTGATTATCAGGCTGATAAAATAATACTCAATAAATTTGATGTGTTTCTTAGAATAAATGTAGTGCCAATAGATGTCTTACTCTCACAAAAGATTTATGCTATTTTTCACAGGAAACGTACTATGGGAAGAGATTTTTATGATACTGTGTTTTTATTGGGTAGAACTAAGCCTAATATGGATTATTTAAGGGAAAAGATGGGGATTAAAAGCGGTAAAGAATTAGAAGGTAAGATTCTTAAATTTTGTATGGAACTAAACTTTGAACAATTGGCGAAAGATGTTGAGCCATTTTTATTTGATCCTAATGAAGCAAAGAAAGTGCTGATGTTTCGCGAGTATATTAAAAATAATTTGTAGAGGCGATTCATGAATCGCCCCTATGGAAAATAGCCGTCATTGCGAGGAGCACCGTTTACGGGGCCCCGCCATAGGCGGTGGCGGCAATCTTCGTTAATAATTCGCAATAACTTCGCTTTGTATTTTATTCAATTTTTAATAAAATATTCTTTCAAAATAGACTTTCTTTTCGTTATCCTGAGCTCTTTTCCCGTCATCCTGAGAGAAGTGAAGGATCTCTGAAAGAAAACGTAAAACGAAGATTTCACCGCCTATGGCGGGACTCCGCAAGATGCGGTGGCTTCGGGTGGTAACCCTCAGAATGACATTGAAAAATAACATAAACAAGGTATTTTTATGAATCTAAAAAAAATAATATCAAGCGTAGTAATAACTGCATTTACAGTAACTGCAATGCAGTCATATACTTATGCAGTCAGCGCAAATATACTGCCATTGCCTCAAAATATACTGAGTCCTGAATATGGCATTGTCACAGACCGATTCAATACGGACAGTAAATATAAGGTATATTGCATACAAGACATGCATTGCAATGCGCAAGGCCAAAACCAAATCTATGAAATATTAAAATCGCTAAAACAAAGACATGGTGAAGATTTGCAGTTAATCGGAGTAGAGGGCGCTAGCGGAATGCTTGACGCAGGTATATTGCAGAATATCCCAAGAGATGATATCAAAACAAGAGTAGTAGATAAGCTCTTTACAGATGGTATTATAACAGGCGCGGAAAAATATATTGCATGGGACAATGAGACAATGCTTTATGGTGTTGAAGATTGGGATTTATATAATGAGAATTTTAATGATATCTATAAATCTGTTAGCTTTAGAAAGGAATTAGATGAAATATTAAATAATGTTAGAAAAGGCTTAAGACGCGGAAAAGAGGTTGTATATCATGATAAGGTACTAGAGATAGAAAATTTAAAACAGAGATATAATAATGGTAATATAAGCTTTACAGAATATGTAAGAAATATATGTCATCCTGAATTTATTTCAGGATCTTCGAAAAGAGATTATCTCACGAAGACCCTGAAACAAGTTCAGGGTGACAGAATAATTGGGTTTGATGAATCAAACCCTTACAATAATAACAAAAGACCGGATTCCCGGGTCAAGCCCGAGGATGACAAAATTAATGTCATTCCCGCGACCCATTCTGTCATTCCCGCGAAGGCGGGAATCCAGTATAATAATGATGCTCACCTTCAAAAATATCTAGAAGCAGACAGATTGTCATCTCATTTAAATTATAACCTCATTCAATCAGAAACCGTATATCTAATCAAAAATCTTAAAAACAAACTTAGCAAAGAATTACAAAACAGCTTAGAACAAACTGAAAATTCTAAGGAATACTATCTTTTATTAAAGAATATTCTTAAGACAAATAAAATTCAGTATGAGAAGCATTATCCTGAGCTGGCGCGATATATGAAATACCTCGAGATCTTAGATGGTATAGATATATCGAGACTTAATGAAGAAACAGAGAAATTTGAGTATAAACTGACCGGTTATTTCGCTAATGGCGCTGATGAGAAGGATTTGGTTTATTATAATAGGTATTTAGATCTACTAGAGGGATATTTAAAGAATGAGCTAAGCGTTAATGAAACTGAAGAATGGCTAAGAGGCAGGGAAAGATTTTATTCATTGGTAGACGGCATAGCTGATAAATTATCTAGAAGGAATTATTTAAAAGAGTCCTTAAATAAAATAAAAGACATAGAATCTACAATGACAAGGTTCTATGAACTGGCTGAAAAACGAAACGAGGTAATGGTTAAGAATCTTTTATCCTTCAATTCCCAATTTTCAATTCCCAATTCCGAGAACAGCGTAGCTGTTCTCATTGTAGGAGGGTATCATACAGAAGGCATCACGGAAATCCTGCGCGCAAAAGGCATATCTTATGAAGTAATTACTCCAAAGGTAAATAGTATTGAAGGCAGAGAAAGATATTTAAAAGGAATACTAAAACAAGGAAAATCAGGTATATCTTTTATAGGCAGGGTAACCCCGCCCCTGCAAAACTCATCTATTGCGATTGCCTCAGCGCTCATGATAGGCGTTTTGACAGAAGAGGTTTACAGGGAACTTGCTTTAATTAATAATCCTGCGCCGGAATTAACTAAGTTGTCTAATATATTCTCCGGAATGGTTTCCATTCTAGAAAATATATCCAGGGCAGTTGAAACTAGAAGAGAACTAATAGGCATTAATACAGAATTATTAAGTGTTTTTGGTTTTGGATTCGATGTTTTTAATTCTTTTTATGTTCCATATAGAGAAATGCTGGATAAAATAAATGGAATTAAAGATGAATTCAAAGAATTAAAAGACCTGGAACTTGTTATTGATTTCGATTTGGATCATAATAGAATTCTTATGACTAAAAGTGACGATCGGAAGACAATAAGAATAGGATTGGGCTTACTAAATGATTTAAGAAAATTTGATGGTAAATTTTGGGGCTATTTTATCCGAAGGAATTTTGAGTATCTCGTAGATCCGAACAAAGATATTACACGATTTAAATACAATGTCCTTAGAGATTATAAACAATTGGTGAAACTTAGAAGAAAACGGGAAAACTTGAAATTGGAAGATATAAAAGAAAGATTAGAAAATGAATGCTTTGATTTAGTATTACAATCATTATATGAACCGCCAATACTAATATTTTCATCAGAGATTTCTTATAGTGAGTCTAGTGTAATTAGAGAGTTACGAAGTGGGAATGAAATACAAGATCCGGCTACGAGACAAGGAATCTCTTTACTGGGAACAAATAATGTAAAAGAAGAGTTGCTTAAAGCTTATATAACCTCATTAATTGAAAAAATAAATAAAAATATCGATAATACTGATGACAATTCCGAATATTTAGAGTATCTGGAATACATTATTTATGCAATAAATTTTAATATAAAGAGAGAACAATCAATAAGAATACTTATTGAGCTTATTATAACTGCAAAATGGGATGTAAGAAAATTACTACTTCTCATAGAAATAAGGCGGGAATTTATTAGCGAAGCATTATATGATGAGATAGCAAGATTAGTAATAGAAAGCTTGTCCAGTCAGGATAAAGGACCACGATTTTTAAAAGAATTTCAAGGAATTATTTTTTATGCAA
Source organism: Elusimicrobiota bacterium (assembly GCA_043820025.1). Classification (GTDB taxonomy): domain Bacteria; phylum RUG730; class RUG730; order JBDRED01; family JBDRED01; genus JBDRED01. Next base: position 3,934 of record JBDRED010000030.1, read on the forward strand.
TAGAGAATAACATTATGATAGAAGCTGCGATAAGGCTTATTAATGGGCGTTCTCCTGAAAATGAGGTGCCTTCGTCGGTTGCGGGAGATCCAAGACCATTTTTATGGGGAAGATTTACTTATACGTTTCCTAGCGAGCGGAGTGCTGCCGCTGACAGGGTAAGACGGATCTCTTTAGCATTAATAGGGCATGAACCATCTAGTGAACATGAACCATTTAGTGAAGAAGTACCAATTATTCTTAGTATACCACGCCACAACACCATGTTAGACGAAATAGACTCCATTTCTAACATCCTGCGGTTACCGTTTTCAAGCTATCATTTTGGAGCGGCGAGGATATTTCATCAATATTTGGATAATAGCCATAATTCTCCTGCTTTGTTTGGGCCTGCGCGCGATGAGATGATAGCTGAGAGGTATAAAGATGATCCGGAGTTTTTAGAGAAGGGTCAAGATGTAGTATCCTTTTTAGATATGAGAAAGCATTATCGGAAAGAACCTGTAATAAAAAGATATAAATCGGATTTAAGCTTATTTTACAAATCCATGCAATCGCTTGTGCATGAAAGATATGGATTTAAATTAAGTACATACAAATTAAAGGTGCCTGACGCTAGTCTTGTGCGAAATGATAGTAGTCTTTTATCTCGAGTTGGAGGTAGGTTCTATCTAAAGCGTAAAAGGGCAGATGTTATAGATAGCCCATCTAAGAGGCGTAGACGGACAGATGGAGATGATTATAGGATTTACAAACAGGAAGAGACAGGGGATCTTCTGCAGTCAAGGCGGCAGTTAAGATTAATGCAGAAATTAGATGAACTGCTAAATGATAGGAATCAGATCGCAGAGACATATTATATTATGTATAACCATGAGACTTTGGAAGACTATAAAATAAGAGTAGAAAATAAAAGTTTTGAAGAAGCTCATAATGAGGCTGCGAGTGAGATTAAATGTTTTGTGGACCTATTAGAGCTCTTTAAGGATATGAACAGTTTGTATGAAAGTCAGGATAAGTCAGAGACAGAAAGATTAGTTACTAATATCCAAATGAGATTGGTCGAAATATATGGTGTAATGATAGAGGGAAAGGAAATATTTCAAAAATTAGCTTCATATTCAAAAGCAGTTAATTACTTAAAAAATATAAAGAATGTTATGGGTGTTAGGAAAAATATCGAAAAAATGAAGGTTCTGGAGAAAATCTGGGCTAGCGCTGATTTAATAGCTAGATTTAATGATAAGGATATTTTGGATGTTTTAAATGATTATCCGGAGGTTAGAGAGGCGATAGCGAAAATGCAGGTGAAACAGGATGTAATGTGCGAAGAAACAAGGATGTTTGCTTTTGATATAAATAATCCATTAATGCAATATTTTGAGAAAGAAATTGATAAAGCGAATAATAATGACAATAAGCTTATATATTCGGAAAGAATCAAAGTTTTATCTGACGGTATGGTTATATATGAAGTTGAATATATTGATAGTGATAAGATGGTAAGTATCTTACGAAAACCTATAGGCGAAAAGGTCGAGATAGGCGTTTTTAGAAAAACAAGTATTGAGGTAACAAATAAATTAAAGGAATTAAAGATTGATGATATGGTTGGCGATAAGACTGCATTTGTAATGTTACGCGATATAATATCAAATATTAGCCTTAGAAAATCAGAGGTATTTGACCCCAAATTATTAAACAACATAACCATGGCTGTATAAAAGAGGCTTAGGATAATGTTCAGTGTTACTGCTTTGTCATCCTTGGGCTTGACCCAAGGATCTTTGAAAGGAGAATATCTAACGAAGATTCCTGCTTGAGTTTACACTGAGCAAAGCAAAAAAAATACGTCATCCTGAGCGAAGCGAAGGATCTCTGAAAGAAAACGTAAAACGAAGATTTCACCGCCTATGGCGGGACTCCGCAAGATGCGGTGGCTTCGGGCAGTAACCCTCAGAATGACGGTACATTTTCACGCAGCAGTGTTATTTTACTAGACATAGTTAGTTGAATTTTATATAGTTATTTTACTCTTTGGGGTTGGGTGAAATTCCCAATCGGCGGTATACAGACTAATTGTCTGGCAGCCCGCGAGCCGGAATAAATCCCGGCAGAACCGGTGAAATCCCGGTGCCGACGGTATAGTCCGGATGGAAGAAGAGAAAGGCGTATATTTTTATATTTGCCTGTAGAATCCCGAAGAGAATAATCTCTTTGGGATTTTTTTATGCCTTATTCAGATGAAGATAAGAAATATATGGATATGGCGCTAAGCCTTGCCAAAAAAGGAAAAGGCAATGTCGAGCCAAACCCTATGGTCGGAGCTGTGATCGTAAAGAATGGAAATATTGTTGGAAGCGGTTATCACAAGAAATTTGGCGGGCCGCATGCAGAGATTGATGCAATAAACAGTGTGTCAGACAAGGATGAGATAAAGGGCGCAACAATGTATGTTACTTTAGAGCCATGTTCGCATTATGGTAAGACTCCGCCGTGCTGTGAGGCGCTGGTAAGGGCTGGGGTAAAGCGCGTAGTAGTCGGAATGATAGACCCGAATCCATTGGTTAAAGGCAAAGGAATAGAGTATTTAAAAAAGCATGGCGTCGAGGTTGAAGTAGAGAAATAAATATTGGAGTTTTGATAGGTGGAGAGAGCTGTTAAGATGTGTTTTTGATTTTTGCGACACAGGTATCGCCCTAAAATCAAAAACACATCTTAACAGCTCTCGAAGCCGGGTTTGCAACCCCGTCTAGCAGACGGAACCACAAATGGTGCAGCCCGGGGTCTTTAGACCCCGGTAATGAAAGTAGGAACCAGTGTCTAAAGCCTGTCCTCGACTCCGATCGGGGAACCCCGGACTACATCGAAAGAGGTTTAATCAACCTATAAGAGGAATTTATGTTCACCGGATTAATTGAGGATATCGGAATAATAAAGAATAAAGGAAACGGGACTTTAAGTATTGATACCGAGCTTGACGGTATTAAACTTGGAGACAGCGTTTCTGTTAACGGCGTCTGCCTTACTGCGAGTAATGTAGATAAAAATATTATTTCTTTTGATGTAATGCCTGAGACAATAGAGAGGACTACATTAAAAAAAATTAATATTAGAGATAAGGTTAATCTTGAAAGAGCGCTCGTGTATGGCGGCCGTGTTGGCGGGCATCTGGTTTCAGGACATGTGGAAGACGTCGGGGTCATACAAAGTATAAAGATTAAGAATAATGCGCGTATAGTTACAGTGGTATGTTCGTATCGACTTATGAATAATATCTTTCAAAAAGGATCTATTGCAATAGACGGGATAAGTCTTACAGTTACAGAGACAGGTAATAATTATTTCAAGGTTTCTATAATACCGGAAACATGGAATAATACAATTTTATGCGAGAAAAAAATTGGGGCAAAGGTTAATATCGAGACAGATTATACGACTAAGAAGAAAGAGGATAAGAAAAACAGCAGGATAACAGGATCGTTTTTAAAAGAAAACGGATTTGTGTGATTTGATTGACTAGGAATATTAATTTTGATTTTACGGTAAACTTTTTTACTCTGTCATTCTTTGGTTTAACCCAAGAATCTTCGAAAGATTAAGGAATAGCTAAATAGAAAAAAAGTATATTGATTAGTTCAATTTGAAATGGAAGGATCTGCAGTATACTTTATAGTTAGGATGATGTTTTAATGAAGATTCCTGCATGAGTTTACACTGAGCAAAGCGAATGTGCAGGAATGACAAAGAGTTGCAGAAATGACGGAAATAGCGGTAAGGACAAGATAAGACGAGGAAAAGACAAGAGAGAATTTGTAACGCACAACGAATAAAAGGAGAATTTAGATGTTAAATAGTATTACAGAGGCTATTGCTGAAATAAAGAAAGGGAAGATGATAATTGTGGTTGACGACGAGGATAGAGAAAATGAGGGGGATTTGGTCTGCGCTGCTGAAAAGGCGGCTCCTGAAATGATTAATTTCATGGCTAAGCATGGCCGCGGCCTTATTTGTGTTCCAATGCTTGGCAAAAGGCTTGACGCGCTAAAAATATCGCCTATGGTTTCAGACGGCGTTGAGCTTAGAGAAGCTGCGTTTACTGTTTCAGTTGACGCTAAGAAAAATACAACAACTGGAATTTCAGCGCATGACAGGGCAGTGACAATTGAGACGCTCATTAATCCAAGGTCAAAACCTCAGGATTTAGTACGGCCCGGGCATTTATTTCCATTGCGGTACAAAGAAGGCGGAGTATTGGTTCGCGCCGGACATACAGAAGCGTCTGTTGATCTTGCGCGTATGGCAAATCTTTATCCTGCCGGAGTGATATGCGAAATAATGAAGGATGATGGAACAATGGCAAGGCTTCCGGAGCTTAAGAAGTTTGCAAAAAAACATAAACTTAAAATTGTATCAATAGCTGATCTTATAAAGTATAAACACTGCACAGAAAACTTGGTGCAAAAGCTGGTCAGCGCCGTTCTTCCGACTAAATATGGCAAATTTGATATTTATGTTTATAAATCTTTGGTGGATGGCAGCGAGCATCTTGCCTTAGTTCATGGAGATGTGAGAGGAAAGAAAAATGTTTTGGTAAGAGTGCATTCATCTTGTTTCACAGGAGATATATTAGGTTCGCTCAGGTGCGATTGCGGAGACCAGCTTGGGTCAGCGCTTGCTGCTGTCGCTAAAAATGACGGTGTTGTTCTTTATCTTTCGCAAGAAGGCCGCGGCATTGGGCTTGTTAATAAAATTAAGGCGTATGCTTTGCAGGATAAAGGCATGGATACCGTTGAGGCAAATATTGCTCTTGGGTTTAAGGCAGATCTCAGGGACTATGGCATTGGAGCTCAGATATTAGAGGATATTGGGCTTACAACAATTCACCTTCTTACGAATAATCCGAGAAAAATAATTGGTATAGACGGTTATGGATTAAAGGTTACTAAGAGGGTTCCGTTAGTAATCGAACCAAATAATATGAACAAAAAATATCTTAAAACTAAAAAAGAAAAAATGGGACACATAATGTAAGAAAAGAAGTCAGAAGTCAGAAGTCAGAATACAGAAGAATTATAATAGGACATGAATATGCGGACCGGGTTACCAATTTATTCCGTCAAAGTCAGAACCCGGTCCGGCTAAGTAGAGCGTATAGTTTAATCTTGTCATTCCTGCACATTCGCTTTGCTCAGTGTAAACTCATGCAGGAATCTTCGTTAGATATTATTCTCTCAAAGATCCTTGGGTCAAGCCCAAGGATGACATAAAGGCGGATTATAATCCTATACGCTAAACGTTAAAAAAAGGAGGAAATTATGGGAAAGACATTTTCAGGAAAATTGATAGGAAAGGGAATTAAGTGCGCTCTGGTTGTTTCGAGATTTAATGAGTTTATTTCACAAAAGCTTTTAAGCGGAGCTATTGACGCGCTGGTAAGGCATGAAGTAAAGGAAGAAGATGTGGATGTAATCTGGGTGCCCGGCGCGTTTGAGATTCCGGCTGTTGCGAAAAAGGTTGCAAAAAACGGCAAATATAATGCTGTTGTTTGTTTAGGAGCAGTAATAAGAGGAGAGACTCCTCATTTTGATTATGTTGCAGCTGAGGTTTCAAAGGGTATTGCGCAGGTGTCTATGGAAAGCAATGTGCCTGTTGTTTTTGGAGTTGTTACTACTGAGAATATTGAACAGGCTATAGAAAGAGCAGGGACAAAGTCAGGGAATAAGGGATTTGACTCTGCTGTAACAGCGCTTGAAATGGCTGATTTATACAAGAATTTAGCTTAAAAAAAGCTTTCCAAAAAGAGTACATTGAGCTATAGTAATAAACAGAATTCAGAAGCCAGAAGTTAGAAGTTGGAAAAAATATAAAGTCTTTCTTGGGCTTGACCCAAGGATCTTCGAAAGGATAATATCTAACGAAGATTCCTGCTTTTGCAGGAATGACAAAGAAAGACGGAATTCAGAAGCTAGAATATTATAATAACTTTTCAAACTTACTTGAGGTAAACTATGGGCGCGAGAAGACAGTCCAGAGAAATAGCAATGCAGATTTTACATTCAATGGATACCTGCGGCCTTACTCATAATGAGGCTTGGAGCGCCTTTTTTGGAATGTATGAAAAGCCTAAGATTGAAAAAACTATGGCATTCGCCGTTGAACTTATAGACGGCGTGACAAAGAATAAAGACGATATAGACAAATACATATCGCAGTTTGCTAAAAATTGGGATATTGCGCGTATGGCTTCAGTTGATAGAACAATAATTCGCATTGCGTCTTTTGAACTCTTATATCTTCCTGATATTCCGGTCAGCGTTGTAATAAATGAAGCTGTTGAAATAGCAAAATCCTTTAGCACAAGTGATTCCGGCAAGTTTGTAAACGGAGTGCTCGATAAAATAAAGAAGAAACGGAAAAAGGATGAAGAATAAGAAGAATATAAAAAAACAGATTGAAGAGTTGAAGAAAAAAATAGAAGAGTATGATTATTTTTATTATACAAAGAGTGATCCCAAGATTGCTGATTTTGAATACGATAAGTTGGTTAAAGAATTAGAAAAGTTAGAAAATGAACTTCCGGAAAAAAATAAAAACGAACAATTACTTGAACTTCCATTAGATATAACGTCTCCTGTTGCCGCAAAACCGGCCAAAGGTTTCAAAACTATAAAACATCGTATCCCAATGATTTCTTTAACAAATACATATTCTACAGACGAGGTAATAGAGTGGGATACGCGGATAAAAAAATTATTGCCGGAGGAAAGTATCTCGTATGTAATAGAGCCGAAGATAGACGGACTGAGCATATCTTTGATTTATGAAAATGGGAAATTAACGCAGGGGATTACGAGAGGCGATGGCATTACAGGCGAGGATGTTACTGAAAATGTTAAGACCATTCATTCAATTCCACAGATTTTAAAAGGTAAAAATCTGCCGGGGATTTTAGAGGTTAGGGGCGAGATATTTATGCCTAGGAGAGTTTTTGAAGAGTTGAATAAAAGCCGCCTAGACGCAGGAGATGTCCCTTTCGCTAATCCGCGCAACGCTGCGGCAGGTTCTCTAAAACTTCTTGACGCGTCTATAACAGCAGAACGAGGCTTGGATATATTCGTGTATAGGGCAGGGTTTGTAAAAGGAGAGTTTCCGTGCAAAACACAGTGGGAAGCTTTGAAATGGCTCAAATCAATCGGGCTTAAGACCAATCCTGAAATAAGCAGAACCGGCAGTATTGATGATGTCGCGCAGTTATGCAAAGACTGGCATGATAGAGAAAATAAATTAGATTATGAGATAGACGGGCTTGTTATTAAGCTGGATGATCTTGAGCAGCATGAAAAATTAGGCAGTACAATGAAGTCCCCGAGATGGGCTATAGCGTATAAATTCCCGGCTAAGCAGGCAACAACCACAATTAATGATATTATTGTTCAGGTTGGAAGAACAGGGATACTTACGCCGGTTGCTCATCTTGAACCATGCGAGCTGGCAGGCGTTACAATCAGCAGGGCTACACTCCATAATTTTGATGAAATTAAACGACTTGACGCGCGTATCGGCGATAAGGTGTTGATTGAACGCAGCGGCGAGGTTATTCCAAAGATTGTAAAGGTTATCACAAGTTTTCGCAGAGGCGTTGAAAAAGTTTACAATGTTCCTTTAAAATGCCCTGTATGCGGTACTCCTGTAATTAAGGAAAAAGAGGAAGAAGTTGCTTATAGGTGCCCAAATATCCTAGCGTGCCCTGCGCAGATTTTGAGGTCGCTGGAACATTATGTCAGCAGGAAGGCTATGAATATTGACGGTATGGGAGAATCGCTTTTAGCTCAGCTTGTTAATACAAAACGAGTAAAAAATATTTTAGATATTTATAAATTAGAAAAAACAGATTATCTTGCGCTTGAACTTGTAGCTGACAAAAAGGCGGAAAATTTAGCGAATGCGGTTGAACAGAGCAAGAATAGGGATCTTGCAAATTTGTTATTTGGATTAGGTATTAGGCATGTTGGAGAAAAAGCGGCCAAGGTTTTAGCTCAAAGGTTTAAAAGTTTAGAAGAATTGAGTAAGGTCTCGAGAGAAGATATTGAGAATTTATCTGATATGGGGCCTGCCGCGGCAGAGAGTATTTGTAATTTTTTTGGATTGCAGGCAAATAAAAATTTAATTGAATCGCTGAATAGGTTAGGTATAAACACAAAATCATTCGCAAAAGGTTTAAATAATTCGCTGAGCGGCATGTCATTTGTATTCACAGGAGAGATGAAGAGTTTTACGCGCGAATCCGCTGAGCATGAGGTCGAGAAAAGAGGCGCCAGGTTTTCATCTTCAGTGTCAAAGAAAACAACATACGTTGTTGCAGGAGATAATCCCGGATCAAAGAAGTATGATAAGGCAAATAAATTGGGCGTAAATATAATCAACGAAGATGAGTTTAAAAAGATAATTGGGAAGAGCTAAAGGCGGGAAACTCTCAATTTCAGTATAAAAAATAATAAATATTTGAGTTAAGATAAAGTAGAGACGCCTAATTTGGATGTCTCTACTTTTATGATGGATGGTTTTATGAAAATAACTGATTACGAAAAAAAACTATTAAGAAAAATCGGGCGCACAATAAATCGTTATGAAATGATTTCAGCAAATGATACAGTCGCAGTCGCGATTTCAGGCGGCAAGGACAGTTATGCTCTTTTAGAGGCTCTTCATTTAAGACGCAGATATCTTCCGATAAAGTATAATTTAACAGCTGTGCATATTGATTTTGGATTTAGCGGGGATAATACGCTAAATATACAGGAATTTTGCAAAGAGCGTGGTATAGAAATTTATATAGAAAAAAGGAATATTGAGAAAAATAATAAGTCTGAAACAAGCTGTTTTTGGTGCTCATGGAATCGTAGAAAAGCATTGTTTGAATTTATCAGGCGGTTAAAAATTAATAAGCTGGCTTTTGCTCACCACATGGATGATGTGATAGAGACCATGTTTTTAAATATGATGTATCAGAGCAGATTTGAGTCATTTCTACCTAATACAATATTCTTTTCCGGAGAACTTAACGTTATCAGGCCTCTTTTTGAATGTTCTGACGCTGAAATGAAAGAATATGCTTTGTATAAAGGATTTCCTAAAGATTTAATGAAATGTCCCTTTGGGATCAAAAGCAGGCGCGCGGAAATTCGAGAAATGATCAAAAAACTTTCTGAAAAACATGATGATGAGAGTTTTAAGTATAGCATGCTAAACTCCTGGGTTACGCATATCTCTGATTTTACGCATCACGCGATACGCACGACGCGCAACGAATAAATTTCCCTTGAAGAAAATAATAAAAAATTGTATACTCGCAAAATATACATAATATAGTTCAAATGGGGCTTTATGAAGAATAGAATAACAGTAAGAGTGCCGGCAACAAGCGCTAATCTTGGCGCTTCTTTTGATTGTTTGGGTTTAGCGCTTAATTTATATTGTGATATCACGGTTGAGAGGAGCGGGAAGGATGAGATTATTGTTACGGGATTGGGCAAGGGTGAAATCTCTGAAAACAAGACAAATCTTGTATATAAGGCTATAAAGTTTTTTTGCGAAAAATCAAAGATAACGCTTCCAAAGCTGAAGATTACAATTAATAATAATATACCGATTTACAGCGGGCTCGGTTCCAGCGCAGCTGCGATTGCAGGCGGATTATTCGCCGCGTGCGCTTTATTGACAAACGGCAGGCTTTACAGCAAGGAAGATCTTTTAGATATGTCGCTGTATTTTGAGTCGCATCCTGATAATTTAGCCCCGGCTTTTTTAGGCGGGCTGAACGCTGCGTCTGTTTCTGATAAAAAAGCTGTTGCTTACAGGTTTGATGAATTTGAGGAAATATTTAAGCATAAAGCGGTAGTTGTTTTAATCCCAAAGTTATCAATATCTACAGATAAGTCTCGAGTCAGTCTTTTTGAAGCTAAGACAAAAAAAACGCATAAAGATTATGTTGAAGGCATGACTAAGGCGGTTGCTAATATTATTGCGCTTGCTAAAGGCAGATTTAGCATGTTACATTCAACTATGAATGACAAGGTTTGGCACCAAGTCCAGAGAAAGCGGGATATGCCTTTCATGGATAAAGTTTTTAAAAGCGCGCGCAAAGCAGGCGCTGATGGAAGCGCGTTAAGCGGCTCAGGCCCGGTTATTCTAAGTATTTGTGATGAAGAAAATGCGGACGCTGTCGGAAAAGCTATGATAAAGGCTTTTGGCAAGGATGGCGCATACAAGGTTTTAAAGCCGGATTATGAAGGAGTGAGGTGTTGTGAGTAAAATAGTGGTAATGAAATTTGGCGGTTCTTCTGTGGCAGACGCGGAAAAGATTAAACACGTGGCTAATAAGATAATTGCCAAGAAAAAAAAAGGAAATGATGTGGTTGTTGTTGTGTCTGCTCCCGGAGATACAACTGATGATCTTTTGGATTTAGCCGCAAAGATAACAAATAATCCATGCGATAGAGAGATGGATATGCTGCTTTCAACAGGAGAGCAGATGTCTATAGCGCTCTTGTCTATGGCTATTAAGTCGCAAGGAGAGAATGCGATATCTCTTACAGGACAGCAGGTTGGTATAAAAACTGATTCCGCGCATACCAGGGCGCGTATTCAGCAAATAAGTCCTAATAAACTTAAGAAATTAATTAAGAGCGGACATATTGTTATTGTGGCCGGTTTTCAAGGAGTTAACGCTAATAATGATATTACAACTTTAGGAAGAGGCGGTTCAGATTTGACAGCTGTTGCGCTTGCCGCAGTGCTAAAGGCTGACTCTTGCGAGATTTATACGGATGTTAAAGGAGTTTATACTACAGATCCGAGAATGATAGATGATGCGCGTATGATGAAAAAGATATCATATGACGAAATGCTTGAAATGGCCGGGCTGGGAGCGCAGGTAATGCAGGCAAGGTCTATTGAGGTTGCAAAAAAGTTTGGCGTAGTCATTCATGTTCGGTCGACATTCAGCGAAGAAGAAGGAACATATATTATTGCGGAGGATAAAGATATGGAAGATATTGTTGTCAGCGGAATCGCGTTTGATAAAAATCAGGTTAAGCTGTGCGTAATTGGCGTTCCTGATAAACCCGGTATCGCAGCAAGGCTTTTTAAGGAGCTGGCTGAAGCTCATGTTAATGTGGATATGATTATACAAAGCGCTGCTGATAGTAAGAAAAACGATATATCTTTTACTGTTCATAAAGCTGATTTGGATAAGGCAATGGTTGTCTCAAATAAATTTAAGAGCGAAACTAATGCTGAAAATGTTTCAGCTGACGAGCATGTTTCAAAGGTATCTATTGTTGGTGTCGGGATGAAGAGTCATACCGGCGTTGCAGGTAAAATGTTTGATGTTCTTGCAAAGGAAGAGATAAATATTGAGATGATATCAACATCTGAGATAAAGATATCTGTCATTATAAATGACCGGGATGTAAAAAAAGCGGTGAAGGCTCTTCACAAAGCTTTTGAGCTCGATAAAGACAGTAAATGAGAGATCGAAAAAGCCGGGCGCGGTAACTGTCACTGAATAGGGACTGTTCCCTCTGAACAAGGATTAATAATATGAATGTAAAAATTTATGACACAACATTGCGGGATGGCTCTCAAGGCGAGGGAATATCACTGTCTCTTGATGATAAGCTTAAGATTGCAAAGAGGCTGGATACTTTAGGAGTTCATTATCTTGAAGGCGGATGGCCCGGCTCAAACCCTAAGGATATTTTATTTTTTGAAAAGGTGCGCGAGCTTGATTTAAAGAAAATTAAGATCGCGGCTTTTGGCTCAACGCGCAGAAAGGATATTTCGGCTTCTTCTGACGCTAATCTAAAAGCGCTTGTGGCCGCAAAGCCTGATACAGCTTGTATATTTGGCAAAACCTGGGATTTACATGTTAAAGAAGCCTTGCGCACAACATTAGACGAAAATATCAAAATGATATATGATTCGCTAAAATATTTAAAAGAAAACGGATTGGAAGTTGTTTATGACGCAGAACATTTTTTCGACGGATATAAAGCAAATCCGGAGTATGCGCTAAAGACTCTTAAATCTGCTGAAGACGCAGGCGCTGACAATATAACGCTTTGCGACACAAATGGCGGGTTACTGCCTAGCGAAGTTGAGAATATTTTTAAAGCAGTAAAAAATGTTATACATACGCCTTTAGGTATTCATACGCATAATGATTCAGGTATGGCTGACGCGAACAGCCTGCTTGCTGTAACGAATGGCGCAGTGCTTGTTCATGGAACAATTAATGGATATGGCGAGAGATGCGGCAATGCTGACTTGTGCGTTCTGATTCCAAACCTGCAGTTAAAGCTTAAGATGTTGGATGATATAAATATTAAGTCATTAAGGGACGCGTCTTTGTATGTCAGCGAGATAGCAAATATGGTGCCCCGCGATAATCAGCCGTACGTCGGGATGTCGGCATTTACGCATAAAGCGGGAATACATGTCAGCGCAATGCAAAGAAATGAAAAGACATATGAACATATTAATCCTTCTGAGGTTGGTAATATCCGTAGGATAATTGTATCAGAGCTTGCCGGGAAGAGTAACATTCTAGAAAAAGCAAAGGAACTAAATGTTTCTTTTAAGTCAGATGATGAGATACAGAGTATTCTGGAATTAATAAAGAAAAAAGAGCATGAAGGCTATCATTATGAAGGCGCCGACGCGTCGCTGGAACTTCTTTTTAAGAGAGGAGCGGGCCTCTATAAACCAATGTTCGGGCTTGAAGGATTTAGAGTTACCATAGAGAGCGACGCGAATGGGAATATCAGGTCTGAAGCAAGTTTAAGGGTTACTGTTAATGGCGAGATTGAGCATACGGCAGCTGAGGGCGATGGGCCTGTTAATGCTCTTGATAATGCTTTGCGCAAAGCTCTTGAGAAGTTTTATCCGGTCTTAAAAGACGTTAGCTTAAGCGATTTTAAGGTCCGTGTTATTAACGCTGAAGGCGGGACTGCGGCAAAGGTTCGTGTTTTAATTGAATCCAGGGATGAGTCAGGTGAGTGGAGCACAATAGGTGTTTCAGAAAATATTATAGAAGCTTCATGGTTCGCATTGGTAGATAGTATTGAATACAAGCTTTTAAAGAGAAAATAATGGGCAGTGAAAAAAAAGGGTTTAAACCTTCATGGTTAGGCAATGCGGTTATTTTTTTATTAACATTTTCAGCATTTGTAATTTTGGCGCTGATCTTTAACGCAATAAGAAGAAGCTGACAAATTGATCGAAAAAATTAGACTCGGGGACTGTTACTGAATAGGGAATGTCATCCTGAGATCCGGAAATTTTTATAGGGGGCAATTATGAGAAGCGACGCAATAAAAAAGGGCGTTGAGAAAGCGCCAAGCAGAGCGCTTTTATATGCTGACGGTATTTCAAAAAGCGATATGAAAAAACCTTTTATCGGCATAGCGTCTTCTTTTACAGATTTAGTGCCCGGCCATATAGGCATGAGGGATCTTGAAAGGTTTATTGAACGAGGAATCGCTGCAGGCGGAGGAGTTCCATTCATTTTTGGCGTGCCTGCAATATGCGACGGTATTGCAATGGGACACATAGGCATGAGTTATTCTCTTCCTTCCCGCGAGCTTATAGCTGATATTGTAGAAACTGTGACCCAGGCTCATGCTCTTGACGGTTTAGTGCTGTTAACTGATTGTGACAAAATTACTCCGGGCATGTTGATGGGCGCCGCCAGGTTAAATATACCTGCAATCGTTGTTACTGCCGGGCCTATGCAGTCAGGCGTATATAAAAACAAGAGGCGCTCATTGGTTAGGGACACATTTGAGGCGGTTGGAAATTATAAATCCGGAAAGATCAGCAAGTGCGAGCTTGAAGATCTTGAGATATGCGCATGTCCGGGGCAGGGATCATGCCAAGGAATGTATACGGCAAATACAATGGCATGCCTTACAGAAACAATGGGCATGTCTCTTCCTATGTGCGCTACAGCTCTTGCAGGAAGCAGTGAAAAGAGGCGTATTGCTTATGAGTCCGGTATGAGAATAGTTGATCTTGTTAAAGAAGATATTACAGTAAGAAAAATAATTACAAAGGATTCTTTATACAATGCTATTGTTTTAGATATGGCTTTGGGCGGATCAACCAACACAGCGCTTCATATTCCGGCGATTGCTTACGAAGCGGGTATTTCTATTACGCTTGATTTGTTTGACGATATTTCAAAAAAAGTGCCGCATATAACAAATCTCCGTCCGGGAGGCGAAGATTTTATGGAAGACCTGCATTATGCGGGAGGTATCCCGGGAGTAATGTCCAGGCTAAAAACCATGCTTAAGAATAATGTGACTGTTTCCGGTTTAAATATTAAAAAGATCGTGCAGAACGCGGTTGTGAATAATGACGATACAATTAGAACCATAGCGCGCGCTCATCACAAAGAGGGAGGCATTGCGGTTCTTAAAGGCAATGTTGCTCCGGATGGATGCGTTGTAAAGCAGGCGGCTGTCAAAGCGAGTATGATGCATTTTATTGGGAGCGCTCGCGTATTTGATTCTGAAGAGTCTGCAATGAAAGCTATAATGAATAAAAAAATAAAGAAAAAAGATGTTGTGGTAATTCGTTATGAGGGGCCAAAAGGCGGGCCCGGTATGAGGGAGATGTTAAATCCCACAGCCGCTCTTGTAGGCATGGGCTTGATCGATGATGTTGCGCTTATGACTGATGGAAGATTTTCCGGAGGCACAAGGGGGCCGTGCATTGGGCATATTTCTCCCGAAGCTGCTGTTGGCGGGCCTATAGCGTTTATTAAAGATGGCGACACTATAGAGATAAATATTCATAAACGATTAATAAATGTTAAAATTAGTGATGCGGAATTTGCAAAAAGGCGTAAGGGCTGGAAAGTTCCGGAGTCAAAGATTAAAAATAGAAGTTATCTTCAACGGTACGCAAAGCAGGTAACTTCCGCAAACACCGGAGCGATACTAAAAACGGATATTTAGAGATCGAAAAAGTTAGATGCGGGGATAGTCCCTGAATAGGGACTGTCCCCTCTGAGATTAGGGGGCAGATAATGAAAATAACAGGCGCTAAAATACTTTTTGAATGCTTAAAAAAGGAAAATGTCGAAGTAATATTTGGTTACCCCGGCGGACAGGTAATACCTTTATTTGACGCTCTTTATGACGAGAAAGTTAAATTTGTATTGCCTCGTCATGAACAAGCTGCTGTGCACGCTGCTGATGGTTATGCGCGCGTAACAGGCAAGCCGGGTGTTTGTATAGTAACTTCCGGCCCCGGAGCGACAAATACAATAACAGGTATTGCGACAGCTTACATGGACTCAGTTCCTTTAGTTGTTATAACAGGCCAGGTTCCAAGACATTTAATTGGGAATGACGCATTTCAAGAAGCTGATATTACCGGAATAACAAGGCCTATAACAAAGCATAATTTTTTGGTGCAGGATGTTAATGATTTGGCTCGCACTATGAAGGAGGCTTTTCATATAGCTGCTTCAGGAAGGCCCGGGCCTGTTGTAATTGATTTGCCTGTTGATGTTCAGCGCGAAGAAGCTGAGTTTAAATATCCTAAAGATGTAGATATTCGCAGTTATCAGCCTGTATACGAAGGTAATATTAAACAGATAAAAAAAGCTGTAGAACTTATTGACGAATCCAATAAACCGGTTCTTTATGCAGGCGGAGGCGTGATAACTTCTGAGTCGAGCAAATTATTAATTGAATTAGCGGAAAAAACAGGCACGCCTGTCACAACAACGCTTATGGGAACAGGCGCATTTCCTTATACGCATGATTTATTTTTAGGCATGCTTGGTATGCACGGCACATACTATGCGAATCATGCTGTGCAAAATGCTGATCTATTGATTGCGGTTGGTTCAAGGTTTGATGACCGCGTGACCGGCGATATAAAACGTTTTGCTCCGCATGCAAAAATTATTCATATTGATATTGACCCGACATCAATATCAAAGAATGTAAAGGTTAATGTTCCTGTTGTAGGCGACGCTAAAAATACTTTAACTCAGCTGGTAAAACTTGTTAAAGCAAATAAACACGACGAGTGGATGAAGATTATTAATGAGTGGAAAAAGAATAATCCTCTTGAATATAAAAGAGACGCTAAATTAAGGCCGCAGTATGTTATTGAAGAGATTTCAAGGCTGACTAACGGCGAAGCAATAATATGCACTGAGGTAGGCCAGCATCAAATGTGGGCGGCGCAGTATTATAATTTTAAAGAACCCAGGACATTTGCCTCAAGCGGCGGATTGGGTACTATGGGTTATGGATTTCCGGCAGCTATAGGCGCAAAGGTTGGAGCTCCGGATAAGGTTGTATTTGATATTGCAGGGGACGGAAGTATACAAATGAATATACAGGAATTAGCAACAGCGGTTGTTAATAAAATACCCGTTAAAATAATTATTTTGAATAATAGTTGTCTGGGTATGGTTCGTCAGTGGCAGGAGTTATTTTATAATAAAAGATATTCTCAGACGCTCTTAACAGGTAATCCTGATTTTGTAAAGCTTGCTGAAGCCTATGGCGCTGTCGGTATGAAAATTACAGACAAAAAGGATGTTACGGAAGCGTTAAAAAAAGCGATCGAAATTGATAATACGGTAGTTATGGATTTTATCGTTGAGCCCGAGGAGAATGTATTTCCATTTGTACCTGCCGGCAAAGCGTTAAATGAAATAATCCGCGGTTTAGCGTAAAGCGTTTGGAGGAAAATATGAAGCATACAATATCAGTGCTGGTAGAAAATAATTTTGGCGTATTAGCCAGAATAGCAGGGCTTTTTAGCGCCCGCGGTTTTAATATAAACAGCCTTGCGGTTGGAGAAACGCATGATCCGTCAATGTCGCGTATGACAATAGTTGTAAATGGCGATGAGGATATTCTCGAGCAGGTTATAAAACAGTTAAATAAACTTATTGATGTAATAAAGGTGATTGATTTTCGCGATGATGATTGCGTTCAAAGGGATTTAGTTTTGATAAAGGTTGACGCAAAAAATGAAAACAGAGCGGAGCTATTTCAGATTGTTGATATATTCAGAGCGAAAATAGTGGATGTTTCTCCGGCGTCTCTAATAATTGAGATGACAGGTAAAGAGGAAAAGATAGATGCGTTGATAACCTTACTATCGCCATTTGGCATTAAAGAAACAGTCAGGACAGGCGTTGCGGCAATGTCTAGAGGAGATAAGTAGCAGAAGTCAGAATTCAGAAGCCAGAATTCAGAAGCCAGAATACAGAAGTCAGGAGTCAGGAGTCAGAAGAATTATAATAACTTCTAAACTTATTAAACTTAAAAGGAGGATACTATGGCAGCAAAGATGTATTATGATAATGACGCGGATTTAAATTTACTTAAGGGTAAGACAGTAGCAATTATTGGTTATGGAAGCCAGGGGCACGCGCATGCTCTTAATTTAAAGGAAAGCGGCGTTAATGTTGTGCTGGGTTTAAAAGAAAATGGAACCAGCTGGAATAGGGCTGTGGAACATGGATGGAAACCAAAATCTGTAAAGGATGCGGTTGTTGGAGCTGACTGGATAATGATGCTTGTTCCGGACGAGACCCAGTCGGCATTATACAATAGCGCTATTGAGCCGGCGCTAAAAAAGGGAATGACAATCAGCTTTGCGCATGGTTTTAATATTAGGTTTGGCAGAATAGTTCCGCCTAAGGACGTAAATGTTGTTATGATTGCGCCAAAGGGGCCGGGCCACTTAGTAAGAAGACAGTATCAAGAAGGAAAAGGAGTTCCCTGCTTAATAGCTGTTGAACAGAATGCTACAGGAAACGCTAAGGAACTTGCTCTTGCGTATGCAAAAGGAATAGGCGGCACAAGAGGCGGAGTTCTTGAAACAACATTCGCAGAGGAAACAGAAACCGATTTATTCGGGGAACAGGCTGTTCTATGCGGCGGATTAGTTGAGCTGATAAGAGCGGGTTTTGAAACATTAGTCGAAGCCGGTTATCAGCCTGAGATCGCTTATTTTGAATGCCTGCATGAAACAAAGTTGATTATTGATCTTATTTTTGAGGGTGGAATAGGGAATATGAATTATTCAATATCCGATACAGCTGAATACGGCGAGTATGTGACCGGAAAAAAAGTGATAGGCGAAAGTTCCCGCAAGGCCATGAAGGAAGTTCTTGCTGATATACAATCAGGAAAATTTGCTAAGGCTTGGATTAAGGAGAATGAAGACGGAAGGCCAAACTTTAATAAATATAGAGAAGAATTAGCAAATACTCAAATTGAAAAGGTAGGAGCTAAGTTAAGATCTATGATGTCATGGCTGAAAAAAAAGTAATTTAGAAATACACCTTTGTTTTTCTTCGCAACAGAGGAGGAATTAGTATGGTCGTTAAAGAAGGATTGGTCATTATTAAGTTTTTTATAATCATTGCAGCGGCGTTGTACATTATTGGAAAGTATTTTTCATTTCCATTTTTTATTTGGATTTCAGTAATCTGCTTATTATTGGCTCTTTTTAGTTTATATTTTTTTAGAAACCCAAAAAGAGAAATAAAGGCTGATTATAATGAAATATGCTCTCCGGCTGATGGGCAGATTCTCGAAATTACCGAAGAAGATAATCCGCATTTTGACGGCAGGGTAAAGGTTATACGGATTTTCCTATCTATCTTTAATGTGCATGTTCAACGCGCGCCGATTAATGGAGTTATTACAGAGGTTATTTATACAAAGGGTAAGTTCCTGCCTGCAATGGCTAGATACGCGCATTTAGAGAATGAGAGAAATGAAGTGGTTATTTATAATAATGAAACGCGGCAACAAATTATTGTAACTCAAATCGCAGGAATTATAGCGCGCAGGATTGTAATGTGGAAAAAAGTTAACGATATATTGGCCAAGGGCGAATTATTTGGTATGATAAGATTTGGGTCGCAGGTTGATATTTATATGCCTATGAATACTGAGATATTGGTGAACAGGCCGGATAGGGTTAAGGCAGGAGAAACAATAATTGCGAGATGGACAGATTGAATGCGCCTATGACAGATTGAAAATTGGGAATAGGAGACGTAGGATGTTAAAAAAGGGAATATATATTCTGCCAAGTTTGTTTACTTTGGGTAATCTTTGCGCAGGATATATATCATTAATCGCCTCACTGCATAATGATTTTATTAGAGCGGCCTGGGCGATATTTATCGCGAGCATATTTGATATGCTCGACGGCAGAATAGCGCGTATGACAAAAACCACCAGCCGGTTTGGAGTGGAGTTTGATTCTCTTGCGGATATAGTTTCATTTGGATTAGCGCCTGCGGTTATGATATATCAAATGGTGCTTTTTAAATATAGTAAATGGGGAGTTATTTTAAGTTTCATTTTTGTTATGGCAGGCGCATTAAGGCTTGCAAGATTTAATACAAAGGCAGGGGTGGATATTCCGCAATCTTTTTTTTACGGACTGCCAATCCCGGTTGCAGGCAATATACTTGCGGCGTTTGTGCTTGTATATTCAGTTTGCGAGCAGGAAGTGCCCAAAAAGGCATTTCCTTTTATTGTAAAATGTATGCCGTTTTTTTATAAGATGATGCCAATGTTAGTTATATTACTTGCTTATCTAATGGTAAGTAATATTAGATATTCTAGTTTTAAGTCGTTAAAATTAGAACGGAGAAAACCTATGAAGTATTTAATTTTAATTTCAATAGCGATAGTTATGATATGGCGATATCCTGAAAATATGATATTTATTATATTAGCATTGTATTTATTGTCAGGCGCGCTTGACCTCCTACGGCGTTTGCGCCGGTTAAAACAAAATAAAAAAATAGTATGAAAATATTGTTATAAGAGCAAACGCGCAAAGTGTAATGGATTGTCATAATTCGAATTACGCATTGCGCATTACGATTCACGATTTAAGGAGGATCATTATGGATAAAGTATATATATTTGATACAACATTAAGAGATGGAGAGCAGTCTCCCGGGGCAAGTTTGAATATTGAAGAGAAGATTGAAATTGCTCATGCGTTAAAAAAATTAAATGTTGATATAATTGAAGCAGGATTTCCGATATCATCTATTGGCGATTTTGAGTCAGTTAAGAGGGTTGCGAAGGAAATTAAGAATGTAACCATTGCGGGTTTAGCGAGGGCTGTAAAAAAAGATATTGATACATGTTATGAGGCTGTAAAGTATGCTAAGCAAAGAAGGATACACACATTCATTGCAACGTCAAATATCCATTTAAAGTATAAATTAAAAAAGAGCAAGGACGAGGTATACAAAGAGGCTGTTGAAGCTGTGAAATACGCGTCAAAATATCCTGTTGAGGTTGAGTTTTCAGCCGAAGACGCTGTGAGGACTGATTTTGATTTCTTATGCAGGGTCGTTGAAGGCGTTATATCAGCAGGCGCTAAGGTGGTCAATATTCCCGATACAGTCGGATATAGCGTGCCTTCAGAGTTTGGAATGATGATAAACAAGTTATACGAAACGGTTCCTAATATTCACAAAGCTGTAATCAGCGTCCATTGCCACAATGATTTAGGATTAGGCGCTGCAAACAGTATTTCAGCTTTGCAGAATGGCGCGCGCCAGATTGAATGCACAATAAATGGATTAGGCGAACGCGCAGGAAATGCCGCATTGGAAGAAATAATTATGGCGCTCAATACCAGAAAAGATATCCTGAAGTTTAAGACAGATATTAATACCAAAGAAATTGCGAGAACATCGAGGCTGGTCAGCACATTAACAGGAATACCTGTTCAGCCAAACAAAGCAATCGTAGGCGAAAATGCTTTTGCTCATGAGGCAGGCATACATCAGCACGGAGTAATGGCAAAGAGTGCGACATATGAGATAATGACGCCGGAGTCTATTGGGTTAGAAGAAAATAAATTGGTTTTAGGCAAACATTCAGGCAGGCATGCGTTTAGAAAAAAATTGAGTGATATGGGTTATAAGCTGTCTGATAAAAAGATAGATGCGTTGTTTTATCAGTTTAAGGAATTAGCTGATAAGAAAAAGACGATTTATGACGCTGATATTGAGGCATTGGTTGAGGATGAGATATCACGTTTTGAGGAAACATTTAAACTTCTTTATTTTAATGTTACCAGCGGAAACAGCACTATACCTACAGCGACTGTTAAGCTTGCAAAGGCTGATTCTAAGAAGAAAGGCAAAGAAGAAATTGTTCAAGAGGCTGCATGCGGCGACGGCCCTATAGACGCGGCGTATAAGGCTATTGACAGGATAACGGGAATAACTTGTAAACTTGAGGGTTACAGCCTGCGATCTGTGTCGGGCGGTAAGGATGCTGTCGGAGAGGTTACAGTTAAGGTTCGCGTTGATAAGAAGGGAATAGTGAGCGGCAGAGGAACGTCTACAGATATTGTGGAAGCAAGCGTAAAAGCTTATGTAAACGCGATGAATAGAAGTAAAGCGTAATGATTAAGGCAGGTGAGACATATTTTTATTTAAGGACGACACCTGTGTCGTAAAAATTAAAATATGTCTCACCTGCCCAGGCAAACCGATACATTCCATTCATAACGCATAAAGGAAAAGGAAGGTAAATAAAATGGGTATGACAATTACTGAAAAAATATTAGCTAAGCACGCAAACAAAAAGATTGTGCATCCGGGTGAGTTTATCGAAGCTAATGTTGATATTGCTCTAGGAAATGATATTACTGCTCCAATTGCGATAAAGGAGTTTAAGGATTTAGGACTAAAGAATGTATTTGATAAAAACAAGATTGCTCTTGTTCCTGATCATTTTACTCCAAATAAAGATATTAAATCCGCTGAGCAGGCAAAGATATTAAGGGATTTTTCTAAAGAGTATGGGATTACGCATTACTACGACCAGGGAATTGTTGGAGTTGAACATGCGCTTCTTCCTGAGCAGGGCGTTGTTGTGCCCGGCGATCTTGTTATTGGAGCGGATTCGCATACATGCACTTATGGCGCGTTGGGCGCTTTTTCAACAGGCGTAGGTTCAACTGATCTTGCTGCTGCTATGGCAACAGGTAAGGTTTGGCTTAAGGTTCCTCAGACAATTAAATTCGAAGTAAACGGGAAGCTTGGCAAATGGGTTTATGGAAAGGATATTATACTTTATATCATTGGAATGATAGGAGTTGACGGCGCTTTATATAAGGCAATGGAATTTACAGGCGACACAATAAAGGGTTTGCATATGTCAGATAGAATGACTATCTGTAATATGGCAATTGAGGCAGGCGGCAAGAGCGGAATTATTGCTCCTGATAATGTCACTGAAGAATATGTAAAAACAAGAGCTGAAAGAAAATATGAGTTTTTTTCCGGCGACTCTGACGCTTCTTATGAGAAAATTATAAAGATTAAGGCTGAAGATATTGAGCCGCAGGTTTCTTTTCCGCATCTGCCGTCAAATGCCAGGCCTGTAAGCAAAGCAGGCGATATTAAGTTAGACCAGGTTGTTATAGGGTCATGCACGAATGGCAGGATAGAAGACCTGCGCATAGCAGCTCAAATCCTTAAAGGAAAGAGAGTGAATAAAGATGTCAGGTGTTTAATTATTCCTGCAACGCCGGAGATTTATAAACAAGCGTTGGAAGAAGGTTTATTCGCGATATTTCTTGGCGCTCAGGCTATTATTTCTCCGCCGACATGCGGGCCGTGCTTAGGCGGGCATATGGGTATACTTGCTAAAGGAGAACGCGCGCTTGCGACTACAAATAGAAATTTTGTAGGACGTATGGGGCATCCGGAGAGCGAGGTGTATCTTTCAAATCCTGCAATAGCCGCAGCATCTGCAATAGCAGGAAAAATAGTAAGTCCGGAAGATATATAAGAGTGAGATCGAAAAGACTTGGCGCGGGGGCTGTCACTGAATAGGGACTGTCTCCTCTGAAAACATTTATTGGAGGAAATATGAAATTTATTGGCAAGGTTCATAAATATGGAGATAATGTAAATACAGACGAGATAATTCCGGCGCGTTATCTGAATACGTCGGATTCTAAGGAACTGGCAGCGCATTGTATGGAGGATATTGATAAAGATTTTCCTAAGAATGTTAAGCCCGGCGACATAATTGTGGCAGGTAATAACTTTGGATGCGGGTCATCACGAGAACACGCGCCTATAGCAATTAAGGAATCACAGGTGTCATGCGTGATAGCAAAAACATTCGCCAGAATATTTTTTAGAAATGCGGTTAATATCGGCCTTCCTATCATAGAGTCAGACATATTCGACGATGTGAAATCCGGAGATGAGGTAGAGATTGATTTAGATAAAGGCAATTTAACAATATTAAAGAATAAAAAGACAGTAAAGATAGAGCCGTTTCCTGAGTTTATGCAGAGTTTAATTTCTGCGGGCGGTTTAATGAAATATGTAAAGAGTAAGTTATAGAATCCAGAAGTCAGAAGTCAGAATACAGAAGAATTATTATAACTTATTATAAACGGATCCGCGCCGAAGGCGGAGATGACGCAATAGCGTATATTACATTTGGAGGAAAAAGATGAAGACTTATAAGATTGGAGTTATGGCCGGCGATGGAACAGGCCCGGAGGTGGTAAACGAGGCGTTAAAGGTTCTTGACGCTGCGGAAAAGGTGTTTGGTTTTAAAACTGACAGAGCAAAATTTGATTTTGGCGGAGAAAGATATTTAAAAACAGGCGAGGTTCTGCCTGACAGCGCTCTGGACGAATTTAGAAAACTTGACGCTATTATTTTAGGCGCTATTGGCCATCCTGATGTAAAGCCCGGTATTCTTGAGAAAGGAATACTTCTTAGAACGAGGTTTGAATTGGATCAATATATAAACCTGCGTCCTGTAAAACTTTACGAGAATGTTTGGACTCCTTTAAAAGATAAAGGGCCTAAGGATATTGATTTTGTTGTTGTTAGAGAGAATACTGAGGGGCTGTACACCGGCACAGGCGGTTTTCTAAAAAAGGGAACGCAGGATGAGGTAGCGGTTCAGGAGTCAATTAATACAAGAAAAGGCGTAGAACGCTGTTTAAGATACGCCTATGAATATACAAAAAAGAGAAATAAGGATAAAAAGCTGACCTTATGCGGTAAGACGAATGTTTTAACATTCGCTTTTGATCTCTGGGACCGCGCGTTTAAAGAAATCGCAAAGGATTATAAAGATATTAAGACGGATTATGCGCATGTTGACGCTACGTGCATGTGGATGGTTAAAAATCCGGAGTGGTTTGATGTGATTGTAACTGATAATATGTTTGGCGATATAATCACAGATCTTGGAGCAATGATTCAGGGCGGTATGGGCGTAGCTGCCGGCGGCAATATTAATCCTGAAGGCATTTCAATGTTTGAGCCTATAGGCGGCTCAGCTCCTAAGTACACAGGCCAAAATGTTATTAATCCGATCGCCGCTATTGCTTCAGTGCAGATGCTTCTTGATTATATTGGCGAAGAAAAGGCCGCTAAAAAGGTAGAGCAGGCAATAATGGAGACTGTAAAGACAATGCCGAGCATGTCAGCAGGAAAAATGGGTATGGGGACTAAAGAGGTAGGCGATGCAGTAGCAGGAAGAATATAAGTATAGAATACAGAATACAGAATACAGAATTCAGAATTCAGAATTCAGAATTCAGAAGTAAGAAGTAAGAAAAGGAGAGAGAGAAAAATGAGAGATTATAAGGTTATTGTTGTTGGCGCAACAGGCGCTGTTGGACGTGAAATGATAAAAACTTTGGAAAATAGAAATTTTCCTGTTGAAAAATTAAGGCTTTTAGCGTCAGAGAGGTCTGTAGGGAATAAGATACCTTTTAAAGGCAAAGATATAGAGGTTGAGCTTCTTACTAAAGATTCCTTTTCAGGTTATGATATAGCGCTATTTTCAGCAGGCGGGTCAATATCAAAGGAGTTTGCGCCTTATTGTAAAGACGCCGGCGTATATTGTATTGATAATTCAAGCGCTTGGCGTATGGAAAAGGACATTCCTTTAGTTGTTCCGGAGGTCAATCCAAAAGCTTTGAAGAAGGGCAGTTATATTATAGCAAACCCGAATTGTTCAACCATCCAGCTTGTTGTAGCGCTTAAACCTTTGCACGATTACGCGAAAATTAAAAGGGTTATAATCTCAACATATCAGGCTGTTTCAGGCGCAGGCCAAAAAGGAATTGAAGATTTAAAAGGACAGATAAAGGATATTGCCGAAGGCAAGAAAATTGAATGCAAGCAGTTTCAATATCAAATCGCGTACAATGTAATTCCGCATATTGATGTTTTTTTAGATAATGGATATACAAAAGAAGAAATGAAAATGATAAAGGAAACCCAAAAAATAATGGGAGATAATTCTATTAAGGTAACTGCAACAACTGCGCGCGTGCCTGTGTATAGAGGGCATTCTGAGTCTGTAAATATTGAAACCGAAAGAGAGTTGTCTCCGGAGAAGGCTAAAGAACTTCTTTCAAAAGCTGAGAATGTTATTCTGGAAGACGATCCTAAGAATAATAAATACCCAATGCCTCTTTTCTGCGAAGGAAGGTATGAAACATTTGTTGGCAGAATCCGCAAGGATGATACTGTGCCTAATGGAATAAATATGTGGATTGTGAGCGATAATTTATTAAAAGGCGCGGCAAGTAACGCGGTTCAGATTGCGGAGGAGCTTGTTAAACAAGGAATAGTATAAAATGTTCGAAACTCTGCTCATAGGACGATACTGTGACGGGGATTCGTTTTTGCATAAACTGGATCCCCGGACAAAAATATTGAGTCTTATCTTAATTTCTTCATTAATATTTACTATAAATAACCCGGTATCTTTTTTAATTGTTTTTTCTATTCTGTTTTTTGTATTGCTTGCATTTAAAATTCCTCTAAAACTTTTTATAAAAGGGTTTAGGCCTATTTTAGTTTTTCTATTATTAACGTTTTGTCTCCACCTTTTTTTTACTGCCGGAGAAAACATTATTTTTTCTTTTTGGAAAATAGTTATTACAAAAGAAGGTATAATAAGAGGCATAGTTATTGTCAGCAGAATAATTCTTTTAATATCCCTGGCAACCATTGTTACAATGACCAGCCGTATATCAAAGGTTGTTGTCGGGCTCGAGTCAATGTTAGGATTTTTAAAGATATTTCGTATTAATCCAAGAATAATTCCTGTGATGATCGGGCTTTCAATCAGATTTATACCGCTTTTATTTCTAAAGGTTGACAGGGTTGTTAATTCATTGAAAATGAGAGGAGTAATATTTAACGAAGGCGTATTAAGAGAAAGGGCAAAAAAATACGCGCTGGCAATAGATTTGGTATGGAGATCTATGACAGTATACATAGATACTTTAAGCGTTTCAATGTACCTTAGAGGATTTTCAGTTGAAAAAGACAGAAGCAGTATTTATGTTTTAAGTTTTACTTGGAGAGATGGAGTCGTTCTTGGATTAGGAATTATGTTAGTCGGTATTTGGATGTTTAGGTTTTTATAGAGGTTATATGAGAAAAATAATTATTAATGCGGATGATTTCGGAAGAACAAAGGATATTAATGAAGCAATTGTTAAAGCGCATAAAGAAGGCGTTGTTACGTCCGCTACAATTATGACCACAGGAAAATATTTTATAGAGGGAACTGCTCTGGCTAATGAGAATACAAGTCTTAAAGTGGGGCTTCATTTAGACCTTAGCGAATATTTTGTGATAAAACACGGAGAAGGGCGCGTAATCGGATACAAAGATAACACGGTTAAACTTGGCAGTATAGAGAAAACTATGAAAAAACAGATAAAAGAATATAAAGATGCCGGATTGGAGTTTAGGCATATGGACAGTCATTATCACATACACTTAAGAGAAGATCTTTTGCCTTTCATATCAGGAATAGCAAAGGAGCATGGCCTTGAGACAATGAGATTTTTTAAGAGCTATTATAACGAATTGGGCGCTGATGTATATGCGCGTATGAAAGAAGAACTGCGAAAGTTAGATATTAAAACAACTGATCATTTTGTTTCCGGATGGAATTTTGATGAGTTGAGTAATTTAGACGATGGTTTGGCCATTGAGCTGATGACTCACCCGGGAAAAGAGGATGAGTGGAGGAAGAAAGAGCTTGAATCAGCATGCGCTGATAATACGAAAAAATATTTTAAGGATAAACATTTTCGGCTGATTTCATTTGAAGATTTATAGATTAAAATCGGATGATAATATTAGTAATCTAATTAAGGAGAAAGTATTAAATTGAATAATACCATTAAGCTTACAATTGCATATGACGGCAGCGGGTTTTGCGGCTGGCAGGCGCAAAATTCAAAGAAAAATGTGCCTACAATAGAGGCTGTTGTTAAAAAGGCTCTGCAAAAAGTTTATAAAACTCCTATCAGTGTTCAGGGCGCCTCAAGGACTGATTCCGGAGTACACGCAAAAGCGCAGGCCGTGACTTATAAAGAGCAGATTTTATTGCCTCCGGTTAAAATACCGGAAATTATTAATAAACACCTGCCTGCGTCTGTCAGGGTAATGTCCGCTGAAATCAAGGACACAGATTTTAACGCGCGATATTCATCGAAGGGAAAGGTGTATATTTATAGAATAAATAACAGTAAAATTATGCAGCCGTTTACTCATAAGTATTCCTGGCATATTCCGTACGCTTTAGATATAGTAAAAATGAAAGAAGCGGCAAAAGCGTTTATCGGGAAAAAAGATTTTAAAGCGTTTACCACAGTTCACGATAAGAGAGAGTCTTCGATAACGCATGTAAAAGCGGTTAAAATAATTAAACGGAAAAACACGATATATGTTTGTATCAAGGCTAGAAATTTCTTACACAAAATGGTTAGGTTTATGGTTGGGAGTATTGTAGAGGTAGGCAGAGGCGCATGGGAACCCGCGCATGTTGAGGAGCTGTTAAAGGCTAAAACCAGAAAATATCATTTAAAGGTTGCGCCATCAAAAGGCTTGTTTTTAAAGAGAGTAATATACTAAGAATACAGGATTCAGAATATTGGAAATTTTTAACTCTACAGAAAAAAACATAGTCATCCCGGACTTGCTCCGGGATCTTCGATAGATATATATCGTACGATAACCGAGGCCAAAGGCCTCGTCAACGTATGATGAAAATGTGTCGAAGATTCCTGCATGAGTTTACACTGAGCAAAGCGAATGTGCAGGAATGACAGAAAAAAAACGGGGAATGACAGAGTGGCTGAGGAAGATAACTAATGACAGAAATAAAAAAAAGGGATGGTAAAGTATGAAATTTGATGTAGCGGTTATTGGCGGAGGCGCTGCCGGAATGATGGCTGCGTGCGTTGCTTCCCGAAATGGAGCAAAGGTAATACTTTTCGAAAAGAATAAGTCTTTGGGTAAAAAGATAATAATTACAGGTAAAGGACGCTGTAATATTACCAATGTCGAGGATGATGTAAAAAATCTAATAAATAAATTTGGAAACAATGGAAAATTCTTGTATTCAAGCCTTACAGCTTTTGGCACTGATGATGTGATAAAATATTTTAATTCGATTTCACTTCAGACTAAGATAGAGCGCGGAGGAAGGGTTTTTCCTGCCGGCGATAATGCTGAAGATGTTGTTAACGCTCTGCAAAAGGAACTCGTAAAAAACGGAGTTATTATTAGCTGTTCATCAATCGTTGATGAAATTATTGTTGAAAAAAACCATATTGAAAAAATACTTTTATTAACTAAAAGGGAAATCAAAGCGCGCAAATATATTTTTGCTACAGGAGGACTCTCATATCCGTCAACAGGCTCTACAGGAGACGGGTATGAATGGCTGAAAAAAATCGGGCATAGCATTATTGACCCGGCGCCTTCCCTAACTCCAATAATTGTCGAAGAAGGCTGGGTAAAAAATTTAGAAGGCCTTAGTCTTAAAAATGTTAATATTACAGCGCACCAAGGCTCTGTAAAGGAATCTAGGTTTGGGGAAGCCTTGTTTACAGCTAATGGCATGAGCGGGCCGATAATTTTAGATCTGAGCAAAAAGATTGGTGAAATGCTGAAGAATGGGGAAGTAATTATTTCAATTGATTTTAAACCCGCTCTTTCATTTTCCGATTTGGACGCAAGAATAAGGCGTGATTTTGCAGAAAACACAAATAAGATGTTCAAAAACAGCCTAGATAAGCTTTTGCCATTAAAGCTTGTGCCTGTAATTATCAATCTTAGTAAAATTGATCCGGAAAAAAAATGTAATATAATTACAAAGGATGAAAGAAAAACGCTTGTAACTCTGTTAAAGGGCTGCGAATTAAAGGCAAGAAGATTGTATGGTTTTGAAAAGGCGGTTATTACGAGCGGCGGAGCTAAATTAAATGAGATTGACCCTAAAACAATGCGCTCAAAAATAATAGATAATCTATATATTATCGGCGAATTACTTGACCTGGACGGGCCTACAGGCGGTTATAATTTGCAGGTAGCCTGGAGCACAGGTTATGCCGCAGGACTCGACGCTTCAAAAATTTAATATAGCGCATTTGCATTTTTCAAAAACAGTGGTTTAATTACTTCAGCGGGGTGTAATTTATGGATAATGAAAGTAATATACAAAGAATAAAGGATATTCAGGATATATCAATCGCTATTGATTCGTGGGATGATATTTTTTCTGACTTTGACCCCAGCCCGCTTACTCAACGTGTGCTTTCAGGGGATTTTTTAAGCGAACTGAAAAAACGGTATAGAGAAAACGCGCGGGGCGAATTTATAATTACAATTTATGCTCCAATAGAGCTTGAGGATAAAGGCTCGGAAAGAATAGTAATTAAGAGGTTAAAGCAGTATTTTAAGTTCAGGCAGTTGTCTTTATTAAAGGATATCAGGCTGCTGCGTATAAAAGGCCTGATGCTTCTTTTTTTTGGAATGTTATCATTAGGCGTGATAACTTTTT
Organism: Elusimicrobiota bacterium; assembly: GCA_043820025.1. Classification (GTDB taxonomy): domain Bacteria; phylum RUG730; class RUG730; order JBDRED01; family JBDRED01; genus JBDRED01. The sequence goes on from JBDRED010000030.1 coordinate 33,894, forward strand.
TAACTTATTACAAGACATTTAAACAGCTTACTATTGAACTAATGGGAATAATACTTATGCCTTTGGGATGGTTTGGAATATGGGAAGGCTTTTCGCTCTTAATTGAGCAGGACCCGTTTATTAAGAAAGATATAGACCTCTTTACAAAGCTTTCAAGGGCCGCATTTACATTTAAATATGTTAAAGAATAAATTTTAATTTCTTCTTGAGAGACAACAAAAAATTTAGTAATCTATATAATCCTTATTGCCAATGTTTTTTAGCGTAAGCAAACTAGAGGTCAAATGAAAAATAAGAATATTATAGTCATTAAGTTTGGCGGAAGCGTATTTAATGATCCATTAAAAAGAAGAGCGTTTTTAATGGATATAGAGATTGCCGGCGAGAATGGTTTCATGCCTGTGATTGTGCATGGCGGAGGGAAGGATGTAAGCAGCTGGTTCGATAAGGTCGGAATACAGGTAAAATTTGTTAATGGCCTTAGATATACGGATGAAAATTCAATGGAACTTGTTGAGATGGTTCTCTCAGGAAAGGTAAATAAACACATTGTTGGCGAACTGCAAAAAACCGGCGCAAAGTCTGTGGGAATTTCCGGAAGGGACGCGGATTTTATTATTGCAAGGCGTAAACAGAATTTCGGTTATGTCGGCACTATTAAGAAGGTTGATTGCGGCCTCTTAAATTTGCTTTTAAAAAATCAATATGTGCCTGTTGTGTCGTCTATATGCAGCGATGGCAAGGGCGGGGCGTTAAATGTAAACGCTGATGAAGCGGCATTTGCTATAGCGGCTGCTTTGCGCGCTAAGAAACTAATTTTTGTAAGCGATATACCGGGTGTGCTCAAGGATGTGAATGATGAATCGTCAATTATTAAGGAAATTAATGCCGGAAGCGTTGCTCAGATGGTGAAAAAGGGTATTATCAGCGGAGGAATGGTGCCAAAGCTCGAGTCTGCTAAACGCGCTTTAGGACGAGGCGTGGGAGAGGTTGATATTGTTGACGGCAGGGTCAAGGGTATTCTAAAAAAATGTTTAGAATCTACTAAAATTATGGGAACCAGGCTGAGGAGATAATCATGTCATATAAGGCTGACGAAGAAAAATATTTATTAACGGTTTATAAGAGGTATCCTGTCTGTATTGTTAAAGGTAAAGGCAAATACATTTGGGACGATAAAGGAAAGAAGTATCTTGATTTTTTATCAGGTATTGCTGTAAATGCGTTTGGGCATTGCCATCCTGCAATAACAAATGCCGTAAAGAAGCAGGCAGATACCCTGGCGCATGCGTGCAATCTTTTTTACACTAAGCCTCAGATTGAATTGGGCAGGAAATTAATTTCATTTTTAGGCTGCGGGAAGATATTTTTATCTAACAGCGGAGCTGAAGCTAATGAGTGCGCTATTAAAATAGCCAGGAAATGGGGCCGGAGCATTAATTCAAAGAAGTACGAGATTATTTCTTTTGAGAAGTCATTTCATGGCAGGACCATTGCAACGCTTAGCGCAACAGGCCAAAAAAAAATGCATTATGGTTTTAAACCTCTTCTAAAAGGATTTAAATTTGCGAAATTTAATAATATAGATTCAGTTAAATCAAAGTTTTCTAATAAAACTTGCGCTGTGATTATTGAGTCTATTCAAGGCGAAGGCGGAGTATATTCAGCTGATAAAAAATTTATTAAGGATATTGAAAAACTTTGCGCCCGGTATAACGCGCTGTTAATTTTTGACGAAATACAGGTTGGCATGGGACGCACAGGCAATATGTTTGCTTACAAAGAGTATGGAGTAAAGCCGGATATAGTTACTTTAGCAAAAGCATTAGGCGGAGGATTCCCGCTTGGCGCGACATTTGTTAAAAGTAAAATAAAGGATACATTTACTTTTGGCAGTCATGGTTCTACATTTGGCGGTAATTTGATTTCCTGCGCTGCGGCTATTGAGGTTTTAAAACTATTAAAGCCGTCTATGCTTAATCATATAAGCGCTATGGGCGCGTATTTATTAAAAAGTCTAAATGCTCTTAAAGAAAAACACGGCGTTATAAAAGATATTAGAGGCAAAGGGCTTATATTAGGCGCTGAGTTAAGTATTGAGGCCGGCCCTGTTGTTCTTGAATGTTTAAAAAAGGGGCTGAGTATTAACGCGGTTCAGGGAAATACCCTGCGTTTTTTACCGCCTTATATAATACAGAAAAAAGATATTGATGAAGCTATGAAAATATTGGACAGCGCGCTGGCTGACTGCAGTAAATGATTGGAGGTAAAATGAAGAAAATTAAAAAGGTTGTTCTCGCGTATTCAGGAGGATTAGATACATCTGTTCTTATAAAATGGATAAAAGATAAATATGACTGCGAGGTTGTAGCTTATTCATCTAATGTCGGCCAGGAGCAGACAATTGCGCCGTTAATAAAACGCGCGAAAGCAGCAGGAGCTTCAAAGGTAATAATAGAAGATTTAAAGGAGATGTTTGCAAAGGATTATATAATGCCTGCTCTTAAAGCTCATGCTATGTATGAGGGGCAGTATCCATTGGCAACAGCGCTTTCCAGGCCATTGATAGTCGATAGGCTTGTAAAGGCCGCGAAAAAAGAAAAGGCGGATGCTGTAGCGCATGGCTGTACAGGCAAAGGCAATGACCAGGTCAGGTTTGAAGCAGGCGTGTTTGCGTTAGCGCCTGAACTTATGTGCCTCGCTCCTGTCAGAGAATGGGAATTTGCGTCAAGAGAAGCAGAAATAGAATACGCAAAAAAACATAAGATTCCAATAGATGTGACTAAGAAAAAGGTTTATAGTATAGATAAAAATATTTGGGGTGTTAGCGTGGAATGCGGAGAGTTGGAAGATCCATGGACTGAGCCGTCTTTGCAGACATATATCATGACTAGTACTCCTGAAAAAGCGCCCAATAAACCTTGTTATGTCGAGGTCTCATTTGAAAAAGGCGTTCCGAAAAAAATTAATGGTAAGACGTATGGTTCGCTTGTTAAACTTATTGAAGAGTTAAATGCTATTGGCGGAAAACACGGTATTGGCAGAGCAGATATAGTGGAAAACAGGCTTGTGGGAATTAAATCCAGGGAAATATACGAGTTTCCGGCAGGCGAGATTTTGATAAAAGCGCATAAGGACTTAGAGTCCTTAGTTCTGGATAGAGAGACACTGCATTACAAAGAAATTTTGGGACATAAATATTCAGAACTTATTTATAACGGGCTCTGGTTCTCTCCGCTTAAGGAATACCTCGATGCGTTTATGCAGGGAGCGCAGAAGTATGTGACAGGCGCTGTAAAATTAAAGTTATATAAAGGCAATTGCCGGGTAGTCGGAAGAAAATCTAAGTATTCGCTTTATAGCGAGGACTTAGCGACATATACTGAAGAAGACAAATTCGATCAATCTTTATCAAAAGGATTCATCGAGCTTTGGAGCCTTCCATTAAAGGTTACGGCGTTAAAGAGGAAGAAGAAATGAGCGCGTAAGTGTTTAAGTGTTTGAGCGCTATAATAATCTAATATTATTATGCTTCAATTCCCAATTCCCAATTCATGGAAAATGCTTTGCATTTTTCATTGGAGGTAATTATGCTTTGGTCAGGACGATTTTCAAAGCCGCTTAATAAGAGGATACTGGATTTTACTTCGTCGCTGGAACTTGATAAACGGTTATATGAGTATGATATTAAAGGCTCAATTGCTCATGTTAACAGCCTCCAAAAAGCAAAGGTTGTAACTTCATCCGAGTTTAAAAAAATAGTTAGCGCTCTAAAAAAAATCCGGGTTGAGTTTAATAAAAATCTCTTTTGTTTTAATGCGCAGGATGAAGATATTCATATGGCAATTGAGCGCAGGCTTATTGAGCTGTGCGGAGATACAGGCAAAAAACTTCATACAGGCAGATCGAGGAATGATCAGGTTGCTTTAGATATGAGAATGTATTTAAAGGATGTTGTTGGATGCGTTTTAAAAGAACTTAATGTTTTTAAAAAATCTCTAACTGATACAGCAAAAGAAAATATTTCTATTGTAATGCCGGGATATACGCATCTTCAGCAGGCTCAGCCTGTTTTGTTTTCGCATTATGTTTTAGCTTACGCGTCAATACTTGACCGTGATATTGATAGGTTTAAGGATATGTTAAAACGTTTGGATGTTATGCCTCTTGGGTCCGGCGCGCTCGCAGGAACGCCATACGAAATAAACCGCAGGGCTGTTGCCAATGAATTAGGTTTTTCTAAAATATCAATAAATAGCATGGACGCTGTAAGCGATAGGGATTTTATTATTGATTTCTTATCAGCGTCAGCTGTATTTGCTATGCATTGCTCAAGGCTTGCCGAGGATTTAATAATTTATTCTTCGCAGGAATTTTCTTTTGTAGAGATGGATGATTCATTTGCCACGGGATCGTCAATAATGCCTCAGAAAAAAAACCCTGACGTACTAGAGCTCACTCGCGGCAAGTCTGAACGTGTGATAGGAGCGCTTAATTCATTTTTAAACGTAATGAAAGCTCTGCCGCTCACATATAACAGGGATCTTCAGGAAGATAAATATTATCTATTCTCAACAGTTGATGTTGTTTTGGATTTCTTGTGTATTCTTCCAAAGGTAATACTTAGCATGAAGATTAAGAAAAATAATATGAGGAAAGCGCTTGATAACGGATATCTTTATGCTACAGGAATAGCGGATTATCTTGTGGCGCATAAGGTGCCGTTTAGAGAAGCGCATAGAATCACAGGACAGATTGTGATCTATGCTATAAATAAGAATAAGACATTTATGGAATTAAAATTAGACGAGTTTAAGCAATTTTCAAATGTTTTTAAGAAGGATATATTTGGTGTCTTTGACCCAAAAAAGTTAATTGACGCGCAAAAAATTGAAGGCGGCACATCGACAAAGTCCGTAAAAACACAATTGAAAAAATATTAAGTCAATATGGGACGTACAGACGCTCAATTAAGTATATCTACATGCGCGTCGATCGATGAGAAGGAGTTAATTATGGGATTCAATTATAAAAAAAATAAACTATATTGTGACGGAGTTTTAGCCGGCAGTATAGCAAAAAAGTTTGGAACGCCATTGTATGTGTATAGTTATGATGAAATAAAAAACAATTTTCAGGCGTATGAAAAAGCGTTCAAGGGTGTTCCGCATCTGGTTTGTTACGCTTTAAAAACGAATTCAAATATTGGCGTTGCTCATGAGCTTGCGAAACTTGGAGCCGGGATTGATATAGTCTCAGGCGGCGAATTGTTCCGGGCAAAGAAAGCCGGTTTTTCAAATAATAAGATTGTTTACGCAGGCGTAGGAAAGACAGAAGATGAGATTGCATACGCGTTAAAGTCTAATATTTTAATGTTTAATGTTGAATCAATGGCAGAGCTGGAGGCTATTAATAAAATTGCGGGCAAAATGAAGATGACAGCGAGAATAAGTCTGCGCGTTAATCCTGATGTGGATCCAAAAACACACCCATACATAGCGACAGGGCTGGCTGAAAGCAAGTTTGGCATTGAAATAAAGGACGCGAGGAAGTATTATAAGCGCGCAAATTCGCTAAAAAATATTAATACAGTCGGCGTGCATATGCATATAGGGTCGCAGCTTATGTCTATAGAGCCTTATGTTGAGGCAGTAAGAAAGATTCTTAAATTAGTGCATGATCTTAAAAAAGATGGGATAGTTTTACAGTATATTGACTGCGGCGGCGGTTTGGGAATAAGCTATAAAGGCGAGAAGGCGCCTACTCCTTTACATTTATTTAAAAAAATAGGAACGATTTTAAAAAAAGAAAAACTTACAATATTACTTGAGCCCGGAAGGTCTATTGTTGGAAATGCGGGAATACTAATAACCAAGGTTTTGTATAATAAAAAATCTTCAAAAAAGAATTTTATAATTATTGACGCGGGAATGAATGATTTAATGAGGCCGTCATTATATGACGCGTATCACGAGATAATCCCGTTAAATAATACAAATTCTAAAATAGTAAAAGCGGATGTGGTAGGCCCTATTTGCGAGTCAGGCGATTATTTAGCAAAAAACAGAAGCATAAGAACGGTAAATGAGGGCGATTATCTTGCTGTGAAGAGCTCCGGCGCTTATGGGTTCAGTATGTCGTCTAATTATAATTCAAGAAAGAGAGCGGCTGAAGTAATAGTTAAGGGAAAAAAGGCGCGATTAGTAAGAAAACGCGAAACAAACAATGATTTAATAAAAGGCGAAAATACAATCTAGTGAGCGTATAATTATAAACAACATAATTTTTAGAGCCGGAGGTTAATATGGGGCAAAAAATAAAATTCACAAAGATGCATGGCAGCGGCAATGATTTTGTTATGCTTGATAATAGAGCGAATACTCTTCCTGAAAACAAAAACCTGCTCGCTCAAAGATTATGCGACAGAATTGCGGGTATCGGCGCGGATGGATTAATTATTATCGAATCTTCAAATGACTCGGACTTTAAAATGCGTATCATTAATCAGGACGGCAGTGAAGCTGAAATGTGCGGAAATGGAGCGCGCTGCGCTGCGCATTTTGCGTATTCTTTGGGCATAGTAAAAAACAAAATGAAATTCACAACACTGGCAGGCCCTATTGGCGCTGAAATAGTAGATGATAAAATTAATGTTAGAATGATTGACCCGGTTGATTTTGAAAAGGATATTGAGTTAGATTTAGATAAATTTGGAAAAATGAAGGCGTATTATATTAACACCGGCGTTCCGCACGTTGTCATATTTGTAGACGATATTGACGATGTGGATGTAAAAGAAATGGGCAGATCAATTCGTTATAATAAGCATTTTAAGCCAAAAGGAACTAACGTAAATTTTGTACAGGTGATTAATAGTGAGATAATCAAAGTGCGCACCTATGAGCGCGGCGTGGAAAATGAGACGCTTGCGTGCGGTTCGGGTTCAACAGCCGCGGCTATAATATCCGGTCTGGAAAAAGGCGCTGCGCCGCCTGTTAAGGCGCATACAAGAGGCGGTGAAATTTTAGAGATTAATTTTAAAATAGAAAAATACGACGAGATAAGAGAGGTGTATTTAAAAGGCAGTGTGCATGTGTCTTTTCACGGAGAAATGGAAATATAGAATTTGGGGATTTAGCGCTATTGCGCATTTTGCGGCAATTCAAAATTAAGATAAAAAATACTAAGTATTTTTTGGGGGTGAAAATGGAAATTAGAGGGTCGATTGTTGCTATAGTTACGCCGTTTAAAAATGGAAATGTCGACGAAACAGCGCTGGCAAAACTTGTTAAATGGCACATAGAACAGGGCACGGATGGAATAGTGCCTTGCGGCACTACCGGAGAGTCCGCAACACTTTCTCATGACGAACATGATAAGGTTATAGATGTTGTTGTTAAGGCCGCCGGAGGAAAAATACCCGTTATCGCAGGCACCGGTTCAAATAATACCGAAGAAGCGATACGCCTTACAAAGCATGCGGAAACTGCCGGAGCAGACGCAGCTCTTGTAATAGCTCCTTATTACAACAAGCCCACACAGCGCGGATTGTTTGAGCATTTTAGAAAGGTAGCTGATAGCGTAAAAATTCCGATTGTGTTATACAATATAGCGTCACGCACAGGCATTAATATTGAACCTGAGACGATGAAAAGGTTAGTTGATGCGTGTAAGAACATTATTGCGGTAAAGGAGGCCAGCGGAAGTTTGGACCAGATGACTCGGATTAGAGCCTTATGCGGAGACAAATTGACAATTATTTCCGGAGACGACGCGCTCCTTCTTCCTATACTGGCAATAGGCGGAAAAGGCGTTATTTCAGTTGCGGCGAATATTTTGCCAAAGGATATGTCAGATTATGTTAAGGCATTTGAGTCCGGAGATTTGAATAAGGCAAGGGAGTATTATTATAAGCTTTATCCTTTGATAAAAAATATTTTTATTGAGACTAACCCGGGCCCAATAAAAGAGGCGATGAAAAAAATGGGATTGTGCGAAGCAACATTAAGGCTTCCGCTTTATGAGATGGAAGATAACAATAAACAAAAGCTGTTCCGGGCGATGAAAGATTATGGAATAATTTAAGAGGTGAAAAAATGGTAAAGATTTCCGTTATTGGCGCAAAAGGAAGAATGGGCGCTAAAATTATTGACGCGATAACTTATGATAGTCAAACTGAATTAGTTGGAGCTGTAGAAACGGCTGACAGTCCGTTTATAGGACAGGAGATTGTTCTTGGAAGCGGTGTGAAAATCACAGGCGGCTTAAGCGGCACGGCGGATAAGACAGATATTTATATTGATTTCTCGTTTCATGAGTCTACGATTAATAATATTAAATCAATAGTAAAACAAGGCAAGGGTTTAATAATCGGAACAACCGGGTTTTCCGATGCGGAAAAAAATATGATCGAAGAAGCATCTAAAAAAATCCCAATTGTTTTTGCTCCTAACATGAGTATTGGAGTAAATGTTTTTTTTAATATAATTAAAAAAGCGGCTGCTTATCTGAAGGATTATGACACAGAGATTATTGAGCTTCATCATAATCAAAAAAAGGACTCGCCAAGCGGAACAGCGCTGATGGCTGCGAAATGTATTGCCGAATCAACAGGAAAGGATAAAAAAAACTGGATATATGGCAGAAAAGGAATGACCAATGAACGTCCGGATAAAGAGATATGTATACATGCGGTAAGAGCCGGGGATATTATAGGCGAACATACAGCGCTTTTTGCCGGAAATAATGAGCGTGTTGAGATAACGCATAGAGCGCATACAAGGGATAATTTTGCGAGTGGCGCTGTGCTGGCAGCAAAATGGCTAAAAGGCAAGCCCGCGGGATTGTATGATATGAATGATGTGTTAGGGCTGGACTAAAAGAGAATGAAATTAGTTAAAGGCATATTTAATAATAAGATAATAT
>JBDRED010000031.1:0-24654 GCA_043820025.1 Elusimicrobiota bacterium
GTCCAAGAACACATTGATAATAACATCTACAAGCTTAGCTGGCATTTTAATTTAACTGCAAACTCTCCTATCCAGCAGGATCATTCTGCAGCTATCCGGATAAATGTCCGTTTTTGCACCGGCATCAAAAACGCAAGCCTGCCTAAAATGATACTTAGTCCTGCCCGACAGACAAGGAAGGGTAAGCACGCCGCTAAATTAAGCGGCTATTGCCATAGGCATTGCCATTACCGGCATTACCTGCGGCATTATTACGTTCTTTAGAACGTTTTTTGTTTTTGCGTTTATCGCTTTAGCCGAATTTTTACGAGTATTAGCTATCCTCGGCCTGCATTATTATCTCAAATATCCCTGTCGAACCCGTTTCACCCCCATAAATCGTGGCGCGTTACGCGTATAGCGTCATGCGACTTTATATTATTATATATAAAAATATTAGAAAAGGCATGCGAAATCTTCGCGAAGTTATTAGGCTCTATAATTTCAATTTAGCCTTATCTAACATAAAATAAAAATGCCTTCCACTTTTATATTTAGCAAATATATATACACTTTTGTCAATTAATTACTAATTTTAGTAGTTATTAGTATTTGATTAGTAGTTTAAAAATAGATTGGTATTGTTGGTAATTTTTGAATTACTAATTTTAGTAGTTATTAGTATTTGACTAGTAGTTACTTTATCCTAATATTCTGCCGCTCCATTTCCCTTTCAATATCACGCTTCTTTTTTACCTCTCTTTTATCATAAAGCTTCTTGCCTTTAACAAGCCCTATCTTTAATTTTGCAATACCTTTTTGATTAAAATACATCTCAAGCGGCACAACTGACAAGCCCTTTTCCTTTATTTTACCCATAAGCCTTGTAAGCTCTTTCTTATGCATTAAAAGTTTTCTTGATCTTGTGGGATCATAGGTCTCAGGAATAGCGGCATGGGAATATTCGCTTATATGCATATTTACAACATACGCTTCAGTTCCTCTAAATTTAACATAGCTGTCCTTAAGATTAACCTTTGTCTGCCTCACTGATTTAACCTCGTGGCCTTCCAGAATAATCCCGGCCTCAAACTGCTCCAGGACAAAATAATCATGGAATGCTTTTTTATTACTCGCTATTATCTTCATCTAATACCTCTTCATATTGAATACGCCACGATTGAGCTGTTCCTAAAAAACATACCTGCAATACAAGCTGTCATTAAACACGCAAATGAATTTATTTCAGGATCTATGTGTGCGATGTATTTTACGACGATCCTGAAACCCCGCCTAATCCGGGACAGGCAAGTTCAGTATGACATTTTATTCTGTTTTCTGTATTCTCTTTTCTATCTCTTTATTGCCTTTACAATCTTTATTATCCCGCCAATTATTAACATAAATAATCCGACTAATACGGTTATTCTGCTAAGCTCCCTTAATACTCCGCCTATATTCCAGGCGACAAACGCTGTGTTTACCGCTAGTCCTGATCCAAAAATAATAAGTCCTCTAAACCATAACGCTTTTTTGCTTATTGGCATAAAAAAAACACCTCCGGAAAAAGATATTTGTATTATAGTATAAATAGATTAAAAGTGAAACAATTTGATAGGGAAGATTACCTTGGATCTTTGACCTTTTGGTGGTCAATCATCCACTGCGCAGTCTGAAGCATTGAGAAGGTATAATCATTCATACTTGTAAAGAGCTCTTTATTCGACTCAATCCGGTCTTGAGTACTCTTGCCCTTATAATCATACATTGATGTTTGGTTATTTGACCGCATAACAAGATACATATCATCATTTAAGCACCCGATTTTATTATCCGCGGAAAAATAAGCGTACGGCCGCTCCTCTTTAGAAATATCAACTCCCAAAGTATTATTAATATATGGAATACGAATAATACCCATTACCGTCGGAAAAACATCTATCTGCAAAGCAAGATTATCATAAACCTCCGGCTTAACTAACTTTGGCGCGTAAATAATTAATGGGGAGTGATGGTATGCGATCGGCATGTCATATATCGCGTCAAAGTTCTGTCCATGATCTCCAAAAAATACAAATATTGTATTATCAAACCAAGGCTCTTGTTTTGATTTTTCAATAAATCTGCCAATAGACCAATCAGTGTAGTCATATATAGCGTCGTCATTATCTTCAAACCGCCTGTCAAACCCCTCTATCTCCGGAATACTTATCCATATATGAGATGAAATTGTCATAAACACAGCAAAGAACGGCTTATCGCTTTTTGACATTTCAGTAAGCTTGGGAACAGCATAATCAAACATAACATGATCATAAACTCCCCATGAATTTTGAAGAGAATCCTTTGAATAATGCGGCTTACTGATTATTTCGTTAAATCCATTCCCGGATAAAAAGGCTCCCATATTATCGAATTCCATATCGCCTGTATAAATAAAAATATTTTGATACCCGTTTTCTTGCAACACCTGCGGCATACCGTAAAAAGTCCGGCTGGCGCTTTGTATTGAACTCATTGGTTTCTCTCTCATAATAACCGGAAAAGAATACAATGCGGCAAAAATACCGTCAGCTGTATGAATGCTGGAAGTATAAAAATTTGTAAACAATCTGCCTTCATCCGCAAGCTTCTCGAGATTTGGAGTCAAATCCTTCCCGCACCCGAATTTTTTCATCTTATTTGCGCTCATGCTTTCTATAATAACAATTACTATATTCGGTTTGATTGCGTCTTCTGTAAATGACACATTCCGCGCAATAGGCGAATCATACGACGTTTCTGTTATTCCAAGATATCTGCGAGCATGGTCAACAGCAATATCATCGTCTTTAAAATAATTAACTCTGTAATGTAAAAAGCTGTCCATAAAATTATACATTGGATGAACGCCAAGCTGATTAAGAAACGCGTAGTCGCAGAAAAAACTGTCTTTAACAGAGATCGGCATGCTATTTGGATCCGCGTCGCCGCGTATTCCGAGAAAAAACAAAAACGCTGTCACAAAAAATATGCTTAGCCTCTTTGGAAAACGATGTTTTATCGTATAATTTTTTTCAAGATACAGCGTTTTAAAATATGCGATTATTTTCGCAAAAATAAACGATAATATAAAAACCGTAAAAATAACAGGATAATACTGAGGAGTAGTAAACACAGCTTTAAACATTAAATACACATTGTCAAACCAATAAAACACGGTTCTGGTTATTCTCGAGTTATAATACAAGAAAAATGGCAGATCCATAGTTGAAATAACTATTGCTATTGTATAAGCGGTTACTATATAAAAGTTTATGATCTTCTGTAATACAGCGCTCCTTTTCTTTGCAAAATATTCTATAGTAAAAGCAAGTCCGGGTAAAACCAATATAAACGCGTTCATATTAAGATCGAATAAAATACCTCTGTTAAAAAGCGCGAAAAGAATCTGTTCCTGCGGCAATCCGTCCGCCAAATGAAGATTCATTAAAAAAAGAGTTATCCTAAATATAGAAAACAGAAGCATTCCGCTTATAAAAACAGAAAATAAAAATTTAAAATATTCCGGCATTATTTTTTTCATACTATTCCTCAAAAAACTGAAGGGAAATATACAGTTTGATCCTTTTCCAAGCTTTTATATTGTTTCGCTAAACCTTCGAGATCAAACCCTTCAAGAGCGCTGTTTATACTTTTTTGCATTATATGCCACACGCCTTGTGTAACACAAATACTCGATCTCTTACAAGAACTTTTGCCTCCAAAACAAGCCATAATCTCAGCCTTGCCTTCCAGCGCATAAAAGATGTCTTTCATTGTAATATTTTTGGGATTTTTTGCAAGCATATATCCGCCCTGCACGCCGCGGACCGCATTCACAAGGCCAGCTGCCTTTAACGGAATAATTATTTGGCTAAGGTACTTCTCAGAAATATCCTCTGACTTTGCTATAGTCCTAAGGAACACCAAGTCCTTGCCATATTCGCAGGCAAGCTTTACCATAAGCCTTGCTCCATATCTTGTGCGCGCAGATAATTTCATATCCTTCTCCAAAATAAGTTTAAACCTATTCAAATAACCATGTTGAAAGGTATCTTTCTCCTGTATCAGGCAGAACCACAACTATGGTCTTTCCTTTTGACTCCTCTCTCTTTGCAACCTCAAGAGCAGCGAACATCGCAGCGCCGCCTGATATACCTGTTAATATACCTTCATTCTTCGCGAGCGCTCTTGCTGTGATCCCGGCATTCCCGGAAGACACAGTCACTACCTCGTCAATTATATTCGTATTTAATATCTTTGGAACAAACCCGGCGCCAATACCCTGTATCTTATGCGGCCCGGATTTACCTCCTGATAAAACGGGCGACTCCTCCGGTTCAACAGCAATTATCTTAACAGACTTTTTTTTAGATTTTAAAACCTCTCCAACGCCTGAGATTGTGCCGCCTGTTCCAACTCCTGCGACAAATATATCCACTTTTCCGTCAGTATCGTTCCAAATCTCCGGGCCTGTTGTTTCAATATGTATCTCTTTATTAGCCGAATTATTAAACTGCTGAGGCATAAAACTATTCTTTGTATTTTTAAGAAGCTCCTCAGCCTTATCAATCGCGCCTTTCATGCCTTTTGTTCCGTCAGTTAATATAATTTCAGCGCCGAATATGGAAATCAGTTTTCTTCTCTCTATGCTCATTGTATCAGGCATTGTTAGAATAAGTTTATATCCTCTTGACGCGCATACAGCTGCGAGCGCTATTCCTGTATTACCGCTCGTAGGCTCGATAATAACCGTTTCATTATTTATTAAGCCTCTTTTTTCAGCGTCTTCTATCATAGCTGTTCCTATTCTGTCTTTAACGCTGGATACAGGATTAAAAAATTCAAGCTTTGCGAGAATTACTGAACTTGTATCATTGGCCTTATTTATTTTAACAAGCGGCGTATTGCCTATTGTTTTTGTTATATCGTTATAAATCTTGGCCATTATCACTCCTTTTCTCATAGGGGACAGTCCCTCTGCTTAAATAATAATATCGAAATAAAACTATTTTTTTTGCAAGGCCTGTTCAATGTCAGCTATTATATCGTCCACATGTTCTATACCTATTGACAAACGTATAAAATCAGGCGTAACTCCTACGGCAATCTGCTCCTCTTCTGTAAGCTGTTGATGCGTTGTTGTCGCAGGGTGAATGGCAAGCGTTTTCGCGTCGCCAATATTCGCTAAATGGGATATTAACTTTAATGAATCCACGAATTTTTCCCTGCCTCTTTCCCGCCTTTAATTCCAAATCCAATAATAGCGCCCGCTCCCTTTTTTAAATATTTATCAGCCTTCTTTTTTTCAGGACTTGAGCTAAGGCCCGGATAATTTACCCATGCGACATTTTCATTTTTTTCAAGATACTCGGCAACCTTTAACGCGTTCTCTGAATGCCTGGGCATACGCAGATGCAGTGTTTCTAATCCTTGAAGAAAAAGAAACGCGTTAAACGGCGACATACACGCGCCTAAATCCCTAAGCAAAGACACCCTTGCTTTTATTATGTACGCTATATTTCCCAGAGGTTTTAAAGCCTCAACAAAATTCATATTATGATAACTTGGATCAGGATCAGCGATTAGAGGAAACTTTCCATTTGTCCAATCGAACTTTCCTGAATCCACAATAAGCCCGCCAATTGATGTGCCGTGTCCGCCAATAAACTTTGTTGCTGAATAAACAATTATATCCACCCCATAATCAAATGGCCTCAAAAGATATGGCGAAACAGTATTATCCAACACTAATGGCAAACCATTTTCATGCGCAACCTTTGAAAGCGCTTCAAGGTCAGAAACATTGAGTTTTGGATTTCCTATAGACTCAGCATATATTGCTTTTGTTTTTGGCGTAATTGCTTTTTTAAACGCGTCAATATTATTTGAGTCGACAAATTTTACCTTTATCCCTAACCTTGCGAATGTATAATGAAAGAGCGTATATGTGCCGCCATATAAATTATCAGCTGACACAATCTCATCGCCTGCCTGCGCAATATTTAATAGCGCTAAAGTAATAGCGCTCTGTCCGCTCGCAACGCCAAGAGCGCCTACTCCGCCCTCGAGAAGTGTGATGCGTTTTTCAAGAACATCTGTTGTAGGATTCATTATACGAGTATAAATATTTCCAAATTCTTTAAGGCTGAATAAATTCGCCGCATGTTCACTGCTCTTAAAATTAAATGATGTTGTTTGATAAATAGGAACAGCCCGCGCGCCTGTTGTTGGATCCGGCTCCTGACCGCCATGCAGAGCTAATGTTTCGATCTTATATTTCTCAGTCATATTAATCCCTCCAAAAAAAATTCTTATTTACTATGTTGTTGATTGATTTACTAGTATTTAACATAATACTACATCATTGTCAAGGCTTTTTTATAATTTTAATTAAATAGGGAAAAAAAAGGGAGCGCCTGTTTAACGCCCCCCCAAGGCTTGAATATTAATATATTTAATGAAGGATTAAATCTCAATAATAGCGCCGTTTGACAACACATAATAACCGTCATACAATCCGGTATCGCCATTAAAGGTTAAATACAGCCGGGCTGTTTCATTATCAAGCGTAATAACACCATTGCATGTATATTCGCCATTTGTCTTACCAAATACTAATGTCATCTTAAAATTATTTCCTGAAATTTCCACAGTACCTGTGCCTGCTACAGGAATACTCCATTCGCCTGACTGAGTAATAACATCCTCACATGTGATATTCTCCAGTGTTATTGTGTATGTTAAACCATCTGTATGGACAAATGTCAATTTGGAATAATATATTACGCCAAATCTAGATTCCTCTATAATAAGCTCAACTATAGTCTCAAATGAAAGTGTCGGCGTAGTTAAGATAATATGAGCCTTGCTGGCTAAATAAACCAAGCTCTCGGAAAGTATCGCATTTCCGTCTGCATCAAGCATCTGCATTCTAACTAAGAAGGCCTCTGTAGTTCCATCAGGATATTTTACCTCTCCCTCTGCAGTTGCCCAGCCGTCAGGGTCCACATCCAAGCCGCCATCATCACCATCCTCTAATGTTCTCATCTTTGATGAAAATGCATTAAACGCGCTCATTGATCCGGCAGAGTTATCATCTGCGCTTGCCAAAAGAGTGGTAAATCCTGTAACCTTGTCAATAGATGACTTAACAGCATCTACTCCATTCTCCATACTAGTAATATTCTTACTCGAAACAACCCCTGTCCCTATAATCTTTTCCTTTGTTCTATTATCTCCACAGCCGGAAACTGTAAGAGCAAATAAAAAGACTACCAGTAAACTAGTTATTATTCTCCTCATTTTTCATACCTCCGTAAATTTTTTGCCTTGATTTTATAAGCTTAGAACTTAAACTTGATCTGAACCCAAGAGCAGCTATTTGAATGGATTATATAAAAAAATACTCAAAAAATCAACTTTTTTGCCGTATCCGAATTAGGTCATAATAAATGTTACCGAAACAAAATGTAAAATAGTATCGTTGGCTCATAAATCATGTTACCTTATTGCCGGGTGGGGTTTGCAACCCCGTCTATATTTTCAGTTCTTTATTAATAATCTTTACATGAACAACCGGACACTAGTGGTTTGTAACCCGGTCCGGCAATAAGTACACTTCCTCAATTATTCTTCATAATAGATTTAGCTATTTTCAGCATTTTCCTTGAATTATCCAATAGCTTATTAAGATTTTCTTGAGAGAAATCTCCTCTATAATCAGCATCTTCTCTTAAGAATCTTGCTTCTTTAAATACCTCGACTATTTCGGAATCTATCAAACCTTTCTTTACATACAATTCTTCCATCGCAATATATAAACAAATATGGCTTCTTTCTCTGTAACCTTTAAGGTACAACAATGCTCTAGTCGAATGGAACATCGAATAATAACATTGTATAGTTGGCCACCTAAATTCTTCTCTTTCATACCCTTCATGGGCTTTCTTCAAGTCTTCTTCAGCTAATTTTATTTCTTTTCCAACTAAGTATTTAACCTCTGTGGACTTAAATATTTTTTTATTTTCTAAACATTTTTTAAAGTTCATCCTCATATTCTTCATTAACCTCCCTTTCCCATAAGACCTTACCCATTTCTACTTGCCGGATAAAGACCTTATCCCCTGATTTTTTCAAAGGATTCTCAATTATTGATTGTATTCTGTGCTTTAAAACCTTTTCTGTTTCAGAATACTTATTAATAATCTCCATCACCCCCTTTTTTTTATAGGTTAATATATATAAATCAATATCACTTTTCTGTGTATTTTCACCACGCGCAAAACTACCAAATAAAACGACCTTTATAGCATCTTTTTTTAAGTCCTCAACCAAAGGCTGTAAAGCCAGCATATTAATAAACGCCCTGTATTCTTTTAAAAATTTATCATCCATTAAAACGGATACAATCTTTAATGGGCCGGATTGTTCTCGTTTCAAAAGTCCTGATTCGACAAACTCATTTAAAATCGCATTAACAGATCCATTACTAATGTTTAAATTTTTAGATATTTCAGATTCATAAAATTTTCTATCAGCATATAAAATCAAATAGTTTAGGACTTTAAGTTTGTTTGAAGATAATAAGACTTTGTTTAATTCATGCATTCTCATTATTTTGAATACCTCTTCATTATTATGAAAGCTCTTTCAATATAATGAAAACATATAATCAAATGATTGTCAAGTTAGTTTTTTAAACAGCTTCAGGGATAGTGGTTAAGCAGCTTATTCTTCGACCATGTAGCCTTTGGCGCTTCAATCATTCGGTATTGGATTTACTCCAAAGCCTATCTGCTCTATGAACTTATTTAATGAAATATCATCGTCTGTTTTCCAAGTATGAGTTACTGTTTCATTGTTTCTTGTAAACATCAATATTTACGCCGAGAAATTTATTATTATCCTAAAAAATGGAAGAGACTTTGAAGAGTGTTACCCCCTCACCCTGCCCTCTCCCCTCAGGGGAGAAGGGATTTTGTGAGAAGCCTCTTTCTACAAAAGACACAACAGCGTCGAATGAAACTATTCTGTCATTATTCCATTTAACATTCTGAAAGTTTATTGCGTATTTATCCTATTAACGCAATTTTTTCTGAAGTCAGGTTTTGTTCTAACAATACCCTTTTGATGTCCAAAAACTTAAAAATGAGGTATTTAAAACTTTTAATTCTTAATAAGTTCACTTTTAAAAAATTAAGAACACTTTTTTGGCTTAACATTGACACTATCTTCGTTAATTTATATCTTTTTGTGTCCAAATAAAAAAGCCGGAGACAATATTATATTATCTCCGGCTTTGGCTAAGGAAGAATTTAGAAACAACGGCTGATTATTTAATAGACAAATAAGCCCTTATCCCTAAAACCTCTAATTATATTTCGTATTCAACGCCATCAATTACATAATACCCCGTGTAATCATTAAGCGTATCATCAAACACCATAAAAACATTTACTGTCTGGCCGTCAATATCCATCACACCGTCAAACCTGTATTCAGCGCCTGATTTTACATAGTTAAATGTTCCTGTGATATTATTGGCTGCGCATGTAATAGTTATTGTGCCTTTTATCGGCATATACATCATTTCGCCTGTGATTGAAATCCCTTCAAACTCTACATCCGACATTGTTATTTCATATTCAATGCCCGCAGAATCTGTAAATGTAAGTCTGGCTGAGTACATCTCGCCGAGTGTTGCGCCTAAAAAACCAAATGTAAACTCGCCGGAAACCTCTGCAGAATCTATTTTGAAATTAATCTTTGCAATAGACGTAAAGTTAATTATGCTGATCATATCCTTTATCACATTATCCTGAGCATCAAGAAATCTATACTTAACGGTCTGGCCTTCTTCCGTAAAAGAATACCAGCCATCAGCGTCAGGAAGCATAGAGATATCCATTGTGCTGACCTTGCCGCTGATTTTTTTTGCCACAGCCAAAGGACTCGCGTTATCAGAAAAAGCGGCGACATCCATTGCCTGTTTTGCGGAAACCTTTGCCGCGCTTACAGCGTTCGCAGTTGTATTTGCATTTTCACTTGTAATTACAGTCGTTCCCATAATTTTATTTTTTGTTTTATTGTCCCCGCAGCCCGCAGCTAAAAGCGCTACAGCAAAAAAGACAAAAATCTTTGGAAATATCTTTCTCATAATATATTCTCCTAAAATTTATATAAAAAGTCACAGATTACTTTATAATCATAGTCTCTTGCCGATTCATCGCCAAGCGCAATATCTAAGCCAAGCTCAATATCAAACATATCATGTTCATACCTGGATCCAAGCACCAGCCCAAGCCTGCTGCCTGATGAATCCGCAACCTCTACTCCTGCTGTTTCCAGTTTTCCAAAGCTTTCATAAATCAGCTCTGTAATTAAAAATAAATAATCTCCGACCGGATATGCGTAAGCTCCTCCGATTTTAATAATATCTCCAAGGTTCTGTTTTAAATCAAAACTATCTGTATACTCTCCTGTCATTCTATAACGAATATTCGCTGTTACCAATGACTCTCCCATCATCTTTGTCACAGCAATACCGGGCTCAATATCAAACCCTTCTTTTAAATCCTTTGCGCCTGCAGGAATACCAAAATTCGCCAGCGCGCTGATTCTAAGCTCTTCTTCAGACGTAAATGTATATTTTAAACCTGCGTCTATATCAGCCATTCCTGAGGTTTTTATTTCGCTTTCCGTATTAAGAACCTCATCCTTGGTTTTTACTGTGTTAGATACATATGGAATTTCCATAAGACACTCTATTTTTTCAGATAATCCATATCTTATCTCGATGGGAATAACGATAGTGGTATTATTTATCGTGGAAAGTTTTTTTCCTGAGGCATCTTCTAGTATCGTTTTATCAAAGCTGTAATATACATCGTCAAGTCCTGCCTTTACCCGGCCCCGTTCAACTATAGGCCCTCCCTGTTCCAGGCTAAGCTGTTCGGCGCGCACAAAACTGCCGACAAGAAAAACAAACAAAACTCCGCAAAAAATCTTTTTCATTCATCCCCTCCTTTTTGTTATTTAAAATAACATTTGTTAAATATTACAATATTTTTTAAAATTTGAGCAAGATTTTTTAATTATATACCCGGGAATACTGCAGCGCATTTACAGCTTTCCCATTCATATATTAATCATTTCTTCTTATCAAAATGATATTGCCCTATAAGCCCGCATCTCTCTTTAATGCCCGCATTCTCAGATATTAACAGCGACGCTGATTTAATAAAAAAGTCTCCGTATTTATTATTTATATCATGCACTAATTTATTTAATTTTTCTTTTTTCTCTGTATCACTAAACAGGCTCTTTTGCATATGCGATTCTGACACAGACGCAACGCTTACGCCTAAAAGCCTTACCTTTTGTTTAAGGGGCAAAAACTCTTTGAAAATCTTAAGCGCATTATGATAGATATCCCATCTATTGTCTGTGTATTCCTTAATTGTCATACGCTTCATTTTAAAACTAAAATCCGCGTATCTTATACTAAACACAAAGGTCTTTCCAACAAGTTTATATTTCATCATCCTGTCAGACACCTTATTACACAGCATAAGCAGATATGATTTAATAATATCTATATCATTTGTATCAAACGGCATAGTATATGAATGGCCGACAGATTTAACATCGTGTTTATCGTAAAATGAAGAGACAATAGTATTGTCTATACCCTGTCCCATCTCCTTTAGCTTGTAGCCCAAAACGCCAAAATAATGTTTTAATTGTGATTTCGAAGCCTGTCCTAAATCCTTCATTGAATAAATACCAAGGCTGTTTAATTTTTTTGTAGTCTGCCTGCCAATACCCCAAAGCGTGTCTATAGGCAGATGCGCTGATAATATATCTATTGATTTTTGTTTTATATCTGTAAACCCATCAGGTTTATTCATATCGCCGGCAAGCTTTGCAATAAGTTTATTAGGGCCTACGCCTATAGAACAGGTAAGCTGTAATTCCTTTTTTATAACGCTTTTAATTTCTTTTGCTATAACATCCGCTTCCTTTTTAATACCTGTAATATCAACAAAGCACTCGTCTATAGAATAGACCTCAACAAGATCCGTGTATTTAAGAAGTATCTTCTGAATTCGCGAGGACACATCAATATATTTTTCGTGATTTCCGACAGCAATCAGGACATTGGGACAAAGCCTCTTAGCCTCAGGCACTGTCATTCCTGTTTTTATACCGTATTCCCTAGCCTCATACGAGGATGTTACAACTATTGTGCGCGCATAATTTTTTTGCGGCCCCGCATCTCCGCAGACAATCAAAGGCCTGCCCTTAAGCATAGGATTAACCGCCTGCTCAATAGACGCGAAGTACGCGTCCATATCAACATGCATTATTCTTCGAGCCTGCATAATCCCTTCTCCTTAGCGCTTTCAGATTTATGATTATACACAGCGTATTATACTGCTGTCAAATTTATAAACGCAATTTATAAACGCAATAATTGATAATACCAAATAATTCTCTTATACTTTTATTCTGCGCATAAAATATCTAATCTTACTATTTAAATACAAAGCTCTTCTTTTTTTGGACCTCCTTTTTTTGCCATTAGCCCTAAAATATCTTCTTCTTTTTATTTCATACATTATTCCTTCTCTCTCGCAAAGCGCCTTAAATTCTTTTAATGCCTGTTCTAAATTTTCATTAACCATCACCTGTATCATACCTTCCTCCATTTTCGCTATGCGCAGCGCGCAGCGCGTCGTACATAGCATGTAATTTTCTTTAATTAAAATTTGAATTGCGCGGCAAAAGTATAGAGATATCCTTTTTATCTTACCGCTATTATTGAAATGTTACTTAGAAATGCATCACCTGCCTTTGATGGTCTTAATTAAATTCAATTTTTAATAAAGCCTATTTTATTTATCTTCTTTTTTGGGGTTTCTAACATCTGCTCGATAATTTCTGCTAATAATTGTATTCTATTGCCATATTCACCAATAATAAAATCATGCTTCTTTATTCTTTTTTCTATCTTATTTACTAATTGATTTAATTCCTTATGAGCTAAAATCATCTCTCTTATCTGTATAAAAACCCTCATTATCTTTATATTTACATTTATAGCTTTTTCACTATGCAAAACGCTAGATAACATTGCCACTCCTTGTTCAGTAAAGGCATATGGCAAAACCGTTGAGTGTTTAAGCATTTGGAACCGGTCGCAATTTGCGACCAGTTCATCCTTCTCAGCCTTATTTAAAATAAACATAAAATCCGAAGGAAATCGTTTTTTATTTCTTTTAACTTGTTCATTTAACCGCTTAGTTGATACTCCATATAGCCTTGCTAAATCTGCATCAATCATAATCTTTTTATCTCGTATAATACATATCATCTTTTCAATTTCAAGTGATATAACAGATTTTTTATTTCTTCGAATTTGCCCAATTGCCATTACACAAACCTCCCTAATATAATAAAAATCATTTTTTTAATAAATAATTAAACTAATTGCTGATTTATCTTGAATAAAGATAAGAATTGCGCGGCAAAAGGATAGAGATATCCTTTTTATCTTACCGCTATTATTGAAATGTTACTTAGAAATGCATCACCTGCCTAAAAACTTTCCTATTAAACTACCCTCTACTTTAACTATCTAACTTTATTATGACTGACAAAGCGGGTCCTTGCCATATTCATTATCGCCTTCGGTTCCTTTTATTACCCCGCATAATATTATTATATATATTGGTCCTGCAACAGGTATAAGCCCGAATAAAACATGCCAGCCTTTTTTATTCTGATCATGAAACCGCCTGATAAAATTTGAAAGTATTATCCAAAAAACCAGTGTTCCAATTAGAATAGCAAGCAATGCGGAAACAACAGCCGCAACATTAACCAAACCCGCAAAACCAATAAGCAATATCTGTCCAATAGTTGCTGTTATAAGAAACACTATCCAAAACCTTGTTCTATGAATTCTACCTTTAAAGGTTAAGAGCTCCTTCGTAATTTGTAACATTTTTTCTTTATTCAATTGTATCTCCTTTATTTATTTTATTTAATGCAATTATACACTATTTTCATTCAATTTTCAACATCTTCCCAATACTTCGGCGGTTTAGATTTTATTTGAAACCTTAATCAGCGCATCTACAATAGCCGGGTCAAATTGAGTGCCTTTACAGCGTTCCATCTCATTTAACGCCTCTACCTTTGTGCGAGGAGACCTATACACTCGCGGCGACATCATTGAATCATAACAGTCAGCCACCTGCAGTATCCTGGATAACATTCCATGTTCCTGGCCTTTTTTACCATCAGGGTATCCATTCCCGTCCCACCTTTCATGATGTTCCCTTACAATATGCCTCACATCTTCAAGAAACTCTATAGGCGTTATAATAGTTTCTCCATGTATTGGATGTTCTTTTACAATGGCGTATTCCTGCTCGGTTAACGCCTCTTTTTTTTGAAGGATATCATCTTCAATTGAAATTTTGCCGACATCATGTAAAAGCGACGCGTATTGTAAAATCTCAATTTCCTTTCTACTGCACCCTAATTCCTTTGCAAGAATCACAGAAATATCTCTAACGCGCTCAACATGGCCTCTTGTGCTCGTATCCTTGAATTCCATAGCCTTGGACAAAGCCGCGACCGTGCCAAGAAAGTTTCGCTTAAGTTCATTATACGACATAGCGTTAATAAGCGCTATAGCGGCTTCAAGCCTCAGAGTATTTAAGAGATTTAATTCCTCAATTGTATAAATATCCTTGTCATTTTTTTCGCCAAGAGTTAAAAATCCGATTAATGTATTATCATACATGAGCGGAACACAAACTTCCGCGTTCAATATATCCAGATAATGTTCTGTGGCATGGTATCCCCGCTCAGCATTATGCTCTCTATGTTTTTGGATCCATAATTTATTTTCATTGCGCATCCACTGCACAAGAAAATGCTTAGCTGTAAAATCAATTGTGCGCACCTCATTATTAAAACCTCTCGCGCTTCTTAAACAATACATTTTTTCGTCGTTATCATATAAAAACATCGTAGCTGATGAAACATTAAACACATCGCATATTGTGTCGATTATGGTGTCAATAAGGTCTCTTAGGTCTAGTATAGAAACAATTTTTTCATTAAATGTCTGCAGAGCTTCGTCATATTTATCTCTATGAGTAAAGAAATGATCGTCAAAAAACTTCTCCAGCCGTTCTTGTAACGGCATGTAAAGGACTGCGATAAATACGACTGTCAAAACTCTAAATATTACCATATCGCGCATGCCTAAAAGACCCGCCCCATACTCAAAAACAGCCATAAGCCCAAGATACATAGTAGTAATAAATATACTCATCATTCCATATACTGTGCTTCGTTTTATCATGATATGCAGATCAAATAAATTATATCTAAATACGGCATATGTGCTGGCAAGCACAAAGAACAGCGCTCCAAACGCGCTTAAATTCATATATTTAAAACTGCCTTGAAGCGGCAGCAAATATATAACTAAAAGAGTAGTAATCCCAAAACTCAAAAGGCCTATAAATATATACCTCGACTGAAGAAGCATAATTCCCTTAAATCTCGCAACAGCGCTTCCCATCATATAAACGCTGTAAAACAGCCCGAAAAGAAAAAATGCGGTATGCGCAATAAATAAAGGCGTGAATTTAATTGATAAAAATCCCGCTGTGTCAATATACCCAAATAGATTATTACTTAATGACATGACGAAAAGAATTGAGGCTATTGAATATGGCAGTATCACCTCGCCCGAGCTTAATTCTCGTTGATGAACAAAACTCTTAACAAATAATATTCCGGCAGCTATCATAAACCCCGCGCCGCCGAATATAAGTTTATAATGAATGTTTATCGGATACAACTGTTGTCCATACAAAAGAAAAAGCCATACAGCATTTACCGCTGCATAAGAAAGAAAATACGGTTTCATAAAATTCTCTTTCTTTATTTTAACCATACCTATTAAGCATAGTAGTATATTACTTATAATTGCGATAAGAACCATCCAATTCATTACTTCTCCCTTAGACCCATAATGCTCTGCGCATATTACATAACGCCATTCCGACCATGGCATTTAACGCTTAGTTAAATAGCTACCATATTTTTTCTCAGCGCGCGCATCAAATAATACACTATCTGCGGATCAAAATGAGTGCCTGCGCACTTATCAATCTCACGCACAGCCTCATCAAAACTCCTGGCTTCTCTATAAGAACGCGAAGATGTAATCGCGTCAAACGTATCAGCCACCTGAATAATGCGCGCAAGTATAGGAATTTTATCTTTAATAAGCCCGTCCGGATATCCTTTACCGTCCCATCGTTCATGGTGATGGCGCACTATCCCTTTGATATTTTCAAGAAAACTAATAGGAGCAATAATATTCTCGCCCAATAAAGGATGCGCCTTAATATTTTCAAACTCTTCCTTTGTTAAGTCTGTAGTCTTTCTGAGTATACGCTCATTAATAGCTATTTTTCCAATGTCATGAAGAAGGCCGCCAAATTCAAGAATTTCAATCTCATCGC
Source organism: Elusimicrobiota bacterium (assembly GCA_043820025.1). Classification (GTDB taxonomy): domain Bacteria; phylum RUG730; class RUG730; order JBDRED01; family JBDRED01; genus JBDRED01. The sequence continues at coordinate 16,560 of JBDRED010000031.1, forward strand.
GATTAAGGGCCATTTCTCTGCCTATAATTACAGCATACCGCACAACCCTCTCGGAATGGCCCCGCGTATAAATATCCTTTGCTTCTATTGCTTTAGATAATGATTTTACAGTGCCTAAATAGTTGCGTTTTAAGTTGCTGTATGATAACGCGTTAGATAGAGCTATTGCTGTTTCATTGCCTATAACGCGCAATAAATTAATATCGTCCTCGTCATACTTTTCGCCGCTTAATTTTTCTCCGATCATTAAAATACCGACCAATCTTTCATTAAACGACATAGGCACAAATATCTCAGGCGCCATAGGCTCTATCTGCTTAAAAAATGTTTTCTCCCCGGGCCGCTTTGAGCTGAATTCCTTAAATTTAATAATATCCTTATCCTGTTTTAATCTCTGAACCAATGTCTGTTTAGCCGTAAGCTTCACATTTCTATTCTCATCCTCTATACCTTTAGACGCGTGTATTTTATATTCCTGAGATTCCTTTTCAAAAATAAACATAGCGACCTTTCCAACATTAAGCGTTCTGCTTATATTCTCGACTATCTCGCTTATAAGTTTTCTTAAGTCCAGAACTGTCATGATACTATGCGTAAAATCATGGAGAGTCTGTGTGTATTCATATTTAGTCTTAAAGAATAATTTATTTATTACAGCTTCTATTTTATTTCTGATAGGCAGGAATGAAACAGCTACAACAATTGACGCAAAAAACCGAGCGTAAAATGAATTGTATCCCACAAATAAACGCAGTATATTTTCAAAAACGAATATCGCGGTAAAATATATTCCCGTGATAAAGATAACCATAATTCCATATATGGTGCTTCTCTTTATGAATTGTTTTTCCTGCATCATATTTCCATGATACATCGCGTAAATACTAAACCCGGCAAAAACCATTGAAGCCACGATATAAATGTACCCATACCAGGATATTCCGATAATAGGCAGTAATACTTTAAGCCCTAAAAATATAGGCCCAAAAGTATAAACTGTTTTAAACATATACCTTGCCTGCATACGCCTGTCATCTTTATAAAATTTAGTGCATCTATACGTCTCATAGCCTAAAAACAAAAGGAGAAGAAACGCGTATTCAAGAAAAACAAAATACCAGGTAGTATAATTTAATATAATACCTTGGTTTGTTTCCATTATAAATTTTGGATCAGTTAATGTGATTACAGCAAGAAAGATACCGACAGCGTATGTGCTGAGCATCGCAATACTAGAGAGTTTTTTTTGCAGAGAAAATCCTATCGTCAAAATAACCGCAGAGGCTATAGAAGTTATCTCAAACATTAATTCCAAAGACGCCCAAAAACGGTTCTTTACATAAACAAAAAGCAATGAGGAAATGAGCCACAGGCTGGCAATAATTATCCAAACCGCAAAGTAATTTTTCACATGGTTATTAATATCTATATGGAATAACTGCCGAAAGATTTGTAAAGCATTTATATCATAAAATGCTTTCTTTTTTTTATCATATTCATTATCAATTTTAGTTTTCATAGTTTAATATCTACGTTTTATATTTTCCTTCGCCTATTACTCCCTTCTCTACGCCTTTATCACCCCCAAATCACTACCTGTATTTTTTAGCGCGTCAATAAGATCCTGCAGATCTTCTTTGCTATGTGAAACAGATACATGGATTGCAGCCCTTGAATCCTTTCTAAGAACATACGGCGCTAATATCGGCTTTATTAATATACCCTTAGCCCGCAGGGACTGCGTCAATTTAATAACACTATTTTCATTAAAAAGCTTTATAGTTATAATTGGAGACTGCGATGACTGAATATTAAAACCAATTTTGACTAAATAATTTTTAATGTAGTCCACATTCGACCACAATTTTTTTCTAGACCCCGTCTCATTTATAGAAACTTCCAAACACTTATCAAGTATTGATAAATAATATGGCGACAGCGGCCGCGCTTTCTGCATTATCTTATTCTTATACGCCACATATGAAGATACATTTGCATCTCCGGCAATAAACCCGCCCAAACAGCCAAATCCTCTTTCAAAATTCCCGACAACCAAATCTATATCATTGCTGATATTCAGCTCCTCAATAAGCCCCGCTCCTTTTTTACCTAGTATCCCTATAGCGTAAGTCTCGTCTACCATTACTGCTGATTTATAGTCATTTGCGAGATTGCATATATCCTTGAGCGCAGCATTATCGCCTTCCAAACTGAACACGCTGTCTGTAATAATCAATTTGGGCATTTCGGCCGGCAAATCCTTAAACGTCTTTTTTAAATCCATTACATCATTGTGTTTAAATAAACGTATGTGGCCCTTACTTAACGCGGATGCAGCGTCAATACGCATCATACTAAGCTCGTCAATAAACACATTATCGTGAGCAGAAACGATATATGACAATGCCGGGATAAAATCTCTAAACAATAACACCTTTTCTTTATTAAAAAATTCAGTCAATTTAGAGGTCAGATTTGTTTCTTCTTCCACAACTCCATCTATGGAATCAATCCCATTTGCCTCGACTCCAAATTTTTCAATCGCTGAAACAGCCGCCTCTTTAACCAAAGCATGGCTTGACATATTTAAATATGAAGGAGAGGCGAAATCAAGAAACTCATTACTTCCCTGTCTAACCCTGCCTAAGGTGCTGACATGCAGATTTACGTCAAATGAATGAAAATCACGAAGCATATCCTCCATGTATTTATACCGGACACACTTTAAAAATATTGGTTTCGTTAAACGTCTGTCATGAATGCGCCTGTCTTTATCCACAACATTTGCTTTTCGCCTGCGTTGACTCATTCTTCTATCAGACTCAGCCGGAAATAATGAAATAAAATTTAAAAGTTCCTTCTTTTGCTTACTGTTAAGATATAGGAATTTAAGAATAATTTGCGCTGACTGGCCTGCGTCCTTTATAAAATCAACTGTAGCTGACAATCTTAATTCCTTATCTCTGCTCGATGGATATGCAATCACCATATCCAGATCATCGCCCTTAACAAGCGCATTATCACAAATTACCTTTGCGCTAATAATACTTAGATCTATTAACTCCGCTTTGATTTCTTTTTTATTTTCTGTATTGTGTAAAATAAGTCTGACAGGCTGTTTAATAATGTTGCGCGGTTCTTTTCTTCTTTCAATACCCATATCAGTACCTTCCTATTAGGGATGACTTTTAGGCATAAGTATCATTATTATATTTATACATTATGATTATATACTATTTGGCGTAAAGAAGTCAATAAACTCAAAAGCAATGTCAACGCAAAAGCAAACGATGGGAATGCAATAAAAATATTTTCATAATGCAGGAAACTTGAGAGGCTTAGGTTAGAGATTATAAATCACATTTTATGGAGTGTTTAGAAAAGATTCTATATACCTTCGTCTTCCTGATCATAAGATGAATAATAATACGGAGTATAAGCCTCAAATTCAGCCGCGCATGTATCAACAAGTTTAAATACGGGCTTAACTCCCAGTTTTTCTCTCCTTTCTCTAACATCATCCTCTGAAATATTTAACAGCCACGCAATCTGAAGATCTGAAAATCCGGTTCTTTTAGCCTCGTAAACCAATTCTTTATTATTTAAAAATGATCCTGCTTGAGCTTTAATTTTATTTTCCAAATCAACGATCTCTTTCATTTGAGAAACAAACCATGGGTCAATCTTTGTTAACTCAGAAACATAAGCCTCATCCCATCCTAATTTAAACGCTGTGCGCACATAAAATATTCTTACTGATGAGGCAGTTAAAAGCGCTTCTTTCACCGAGTCCTCAAACTCCTTTCGTTTCTCGCTATCAGAACTTGCAAGCACCTCATCTAAACGCTTATCAAACTTATCTATTCCAAAACCGGCCCGTCCAATCTCTAATGACCTAAGGCCTTTTTGAAATGATTCCTTAAAATTCCGGCCCAGAGACATTGTCTCGCCGACAGATTTCATTGAAATACTTAAAATATCTGTAGAGCCTTTAAATTTTTCGAATGTAAATCGCGGGATCTTGACTACACAATAATCTATTGTCGGCTCAAATGAAGCAGGGGTCTCTCTCGTAATATCATTAGGCACTTCATCCATCGAGTATCCTACCGCAAGCTTTGCCGCAATTTTAGCTATTGGGAAACCTGTTGCCTTTGAAGCCAGAGCGCTGCTGCGTGAAACACGAGGATTCATTTCAATAACTACCATCCTGCCTGTTTTAGGGTGCACTGCAAACTGAATATTTGATCCGCCGGTTTCTACTCCTATTTCTCTTATAACCGCGATTGCCGCATTTCTCATTTTCTGATATTCATTATCGCTCAAAGTCTGAGCAGGAGCCACTGTGATACTATCCCCTGTATGAATGCCCATAGGATCAATATTCTCAATTGAACAAATTATAACTACATTATCCTTTTTATCACGCATTACCTCAAGCTCATATTCTTTCCATCCGACTATTGATTCTTCGAGCAATATCTCGTCGATAGGACTACATTCAATACCATACTTTGCCATTTCCTTAAACTCTTCCTGATTATAAGCGATTCCGCCGCCTGTTCCGCCTAAGGTAAAGCTTGGCCTAATAATTACCGGGAAACCTATTTCGCGGGCTATAGACTCGGCTTCTTGCGCATTATAAGCGAACCCGCTGCGAGGCAGGTCTAGGCCTATTTTTTGCATAGCATTTTTAAACTGCTTTCTGTCCTCGGCTTTTTTAATAACATCATAACTCGCGCCAATCATTTCAACATTATATTTATCGAGCACACCGTTTTCACACAACTCAACAGCAACATTGAGGCCTGTCTGTCCGCCCAATGTCGGTAAAATCGCGTCAGGCTTTTCCTTCTCAATAATTTTTTCAAGAATAGGCCAGACAATAGGTTCAACATATGTGCGGTATGCAATCTCAGGGTCTGTCATAATCGTAGCAGGATTTGAATTTACCAGCACAACCTGATAGCCTTCGCTCGTTAACACTCTGCACGCCTGAGTGCCTGAATAATCGAATTCACAAGCCTGTCCAATAATAATAGGGCCTGACCCTATAACTAATATTTTTTTTATATCCGCGCGTTTTGGCATTTTAATCTCCAAGAAATAAGAAAGGTTTTACTCTATCATCCTTTATTGATTTTCATTCTTAAAACTAAAATCAATCTGCCTTGTAGGTTCCAAATTAAATTTATCATGGTCATCCGCAATTTCAAATGGATACTTTCCATTAAAGCACGCAAGACAAAATTTATTTCCCTTACCTATAGCATCCAGCATTCCCTCCGGCGATAGATATCCCAAAGAATCAGCGCCAAGATGTTTTGCGATTTCAGCGACATTATAATTCGCGGCAATCAGCTTTGATTTATTAGGCGTATCTATTCCAAAGAAACATGAATTCGTTATAGGCGGAGAACTAACTCTAATATGAACCTCTTTAGCTCCCACCTTACGTAATGTCTCTACTCGGAGCTTGCTGGTCGTCGCTCGTACAATAGAATCATCAACAACCACAACCCTCTTGCCTTTAACTATATCCTTTACCGGATTGAGCTTAATCTTCACGCTAAAGCTTCTATCAGCCTGGTCAGGTTTTATAAATGTTCTGCCTATATAATGATTTCGAACAAATCCCATCTCGAAAGGTATACCGCTCTCCTGCGCGAAGCCATACGCAGCGTAGTTTCCTGAATCAGGAACAGGAATAACTATATCCGCGTCAACAGGATGCTCTTGCGCAAGCTTTCTTCCTAAAGCTTTTCTTATTTGTTGAACAGACTCTCCAAACACAAGGCTGTCAGGCCTCGAGAAATAGATGTATTCAAAAACGCATTGATATAACTTTTCATCCTTTTTAATAGAATAACTCTTTATTCCTTCATCCTTAATTACCAAAATCTCGCCAGGCTCAATATCACGCACATACTCAGCGTTTATAAGATCAAACGCGCATGTCTCAGACGCTACAACATAACTGCCGCCGAGCTTGCCTAAGCAAAGCGGCCTAAACCCCCAAGGATCCCTTACGGCTATCAATGAGTCCGGAGTTAAGAAGAGCAGCGAATATGCTCCTTTTAACTGTGTTAATGAGCTTTTTAACGACTCGACAATATCCTTTTTCCCGGACCGCGCTATAAGATGTACAATAACCTCGCTATCTAATGTGGACTGAAATATTGATCCTTCATTCTCTAAAATTTGCCTTAAATCTTTAGCGTTAACAATATTGCCATTATGCGCGACTGCAATGGCTCCGTCTATATAATGAACACAAAATGGCTGGGTATTTCTTTGAACAGAAGATCCTGTTGTTGAGTACCTGACATGGCCTATTGCAATATTTCCTGAAATCTCGCTAAGAATTCTTTCGTTGAATACCCTGGATACAAGCCCCATTCTACGATAAGTTTTAATCCTTGTTCTATCAGAAACAGCTATACCTGCGCTCTCTTGTCCTCTGTGTTGAAGAGCAAACAGTCCCAGATATGTTAAATTACTAGCTCCCGGATGGTTAAAAACGCCAAATATTCCACACTCTTCTTTTAATTTATCACCTTGCATTTTTCTATTATCTCCTTAAATTCTAAGAATAGTGATCCGGCGTCATGAGGCCCCGGAGCTGCTTCCGGATGATACTGCACTGAAAATATCGGAAGGTTTTTATGCCTCAACCCTTCTACAGTATTATCGTATAGGTTCATATAAGTTATCTCTACAGGCTGGCCTTTCAAAGAATCCATATCTACGCAAAATCCATGATTTTGCGACGTGATTGCAACTTTTTGATTATCTAAATTCTTTACAGGATGATTTCCGCCTCTATGCCCGAACTTTAACTTGTAGGTTTTTCCGCCCATAGCAAGGCCTAATAATTGATGTCCTAAACAAATTCCAAATATAGGTTTTTTGTCTAACAGTTTTTTTATCTCGTCAATTATAGAGGTAAGCGCTGCCGGATCGCCGGGCCCGTTCGTCAACATAATCCCGTTTGGATTATATCTCAATATCTCTTCAGCTTTAGTATACGCGGGCACTACCTTTACCGTGTATCCTAAATTATCAAGCATTCTAAGAATATTATATTTTACTCCAAAATCCATAACAACAATTAAGCCGCGGCTATCTTTTTTTTCATTCCAGATATATGATTTACCGCATGTAACCTCACGAACCAAATCCCTGCCTATTAAACCCGGGCTGTTTTTTGCGCGTTCCACTAATTTTTTTTCATCAAATTCCGTTGTAGACACAATGCACTTCATTGCTCCCTGAATTCGTGTAAGGCGGGTTAATGCGCGGGTATCAACGCCCTTTATTCCCACTATTTTATTTTTTTTTAGATAGTCAGCCAGGCTCATTTCCGCGCGCCAGTTACTGTAATTATCAATATATTCTCGCACAACCATTGCTTCGGCATGAACAGCGTTTGACTCTACATCCTCTCCTGTAACGCCATAGTTTCCAATAAGCGGGTATGTGAACATAACTATCTGGCCTTTATACGAAGGGTCTGTTAAAATTTCTTGATAGCCTGTCATACTTGTATTAAAAACAAGCTCTCCAACAGCCTCGCCTTCATAACCAAACGAACTTCCATAAAAAACAGTCCCGTCTTCAAGGGCCAATATCGCTTTTTTATCATTTTTTTCGCCCATAACAACCCCTCATTTTTCCAAAAATAACAATGTTTTTTGGCAAATTATTGTTATTTTACAAAAGTTTCTCTACTCTGGCTAGGAAATAATTTTATAAAAAAGAGAACGCAGGATTCAAATCCGGATGTATAAAAACAAGACTTCTAACCTATTCATCATCTCTCCTAAAATATTCCTGCTCAGCGTAAACGCAATTTGTTCAGCCTGTAATATAAATTGCGTAAATTAGTAATTATTCTTAATCGCGCAGCTTCGAAGTATTAGATCTTATCAATGCTGACACACATTTTATTACTATGAATGCGTTTTATTGAGCGATTTTGTAATTTAGGAAAATATGCGCAAAAAGAGCGTTTATAAACTCACATGTCTGAGGCCGACAAAAGGAGGCCGAGTTTGAGTTTTAGCTTTTTTTGCGCTGATATTTTCCGTTAAAA
>JBDRED010000032.1:0-15043 GCA_043820025.1 Elusimicrobiota bacterium
TTCTCCTGAAATTCTCTGCCAAAATTATAATCTATTTTAACATCTGGAAATGCCTTTTTAAAGAAATTAGGAATTTGAACTGTGCCTATATCTTCTCCAATCCTGGAATGATTGCAGGCTTCAACTATTAATATCTTATCATTTGCCTTTAACGTATCGAGCGTTTTTATACCTTCGGCAAACTCATTAAGCCTGCCTCCGCTAAAGTAATTAATCATTGTGATTGAGAAGGTAGTAAGAGATATGTCTTTGGGACACCAATCCTTCATAATGTCCATTGCCTGCGAATCTGTAATAATTGCCTTTGGCTTTTTCGTGAAATTATTCAGAAATTTTTGAAACCGTTCTTTCTCCTGATCAGAGTCTTTGGAACGAGCCTTTGTCAAATTAAGCCTGAAAGAAACCGGATATGCCCAGTTCCTTGTGATATACTCTTCTACCATTGCCTGAGGCCTCAAATACCTTCCCGGAGGAGTTTCAACATCCATGGGTATTATTAAAATATAATATTCATCTTTTTCCAAAAAAGGCAGTAATTCGATCTTTTTATTTTTTGGTTCATAGTTCTCTAGAATAAAGTTCAATAGAGGCTGCCTAAATTTATCATCAACAGCTTTTAAAATAATTTTTTTGTAAAACCTGAGTAATGGCATCTCTTTTTCGACTTTCTCTATATAACTCTCATCTTTCTCTTGGAAAATGTTATATATAACCAATATCTGTTTATCCAATTCTCTGGCTTTATCTATTATTTCGCACTCGATATGGAAGGACTTTGAAGCCGGGTCCAAGATGATGAGAACCAAATCGCATTCTTTTAAATCGGAAAACACCTTCTTCCTCTTCTTTTCTCCTAACATATCCGTTTCGTCGGCTCCTGCAGTATCGAATAACTTAACAGGCCCTAAACCATGCAGTTCCTGTAAGGCAGTCTTTGTATCTGCTGTAGTACCGGGTTTAGAATCTACAATAGACGTTTCCTGCTGTGTTAATAAATTCATAACACTGCTCTTTCCGGAATTCATCTTGCCAAAAATACCTATATGATCTCTTTCAACCAAAATTGACATTTGTTCCTCCAGCTCTCAGATAAACAAGTCATTAACCGCAAACTATTGTTTTTTTTGCGTATGCATCATTTTGCTGTTAAACCAATCTTTCTTTCCAAAAGTTTCATTTTTTCTATTCTAGATAGTTTCTTAATTCTATATTCTTCCCTCAGCGCTTTACTAAGAGTATTATATATTCTAAACCACCTAAGTTTTACAGGCGCGCGCCCGCTCGTGTATTTAGCGCCCTTGCCTGTATTGTGGCTATCTATCCGCTTATCTAAATCTTTCGTATAGCCTGTATAGAGAGTATTGTCACTACATTCAACGATATAGACATAATACCTGCTTTTTGCTATTTTACTTTTTTTTTGATTCATAATAATAAGATGCGCATCCCGGGAATCATTGTATAACTAATCTGCGCCGCTTAATTTCCCCTTATAAACAAAATACCCTAACATTACTGCTAGGGTATTTTAATTAAATGGTTATACCGGATTTAAACAGATTAATTTTGCAATCAAAACATTCTATTAAATCTTTTTAACATTTACTGCGCATGGGCCTTTCTTTCCGTCAGTTATTTCGAATTCGACTTTGTCTCCTTCTGCAATAGATCCCTGAACATCATTTTTATGAACAAATACATCTTTTCCTTTTTCTTGTTCAATAAATCCAAAGCCCTTTGTCTCGTTAAACCATTTCACTGTTCCTTTTTCCATAACAAACTCCTATTTTCTTAAAAATCTAACTGTTATATTATACATATTTTTTAAAAAAATATAACAAATATTTTTTATTAGACGACAAACAGCGCTTTTAGATTGTTCGTACAACTATAAAAAAGAAATAATTTGATGATGAAAAGAAGTTTTTAACACTTTTTTCCTATGAAAAATGCTGATGATGAAGCATTTCGTCCATAATACTCTGGGTATTGCCAAGTCCTTTTATTTCTACTACTGCGTCTTTTAACAATATAGTATATTTTCTGCTGATCTTCTCCCTATTAATACACTTATTTGCAACATCTACGATAGTATTAGCGGTATGCTCGACAATATTATCCGGGATTCCATTTGGCACTTCTCTTTTTGTTGTCATATCGCATTGGTCATTTACATAATCAATTGTAACAAAACGGAGTTTATCATTTTTCTTATCAATAGCAATTTCCGTAGAAAACCATACCATCTTTGTCATAGAAGCTATTTTAGCAACAATCTTTACAAGCTGGAAAAGCCTGTTATTATTAAATTCTTCGTATCCTACATGAACATACTCGCTTGTTTGGTCATCCCACCAGCATGGAATAATTGTGTCAAAAACATGAATAATTCGAAACCAGGCTTTTTTGTTTTCTAAGGTTACAGGCAGTATCTTTTCCTGCAAAAGAAAATTATCGCCTCTGTCAAAATTACGCGCAGCAGCTATCTCATTAATTGAGCCTTTTGCGTTTCGTATTACTCCTAATTGTCCATAGCCTAAAGCCGGTTTTATAATAAAAGGAACTCCAAGTTTATTCCTTTCCTCACTCGTTAATTTAAAATTATTCGGCTCCCAGTTTCTCACTATAACGGTATATGGAACCTCTATTCCAACATTTAATAATTCATAATGCATAGCGGATTTATCTATTGCGATCCTTGCTCTGTCCGGATCATTTATCACAGCGCCGCCGGCATCCTTTACCGCATAAGATAACCTCGCATAAACATCTTTTGGTTTATTGTATGTAGCGGCTGTATCCAGCAAAACCTTTATTCGCAGTTTATTTCTTTCTAAATCGCCAATGACTTCTCTAATATTTTGTTCAGAAACCCACAAAAACGAAAGCTCTTTAATTTTACACTCAGCTATCAAAAATTCAATAAAGTCTTCTTTAACTGCTGATTCCCACCCTAAAGCAAAATCATATGTTCTCATGATTCCCCCCGAATTGAAATTCAAACACGGCCTAATTTTCGTATTACGAAACTGCTGACTCATTAAAGATTATAGATAATGCTTCAGTATCCATGGTAACAGATATTCCAAAAGGCAAAGTCATATGCAAATCTTCTCTGTCTCGTGTATGCCCGGAAGGAAATTTAGAAATAATCGGGATATTATATTCAGAGAATATTTTGTTTATAATATCTTTAAAATCAGTTTCTTCATCAAAACATCCAACCATCTTTCCCAATATCAATCCTTTAATGTTTTTCAATTTACCTAACTGTTTCAACTTAGTAAGAAAATTATTTATGGATTCAGATTCTTCTCCAATATCCTCTAAGAATAATATTTTATCAGTCGTGTCAATTTCGTAATCTGTGCCAAGCGTTTCGATTATTACCGATATATTTCCTCCTACTAAGACACCTGTTGCCTTACCCGGATTTAACACTTTGATTTTAGGAAACTTCACAGATCCAAGAGCCAATGGTGTTGTAAGTAAACGAGTCATGCAGTCAATTGTCATTGGATTCATACCCTTATACATCTCTCCTGAAACCACAGGCCCATGAAATACGACAAACTTAGCGATATTTTGTAAATAAAGGAGCAGACTGCTTATGTCGCTATATCCGACAAATATCTTTGGATTTTTTCTAATAATTGTTTTATCTAAATAGGGTAATATTTCCAGAGTGCCGTACCCGCCCTTTGCGCACAAAATAGCTTTTACATCCTTATCCGCGAACATTTTGTTTAATTGCTCTCCGCGCTCTTGATTAAATTCGGGCTGAGACCAAGATTCATTAAACATTGATTCTGAGTATTTAACTATAAATCCCATTTCTTCAAGAACGCTTACGCCATTTTTAAAATTTTCTATATTAAACGAACTTGATGGAGCGGCTATGGCAATAGTGTCCCCTTTGTTTATATGCTTTGGTTTTTTCAGCTTCATAAATTCTCCTGGGTGTTTTTCTGTAATTACTATTCACAACATAGTCAATATATCTAATTCTTATCAAAATTCAATCTCCTTTGCAATATGAAAGTTAGCGCATATGAAGGTTAGCGCAGCCTCTGCTTTACGCTAAATTTCCGGGGGTATGGGATGCAGTTGGGATGCAGTAGAGTACAAAGAAGCATATACGAAGAAAAAATCTTTAATAACTATTTCTTATTTTCTCTTTTTCTCTCGTGTTCCTTTAGGAGGCTTTTCCTGACCCGGATAGATTTTGGCGTTACCTCAACAAGCTCGTCTTCAGCGATAAATGTTAAACAATTTTCAAGACTCATTCTTTTGTAAGGCGTCAAAACAATCGCGTCATCAGAACCTGAAGCGCGCATATTGGTAAGCTTTTTACCTCTGCAGACATTTACAACCAGATCATTGCTTCTGGTGTGTATGCCAATTAACTGGCCTTCGTACACCTTTTCTCCCGGCCCTATAATCATTTCCCCTCTGCTTTGCAAATTAAATAATGAAAAAGCTGTAGTTGTCCCGGTTTCCATTGAAATCAATACGCCATTTTCTCTTTTTGAAATTTCACCTACATATTTCTCATAATCAAGGAATATTGAATTAATTGTGCCCATTCCTTTTGTTAGCGTCATAAACTCTGCCCTAAAACCTAAAAATCCACGCGTAGGAATTTTGTATATTAATCGCGCTAAATCATTTTCCTGCCTCAAATCAAGCATTAGTCCTTTTCTTTGGCCAAGCCTCTCAATAACACCACCCATTGCCTCTTCGCTCACATCAATGGTAAGCTCCTCATACGGCTCTGTTTTAACGCCATTCTTCTCCTTAAATATCACACGCGGCATAGTAACTTGCAATTCGTATCCTTCCCTTCGCAGCTTTTCAATTAAAACCGACAAATGCAGTTCTCCTCTGCCGGAAACCTTATAACCGGGCTGGGCGCCTAAAGGCTCAACATGCAGAGCAACATCTGTTAAGACCTCTTCGTCCAATCGTTCTTTTAACTGCCTGGCATTTACAAAATCCCCTTCTTGGCCTGCAAACGGCGAATTATTCGGCAAAAAATTCATTGTTATTGTCGGAGGATCAATTTCAGGAGCCTCTATAAGCTCCGGGGTCAATGGATCAGTTATAGTTTCACCTAACGTGATGTTCTCTATACCCGCGACAGCAACAATATCACCTGCGCTGGCTTTATCAATCACTTCCATTTCATTGCCTACAAACTTATATATTTTAGTAATACGCGCTGATCTTAATTGATTTATATCGCGCGCAATAACAATATCTTGACTAATAGATATACTGCCTTGCATTATCTTGCCTACAGCCAAGCGGCCCAGAAATTTATTAAATTTGATCAAGCTTACCAACATAATTAATGGTTTATTTCTATCGCCGGAAGGATGAGGAACATGTTTGATTATTTGATCAAACAGAGGAGTCATATTACTGCCCTTCTCCTTATGATCCAGCATAGCGTATCCGTCACGAGCAGACGTGAAAACTATTGGAAAATCCATTATATGATCAGGAGCGTCAAGTTTACCCATAAGGTCAAAAACCTCGTCAACAACCCATTCAGGCCTAGCGCTTGGTTTATCAATCTTATTAATAACAACAATAACAGGCAACTCCAAATTTAACGCTTTTTTTAGCACAAAGTATGTCTGAGGCATAGGGCCTTCGGAAGCATCTACTAAAAGAAGCACTGCATCAGCCATCTTCAGCACACATTCAACCTGCCCGCCGAAATCAGCATGGCCGGGAGTATCAATAATATTGAACCAGTAATCTTTATATTTAAACCCGCCATTCTTTGCCATGATCGTGATTCCCCGTTCTTGTTCTTGGTCCATAGAATCCATAAGCCTGTCAGCAACTACTTGATTATCGCGAAATAAACCGCTTTGCTTAAACATTTGATCAACTAAACTGGTTTTTCCATGATCAACGTGAGCGATAATCGCAAAATTTCTAATTTTATTTTGTTCCATTTTTTCCTCTTAATTTATATCCGGCGCTCCTCTAATCCTTGATATTTTTAGTCTTAGACTATATATTGTTTAACATATTTTGTAAACAATATAAATAATCAAATACCAGACTGATTATTTTACCAGATATCAGATGATTTTGCATGCGAACTTATTGCGAAGTTATTGTGAAGCCGGCCAAAGGTCTTATCTACGCAGTATCGATTATTTACTTTTTCGCATCTTTTGCAGGAGGCGTTTTGGCAAACTATTACTATGCGAATTTACTTTTGAACTAACAAGACGCATATCTTGAATTGAATAAAATATATTCGGGTCTTCTTTTTTTACAATCTCAATCACATTACGCAAATCGCTTCGCTCAATAATTACTGTAACAATATTTATAGGATTAAATATTCCTTTTCCTGAAACAAGGCTTGCTCCATACTTGTTATTCTTTAATACTTGAACAATCTTATCGCTATTCGACTGTAAAAACATTTGAATCAATACTTGTCCAAGAGCCAGCCTATCCTCGATCAACACACCTATGTATGTGCCGACAGCAAAACCTCCGGCATACGCTGTATACGCAAATACATTTGATAGGTTACGCATAATTGTGCTTAAAACCGTTATCCAGGTTAATATTTCCACAAATCCAAATAATGCGGCCAAAAATCTATAACCCTTTGAAATAAAAATTATGCGCATAGTTCCTAAGGAAACATCAAAAATACGCGCAAAGAAAATAAAAAATATTATAGCGTTAATTGTTAAATGAAGATGCATATTTTATCCTAAAGAATTAGTTTTACTTCTTTCTTGATTCTGCGGCTTTTAAAATCAATTCGATCATCTCAGAATATGACAAGCCGTATAGTTTTGCCATCTTGGCCAAGTGTCCATCCCAGCACCAGCCGGGATTGGGATTAACTTCAAGAAGTTTAGGTTTTCCATTCTTATCAAGACGCCAGTCGAACCTGCAGTAATCCTTGCATTCAAGGCGTTCAAATAACTTTAACGAACTCTCTTCAATATATTTTTGAACATCATCAGGAAGAACCGCCGGTATTGATTTGAGCTTTGCATAAGGAGAATCCGGCATCCACTTTGCTTCATAACCGCACAATTTTGGGAGCCCTTCCGGAAGTTCCGAGTAGTCCTCTTCTATTATAGGGAAAATTGTATAGCTGTTTGGAAGATTGCCTATTATGCCTATAGTTAAGTCTTTTCCTTCTAAAAACTCCTCAATAAGAATAGGATTTCCTTCCCCAACCACTGTTCTGATCTCATCTATTGCAGAAATTATCTGTTCAAGATTTTCAGCAAAACTGCGCTGTGTAATTCCAAAACTTGAATCCCCAAAATTAGGCTTAATAATTACAGGAAACGGAAAATGGATTTCATACATATTATCTTCAGGTTTAATATAAAATGCCTCGGGAACAGCTATATCCATTTCTCTTGCTATACCTCTAACCAATGATTTATCATAACAATACGCAAGACATTGCGGCCCGCATCCGGTGTAATGAATATTGAGCATTTCCAATAATGCAGGCACATGCAGTTCGCTTCGCGCGGAGTTATTAAAGCCTTCATCGCATAAATTAAAAACATAATCAATTTTATGTCTATTCTTTGACAGTTCCTCTATTAATGTGTCATGGTTATGTAAATATAAATAATTATACCCTTTTATACTTACCAAACCTCTTTTTAATTCATTAATAGTAAACATATCGTCTTCATCAAACACAGCCGCAGGTTTGATTATATCTTTTTTAGTCGGATCGCCAAACAACACAGCAACAGTTTTTGTTATTGTTTTATCCCTGCCTGCAGAGACATGCACAGGCCAGTCTTTTTTGATATGCGACGATATAAGTATTCGTCTTTTCATCATTCCTAAATCTTGGTTTCGCTGGGAGTTTGTTTCCAATGTCCTGTGAACTGTGATATTTTTATACCCGGTTGTTGTGAGCAGATTCTCTATTGTGTCTCTTGAATATAATCTTTCCGCATAAAATTGATCTACCAATACACCCTTCTGAGTATGCGTAATCACTTCTCTTGAAATCAAGCGCTGTTTATCCGCTGATAATTCTCTTTCTCTGCAGACGAAGTAGTTTTTATCAATCCATTCCCAGCTTCTGGATTCAAAATTTTCAAGCAAATAAGATCCGTCTGTAATATCAAGAAAGATCTTGCCGTTTGGTTTCAATATTCGTGACACCTCTTTTAAAACCTTTAAATCATCTTGCGCGTTCTCAAAATAACCAAAACTGTTCCCGAGAATTAAAACTACGTCAAAGCTTGATTCATGATAAGGCAGTTTCCTCGCATCACCCTCTTTAAATGAAATTGGCAGTCCCTTTTTGCGAGCATAACTTCTAGCTCTCTTAATTAAATATCTTGAACGGTCAAATCCGCTGATATTTGAAAATCCTCTTTTTGCCAACGCAATACTATGCCTTCCCTGTCCACAGCAGAGATCCAGTATCTTATTCGATTTCTCTAAGTTAAGCAGTTCTTGAAATACATCTACTTCAGTATTTGTAATGGCTTCGTCATTTACTACATCCGCATCTGTTTTTAAATAATGCGCGTTAAAAATATCTTTCCACCAATCTCTTTTAACATAGTCTTCTAAATTTTTTACAGGCCCTAAAATTTTGCTGACTACATTACTTTGCGCAGCAGCGCCATTTTTCGTAATCATTTAATTATCACCTTTTGATTTTTTAAAATACTAACTTTAAGATAAGTCAGCTTGTTTAAGAATTGAGATATAATATATACTTAAAATAATAAATTGTCCATTAAATACATCATTTAGGCATACAATAATAAAGGTTTGAATTTGGTGAAATCCCGAATTTCCGCTTATTTTACAATATGTTTTAGCGCTTAGCTATGATAATTCAACCCACTTATTCAGACATTCAATAATTTTTACAGCTTGTTCTTTGTTTGATATGTTGAATTTTGATTTTTGACTAAACTCGCCATTTTGCTTTTTATATCGCCTGATTGAGTACTTGTCGTCGCCGTATTCCTTTGTTTTAGGATCCCACTGCTTATACTTAAATACAATCGTCGTCCACGCGCCTTTGCTCAAAATTTCCTTATCTATCTCTTTAACTAATACTACGCCGTCCTCTTCATATGTGATAGTAATATCTTCAATTTTCTCAAACATAATAAATCCTCCATTTATTTTAATTATTTCGCTTGCGATTATACAACATTATTTTTTGCATAGTAACAAATTTCTTTGCTGCATTTTAGTAACCGAAATGAGGGACAGACCCCAAAGTTCGGTTACTTTATCAATAACCGAACTTTGGGGTCTGTCCCTCATTTCGGTTACTCATATTTAATGATTTATTTCAATCCAAACTTAAAATTAAATCTAATTGAATTATTAAAGTTTATTCTCTCGCTAAAGCTTGTTTTCAGAGATAGTAAAAATGACTTCTGCGGCTCAATATAACTTAAGTCTATAAGAAAGTTACCTATTCCCGTCTCCTTTAATTTTGGAATTGAGTTGAATATCATAAATGGATTTTCCGGAATAAGAATACTAATATTGCCTTCAGCAAGCTGATTAAATTTTAAATCTTTTTTCTGTGATGACACAATTCCATAGTTAGTATCCTTTGGCAGCATTCTTGACCGCGCTAAAACCGGATAGCCGAAAACATTAACAATCATCTTATTCGATAAACCTGAATTCACAAGTCTTCTAATATTTATATAGTCATCCTCCCAAGATGTAATAAAGCTGTCTGCGCCAAATTCATATAATATTTTTGCAGAGTAAGCATTAAGGGTATATAAGTACGGGCCTGCTATCATTTTCAAATCATTAGAAATTAATTCAAAATGGCTTATATTATTAAGAACCCATCCATTTACGCCTTTCGCGTCCATCTCTTTAATAAAATCCGCATAATCGCATAATTCCCTTTGCGCGATAAAAGGCGGCAATTCAACGTATATATTTTTAGAATGAAATTCATTGTTCTTTAGAAATGTTTTAACTGCATTGAGATTAGTTTTATTTATATTTACTATTATATTATGATCAGCGTTTTTTTCGTTCAGCATAGATAACCAATTATTATTATTTACTCTAAACCACAATCTTTCCGCATTAGGTTTATTATTACCTTCGTTTTGCCTCAATCCGGATATTAAACTCGTATATTCATTTGAATACTTTATATTTTCCTTATGTAAATTATTATGCTCAGTTTTATATAAGCCATAAATTTTATCCAATTGCTTTGTTAGGATTTTAACATGCCACTCACTGCTTCCTACCTTAAAAACCGGATTTCCCGTCTTATATCCTTTATCAATAGAGACGTTTATACAATACTCATCCTTATTTATTTTGTTATATTTGTCTAGTTTGAATACCTTTCTTTGATCATTAGCAGGATTTGCTATTGCCAGCCTGTCTCCGGACTGAATAATTTCTTGAGAATATATTTTCATATTATTATCATTAATTTCTTTGATTTCCCCAATTTCCTTACCAACACACTGCGCTTTGTCGGGCTCAAAAAGCCGGTTATCGCGTCCTGACAATAAACATATAGATTTTTTCCTTGCATAATCATTGTTTAATATCTTCTTTGCTTCTGCCGCAATACCTGCTTCTTCGCCTTCTTTCGCGTCAATAAGCATTCTATATGCCTTCGTGGCATTATACACATATTCACTGCTCCTCATTCTTCCTTCAATTTTTAATGAATGTATACCGATTTTCTTAAGTTCGCCTACATAATCAGCCAGCTCAAGATCCCTTGGCGAAAATAAATATCCGCTTTTTTCTGCTGAACGCCATACGCACCTGCATGGCTGCGCGCATCTTCCCCTATTACCGCTATATCCTCCCATTACGCTTGAGAAAAGGCATAGTCCTGACAAGCTGAAACATAATGCTCCATGAGCGAATACTTCCAGCTCAATCCGGGATTTATTTGAAATTAATTTAATTTCAGCAAGCGTAAGTTCCCGCGCTAAAATTGCCCTTTTAAATCCTATTTGCTTTAAGATACGAACCCCTGCTGAATTATGCGCGGCCATCTGTGTGCTTGCGTGAATAGTTATATTTGGAAAGTATTCTGATACAATGCGCGCTATACCAAGATCTTGTATTATCAGCGCGTCAGGATTGAGCCTGCTTATGGTTGTTATGGCGCGTACAGCCTCATTAATCTCCTCGTGCCTTACAAGAGTATTAAATGCGATATATACCTTTACACCCATTTTCTTCGCGTAATCAATTAAAACTTCTAAATCATAATAATTAAAATTATCAGCATTTATCCTTGCGTTAAATTTTTGCGCGCCAAGATAAACAGAATCCGCTCCTGCATTGATTGCCGCAATAAATGATTCCTTTGATCCTGCAGGAGATAATAATTCCACTATTCCGACTCCTCTAATTTTGCCTTAAATTCATCTTCCTTAAAAACTAATTCATCTCCGTATTGTTCCAATTTGCTATAAAAATCCGCGATTTGGAGCGATATTTCGTGCATCCTTTTAGAGAGCTCCGAAATCTGCTTTCCGTCGCTATTCAAGGACGCTGTTATAAGCTCTTTAGAAATATCGTCCTTATCGCTCTCTAATTTAATAATTTGATTTTCTAAATCATTTATTTGCGCTTTAATAGGATTCAAAGTCAGTGATTTTTCTTTTAAAAGATCGGCGTTGATTTTTTTTGCTTCTTTTGACTTATTGGAGTTTTTTGGCGTTTCCTTTTTTTTATTATTGCTTTCATTTCTCTCGTCCTGCCAGCCAATATCATTTAAAAACTCATTATATGTTTTTGAATAATTCCTGATTTTATTATCATCAAAAACGACCAGCTTATTTGCGAGTCTGTCTAGATACATTTCATTGTGAGTCACTATCACCACACTCCCTTCAAATCTGTCAATAGCCGTGAAAAGCGCGTCGCAGGACTCAAGATCCAAATGATTAGTCGGCTCGTCTAATAAAAGCAGGCTGCAGGGTTTAGTAAGAATTTTGCCGAGCGCAACTCTATTTTTTTCGCCGCCTGACAGAACAGCGATTTTCTTTAGAGCGTCATCGCCCTTAAACATTAGATTAGCGCTTATATCACGCGCTTTTTGATTTGTAATATCAGCGGCCGAATTCATAATTTCATCAAGCACAGTATTATACTCTGACAATGTTTTTATATTTGTCTGCGAGAAAAAACCAATCTCCAATTTTTGATGACTTTTAATATTTCCATGATTCGGTTTTAGCTTTGAACTTAATAAGTTAAGTAATGTTGACTTGCCCTTCCCGTTTTTACCAATTACCGCGATCCTATCGCCTTTATCAATTTCAATCGATAGATTATTTATCAAAAACGGCTCTTCTCCATTGTATGAAAATGAAATGCCTTGAGCGCTCATCATTTGCGAAGCCGGAAATTCCCGGTATCTGAAGCTGAAGTCTAAATTTTCAATAGCGTCGAGCTTTGCTAAGTCTTCCTGTTTATTTAAAGATTTAATTCTTGATTGGACCATGCCGCCTAACCGCGCTTTTGCCCTAAACCTTTTTATGAAAAGTTCTGTCTGCTTTTTCTTCTTTTCTTTGTTTAATCTTGTTTTCTCAAATATTTCCTCGTCTTTTGATACTTGATTATATATTTTTTCAGTTGTGCCTTTCATCTTTATGGTTTTCTTTCTATGAATTAAAAGCGTATGCGTTGTAACGCTGTCCATAAAATACCTGTCATGGGTAATTATCATTAGTTCGTTCTTCCATGACTGTAAAAAATCTTCCAGCCATCTTAAAGCGACAATATCAAGGTAGTTATTTGGTTCGTCTAAGAGCAGTAAATCGGGATTTGATAAAAGCGCCTTTGCCAGGTTCAACCGGATCTGAAACCCTCCGGAAAATATTTTTGGAGACTTATCCATATCATCGGAACTGAAACCCAATCCATGGAGAATTTTTCTTGCTTTCCAAACTGAATCTTTTTCTGATGTATCTAACCCCAGGCATGCTTCCTTAAGAATGGTATTTTCTGAAAATGTTAAATGTTGAGAAAGGCAGCCAATCCTGTAATTCTTTGGAATATATACTTCACCGGCATCTAATTCTAACTCGCCTAAAATTAATTTAAATAAGGTTGTTTTGCCATATCCATTTCTTCCAATAAGGCCAATCTTTTCACCCTTATTTATATTGAAGCTGACGTCTGTAAATAAGTTATTGCCGCCAAATGATTTTTTTAATCCTGATACCTTTATCATAACCCGTTATTTATCCTGAATCATTTTTTATTCGCTTTCTCAACATTAATCTGTTTGCCTCTTATCAGTTTCTTTTTCATAGTAGTAATGACTCTATCAGCTTCATCCTCCGGAACCTCAACAAAACTAAAATTATCATACAATTCTATTTGGCCGATAGACCTGCCGCTTATACCTGTTTCACCGGCTATGGCTCCAACTATATCTCCGGGTTTTACGCCTTGTTTTTTTCCGACATTAATAAAAAGCCTTGTTGTTTTTCCGCAGCTTTTTGATTCCTTTTCGCCTTTATCATCTTCTTTGCCGGAGCTTGGCTGTTGATTTAACGCCATCTTTATTAAAGCGCCGCAGACTTCAAGAGAGGTATGATGATCGCCCATAATATGTTCAACCATATTTGTATACTTCGTAATATCCTCAGTCAATAATACATTCTTTACCTTTTCAAAATATTGACTTATTCTTCTTTCTTGAACATCCTTTAAAGAAGGAACTGTTCTTCGCTCCAGATTAATCTTTCCGTATTTTTGTATATTCTTTAGTTTATACATATCTCTTCCTGATGTGAGTGTAAACGCATATCCGGATTTTCCGGCTCTTCCTGTGCGCCCGATCCTATGAACATAATATTCTTCATCCTGAGGAAAATCATAATTAAAGACTGCCTCAATACTTTCCACGTCTATGCCACGTGCCGCTACATCAGTAGCAACCAATATCTCTATTCTGCCATTTCTAAAACTTTTCATAACTCGGTCGCGTTTACTCTGATTCATATCTCCATGTATTGCGTCTGCAGAATACCCCCGCACCTGAAGGTGTGAGACAACATCATCAACCTTACGCTTTGTATTGCAAAACACAAGCGAGAGTTTCAGGTTATTCATATCAATTATTCTTGATAAAACATCCAGCTTATCATCTTCTTTGACCTCATAATAGATTTGTTGGATATCCGGAATTGAGAATTTTCCATGAACCACCTTAATATGCTCAGGATTCTTTTGATATTTTTTTGTGAGTTCAATGAAATCTCTTGGCATTGTCGCAGAAAAGAATATTGTCTGCCTGTTTACCGGTATACTTTGAATTATAAGTTCAATGTCATCTCGAAAACCCATATCTAACATTTCATCAGCTTCATCTAATACAAGCTGTTGAATAGAACCGAGCTTCAATGTTTTCCTTCGTAAATGATCAAGCACTCTTCCGGGCGTGCCAATTACGATTTGAACGCCTCTCTTTAGGCCTGTTATCTGCCTGTCAATAGGCTGGCCGCCATAAACAGGAAGTATTTTTATTCCCTTTTTATACTTTGATAACGAAGTCATTTCTTCTGCAACCTGTATGGCAAGTTCCCGTGTCGGGCACAATACAATTGACTGCGGCAGCTTATTTGCCGGATCTATTTTTTCAAGCATAGGAATACCGAATGCTGCTGTCTTTCCTGTACCTGTATGAGCCTGGCCTACAACATCCTTGCCTTCCATTAGCACAGGAATAGATAATGACTGTATAGGCGTAGCTTCTTCAAATCCCATATCTGACACTGCCTGCTGTATTTCAGAAGATAGATTTAATTCTTTAAATAGTAGTTTATTCATAATACCTCTCGTTACAATAAGATAGTATATAATACATTATGTTTTTAATAATAGCCATCATTAAATTCGACTCAAAAGCAAGCTTTTTGTCAGGAGTTTATAGGATAAAAAAAAGAGGCTGCATGATTCTATAAGTGTTATAGTAATTATGCAGCCTCTAGGCCTAGTAAAGATTATTTCTTTTTCTTCTTAA
>JBDRED010000033.1:0-19813 GCA_043820025.1 Elusimicrobiota bacterium
GGGACTGTCCCCTCAGAGAAGTCGAAAAAACTAGTCACGGGGACTGTCACTGAATAGGGACTGTCCCCTAAGAGAAGTCGAAAAAACTAGTCACGGGGACTGTCACTGAATAGGGACTGTCCCCTCAGAGAAGTCGAAAAAACTAGTCACGGGGACTGTCACTGAATAGGGACTGTCCCCTCAGAGAAGTCGAATATAGGAGCAGTAGAATGAAACGGCAACATGGTTTCCCAAAAAAACAGGGTTTATACGATCCGCAGTTTGAGCATGATAATTGCGGCGTTGGCTTTATCTGTAATGTAAAAGGCGGGAAGGATAATAATATTATCAAAAAAGGATTAGAGGTTCTTGAGCGCATGAGCCATAGAGGCGCTGTTGGCGCTGATCCAAAAACCGGCGACGGCGCAGGAATTCTTATGCAGATGCCGCATGAATTTTTCCTTAGTGAATGCGCAAAAATCGGCATTACTCTGCCGGAAGCAGGCAGATATGGCTTAGGCCTTGTTTTTCTCCCAAGAGATAATGCTGAGAGAAAGGAATGCATGGAGTCCTTTGAGTCCATAGTGAAAGGCGAAGGTTTAAAGGTTCTCGGCTGGCGCGATGTTCCTGTAAACAATGAGATTATAGGCGTAACAGCCAGAGAGACAGAACCAATCATTAAACAAATTATCATAGACGCTTCTGATATTAAGGATCAGCCGGCATTTGAGAGAAGATTGTACGTTATTCGTAAGAGAATAGAGACGCATGTCAGAGGATTAAAGCTTAAACAATCTTCCTTTTTTTATATCCCCAGCCTTTCATCCAAAACAATCTCATATAAAGGGCTTTTAATGCCTGATCAAGTAAGAGAGTTTTTTCTAGACCTAAAGTCGCCTGATATAGTAAGCGCGCTTGCGCTTGTTCACTCAAGATACAGCACAAATACATTCCCAACCTGGGACCTTGCTCAGCCGTTTAGATATCTGGCGCATAATGGCGAGATAAATACGCTTAGAGGCAATATAAACTGGATGAAGGCAAGATATGAATTGTTAAAGAGCGATGTGTTCGATAGCAATATAAAAAAGCTTCTTCCTATAATTGTTCCGGGCGGCAGTGACTCAGCTACGCTTGATAATGTTTTTGAGTTTTTGGTTTTGTCAGGCAGGCCGCTTGCGCATACGGTTATGATGCTTGTGCCTGCGGCATGGGAAAATAACGATGAAATGCCTGACGAGCTGAGAGCGTTTTATGAGTATCATGCATGTATGATGGAGCCCTGGGACGGGCCTGCGGCTTTGGCATTTACCGACGGTTCAAGTATCGGCGCGTCATTAGACAGAAACGGATTAAGGCCTGCAAGGTATATGATTACAAATGACGATATGGTTATCATGGCGTCAGAGATGGGCGTATTAGATATAGACCCGAAAAAAATAAAATATTCAGGCAGGCTTGAGCCGGGTAAGATCCTTTTAATCGATACTAATGAAGGCCGCATCATTGGCGACAATGAGGTAAAGGAAAATATATATAAGGAAATGCCTTATAAAAAATGGCTGCAGAAAAATTTACTTGTATTGGAAGATCTTCCAAACGAGAAGGCAGAAAAACATAAAGACGAAGATTATTTATCATCCCTTAAGGCATTTGGTTATACAAGAGAAGATTTAAAGGTAATAATTACTCCAATGGCAGAGGATGGCAAGGAGCCAATTGGTTCTATGGGCAATGACGCGCCGCTCTCTGTTTTATCTAAGAATCCACAGCTTCTTTATACATACTTTAAGCAGTTGTTTGCTCAGGTGACAAATCCGCCGATTGATCCTATTAGAGAGCACATAGTGATGAGCCTTGAAAGTTATATTGGGCCTGAGAAAAATATATTAGATTCTACTGAGGAGCATTGTAAGAGATTAAAGGTTAAGGATCCTGTTTTATTAGAGGGAGAGTTTAATAAATTAGAAAAGATCAGAAAGAATGGTTTTAAGAGCAAGAAACTATCGCTATTATTTCCCGCTAATGATAAAGACGGGTTTAAGACAGCGATAGACAGGATCTGCGATGAATCAGAAACTGCAATCAGTGACGGATACACCTTTATAATTCTTAGCGACAGAGGAGTAACCGGCGATATGATAGCTCTGCCTGCTCTTCCGGCTGTGGGCGCTGTTCATCATCATTTAGTAAAAAAATCATTACGAAAGAAGATCGGAATTATTTTAGAAAGCGCTGAGCCGCGCGAGGTGCATCATTTTGCGCTTTTGTTTGGTTATGGCGCTGATTGTATTTACCCGTATAAGGCCTATGAAGTTGTTAAAAATCTTGTAAGCGAAAAATATGTAAGCGTTCCTGAAGAGAAGGCAATATATAATTACAGATACGCCGTTAATCATGGAATATTAAAAATATTATCAAAGATGGGTATTTCTACACTTCAGAGCTATAGAGGCGCTCAGATATTTGAGGCGCTCGGCATTCACGACGAGATTATTGATAAATGTTTCTGCGGAACGCCTTCAAGAATAGGCGGAATTACCTTTGATATTATCGATAAGGAAACGCGTTTAAGGCATAGCGAAGCGTTTAATAGATACGGCGCCCCGCATTTAAATTTCGGAGGGCAGTATCAATGGCGTAAAAACAGCGAGTTCCATTTATGGAATCCGGACAGCATTTCTGCGCTTCAGGATGCCGCAAGAAATGAGGATTACGAAAGATATAAACAATTTGCCGATCTGATTAATAATCAATCGAATCAGCCTGCGACCTTACGAAGTTTAATAAAATTAAAGGATGATTTAAAACCTATTTCAATAGACAAGGTCGAGCCTGTTGAATCGATTGTTAAAAGGTTTGTTACAGGCGCTATGAGTTTTGGTTCTATTAGCAAGGGCGCGCATGAGACGCTGGCTATTGCTATGAATAGATTAAAGGGAATGTCGAATACAGGCGAAGGCGGCGAGGATCCTGCAAGGTTTGCGCCAATGCCAAACGGCGACTCGCGAAGGAGCGCGATAAAGCAGGTAGCGTCCGGAAGGTTTGGAGTTACTGCAAATTATTTGGCAAATTCCGACGAGATACAGATAAAGATAGCGCAGGGCGCAAAGCCCGGCGAGGGCGGCCAGCTGCCTGGACATAAAGTTAGCGCGATAATAGCAAGGACGAGGTACACAACGCAGGGAGTTACGCTTATTTCTCCGCCTCCGCATCATGATATTTATTCTATAGAGGATTTAGCTCAGTTAATTTTTGATTTAAAGAATGCTAACCCTAGAGCAAGAATAAGCGTTAAGCTTGTGTCTGAAGTCGGAGTGGGCACTGTAGCCGCAGGCGTAGCAAAAGGCCATGCTGATATGATATTGATTTCAGGCGGAGACGGGGGCACAGGAGCAAGCCCTCTAAGCTCATTAAAGCATGCAGGACTGCCATGGGAGCTTGGATTATCAGAAACGCATCAGACCTTAGTCTTAAATGATTTAAGGTCAAGGGTTAGGCTTCAGGCCGACGGACAAATGCGCACAGGCAGGGATGTTGCAATGGCTGCTATACTGGGAGCTGAGGAGTACGGCTTTTGTACTGCAGGCCTCATAGTTATGGGCTGCCTAATGCTTAGGCACTGTCATTTAAATAATTGTTCATTGGGAGTAGCTACGCAGGATGAGGTTTTGCAGGATCGTTTTTCAGGGCGGCCTGAGCATGTGGTTAATTATATGCGGTTTGTTGCAGAGGAGTTACGCGAATTTATGGCGCAGGCCGGAATAACCGATATGAATGATCTTATTGGCAGGACGGATCTTGTTGAGGTAAACAAAAAAATAATTCCTTGGAAAGCTGAGAAGATTGATTACTCGAAGATATTGTATAAGCCGGATGTTCCAAAGGAGACAGGCGTATACAAGACAATGGATCAGAACCATAATATTTCTGATGTGTTAGATAGAGAATTAATAAAATTAGCGGAGCCTGCTTTAAAGAAAGGCAAAGAAGTAAAAATTAATTTAAATATAAGCAATGTAAATAGAACAACCGGAACCATGCTCAGTAACGAGATGTGCATGACGTATGGCGAGGATGGCCTTCCTGATCATACCATAAGCTGTAAATTTAAAGGTATTGCGGGCCAGTCCTTTGGCGCGTTTTTAGCAAAGGGTATTACATTTGAGCTTGAAGGCTTGGCAAATGATTATGTAGGTAAGGGTATATCAGGCGGTAAGATTATTATTTATCCTTATAAGAATGTTCCTTATGTTCCTGCGGAAAATATTTTGATTGGTAACACGACATTCTATGGCGCAATAGACGGCGAGGCGTATATACGAGGCAAAGCAGGCGAGAGATTCTGTATTCGTAACAGCGGACTCCATGCTGTTGTTGAAGGCGTTGGAGACCATGGCTGTGAATATATGACAGGCGGAGTTGTTGTAATACTTGGCAAGACAGGCAGAAACTTTGCGGCGGGAATGTCAGGCGGAGTTGCTTATGTTTATGACGATGATGGGGCATTTAAATCAAGATGTAATATGGATATGGTAGAAATAGAAAGTCTAGAGAAAGATGATAAAGAGACTATTCATGCATTACTGCATAACCATATAAAATATACGCAGAGCGCTCTTGCGGAGCGTATGCTTGCAGACAGCGCATATATTAATAAATTTATTAAGGTAATGCCTATAGAATATAAGAGGATATTAAACCAGAGAAAGCTGGAACAAAAAATGGGCATCGAAGAATCGGAATAATTAGATTGAGAAAGTAGGCGCGGGGACTGTCCCTGAACAGGGACTGTCCCCTCTGAGATTTGGAGGAAACCATGGGAGATCCAAGAGGCTTTTTAAATAAACAAAGACAGCCGGGTAAATATAGGCGTGTTGATGACAGGAAAAAAGATTTCAAAGAGGTCGCTCTGCCAAGAACCGACGAGGAATCCGTCGAACAGGCATCGCGCTGTATGGACTGCGGCACTCCGTTTTGTCACTGGGGCTGCCCTGTATGTAACCTGATACCGGAATGGAATGATTTAGTATTTAAGAATAAGTGGAAGGACGCATTCGTTCTTCTTGATTCGCAAAACATACTTCCTGAAGTTACCGGACGCATTTGCCCTGCTTTATGCGAGGCAGCGTGCGTGCTGGGCGTAAATGATGATCCTGTTACAATAAGAGACAATGAAAAAGCGATAATTGAATACGCGTTTAAAGAAGGGCTGATAAAACCAAATCCGCCAAAAAACAGAACGGGAAAAAAGGTTGCTGTTATTGGCAGCGGCCCTTCCGGTATATCTGCGGCAAATACATTAAATAGATTAGGCCACAACGTTACTGTATTCGAAAAGGATGCAAAGGCCGGGGGAATATTAAGATACGGAATCCCGGATTTCAAACTTGAAAAATGGATTTTAGATAGAAGAATATCTATATTAAAGGAAGAAGGCATAGAGTTTAAGACAGGCGTTAATGTCGGGATTGATTATAAGATTGAAAAGATAAAAGATGAATTTGACGCTGTATGTATTGCTATTGGCAGTAGAGTTCCCAGGGATATTAATACGCCCGGCAGAGAATTAAAGGGCGTGCATCTTGCTATGGATTATTTGGTACAGGCAAATCTCAGAGAAGAGGGAACAAAGATAGTCGGAGAAGAGATAACAGCAAAGGATAAGAATGTTGTTATTATTGGCGGCGGCGATACAGGCGCTGACTGCGTAGGCGTAGCAAACAGACAGGGCGCTAAGAAGGTTATACAGATAGAGCTTTTAGAGGAGCCGCCTGTATGCAGGACAAAGGATATGCCATGGCCCGAGTATCCAAAAATACTTAGAACCTCAACCTCGCACGAAGAGGGCTGCGAGCGTAAATGGTGTATGCTTACTAAGGAATTTATTGGTAAGAATGGCGTTGTAAAAAAGATTAAAGGCGTAAATGTAGAGTTTAAGGATTGTAAGCTAAATGAAATACAAGGAAGCGAGTTTGAGTTAGACGCAGACCTGGTTATTCTTGCTATGGGTTTTACAAATCCCGAAAAAGCGTTGATAGAAGGATTTAAACTCGATACGAATGAACGCGGAAATATAAAAACAAATGAAAAGCTTCAAACATCCGACAAATCAATATTTTCTGCAGGCGACGCGCAGAGAGGCGCTTCATTAATCGTGTGGTGTATTGCTGATGGCGTCAAAGCCGCAAAATCAATAGACGAATATCTAAAATAAAGTCGCTGCATGTAGCGGTTTGATTTATCAAACCCGCAGTTACCATCATCCGTCATCTTGAGGGCTACTGCCCGAAGGATCTTCGAAAGTTTTACCACGCGCGCCAAAATCTCTCTCATTGACAAAACAATTTTCTTGTAGTTTATTTTTATTGAAGTTATAATACGCTCAAATCATAAAGCGAGGCAGAAATGAATGTATATGACCACGGAATAATAGGTAATTGCACAACCAGCGCTCTAGTTTCAAGCGATTGCAGTATTAACTGGCTTTGTATGCCATTTTTTGATTCATCGTCAGTATTTGCTAAAATATTAGACGAAGAAAAAGGCGGATATTTTAAAATATCCGCGCAAAATGTAATTGAGACAAATCAAACCTATATAAAAGATACGGCAATACTAAAAACGGTATTTAAAACCAAAGAAGGAGAGTTTGAAGTTTCTGACTATATGCCGCGCTTCGTGACCCAGGACAATGAGTATTATTGCCCTCCGGAAATTCATAGAAATATAAATTTAATCAGCGGCAGGCCTATAATGAAGATCGAGTTTCAGCCGCGGCCGCATTATGGCGCGAGCGGAATTAATTTTGAGTTTCATAAACACTTTATTAAAGCAGTTTCTGACTCCGGCGAACATACAAGCCTTTATCTTTACACGAATCTTGAATATGACAATATTATTGAGTGTAAGCCTGTTGAAATCAGCGCATCATTTTTTTTAGTTTTATCTTATCATGACAAACTTGAGCCTGTGGATTTAAATAGGGTAATAAATGAATATGAGATGACAAAAGCATACTGGATTTCATGGGCGCATAGAACAAAGACTCCTAAAGAACATAAGGAGCTTGTTATTAGGTCGGCAATAACATTAAAACTTTTAATGTTCCAGAGAACAGGCGCTGTGATAGCTGCGCCAACAACATCGCTTCCTGAGATTGTGGGCGAGGAGCGTAACTGGGATTATAGATACTGCTGGGTGCGCGACGCATCTATGGTTATTGACCTTTATGCGCGTATGGGACATACACATACTGCGCGGCATTTTATCGATTTTATTATTAACAGGCTTCTTTTAAAACATCATAATATTTCTGTTATGTATGGCATAAATGGCGAGAAAGAACTTGAGGAGTTTACACTGGGCCATCTTTCAGGATACAAAGATTCAAAGCCTGTGAGGGTCGGGAATGCGGCATATAAACAGAAACAGAATGATGTTTACGGCGAGCTGATTGATACTATCTATACATACTTTAAACTGAATAAGATGAAATCATTAACTAATCTTGAAGAGATATGGACAGTAGTAAGAACTTTGGTAAATCATGTTATTGCAGAATGGGATAAACCCGACAGCGGTATTTGGGAGCGGAGAGATGAGCCCAGGCATTATGTTTATTCAAAGATGATGAGCTGGGTTGCTATGGATAGGGCGTTAAAGATTGCGGAGATTCTTAAAAAATATAAATATGCTGACAGATGCCGTAAGTATGCTGATATTATTAAAGAGGATATTCTAGCGAATGGCTGGGATGAGGAAGTGAAAGCATTTACTATGTATTACGGCTCAAAGGATCTTGACGCGTCAAATTTATTAATGCTGCATTATGGATTCCTGGATAAAACAGATTCAAAGATGCTAAGCACAGTTAGGCAGACATACGAACAGCTTGTAAAGAATAATCATACATTTCGATATACTGCTAACGACGATTTCGGCGCGCCGAAAAATGCGTTTATTGTTTGTATATTTTGGATGATAGACGCTTTATATATTATTGACGAGCAGGAAAAGGCGCAGGAGATGTTTGAAAATATTATTGCCAAGGTTAATAAGCTGGGATTATTGTCAGAGGGAATAGAGATTGATACCGGAAATCTTGTGGGCAACTTCCCTCAAGGCTATTCGCATCTCGCATTGATCCAAACAATTTTTCTACTTGAAACAAAATATAATTGGACAGACTACTACTCAGACACAAAAAATACTTGATCTAAATATAATATAATGACGGTTGTTATTAAATGGGGAATCTTTATGGACGAGATGGATATAACTATTATTGGCGCCGGTGTTGTTGGCCTTGCAATAGGAGCGATGCTCGCGAAGAATAATAGAGAAGTCACTGTTCTAGAAAAAAATGTGATGTTCGGACAGGAGACCAGCAGTAGAAACAGCGAGGTAATGCACTCCGGGATACATTACAGGCCGGGTTCATTAAAGGCAAAGTTTTGCAGTCGCGGCAATGAGCTTTTGTATGATATATGCGAAAAGAATTCGATTAATTATTCAAGGATTGGAAAGCTGACTGTAGCGATTAATGACGATGAACAAAAAATATTACTCGAATTATTGGATATGGGAATAAAAAACGGAGTTAAAGGACTGAAAGTGCTTGATAAAAAAGAGGCTAATGAAATTGAGCCCGGTGTTAATGCGGTTGGAGCATTGTATTCGCCAAATACAGGTATAATTGACTCGCATAATCTTATGAAATATTATGAAAGCGAGATTAATCATAATAACGGTATTGTTGTTTACGACTCTGAAGTTGTTGAAATAAAGAAAGAAAATGACCGGTATTTAATAAAAATAAAAAAAGATGATTATGCGTTTAAGTCGAGAGTGGTTATTAATTCAGCAGGACTCGGCGCGCATGAGATTGCGGCAATGGCCGGAATAGATATTAATAAAGCTGGTTACCGGATACAATTCTGCAAGGGAGAGTATTTCGCGCTCAGTAAAAAACTCCCAATAAAGCATCTTATCTATTCAGTGCCAAAAGAGCTTGGACTGGGTATACATGTGGTGATTGACCTTGGAGGAAATTATAAACTGGGCCCTAACGCTTTTTTCGTGGATAAAATTGATTATAAGGTAGATCCTTCGCATATTGATGAGTTTTATGAATCAGCGAAAAAATATTATTCTGACGTAGCTCAAAGCGATCTGCATCCTGATATGTCAGGCATAAGGCCAAAATTAAAATACGAAAAAAATGGTTATAGGGATTTTATAATACGCGACGAAAAGGATAAAGGCTTTCCAAATTTTATTAATCTTATCGGCATTGAATCTCCGGGCCTTACATCAGCTCCTGCGATTGCGGAGTATGTAAAAAGTATTTTAGATAAGAGGATAATATAATGCTGAGTATTGGGCACAGAGGCTTTAAAGGATTATGCTTAGAAAATACGCTCGAATCATTTGGCAAGGCTATTGCGCTAAAAGCTGATATGATAGAATTTGATATTCGCAGATGCAGAACCGGCGAGATATTTGTTATACACGACAGAGGGCTGAAGCGCGTGTCCGGGATTGATAAATCAATAAGGCATTCAGATTACAATACTATTAAAAAGATCACATTAAAGAATGGCGAAAAACTTTTGACATTGGAAGAAGTTTTATCATTTATTAACAAGAGGGTAATGGTTAATATCGAGATAAAAGAAAAGGGTCTTGAAAAAGATGTGGCGGATATTATTAATAAGTATGTAAAAAAATATAAATGGAACCGCAAAAACATTATTGTTTCATCATTTAATATATCATGCTTAAGGAACTTTAGAAGGCTTGATAAGTACGCAAAAATAGGCATACTTAAAAAAAGTTTTAATAAAAAATCTCTAGATATTGCGCATGAGATAAAAGCGTACTCAATGCATCTTAATTTAAGGTCAGTAACAAAAAAAATCGTTGATATTTGTCACAATAACGGGTTAAAGGTCCTTGTGTGGA
The DNA here is from genome assembly GCA_043820025.1 of Elusimicrobiota bacterium. Lineage (GTDB taxonomy): Bacteria > RUG730 > RUG730 > JBDRED01 > JBDRED01 > JBDRED01. The sequence continues at coordinate 9,946 of JBDRED010000033.1, forward strand.
CAGTGAATAAACCTCTTGAAAAGGATAGACTGCAGTCATGGAAAACAGATGGAATATTTTCAGATATACCTCTCATTTAACCCAAAAACACCCTTTAAAATAAAGCATATTTAACCTCCTTTACAAATAGCTGATTCTATGCTTAAGTTATATTAGGAACAAAAACAGTCATTCTGATTAGTTTAGAAAATTGAAATTTTGAATTCTTGATTAAGCGTTTAGGGGGTGGCTATCATGCAGATGGATTTTAATTATAAGAGAATGATTTCAAGGAGAGAACGAAGAAAACATATTTCGAAAAAGGAAAGGAATTTTGCTAAGAATAAGCATGAACAATATGCGTCAACAGGAAGAGAACATATGAAACGCTGTTCCTGGCGTTAAGAATATTTTAGGGGACGTTTGAAAATACGCAAAAAGTGATATTATTCATTATTTTTGCATAAACGTCCCCTTTAACTTATCCCTGCATCTCTCTGTCATCATAACATATCTCCCCGGATCTGCCGGAGCGGAGAAACACCTTATTTATCATTGACTTTGTCAAAAATAATGCTTCAATAGAATATAGGCTTAGATGTAACAATTAATATAGATTGAGCGTCTAATTAATGAACGTATTTTTGATCGGATTGAGATTGGAGTAAGATTAATGAAAAAACGCTTGGAAACGCTTGTAGCCGGATTGTTCATAATCTTAATTTTAAATAACCTTTATGCGCAGAATGAATATTCATGGACTGACTGTGTGAAGCAGACATTAGAAAATAACCCGGATCTTATTTCCTCAAAACAGAATATTTTGCAGGCAGGGTCTTCGCTTATTATATCTAAAAGCAACAGATATCCTTCGGTGCAGGGGGGGCTTAGCAAACAATTCACAGAAACATCATCTGATTCTTACAGTTTGTCTGCGAGCCTGTTATTATTTAACGCAGGACGAGTAACAAACCAGATAAAGAAATCCCAATATTCGCTTACTCAAGCTGAAACTGAATACGCGATTGTTTCTTCTAAAATACGCCGCGATTTGCGCTCAGCCTTTATTGACCTCTTAACATCGCAGGAAAACTTTGAGCTGTCTAAAAAAATATTTGAGCGAAGAAAAAATCAAAGCGACCTAATTGAACTTCGTTATGAAGCAGGCAGAGAACATAAAGGCTCTCTGATGACAGCGCAGGCGCTTACCGAACAGGCTGCGTTTGATGTGAAAAAAGCAGAAAGAAATATCAGGCTTGCTCAAATAAATCTTTCAAAAGTTATAGGAATAGACATATCTTATAATGCATCGGTTGAAACAGCCGAAGGAACATTTGACGCTGACTTCCGGTTTGATAAGGATATTGACTTTGATTCTTTAATGAACAATAATCCCTCTATTGTAAGAGGCGGTCTTGATAAGGATATTGCGCTCATAAATAAAAAAATATATAAGGCCGATCTTTTCCCCAGCCTCTCAGCCAGCGCCAGGCACAGCGGGTCTATTAGCGAGGCTGATTCAGACAATAATATTACAACCGGAATGAGTTTATCTATTCCAATATTTGAAGGCGGAAGCATAAGAGAGAATGTGAAAAAAGCTGACTACGCATTAAAACAAAAACAATCAGATTTTATTTCTTTACGCAACGACATTATTTATTTGCTCCAGGAAAGATATACGGCGTTTCAAAACGCGTGTGACAATGTTTCTATTCAAAAAAGATTTTATGACGCGGCTCTTGAGAGAGCGACAATTTCCGAAGCGCAGTATTCATCAGGATTATTATCATTCGATGATTGGATAGTTATAGAGGATAATTTAGTAAGTTCTCAAAGGTCATTACTTAATGCGAAAGCTTCCGCTCTAATAAATGAAGCTGAATGGATATACGCACAAGGAGGAACGCTTGAAAATGAATAAGAAAATAATTTTAATTATAACAATCAGTATTGCGGTTTTGATTATAGGGTTTATCTCTACAAAGAAAATTAAGAAACAGGAGAAGGAAGTTACTGAAATAATAAGAGTAACTTATGGAAGCATTAAAACATTCATTTCAACAACAGGAATAGTAGACCCGCAAAACAGGCTGGAAATAAAACCCCCAATTACAGGGCGCATGGACGAGATTCTTGTGGAGGAAGGCGCCAAGGTTAGAAAAGGACAGATAATCGGGTGGATGAGTTCAACTGAGCGCGCGGCTCTTTTAGATACCGCTTACTCGCAGGATAAAGATACCGTAGAATATTGGAAATCAGTGTATAAGCCTACACCTATCATAGCGCCAATAAATGGAAGCGTGATTGTGCGAGCTATTGAACCGGGCCAATCTGTGACTCAGACCAGCGCTATATTTGTATTGTCAGACAAGTTGATTGTAAAAGCATATGTTGATGAAACTGATATAGGAAGAGTAAAGAAAGGCCAGAGCGCGGATATATCGCTCGACGCGTATCCTGAGGCGCATGTGCAAGGCATGGTCAGCCATATTTCTTATGAAGCGGTTACAGTTAACAATGTAACAATGTACGAGGTTAATATTCTGCCTCGTGATATTCCATCGATTTTTCGTTCAGGCATGAGCGCTAATATTGAAATAGTTGAGCAGGATAAAAAAAATATTTTAGTAATCCCGCAAGAAGTGGTAATACAAAACAAAAACAAAAAAACAGTGTTTGTCCTTAATAACGGACAAACCGCAGAGGTTAAAATCAAAACAGGCTTATCAGACGAACAAAATATAGAAGTTATAGAGGGATTGGAGGAAGGCGATTCTATTGTGACAACAAGGAAAGTATATAAATTGTCAAATTCCGAAGAAGGCAAATCAAATCCTTTTATGCCGCAGAGAAGGCAGAGTAATAGAAATAAAAAATCAAGCTAAAGCGTTTATGATGCGAGGCGAACGAGGGCAATATGATTGAACTTAAAAATATTTCAAAAACATACACTATGGGTTCAACTGATGTGCATGCTCTGCAAAATATTTCAATCACTATTGAACAGGGAGATTATGTCGCCATCATGGGCCCTTCAGGCTCAGGTAAGTCAACACTTATGCATGTGTTAGGGTGCCTGGATAAGCCTGACAGCGGTTCGTATAAAATATTCGGAAAGGAGATGACTCTCTTTTCCCAAGACGAGCTGGCTGTGTTACGTAATAGAATAGCGGGTTTTGTTTTTCAGCAGTTTTTTCTGCTTCCGAGAATTTCTGCTCTAGAAAATGTGGAATTGCCTCTAATGTACGCGGGTAAACGCCATTTAAAAGAAAATGCTTTAAAAAAAATTGAAGAAGTGGGCCTTTTGGATAGAGCAAAACACAGGCCTAATGAACTTTCAGGCGGGCAGCAGCAGAGAGTAGCAATAGCGAGAGCTTTGGTAAATGATCCGATAATCATATTTGCTGACGAGCCTACCGGTAATTTAGACACCAAAAGCGAAATTGAAATAATGAATGTCTTTAAAAAATTAAATGAATCAGGCAAAACTGTAATAATGGTAACTCACGAAAAAGACGTGGCAGTAAACGCGAAACGAATAATAAGCATGCGCGACGGATATATAATTTCTGATGAAAGAATAAGCAAGATAACTGCTGTTCAAGAACATAGTAAAGATAAACATAAGAAGATTATAATTGCTGACGAGAATGGCAAGATAAAAGGAGCGGAGATCAAGGACCATTTTAAACAGGCATTTCACTCTATCTTTTCTCATAAAATGCGCACAGCGCTATCAATGCTGGGAATACTAATTGGAGTTGGAGCTGTGATAGCTATGTTAGCATTAGGACAGGGCGCTAAGGTTGCAATGGAAAAAACATTAAGCTCTCTTGGTTCAAATCTTTTGGTAATAAGGCCGGGATCGCATAGAATGCGCGGCGTTTCAATGGAATCAGGAACGGTCACAAGATTTACATTAGAAGACGCTGACGCTATAGCAAATATCAAAAGCGTAGTTAAAAGCGTATCAGGGAATGTGCAGGGACGGGGGCAGGTAACATTTGGCAATAAAAACTGGAACACAACCATTTCAGGCACAGGCACAGACTACGCGTCAATGCATGCGGCTACGCCTGTTTTTGGAAGATATTTTAATAAGGAAGAAATTAAAACAAGAAAGCGGGTCGCTGTGATTGGGCAGACAATAGCGCGCGAGCTTTTTGAACACATTGATCCTGTCGGCAAAACTATTAAGATTAACCGCATATCATTCTATGTGGTGGGAATATTGCCTGAAAAAGGAAGCGGCGGCTTTGGCGGCCGTGACCAGGATGATGTAATTGTTATTCCTGTTACAACAGCTATGTACAGGCTTCTTGGTAAGATTTATGTTGATAATATTGAAGCTGAAATTAAAGATTCGACTCTAATGGATAAAGCTGAAACCGAGATTCGGGATTTAGTTACTAAACGTCACAAAATACGCGAGAAAGCTGACGAGGAAAATAGTTCGTTTGAAATCCGCAATATGGCTGAGATACAAGAAGCTGTGGCAAAAACCAGCCGGACTATGACAGTACTGCTGGGATCAATAGCTCTAATCTCCCTGCTTGTCGGCGGTATTGGTATTATGAATATAATGCTTGTGTCTGTGACAGAAAGGACAAGGGAAATAGGTCTCAGAAAAGCTATTGGAGCGCGCAAATCTGATATTATCATACAGTTTTTAATTGAGGCGGTTGTAATGACATTTATTGGCGGCCTGCTCGGTATATTGTTTGGTTCAGGCGCAGCTATGCTGTTGACAGCTATTGCTAAATGGTCTATATATATTTCAAAATCATCAATAATAATCGCGACAACATTTTCTATAGCTGTTGGAATAATATTTGGTATATGGCCTGCTCGAAAAGCGTCTCAGCTTGATCCAATCGAAGCCCTCAGATACGAATAATCTTCAATAAATTTTCTGCTTAGTCAGCGTATGATTCTGCCGGCCTTGAATGTTCTTGCTTGGAGTCAGAATAATATGTATACTTGCGTTAATTTTACGGCGTTTTGAATAAGGAATATACTGCAACAGTATTTCAAAGGTGAATTAAATGATGAAACGAATATTAAAATATTTTGTATGTCTTGGCATAATTAGTTTTATTATTGTGAGCTGTTGTATGGCTAATAGGAACTTATTATATGCAACATTTTTTAAATCTTCTTACAAGATTGATTCAAAGCCAAAATATGTGAGGGGTATTCATATAACGCCTTGGTCAGCAGGTTCGTTAAAATATAGAGAGAAAATTAATAAATTAATCGAGAATACCGGGCTTAACACGATTGTTATTGCCGTTAAAGAGTATAATGGAGAGGTTTATATCCCGGACGTAACGCAGGCGATAGAATTTAAAGCCTACGTTAAAGCGATGCCTGATATTAAAAAATATTTAGAGACGCTTCAAGATAAGGGAGTATATACGGTCGCGAGAATAGTTGTGTTTAAAGACGACATAGCCGCAAGAAAAAAACCGGAATGGGCAGTTGAAACAAAGAATGGAGAAATCTGGCAGGATAGAAGAAATCAGGCATGGTTAGACCCATATAATAGAGATAATTGGGAGTATACGTTCAGTATTGCCGATAAATGTGTTGAATTGGGATTTGATGAATTGCAATTTGATTACATTAGATTCCCTTCAGATGGAGTTATCAGTAATTGCAAATATAGCGTTCCGCATTCTTCAACAACGGCTGTGATGGCAATATGCGCTTTTTTACAGGAAGCTCAGCAAAGGTATAAAACGAATCTTGGCGTGCCTATCTCAATAGATGTTTTTGGATTAACAACCTCGGCTGATGACGATATGGGGATCGGGCAGATAATAGTTGAGATGGAGAAATATGTGGACTATATTTGTCCTATGGTTTATCCGTCGCATTATGCCAAAAATACATATGGACTGGCTGACCCTGACTCACAGCCTTATGAAACTATAAATATCGCTCTAATAGACGCGAAGGAAAGATTAGGCGAGAATATTTCTAAACTTCGTCCATATCTGCAAGATTTTACAGTAAAATATCGTTATGGCAAAAAAGAGATATTAGATCAGATAAAAGCTTGCGCTGATAACGGTATTTTTGAATGGACATTGTGGAATCCGCGATCTGCATATACTGATGGTGTATTTGACGAGGATAAGTAGGGACAGCGCATACTTTCTATATCCAATCCGGTAAATAGGTCTCTGTCTCTAATTTTCTATTAATTGCGAAGGATTTTTATGCCATTACCGTTTAGAGTAAAATATATATGCATGTTCATTCTTATCAACTATATTTGTCTGACAGTAATTAATTCTTTGCCAGATTTTAGATTATCAAGTTTTAATGTAATAGCGGTTTGTATGTTTGTTTTTATCCCTGCATTAATTATAAGCAGGCTCCTGTTGTCAGAGAATAACCGAATTAAGCTTATTTCATTGTTTTGGTTGTTATTGTTAATAATATGTACAATTCTCTTTTTGGGATTTATTTCTTTGGCAGGGAAGTCTATAGAAGCTCTTGGTTTTATTTTCATTTGGATTGGGGTTCCTGTAATAGCGTTTATAATATATATATTAGTATTGTTTTTTAGCGTAAAATTTTTAGATAATAAACTAGTTGATAAATCTGAATATACTTTAAACAAACTGGCATCAACCATTTTATTCCTGCAATTATCTATAGGTATAATATTCTTTCCGATTGTCGGAAAAAGCGTAAAAGTAATTGATAAAAACTGGCGGGAGTTTTTCAATTATTATCAGCCAAGAGAATATGATATTGTAGCGAGAATGAATTTTGAAAAAGCCTATAAGCATGTTATGGTAAATAAAGATAAATTAAAGAAACACATAGCTATTGATATACTGAATAAAAAGTTGTTACAAAGTTTAGAGAGAGTGATGCAGGAGTTTTTCTCTTACAATCCAATTAAAAATCCTCAAAATAAACGTGATGATAAATTCAATGATATAAAAGAATTTATCCAATATATATCTCCAAACATAATTCAATTACAAAAAATCATAAATATTGATGCTATGGATTTAGCTTTTTATATAAATGAAAATTCTATTAACAGCGCTTCTCTTATAAGAGAGTGGAACATGCCAAAAAAGTTTTCTCCGGATGGGGAGATAAAGGTTATGATTACACTTGTATATAACCCTAAAATACGGAATGCTTTTTTTCCTGGTTCTTTAAGTATAGTTAGTCAAATTAATACAGCAAAAAATTTCATATCACTATCTGAAAAAGAGCAGGTTAAATTTAAAAAAAACATAGAGTCACATTATAATAGTATTCTGAGTTTAGGAAGAATGGATACCTCAAATGCCAGAGCAAATTTTGATACAAAACATATAAATATGTTAGCGACAATTGATAAATCAGGCTTATTATCTATTGATGAAAGCCGTATTTTAGAAAACACTCAAAATATTATAATGCTTTATACAAATGCGGAAAAATTGATTTCAAATAATACGGAATCTACTCCTCTGAAACTCAATGATATTAATAATTGGCTGGCATTTCATATTGCTTGGGATCGCATTGAAAGTAATACTTATCTTTCGCACGAAGATTGCGCAAGACTGATCGATTTTATATATCGTTTTGATATTGATTGGAAGAAAGATGATACGCTGCTTTCTCGATTGGTATCATATAGTATAAATATGCACAGAGAGGCCATTGAAGAATTAGATCAACTAGATGATAAAAAAAAGGGAGAAATTCTTTTTGAATTATTTGATAGATTACATTATTTTGATCCCATTGAGAAAGTGAGGGCATTTTATGTAATGAAAGAATATAGCTTATTGACGGCAAGTTATCAGTTTGGGCAATCAGAGATGTTTAGGCTGGATAAAACTAAACATTCGGTAAAAAACTCTAAAATAGAGTCGTATATTAAGGGATATTTTATTAAAGAATATTTATCTGATGAATTTGATTTTGAAGAATTTAGTAAATATAAAAAAATATTAAAATATTTTCAGGGAGAACAATCTGAAATGATGAAGATTCGTTTAGGGAGTAGAAAAATCGGAGATATTTTTTATAAGATTGGGGACTATGAAAAAGCTTTTCTAGCTTATTATTTAACACTTGATACATACAATAGACAATCTATATTGGATGATCACATCATAGGATTGCTTTGCAATGATATAGCTAATACCGCTTTAGCTATGAGAAAAAATAATCAAGTAGTAATACAATGGTATGAGAGAGCAATTGAAAAATTGAAGAAAGTTTCTCCTAAGTGTGATGACATAATAAATAAAGCAGAAGAATATATAAAATTACAAGCTTAAATAGGGGTAAATAGGGGGAGCTAAGTCTGCCCTTAATTTTTAATTTTCCTGATTTTTCGTCATCCTGAGCCTAAGATTTCGCAAAAACTTCGCATGACCAATATGCTAAAAAATGATAAAATATTAATATGAATTAAATGAATTAAAAGGAGTTTATAAGTTTATATGTATATGAAATTTTTTAATAAAATTATTGTATATTTTACAGCTTTTGCCTTTATCACACAGCCGGTAAGTAGTACGCATTGTCAAATTTCTTATTATTCAAACAACGAAAATCCTTATTCAAAATTAGCGTTATCCAGCGCTGTCACTGATGCAAATATAAGTCTATTAAGAAAAAATATTAGTGAGCTTGCAGACCTATATTTAAAAAAACAAATAGATGATGAGCTTATAGACCGAATGCTTAATATTGTCAGAGATTCAGCCAAAGATGAAAGTAATCAGCGGATGCTTGTTGATTTTGAAAATGAACTCATGTTTAGAATACGATTTCCGGACATAGATCCTCAATCAATAAAAACATCTGATGATTTTTTACATGTAGTTAAAAAGCATTATAAGGTTTACAGAGAGGCAAATTTTGATAAAGCAAGACGCGACCATACTGATAAAGTGATTAAGATGTATTATGCCTTTATAACAGGTTCATTTAATGAGATATATGATGACTTGTTCAATAAGGATGTATCAAGAACAGAATACTGCGCAGACCTTGGGAATTTACGAGATAATTTTTATGGCGCTTTGACCTTTCATAATAAGCTTGTTCTAATGGAAGCGACTATGTTTCATGATATTGGCTATGCTGATAATGGAAGAGTTAGTATGCATATGCCTGTAGGCGCAGAGCGTATAAAAAGTATTTTGAAAGAAATTGGTAGAGATGCAGAATATATAGAGGATGTTTCTTGGCTTATTTTCCACCATGGTGATTATCAAGATGCCAGATTATGCTTGTTCCCTGACGATGTGCTTGCTTGTGAACCATCAAAACAGCCGCTAATATTTTTAATTACATTATTTGATGTGTTTGGAAAGGTAACGCCGTCAAATATGGTAAATATGAAACAGCTGCAAGACTTTAAAAATATGAAAAAGATACTTGCTGAATATAAAAGCGGCAATAATTTTTATAAATTTAGGTTTGGCACATTATTAGCGCCATATACCTGGGTAGGCGATATATTTAATGAGCTTGCAAGGAAAAAAGGTAAAAAATGCGGTCCGGATGATGTTAATGCTGAGCTAAAAAAATTATTTGCAGAGATGATTTCTGAGAGAAACATGGAATCATTCCATGTTGTATGGAATAGCGTAATCAGGTTTTATGATACAGCTTTGTTAATGGAGCTTGCAAGGGTATGTAGAGAGGATAAAAAATATGGGATCAATGGCCTTCCGGAAAACGATTTTGTACATTCAGCTAAACTAATGACTGTGATGACGTATATTGCAATGGCTTTAAAAGAGGCCGGCGCAGGCGAGGTGTTGATATCAACTGATGTTGATTTACTGGCGCTCTTTGATAGTAATTCTGATAAACTTGATAATGGCTTTATAAATAAAAGAGCATA
>JBDRED010000034.1:0-81776 GCA_043820025.1 Elusimicrobiota bacterium
ACGCAGGATCATTTACAGATATATCAGCAGGCCTTGAAGGTACGTATTATGGCAGTCTAAGCTGGGGTGATTATGATAATGACGGGGACCTTGATTTAGCAGTTTCAGGAGATAATAATTCAGAACATATAACAAAAATATATCAAAATAACGCAGGATCATTTACAGATATATCAGCAGGCCTTGAAGGTGCGTATTATAGCAGTCTAAGCTGGGGTGATTATGATAATGACGGGGACCTTGATTTAGCTGTGAGCGGTGAAGATAATGATAGTAATTATATAACAAAAATTTATAAATCAGCTTATTCCGGGATTATAAATAATGCGCCTTCTGTTCCCAGCGCAGGATTTGAAGCAAAGTTTAGCACAACAACATTTATACTTTCATTCAAATGGGATCCGGTCAGCGATGTAGAGACGCCTTCAAAAGGATTATACTATGATATTCGTATAGCTACAGAGCCAGCTACAGATGTGTTAACTAATTGGATTGTTTCGCCAAGTGTAGGAGGCGGAGTTGGTTCTTGTTCTTCACAAAATATGGGTAATTATCCGCACGGGTTTGTAGTTACATCCGCAACACAGCCTGGCATGAACTTAGTTGTACCTTTAGATAATACAACATATTACTGGCAGGTACGGGCTATTGACCCTGCGTTGAAAAAGAGCGCATGGTCAAGCGTTCAAGGAGCGTATGTTCAGGATTTATCCGAGCTTCCGCCAGCCAAGATTACAACATTTTCAGCGCAAAAGGATTATCAGATTTTACTTAACTGGACTGCTACAGGAGAGAATGGAATTATGGGAGATGTTACAGGCGGAGCGTTTCGGATTAATTATTCAACCAGTCCTTCTGCTACAGCCGATACTGCTGAGTATACATTAAATATTTCCAGCAGTTGGGCAAAAGGATCTACTCATACAAAGCTTTTTGAAAATATTATGATTAATACCACATATTATTTCTGGATACGGTCGCAGGATAGCGATTCTCTTTGGTCAGTATGGTCAGATAGTGTGAGCGTTGTTTCAGGCGGGTTCTTAAGAGACTGGTCAGCCTCCGTAAGCGCTAATAATTATTTAACTAATGGAGTATGGGGAGATTATGATAATGACGGGGATCTTGATATAGTTATTGTTTCATATAGTGAAGGAATCAAAATTTATAAGAATAATAATGATTCTACCTTTACAAATGTTTGGACATCTGTAGAGGCTGATAATTACAGAGATGTTGTTTGGGGAGATTATGACAATGACGGTGATCTTGATTTAGCTGTCACAAATGACGGGCCAAATAGGGTATACAGAAACAATGGAGATGATACCTTTACAAATGTTTGGACTTCTCCAGAGAGCGAAGATAACCGCAGTATCTCTTGGGGAGATTATGATAATGACGGAGATTTAGATTTAGCTGTTGCTGTTTATAATGACAAAAATAGAATTTACCAAAATCAGGGTGACGATAAATTTACAAGTGTTTGGACATCTGTTGAAAGTGAATTCACTGCTTGTGTTATGTGGGGAGATTATGATAATGACGGAGATTTAGACCTGTTATCAATGAGTAGTTTTTCAAAGCTTAGATTTTATGAGAATACAGGATCCAATAATTTCACAAGCGCATGGGACGCAGACGCAACTTTTATACGCGCCGGGTCTTCAGGCGATTATGACAATGACGGTGATTTAGATATATTTATTTGTACAAATAATCAGACAACTGTATTTAGTAATAATGGAGACAAGACATTTACCAGTATCTGGACATCGCCTCTAATAAGTCAGAGTATTTTCGATATTGTATTAGGAGATTATGATAATGACGGAGATCTTGATTTCGTAATATCTAATGATGACGGTAGCCCTAATTATTTATACATAAATAATTTTGACGATACATTTACAGCGCAAAATCTTGTAGATGATACATCAATAACTACTTCTGATGGTTCATTTGGAGATTATGACAATGACGGTGATTTAGATATTCTGTTTGTTAATTATGGATCAGGTATAGAGGTCTTAAAATCTTTAAGCGCAGATCAAGGATTAATAAATACTGCTCCAAGTATCCCTGTATTTGGAGCATCCAGTTATAATGCCGGTACCGGCCGGCTTAATTTTAGATGGAATGATTCTACTGACGGCCAGACCGCGCAAAAAGGTTTATATTATGAAGTTCGTGTTGCAACCCAGAGTATTACTGGTAGTTTATCAGACTGGCTGGTCTCTGTTTCATCAGGCGCTGGTGTTGGAACCAGCAGACAACAGACATTAGGTAATTACCCGCACAGTTTTGTAAGCTCAGATACGCTCCAGCTGGGTTTAAATATAATCCCGATTACAGATAATACAACATATTATTGCCAGGTACGAGCAATGGATCCAAGCTTAAAAAAGAGCGAATGGTCGACCCAGACCTCGGTTTATGTTCCTTTTTCTGCGCCCGGAGCTGTTACTGATTTATCCGCTCCAATAGCGCCAGAGGAAAATCAGGTAACTCTTGCTTGGTCGGTTCCCGGAGCAAACGGCTCAGAAGGTATTTTTCAAACAGGTTCGCAATATATAATTCAGTATTCAACATGGACAGAGGTTGTGTGGTCAACTGCAGTTGCGCAGGTGGCTGTTTCAACGAGTGGAGTGGCTCTTGGTGCTTCTGTAACGCATGTTATTACAGGTCTGGATGCTGATACAACATATTACGCAAAGATATGGTATATGGATGAAAACGCTTTATTGTCAGGCCTTTCAAATATAACTACAGGTTATGTCGGCATAAATATTGCTCCAGCGAAGATAACGACATTAGTAGGAGTAACTGATTATCAGTTAAAATTAACTTGGAATGCTACAGGCGATGATGGGGGTACCGGTAATGTAACGAATGGAACATTCCAGATAAATTATTCAACCAGCGTGTTAGTAGCAGCCGGCGCAGGCGAAGGAACCGTTAATATTCCTGACTCATGGACAGTAGGCCAGGCAAAGTCAAAGGTATTAACAGCGCTTATACCTGATACCTCATATTATTTCTGGATAAGGTCCAGTGACGAAGGCGGCAATTGGTCTGTATGGTCTGATACGGCAATTGCTCAGCCCGGCACATTTTTAGCAGGCTGGGTTCCTGATACACAATATGACGCTGAAAGGGTTGCCTTTGTTGATTATAATAATGACGGGAATTTAGATATTGCTATAGGATACATGCCTAGTAAAATTTATCTTAATAATGGAGATGAAACATATTCAAATACTTCTTTAGATGGTTCAGGCCGATTTACATCTTTTGGCGATTATGATAATGACGGTGATTTAGACATCCTATTATGTGATGGTTTAGTTAGGGTTAATAATAATGATTACAGCGGCGCATTTAATGTTGTGTGGACATCAACCGATATTTCCGGCTGTTATGATGGGGCCTGGGGAGATTATAATAATGACGGGTTATTAGATTTTGTTGTTGGTTGCCAGGGGGGGGATGAAGATGCAGTATATAAAAATAATGGCGATGGAACATTTGCAAGGGTTTGGCATGCTGATACTGCCGGTAATAACACATATAGAATAAGCTGGGGAGACTATGATAATGACGGAGATATGGATATACTTAGTATAAAAAGCGGCACAGATCAGAGAATATATAGAAATGATGGAAATAATACCTTTACTCAAATTACAATTACGCATGCTTACAATGGCAGGTCAGGCGCATGGGGAGATTATGACGGTGACGGCGACTTAGATATTGTATTTGGTAATACTACTAATAATCAGGTATATAAAAACAATGGCAATGATTCATTCTCGCCTGTTTGGACATCTGCTGAATCAGAAAATAGTCTGGCAGTCATATTTGGCGATTATGACAATGATGGCGATTTAGATATTCTAAGCGCGAATAATAGCGGTAGAAACCGTATACACAGAAATAATGGTAACAATACATTTACAAGCGTTTGGATCAGCCCGTCGAATGCCTCTAACTATGATGTATCATGGGGTGACTATGATAATGACGGCGACTTAGATTTTATTGCATGTAATACAAATCCTAACGGTATTGAGCTTTACGCTTCTCAGAGAGCTGATGCAGGCCTAGTTAACTCTGTCCCAACTACGCCTGTCTTAGGAAGTGTAGATTATAATTCAACTAATGATAATCTTGAGTTTACATGGACTGAATCCATAGATGATAACACTCCTCAAAAAGGATTGTATTATGAAATAGGAATATCAACACTGCCAATAACGGATGGCCTTACGAATTGGATTGTGCCGGTTTCTTCAGGAGCCGGAACAGGTATTTATTCGCAGGGCAGGATTGGCAATTATCCTCATAGCTTTATTTCCAGCGATACACTAAAAGCCGGATTTATATTAAACAATTTCAGCGAAGGAACAACATATTACTCGCAGGTTAGAGCTATTAATGGCAGTCTTGGCAAGAGCGCTTTATCGTCTATGGAATCAAGTTATATTGTTATACCTCCTGCAAAAATAACAACATTTAGCGCAGAGCAGGGTTTTCAGGTAAATCTTTCATGGACAGCAACAGGTAATGATGGCGATACGGGCGATGTTACAAATGGCGCGTTCCAGATTAATTATTCAACAAATCCTTATGCTGCTGCCGAGTCTGCCGAATATACGGTAAATATTTCCAGCAGCTGGAGCCCGGGTTCAGCGCATACGAAAATTATGACAAATATTATACCTGAGGCAACATACTATTTCTGGATAAGAAGCGCGGATGATTTTTACAATTGGTCTGTGTGGTCAGATACTAAAACAGTAATCAGTGGAAGTTTTATAGAAGAAACATTAAATGTGTCTTTTGCCGGAGATATAAATCAAAACTACTCTCTTTTGTATGATTATGACAATGACGGAGATTTGGATATCATCGCAGGAAGCAACGCTGGTATAGGGATATACAGAAATGATTCCAATGTTTATTCTCTTGCTGTTACAGTTGATGATAATGCGAGTAGAATGTGCGTTGGGGATTATGACAACGACGGAGATATGGATATTGCTGTATTTAGCAGATATAATGATCCTTTGTGTAAGATTTATAGAAATGACGAAAGTGATACATTTACAGACACAAATGTTGGAATAAGTAATCTTAAGTACGCAGGAGGTACTTTTATCGATTATGACAATGACGGCGATCTAGATTTAATTTATACAGGAGTTGATGATTACGATGAGTATAGAAGTTATATATACGAAAATGAAGGCGATGATGGTTTTACAAATAACGAAAACTCATTGGAATTTGATGAAGATGTTGACGGCCTTTACAATGCAAGTTTTTCAGTAGCAGACTATGACAGAGACGGGGATTTGGATTTGTTTGTCTGCGGTGAAACGGATGAGAATACCTACAGTATATTATTTAGCAATGACGGGGAAGGAAATTTTGTTGATTCATCTCAGGTCTTTGACGCTGTTCATGATGGTTTTTCAGCATTCGGAGATTATGACAATGACGGAGATTTGGATTTAGCTCTGGCAGGATATGGGGATGTCGACAATGTATGTAAAATTTATAAAAACACTAATGGAATATTTTCAGAAGCTGTGGACTTGGGAAATGTCTGCGCAAGCGCTGTTGTCTGGGGAGATTATAATAATGACGGCTTATTGGATATTGCAATTAACGGCGTTGATGAATATTATAACTTTATTACTAAAATATTCAGAAATGCGGGTATAGATCAATTCATAGACGTTACAGGTTATTCAATTATTGAACAAGGATTTAACGCTCTTTGGGCTGATTATGATAATGACGGGGATTTGGATTTATTCAGCATAACTGACGCAGAAGATGTTAAGAAAATTTATAAGTCTGTATACGCTGATTTTGGTTATGCTAACACGGCGCCGGACGCTCCGGCGGATAATCTTGACACATATAATTTTTATAATTCCACAGGGAACTATTTAGCTATACTTTGGGATAAGGGAACTGACTCTGAAACAACAAATCCTTATGGACTGCAGTATGAAATAAAGACAGCTACTAATCATGTAACCTCTGATTTAAGTTCATGGACAATACCGCCTGTTAAAGGCGCCGGATTTGCTTCAATGCCCGGCCACCCGGTAACCAGATATCAAAATGAACAGCTTAATATAACTTCATCATCGTATGAAAATCCGGGAATTATTTTAAAAGATATTTTTTCTGATAATGTAACATTTTACTGGCAGATTAAGACAGTTGATACAGGGTTAATGAAAAGCGATTGGAGCGAAGAGCAGTCATATTATATTCCAAACCAGCCTCCTGCAAGTATAACTAATTTATCATCCAATTCTATGGTAGACGGAGTTGTTGATCTAACATGGAAAGCGCCGGGCAGTTTTGGATGGAAAAATACTTTAGAGTCCGGGGCTCAGTTTGCAATTCAATATTCAAGCGCTTCAGGCGCGGAATGGTCGCATTCTAACGCTCAGGTTGTTGTTTCAACAAGCGGTGTAGCGCCTGAAACAAGTGTGAAATATACAATAAGCAGTGGTTTGGCAGATAACACGAGTTATTATTTTAGAATCTGGCATAAGGATCAGGATGGAGAATGGTCAGGATTATCCAATATTACCACATACTATGTTATGTATGCTCCGCCTGCGCAAATTACAACATTTACGGCATTGCGTGATCTTCAAGTAAAATTAACTTGGACAACAACAGGCGATAATGGGAATACAGGCAGTGTTGACAACGGAGTATTTCAGATTAAATATTCAAGCAATCCTCTGGCAACAACTGACACGGCTGAATATACATTAAATATTTCAAGCAGTTGGAACCCGGGACAATCACGTCAAAAAATAATAACAGATATTCTGCCTGATACCACATATTTTTTCTGGATACGCAGCGCTGACGAAGTTTCAAACTGGTCCGTATGGTCAGACACAGCTACAGCTGTTGTGGGAATTTTTAAAAATGTAATAACAGGATTACCTGATATTCACGAGTGTAGTGTGAGTTTTGGAGATTATGACAATGACGGGGATTTAGATTTAGCTGCTGCCGGATCAGGATCTAGTTACACTAAAATTTACAAAAATAATGGAGATAACACATTTACAGATATAAATGCCGGATTGCCAAATGTGAATTATTGCAGTCTAACATGGGGAGATTATGATAATGACGGTGATCTGGATTTAGCGGTTTGCGGACAAAAGACAGTTGGGGGCGGATATATAACAAGGATTTATAAAAATAATGACAATGATACATTCACAGATATAAATGCCGGGTTTGAAGGAATAAGCAGCGGCGATCTAGCTTTTGGAGATTATGATAATGACGGAGATTTAGATTTAATAACCGCAGGATTAGATACTAATTATCAAAAGTCAACCAGATTTTACCGAAATAACGGAGAAGATACATTTACAAACATAAGTGTAAGTATTTCGTCTGTAACAAATGGAGGCATAACTTGGGGTGATTATGATAATGACGGAGACCTTGATATAGCAATATCCGGGCATGATGGCAGTAATCCTTTGACAAAGATATATAGAAATGACGGCAGTAATACATTTACAGATATATTAGCAGGCATAGAAAGTGTTTATAATGGGAAAGTAAGTTTTGGAGATTATGATAATGATGGTGATTTGGATTTAGCAATTTCAGGCTTAAACAGTTCATCTGTTAAAACAGCAAAAATATATAGAAACAAAGGGAGTGATTCATTCGAAGATATAAGCGCCGGACTATCAGGTGTTGAAGATAGCAGTTTAAGCTGGGGAGATTATGATAATGACGGGTATTTAGATTTAGCTCTTTGCGGCAGATCGCCTAATATCACAAAAATATATCATAATAATAGAGATAACACATTTACTGACATTAACGCAGGATTAGTTGGAGTATTTTGGGGGCAATTAAGTTCCGGAGATTATGATAATGATGGAGATTTAGATTTGGTTGTTGCGGGATATGATGGAATTAATACCAGAACTAATATTTATACATCATTGCAGTCATTGACAGTAGGGAATACTGCTCCGAGCATTCCGGGTACCTTATCGTCTTCATTTAATACCGGAACAACAAATTTAGAATTACGATGGGAAAAATCAAGCGACAATGAAACCGTCGCAAATGGATTATACTATGAAGTAAGAGTCGCAACACAAACTATTTCCGATTCATTGACTAACTGGATTGTTTCTCCTTCTGTTGGTTTGGGAACAGGATACGGGTCAAATCAGATGGTGGGAAATTACAGCCATGGATATGTGTCAAGCGCAACACTAGCTCCGGGATTAAACCTTTCTGATTTAGACGGAGATACTACATATTATTGGCAGGTAAGAGCAATTGACACAAGTTTAAAAAAGGGCTCATGGACAGATCAGCAGTCTTTTTATCTGGCAAGTTTTAATCCAACAGACCCTGTTTTGGTTTCTCCTCTTGATAATTTTACAACAAATCAAACAGTGGTAGATTTTGACTGGAGCGATTCAATTGACGCATATTATGGAGTGTCAAATTATGAATTACAAGTTTCTACTGATTCCGGATTTGGGATTATCAATTACTCATCTGCGCCTGTTGTGTCTTCTGCTGCTATCACAAGTATGGCGAGTGACATGAATTATTATTGGAGAGCAAGATCAAAGAACAACGCAGATTTTTACAGCGGCTGGTCTGAGATAAGGGCGTTTAGTATTGATGTATCCAGCCCGAGCGCGCCAAGCTTAGTATCGCCGGCTGATACAACGATGACCTCAATAATGTATACAACATTTACCTGGACATCGGTTTCAGACGTTTCGGGAATAGATCACTATGAATTTAATGCTTCAACCAGTCCTGATATGGCTCTTGTTGTTTATAGTTCGTCAACCGCGTCTAATGAACTAAGTATTGCGGTTCCTGAAGAAGGAACATTCTATTGGAGAGTAAGGGCTGTAGATAATATCGGAAACTATAGCGTATGGGCAGACACTTATTCTGTAACCATAGATACAAGCGCGCCTAGTGTTCCTATACTTATCGCGCCGCTGGATGGTTATGCTACTAATCAAACATTAATAACTATAGACTGGAGCGATTCAATTGATACAACCCTGGGCGTTGATTCTTATGATCTCCAGCTTGCGACGGAACCGTATTTTACCACGGTTGCTCAAAATTCGAATATGAGTATTTCCTCGTTTACGGGAAGTATTAACCAAAACGCTTATTATTGGAGAGTTAGAAGCATAGACATAATAGGCAATTACAGCGCATGGTCTGACACAAGGACATTTACGATTGACACAGACGGGCCAAGCGCGCCTGTTTTGACAAGCCCGCTTGATAACAGCGCAACAAATTATGCAGACATTGTATTTACATGGAATGCTTCAGCAGATAACATTATAGGCGTCGAAGATTATGAATTGATGGTTTCTACGGAAGCGGATTTTTCATCTGTATATTTAAGCTCGGTTACAACTGCGTTACAGGCGCAAAATACTTTGTCAAATGATACAACATATTACTGGATTGTAAGAGCAAAAGATAAGGTAAATAATTATAGTGTTTGGTCAGGAACGAAGACATTTATTTACGATGCGGCCAGTCCAAGCGCGCCTGTTATTTTAGAGCCTTTAAATGCAGCTGCCACAAATCAGACTAATATACAGTTCAGCTGGACAGGCGCAACGGATAGTTTATCAGGTATTGATGAATATGAGCTTCAAATAGCTACAGACACATCATTCGCGTTTGGGATTACAGTTTACACGCCGTCTACAACAGCTGACAATGATTTTATTGAAGGGTATTCTTATTGGAGGGTAAGGGCATGGGATAATGCGGGGAATTACGGAGTCTGGTCAGATACAGGCAGTTTTATAATTGACCTTACAAACCCGGATATACCAATTACCACATTGCCGTTAGATGCCGGCGCAACAACGCAGACAACTATAAACTTTAATTGGGATGACGTAACAACGGATTTGTCGGGAATACAGAGATATGAAATAGCAATATCAACATTAAGCGATATTTCGGTTATTTATGATAGTTCAGGCACGATAAGCTCATCATACTCAAATACATTTATTGACGGAGAGTATTTCTGGGTAGTAAGAGCGGTTGATAATGTGAATTGGGCAGGCGATTGGTCGGCTGTGAAGTCATTTATAGTGGATACGTCAAGCCCTTCTGCGCCTGTAGTAATAAGTCCTGACGACAATTATGTTACTACGAGCTCTACTATAACTTTTGACTGGTCTGATGTCTCTGACCTGTCAGGCGTTAACAGCTACGAGTTTATAGTTTCCACAATGAGCGATTTGTCTCTTGTATTGTATACTACCAATACCGCATCATCCTATTTGTTTGCGGATAATGTTGACGATGGCAGATATTATTGGAGTGTGCGGGTTATGGATAATGTTGGTCTTTATAGTTTATGGACAACAATAAGGTCAGTTTATTTTGATGCCACTCCGCCAAGCGCGCCGGTAAAGCTGACTCCTATGCAGACCAGCGTTACGGATTATATGACTACGACATTCTCGTGGACAGCGTCTCTTGATAGTTTCTCAGGATTAAGCCATTATGAGTTAAAGGTGTCAACAGAGAGCAGTTTTGAGTCAGTATATTATAGTTCTGCGACTAACAGCACATCAATAAACGTAGATTTATTTGAGCATGCGTTTTATTGGAATGTATGGGGCGTTGATAATGCGGGGAATTACAGCGTTGTGTCCGATACAGGAATATTCTATATAGACGTAACCAGCCCGACAGTGCCGGTGTTAACGGCTCCTCTTACAGGATACACAACCAACAGCTTAACTTTAACATACGACTGGGAGCCTGCATCAGATTCATCAGCAATAGATTATTATACATTTGAATTATCTACAAATTCATTTACAAATGTCTATTACAGCTCTAATGTTGTATCAGGCACGGAAATACAATATGGGGTAACAGAAGGAACCTACAGCTGGCATGTAAGAAGCGTAGATAAGGCAGGCCTTATGAGCGATTATGCCGGCGCTGAGACAATATTTATTGATACAACGCCGCCGAGCGCTGTTTCTCTAGAATCGCCTTATAATGGATATGTTAGCAGTCAGACTTATATAGAAATTAACTGGAGCGATGCGATTGACAGCTTTACCGGAATTAAAGGCTACGAATTCCATTCATCAACAGAGCCGTCTATGTCCGGCACAGATTTTTCCACTACGACCGTTGTTAGTAATTTGACCGGAGATCCAAATGAAGGAGAGTATTATTATAGAGTAAGAGCGTTTGATAATGCCGGAAATTATGGGATATGGTCAAGCACAAGAATGTTTATAGTGGATGTTTCGAGCCCTGCTGTGCCTGTATTAATAACGCCTTTACAAGGAAGCGTAACTAGTTATACAACATTTATATTTGATTGGAGCGATGTAACAGATATTTCGGGAATAGAAGCATACGAGCTTAAGGCATCTACTTATAGCGATATGTCGTTACTTTATTATACTGCGACAAGCATGGCCGGGTCTTATGATGAGGTAGATAGTGATTATGCTTTTGACGATGGAAAATATTATTGGACAGTTAGAGTGATAGATAATGCGGGATGGGCTAGTGATTGGGCGCCTATTAGAGAATTTACTATTTCAACATCAAGCCCTATAGCGCCAATAATAATAAGTCCATTGTCAGGTTATACGACAAATCAGACGGATATTACTTTGGATTGGAGTGATGTTACCAGTATATTCGGACTAGACCGCTATGAAGTGCAATTATCTACAAATAGTGATTTTTCCGGGACATCGCCTTTAACCGGTATTTTTACCTCTAAACTAGATTGTGAATTTTCAGAAAGCGTTGTTTATTGGCGTGTTAGGGCAGTTGATAATGCCGGTTTGGTCGGGGACTGGACGTCAGCGTCTGTGATAACGGTTGATACCACCTCTCCGTCTGTCCCAATTAATCTGTCGCCTGTCAGCAGTAGTAATGTTCCTGTATCGCAGGTTACATATGATTGGGATGACGCAGTTGATAATTTATCCGGTATTAATCAGTATCAAATACAATTATCTACCAATACTTCGTTTAACCCGTTAGCGTCTAATTTCAATACAAGCACTTCGACTATTAAGCTTGTGATGGACGGATCAGGCACATATTACTGGCATGCGCGTTCGATCGACAATGCCGGAAATTACAGCGGATGGTCAAGCACAAATACTTTAATTGTTACAGGGCCGCCCAGCGCGCCTACAGGATTTACTCTTGCGGCATTATCTACAAGCGCGATTAAAATGATATGGAATGATTCTGCTGATAATGAAGAAGGATACAAAATTATTGACGGCTTTAGTGTTATTACAACAACAACATTAGCCGCAGGCGCAACAAATTATACGGAAACAGGTTTAACCGCAAATACGCGTTACGCAAGATACGTTCAAGCGTATAATGTGGCAGGGCCTGCATCGTCCGAAGTGTTATATGTATATACGTTTGCAAATGCTCCGAGCGGAATAAGCAACAGCGTTGTTAGAGTTCACGAGGCTGACCTGCAATGGACAGGCAATGGCGGAACAGCGTATGCAGTAAATAAGTCAACAGATGGCGGCGTGAACTGGCATTTTGTTGAGAAGATTACAACTACTACATATACTGTTAAAGGGCTTCTGCCAAGCACAACCTATGCATTCAGTATAAGCGCATACAATGGCGATAATGTGATAACGCTTGGAAGCAGTACAATAACAGGAGTTGTTACACAGCCGTTAACGCATACAAGGATTGATCCAATCATTGGCGCTACGCAGAATCAGGCTGTAGTAGTTAACGGTAAGTCATTAAACGCTGTTGTTACACTGCCGCCCGGAGTTGTAGACAGCAGTGTATACAACGAGATATATATGGATATAAATATTGATCCTTCAGGTGCTCCTGTTTATGTTGATCCTTCGAAGATTAATGATGCTGACAGCGCTCTTAAAAAAGGCAAACAGCAGATGGGAATAATGCTGGAGCTTAATATGTATGCTATTACAGGCGAGCGCATTACGGGAAATTTTGCCAAGGCTGTAACATTAACGATCCCATATCTTGACGAAGACAATGACGGGTTTGTCGATAATACCAATCCGCCAATTAAAGAGGAGTTTTTAGAAATATATCTATTAAATGAAACAAGCGGGGTTTGGGAAGCTCTGAGCGGAGTGGTTGATCCTGCGGCAAATATAGTTACTGTGGAAATCAATCATTTCTCTGTTTATTCGCTGATAGGCCAGGCAAAATATGCGGATAATTTAAGCGGTGTTATAGCTTATCCAAATCCGTATAAGCCGGGATCAGGCACTAAGTTTGACAGACAGGGCGGCGTAATGTTTACTAACCTGACTGAACAGGTAAAGGTACGAATATTTACAATTGCCGGCAATTTGGTATTTGAAGGAGATGAGCTCGACGGAGACGGCGACTTTGAATGGAATATTACAAATGATTATGGAGAGAGAGTTGCAAGCGGCGTATACATTTATTTAATAACAAATCCGAATAATGGCGGAGACAAAGCGAAAGGAAAGATAGGAATAATTAAATAAGAATACAGAAGTCAGAATACAGAAGTCAGAATACAGGAGTCAGAATACAGAAGTCAGAATACAGAAGGAGATATATATGAATAAAATTATTAGTGGCATATTTTGTTTATTTGTGCTTTCAGGGTCGTGCGTTTTTGCCGCATTTAGCTCGAAGTCTGCGGGTACTGCCGGCGCGCAGTTTTTAAAATTTGGCGCAGGTTCCAGGGCTGCGGCTATGGGAAATGCGCAGACAGCGCTTACTGACGATGTTAACTCGATATATTGGAATCCTGCTGGGCTGAATGATGTTGAAGCAAAGGAAGTCTCATTTATGCACACAATATGGTTTCAGGATATCGGGTATCAATACTTTGCTTATGCCCAGCCTCTTAAAAAAGGCGCGATCGGCTGCTCGATTCAGTATTTAAGCATGAGCGCAATAGATAAGTATGATAATACTGCAACAGCATTAAACGAGACATATAAGCCAAGTGATATAGCAGTAACGCTCAGCTATGCAAAGGTGGTTAAGGATATACCTGTAGGAGCCGGTATTAAATATATCCGCAGTACAATTGATGATGAAACAGCGCAGGCGCTGGCTATAGACTTGGGAGGAAAGTATAATTTAATGAATGGGCATTTGGTAGTCGGCCTGGCAATGCAGAATTTAGGAACAAAGATGAAATTTATAAGCGAAGCTGATCCTTTGCCGTTTACAATAAAAACAGGGGCGGTGTATAAGATGGCGCGCTTTGGAGGAGTCTTTAATTTTGCCTTGGATCTAAATGCGCCGGTTGACGACGCTTTGAGTATTGGCCTTGGAACTGAGTATGTTTATAGTTTTAATAAAAAGTTTACATTCAGCCCAAGGGTAGGATATAAGACCGAAGACAGCGAACTTGACGGAACAAGCGGCGTAACAGCAGGATTTGGGTTTGGGTATAATAATGCGGCGCTTGATTATGCGTGGACGCCGTATGGCGAGCTGGGAGATGCGCACAAAATTTCACTGCTCGTGAGATTTAACGCGCCAAAAAAAGTTGTTGATGAAAAAATTATAGACCCCAAAAAACAAGAAGAAATAATGCGTACGAAGAATGAAAAATCCGAAAAAAGAAAAATGCGCATGCAGGAAAAGATGAAAAAGAGAGTGGATGCATCTTTGAAAGCTAAGGTTAAGCCGGCTAAGGAAGCAAGTGTGATAAAAAAAGCTGTTCAGGAAGAGAAGAATTTAAATGAGAATTCGAAAGAGAATATGGAGATTAATGAAGCTGTTACAATTGAGCAAAGTATCGGGGATACAAAAGAAACAAAGGAAATCCAAGAGAATATTGTTGAAGAAGAGAATATAGGAATTGGTGATGGAGAATAATAAGGTTGTTGTTGCAATGAGCGGCGGCGTTGATTCATCTGCTGCGGCTTATTTATTGAAAGAAGAGGGCTATGATGTAATTGGAATAACTATGCGTCTGCCCATAGGTAATGATGATGACGATTCCTGCTGCGGAGTAAAAGGCGTAGAGGATGCCAGAAGGACTGCGGATGATTTAAATATTCCATTTTATGTTGTTAATTATAAAGAGAAGTTTAATGAGTGTGTTATTAAATATTTTTGCGATGAATATGAGCGCGGCAGAACTCCAAATCCCTGCATTATCTGCAATATATACTTAAAATTTGGCGAGCTTTTAAAAAAGGCGCAAAGCTTGGGAGCAGAATATATTGCCACAGGCCATTACGCAAAGATTGATAAAAAAGATGACAGGTATCTGTTAAAAAAGGGAAAGGATTTAGAGAAAGATCAGTCCTACTTTTTATTCGGCCTTTCTCAAGAACAGCTGAAACATACGATTTTCCCTTTAGGCGAATATATAAAGAAAGAGGCGCGTGAGATTGCAAAAAATGCGAATCTTAAGGTTTTTGATAAACCCGGCAGTCAGGAAATATGTTTTGTGCCGAATGATGACTATCAGGCATTTTTAAGAGAAAAAAAATTATGCAAAGGATTTATTCCCGGCGATATAGTTACGAGCGATGGAAAGATTGTCGGCGTTCATACGGGCATAGCAGGATATACCATAGGCCAGAGAAAGGGTATAGGGTCGCACAGCGCAAAAAAATATGTAATAAATATTTTAGATAAAGAAAATAGAGTTGTAATTGGGAGCGAAGAAGATCTTTATTCCAAAGAATGTATTGCTGAGCGGCCTAACTGGATCGCGATTGACAGGTTAACTGAAGAAAAAAAGGTTAAAGCAAGGATTAGATATAAACATAAAGAGAAGAGCGCAATAGTATATCCTCTAGATGATAATACAGTTAAAGTTGTATTTGACGAGCCTGAGCGCGCTATTACGCCCGGGCAGGCAGTTGTGTTTTATGACTGTGACATTGTAATTGGCGGCGCGTGGATAAAGAGCAAAAAATAGGGTGATTTATGAAAAAAATTATTAATTGTTTATTAATTGGACTTATTATATTTTCTTTAACAGGGTGCGCAGGCCGCATCAGCAAAAACGATTGGTGGCTTAATGAGCAGAGGCCCAAAATTGCGCTGGTTCTTGGCGGCGGAGCTGCGCGCGGGTTTGCGCATGTCGGGGTTATTCGTGTGCTGGAACAGGAAAAGATACCTATTGATATGATTGTAGGCACAAGCGTAGGCAGTCTGATAGGAGCTATTTACGCGTCGCATAAGGACAGCTTTGAGCTTGAATGGCTCGCGTTTGAACTGGAGAAAAACGATATATTTGATTTTTCAATATTTTCGTCAAAGACCGGGCCTGTAAAGGGCGATAAATTGGAAGCGTTCGTTGAAAAGAGCGTGCCTGTAAAAAATATTGAGGAATTTTATATTCCATTCTATGCGGTAGCTGTTGATTTAAATACAGGCGAGCCTGTTATATTTTCAAGAGGGTCCGTATCAAAAGCCGTAAGAGCAAGCAGTTCTATACCAGGCGTGTTTACTCCGCTTGTTTATGAAAACAGAACGCTTGTTGACGGAGGAGTAATAGGAAATATCGCGCCTGAAGTGGCGCGGCAGTATGGGGCTGATATTGTGATAGTGGTTGATATAAGCAAGAATATTAATAATGACGACACAAGTAATGTTATAGATATTACCTTACAGGCAATCAGTATAATGAGTAAAAAGATCGATGAGTATAAATTAAGAGACGCTGATGTTGTGATATCGCCTGAGGTGGGGGATGTTGGTATGACGGATTTCTCTAAGAAAAAGGAATCCATGATTGCAGGTATGAAGGCCGCTAAAAAAGCTTTGCAGCAAATAAGAAAACTCGTAAAATAATCCGCAAATAAATAAGGAGATGGTGTATATGCTTAAGATTTTCAGAAATTGGTTAATTATAGTGTTTGTGATTATTTTATTATTTTTTATACCATACACTATTGTTAATAAGGTATGCGCGAATATAAACAGCAGTATTCCCAAAATACCCGAAGCGGCCTTTTCTATTAATGAAATACAAAACAATATTTACGCCAGGCTTAATTATCTTATTCTTAATGCGCCGGAAGTTAAATTTTATTTGTACAAAGTCAAAATGCGCGACAATTTGTGGAAAATAGCAAAGAGGCAGGGATACTCGGTGCATACTATTATAGGCTGTAATCCACAGCTTCAAACATACCGGATTAATTACAAGGAACCGCTTATTATATCTTCTATTGGCGGAACACTGCATCCGGTGCAAAAAAATGATACTTGGGAAAAAATTGCAGACAGGTACAAGATAGAAGAAGAAAAAATTAAAGCAACAAATTCCGGAATTCAGGAATTGATTGAGGGAGAGTTTCTATTTATCCCGGGAAAAAGGCCTGACCTGGAACTTCTTAATCCAAAGATGCGCGAGAAATATGAGTTACGGTCTTTGTTCGTTTCGCCTCTTGGCGGCAGGCTTTCAAGTTTCTTTGGTAAACGCAAGCACCCTGTTACAGGTTTAGCGAGTTTTCATGAGGGGATTGATATTGCAGTAAAAACAGGGACATGGGTTGGCGCTGCGGCTGATGGAGTAGTGATCCTTGCAGGTGATGGAGTCGGCCACTATGGCAAAGCGGTTTTTATTGATCATAAGAATGGATACATTACTCATTATGGCCATTTGTCTAAGATATATGTGCGGGTGGGCCAGAAGGTAAAAGCGCGCAAATTAATAGCGAAAAGCGGGTCTACAGGCAGATCAACAGGCCCGCATTTACACTTCACAATAAAAAAAAATGGAGTATCGCAGGATCCATTAAAATATATTTGGTAGGATATAGCCTATTATTTACTTCCTATTATTCTTGACAAATTTGTAAGTAACAGTAATATATAACATTTAGAATACAGAATACAGAATACAGAATATACTAAACTAATTACTAAAGGAGTAAAAAAGATGAGAAGTAAAGTAAGATATCATGTCGAAGGCAATGAGTTTGTGATTGAAAATTATAACAATGCAAAGGCATTTGCCAGTTTTTTTCCGGCTATTGCCGGTATATGGGGAAAGCCTATGTGGGTGTTTTACGTTAATCGCGGGCAGTCTATTGCATGCTTTGGCACAAAGGATAAAGACGGCGCTATCGTTGAGTTTAACGCCGCTAACAAGGCATACAGGCAGACGCCATTGCAGGGATTTAGAACATTTATTAAATGTGACGGAGCTGTGTATGAACCTTTTAAGAATCTTCCTGATAACGCGGAAAACGGAATAACAAACAGTATGTATATATCTTCCTATGACCTAAAGCTGTCTGAAAAAAATACAAAGCTTGGTTTTGAGGTTTCAGTGGAATATTTTACTATACCTAATGAAAATATTCCTGCTCTTGCCAGGGTAATGACAATAAAAAACATAGGCGGTAAGGACAGAAAGATTGAATGTATTGACGGACTGCCTATAATAATTCCTTATGGCACAAATAATTTTCTTTTAAAAAATATCAGCCGTTTAGCAGAGGGATGGTATAATGGCGTGTTCTTCTCGAGGGTAAACAAGGTTCCGGTTTATAAACTGCCTGTTGAGCCTTTGGACAGGCCTGAGGTTATACATGTAAATGCAGGAAACTTTTATTCCGGATTCTATTATAAAAACAATGAAAAGATATCGCCCGGTTATATTATTGATCCTGATAGTTTGTTTGGCGAGGTAAGAGATTTTTCATTTCCTTCAAAATTTATTAATAACGAGAATTTTGAAATTGATCCTGACTTGACCGGTAAAAATAAAACACCGTCCGGTATGGGGTATTTTACTGAGACAATTAAGGCGGGAGATGAGCTTGCGTATTATTCTATTGTCGGCACTGCGCAGGACGCGGCTAAGATAGATGATTTTGTGGGGAAGATGTCAAACAGGGAATACTTAAATAATAAAAGAGAAGATAATAAAGCGATAATAGAAGCTGTAAGCAATGACCTTTTAACAAAGTCGTCTTCCGGTAGATTTGATAATTACTGTCAGCAGGATTTTATTGATAATCTTCTAAGGGGCGGATATCCGGTTACGCTCGGTAAAGGCGAGTTAAAGAAAAATTTCTATGTGTATTCGCGTATACACGGCGATATGGAGCGCGAGTATAATAATTTTATGGTGCTTCCTGAATATTTTTCGCAGGGAAACGGTAATTATAGAGATGTTAACCAGAATAGGCGCAATGATGTTTTTATAAATCCTAATGTTGAGGATGAGTCAATCATTACATTTGTGAATCTTCTTCAGCTCGATGGATTTAATCCTCTTAAAATAATGGGCACTAATTTTAGAATTGTAAACGTAAAGAAATTTTTATCTGCGTTTAAGAAAGAGGCTGATAAAAAATTGATTAAGGAAGTAATAAAAAATCATTTCAGCCTGGGACATTTATTTATTTTAATGGAAGAAAAGAATATTAAAACAGGCCTTGGCAATAATGATTTCTTAAATTTATTGATTGAGTGTTCTGAAAAGGTTGACCTGGCTCATCCGGGCGAATGTTACTGGTCAGATCATTGGCATTATAATATTGACCTTATTGAAAGCTTTCTTGCTGTTTATCCGGATAAGCTAAAGGATCTGCTCTTGGGAAAAAAGATTTATACATATTATGACAATAACCATATAGTTTTACCAAGAGATGAAAAGTACGTTTTATTTGACGGAGAGCCGAGGCAGTTAGACGCTGTTTTAGAGGATCCAAAGAAGCAGAAGATGATCAGCGAAAGAAAAAAAGACGCTAATGTTGTAAGGACAAAGCATGGCGCAGGCGATATATACAAGACAACGCTCCTTGGAAAATTATTAAACCTTACGGCGAATAAGTACGCGTCGCTGGACCCTGACTGTATAGGCGTTGAGATGGAGTCAGACAGGCCGAACTGGTGCGATGCGTTAAACGGCGTTCCGGGAACGTTTGGGTCGTCAACAGCAGAGTCATTTGAGCTGAAAAGGCTTTTAACTTTCTTGATAAACAGCTTAAAATCTTTAAGTATTAAGCCGGATATGAAGATAACTACAGCAAAAGAAACTATAGATTTTCTTAAAAAACTTGAGACAGCTGTAATAAAGAATAAAAATGATCAGTTTAAATTCTGGGATGAAACGCATTCAATTAAGGAAGCTTATAGAGAGAAAATAAGGTTTGGCGTTTTAGGCAGAGACGAGCAGATATCAGCGGCGGATTTAATTAAGATGCTTGAATTATTTTTAGAAAAATTAGACAGCGGGTTGAATAAATCTGTGGATAAAGCCACAGGTATGGTTGCTACAAACTATCAGTATGAGCTCGTGAAATATAAAGCGCTGAAAGAAAAAGGCAAAACAAAAAAGAATAGAAACGGTTATCCCTGCATTAAGGCTCTTGCATTTAAGAGAAAGCCTCTGCCATTGTTCTTAGAAGGGTCTGTTCATTATCTGCGTATAGCTGGAAGCAAGACGGCTGCTGAAAAATTTCATAAAGCGATTCTTAACAGCGGACTTTATGACAAAAAATTAAATATGATTAAGGTAAACGCGCCGCTTACAGGCGTGCCGCTGACTACAGGGCGTATTACGGTCTTTACTTCGGGCTGGCTTGAGAATGAGTCTGTGTGGACGCATATGCAGTACAAATATATGCTTGAGCTTCTCAGAAATAACGCTGCGGATGAGTTTTTCTCCATAAGCAAAACAGCGCTTGTGCCGTTTATGGATCCAAAGGTTTATGGACGAAGCATATTTGAAAATTCTTCGTTTATTGTTAGCAGCGCGCATCCTGAGGAACATATACACGGCCAGGGTTTTGTCGGCCGTTTATCAGGCGCTACAGCTGAATTTATCTCAATGTGGATATCTATAACCAGCGGCTTAAAGCCGTTTTATATGAATAACGGATCTCTATGTATGGAGTTTAAGCCTCAGATACCCGGCAGTATGTTTACAGAGAAAGATGATGTGGTTGTATCTTATAATGGAAATGAAAAAAAGGAAGAGATTAATGTCCCAAAGAATTCCTTCCTGTTTAAATTTCTTGGAAAGACAATTGTGATTTATCATAACCCTTTACGAAAGGATACATACGGGCCTGATGGCGCGAAGATTAAAAAGATGCTCTTAGTCTATTCCTCAAAGGAATCAATCGAGGTAAAAGGAGCGGTTCTTTCAGGCCGGCCTGCGCATGACCTGCGGAGCGGCAAAGTTATTAGGATGGATGTTGAGTTAGGATAAAACTTGTGAGACAATGATTGATACAAATAAGCGTTGTCTCCCTAAAGTTTCGGTGTATGGGGGTGGTGTTGGCTCTATTTAGGAACGTTGCTCTAGTTTGTCTGATAGTAATTTTCGTTACTGCCGTAAATGACAGCTTTATAACATGTCCGCGCGAAAAAAATTCAAAACAAAATACAGAGAGAATAAATATTTCAAGAGATAGGCTTGCATTTAAAAGTTATTTTGCCTGCAGGCAGAATATAGGTGTATTAACAGAAATTATCAGGGAATATATTGATGAAATTGTTGGCGGCGTTATTGAGTATGAATCTGAATCTGACTCTGACTCTTTTTTCTCTGATTCGGAGCGCGAAACTCCTTCGGAAGGCAGTACCTGCGCGTCTGATGGTGAAATTTCACCAATGGTTTTTGATATGGACGATGTTGTTGATTGGGATGACCGGGTAGAAGAAAAGATAGAAAAAAGGAGAAAGGTTAAGAGATTATTTAACAGCTCTGATTTTTTAGAAAGCCCTCAAACAGCATGCCTGCGTCAATTAGCTGAGCATTTATACGATATGTCAAAGGAATATAATATGACACAAGAGTTTTTTGAGGTTTTTTATGAAAACGGAATTGATATAAGAAAGGGCAAGAACATTTTTATTAATCCAAAAGTGAAAAAAAATAATTATTCATACGCGGATACTTGTAATGCTAAATATGACGGCGCTAAAGAACCGGAAAGGTCTATACTTAAAAAAAGGCAGGTAAATATGAATGGCGATCAGACTGTTAGTTTGCATTTTTTAGAGGATGTAACACAATGGATGCTGTCTGATAAAAGGGTTTCACAGGACATGAGAAATTACGCTCTTATAATCGCAGAGGACATTTTGGATGATCTTAATATGGTAAAAAAAGGCAGTTTCGTTGAATTAATAACCTTATCGGGTTATAACTCGGATCAATTAATATTGCAGTCTATTGCCTTAGAAGAGATAATCCGTTCAAGATCGAGTATTGTAACTATAGTTAAAGTATTCAGGCAGATCTACCCGGAGCTTGAAAAATTATTGAATAACGTAAATCCGCAAAATAAAATTTTAATAGAGAAAATCAAGAGGTTCCAAAATAAAATATATAATAATATTCTTCTAATACAGTCAAAACAGGTGGAGTCTAGCGGTATTTTAAATTCGCTTACCGGAGAGAATGTTGGCAGTTTGAAGATTATTGAGGAATATATCGAATGGGAGAGACCGGAATTAGTAGTGAATTATGAAGAAGTGCTGTCGTATGCGGTTAACAGAGTGTTCACTGCTCAGCTGCCTGAAAGATGGTCCGGCCCGGGAAATAATATAAAATTTAAGACAGTGTTAAGTTATTTGGAGTTAAGAGATTTGATTATGGATCAATTCTCGATTATTAAAGATAAAATCAGCAAAAGGAGAGAGAAATATCAAAGTATGTATGAGGAAAAAAACCATACCTTACCACAAGAACGCATAATTACTATTCGGGAATTGATTGATGCAAACAAGAGCGCTATAACTTATAATGAATCTGTCTTACTGCTGTTTTCTATGCTGGAAGGTTTAGCAGGTCATTACTTCCCTGTCCCTGATCCGGAAAAAGAAATAATGGCCTGTTTTGGCATGAATTATGAATCTTTGGTACATGCGTCCTAGTCTGAAAATAAAGTAACCGAACTTGAGGGACAGACCCCAAAGTTCGGTTACTGCTAAAAAGCACAAAATTCTAAAAATAGTGCTAAAAATAGTGCTTGTCAATATAATAATGATTTGATATACTAGTCAATCCTAGATTGGAGGTATATGTCCTTTGGCTGAAAACTGCTTATTTTGTAACATAATCAGCAAAAAAATACCGGCAGAAATTGTCTTTGAAAATGAAGATGTTATAGCTTTTAAGGATATAAATCCAACAGCTCCCGTGCATGTTTTAATACTTACAAAAAAACATATTCCAACGATTTTGGATATTAAAGAGGAAGACAGCCGGGTGTTAAGCGCGTTGTGGGGCGCTGTAAATAAGATAGCGAAAGATATGGAAATAGATGAGTCGGGTTTTAGGGTAGTTGCGAACTGCGGCGAGGATGGCGGGCAGGAGATACTGCATCTACATCTGCACCTGTTAGGCGGAAGACAGATGACATGGCCTGCAGGATAAAAAATAGCCCAGCTAGAAGGGGTTGGGAACAATTAATAAAAAAGGGGAACAAAAATGACAGTTGTAAAGGTTAGAGACAATGAATCAATAGATGAAGCGTTAAGACGGTTTAAGCGCGAATGCGAAAAAGCGGGCGTTATGCAGGAAATCAAAAAACGCGAATTCTATGAAAGCCCAAGCGTCCGAAGAAAAAAGAAGCTTCAGGAAGCTAAGCGCAAGTTCAGACGTAAAATCAAGAAATAATTAAAGAGGTTTCACATGAAACTAAAGGATTTGTATAAGGCCATAATTGAGATTGGTATACAGAATGATCCGCGCGGCAAGAATGGCGTGGAAAAAGCGCTTAAGCAGGTAAAGGACTCTTACACAAAGCTGGCGCCTCTTGAAAAAAATTATTTTGATACAGAAAAGCTGACTAATCCATATAGCGATTCTCGGATATATCACGGAACAGGCAATGAAGAAATAAAGACTATAATGGTCGGAGTCGATATGGAAACGCCGGAACTTTTAGTGGCTGACAGGCTGAGAGAAAGAGGTGAAAAGATTGACGCGGTTATGACGCATCACCCTGAAGGAACAGCATTGCTCTCGCTTGCTGAGGTTATGTCAATGCAGGCAGATATTATGCATTCATTCGGAGTGCCGATTAATATTGCGGACGGCGTTCTCTCAAACAGAATACGCGAAGTTTCAGAAGGTGTTTTACCTGTTAATTATTACAGAGCTGTGCGCGCGGCTGAAATGCTTAAAATCCCATATTTCGGAGCGCATACTCCGGCTGATAACTGCGTGGTCACATACTTACAAAAAATCTTCGATAAGAATAAACCTGAAACAGTTGGCAATGTTTTTGATATTTTAATGAATATTGAAGAATACAAAATATCGTTAAAGCATAATAACGGCCCGAGGATTGTGTCAGGCTCAAAAATAAAGAGGGCGGGAAAGGTTTATGTTGATATGACCGGAGGCACAGGCGGATCTATTGATATGCTCGACAGGCTCGCTAATTCCGGAGTAGGAACAATGATTTGTATGCATATGAGCAAGGATCATTTAGAACGCGCAAAAAAATGTCTTTTAAATGTTGTTATTGCAGGGCATATGGCAAGCGACTCTTTAGGGCTGAACCTGCTCTTAGACAGCGCGCAAAAAAAGATAGGAAAATTAAAAATAATTGAGTTTTCAGGATTTACGCGTGTGGAAAGATTTAATAAAAAGTAAGCGATCTCTGCTTTTTGCAGAGAAAGATTGAGAATTGTAATGGCTTTTGATAGAGATGTTTTAGCAAGAATAATTGACCAAAATAATATTGTAGATATAATAAGCGATTATGTTACATTAAAAAAAACAGGCACAAATTATAAGGGGCTTTGTCCATTTCATTCGGAGAAAACCCCTTCCTTTATTGTAAGCGCTGAGAAACAGATTTATCATTGTTTTGGATGTCATGAGGGCGGTGATGTTCTAAGTTTTTTAATGAAGGTTGAACATCAAACCTTTCCGGAAGCTGTAAAAATATTAGCTGAGCGCGCAGGGATAAAAATTGAAGAAACTAATGTTGGAAAGTCTGTTGAGGGCGGCGGGATAAAGGATAAGCTCTTTGAATTAAATATGAGGACAGCGGAATTTTTTAATAGGTATATCAAGGATTCAAAAAATGCCGGGCATGCGCAAAAATATTTAAATAAGCGCGGCATCTCAGCTAAAATCAGAGACGAGTTTTTATTGGGTTATGCGCCAAAAGGGCCTAACTTCTTGATTAATCTGGCTGCTAAGCAGAGAATACAAATGAGTCTTTTGGAGCAGGCAGGGCTTGTTAGAAAATCTGATAATCGCGAAGCAAGATATAAGGATTGGTTTTGGGATAGAATAATATTCCCAATATGCGACGCAAGGGGCAGAGTTATTGCTTTCGGCGGACGCGTATTAGACGATGGCGAACCTAAATATTTAAACTCGCCGGAAACAATTCTTTTTAATAAAAGCGCTACGCTTTACGGGCTTAATAAAGCATTGCCATATATACGCAAGGCAGAAAGAATTATTGTCCTCGAAGGTTATATGGATGTTATTAAGCTTTATGATGCTGATATAAAAAATGTTGTTGCCACATTAGGCACTGCATTAACCGAACAGCATATTTCACTGCTTCGGCGGTATACTCGTGAAGTAATCGTTGTGTTTGACGGAGATGCGGCCGGCATAGCCGCGAGCTTAAGGACAATAGCTCTCTTTGTTAACAGCGGACTGCATTGCAGGGTTGTTACATTGCCTGAAGGGTTAGACCCCGACGATTATGTAAAAAAATATGGCGCGGATGCGTTTAAAAATATTACAAACTCAGCAAATGACGCTTATAAATTTCTTGTAGAGGAAGTGTCAAGAAAAGAGAATGTTAAAAGTCTTGCAGGGAAGCAGAGGATATGTGAAAAGGTTTTGCCTCTTGTATGTAAGATAGACAGCGCGCTAGAGAGAAACCATCTTCTGAGAATACTTTCTGACACAATACATGAATCAGAGAATGATCTTTTAGCTGAGTCTAAGAAATATGCCAAGCGCGTCAGCGGGTTTAAGAATGTTAAGGCTGACAATAATGAAAAACCGGTTAATAAAAATATTTGGCCTTATGCTGAAATAGATTTGCTAAGATTTTTACTGCATCATCCGGATGCGTTGGATTTAGCTGAGAAAAATATAAATCTTGAATGGATCAGCAATGATTCGATAATTAAAACAATTAAGTGGTTGTTTTTAAACGTCAAAGAATTTAAGACGTTAAACACAGGAGTAATAATATCTCTTGCGATGAATGAATGGCAGATGCCTGATGTGAATGAGATATTTTCATATGTTTCTGTGGAAGAAACAAAGGATAATGTTGACACAAAAAGAATTTTTTCTGACATAGCCGGCGTTTTGAAAAAAAACTATCTGCAAAAACAGCTAAAAGATATTGAGATAAAAATGAAGGATAACAGCGATTTTAGAGCTAATAAGGATATAATTAACGAGTATGAGAAGATAGTAAAGGAATTAAAGAGAGGCGCTTAATGAAAAAAAATAAGAAAATTAAAGGCAAAAAAAAGGTTGTTAATAAAACTAAAAAGAGTGTGTCTGTTAAGTCAAGGCCTGCGCCAAAACCCGGGATTAAAGATAAGCATGAAATGAAACAGGTTGTGAATCCAAAGGAAGTAAAGGTTGAAGATAAAGATATCGAAAAATTGATCAGGGTTGGCAAATCAAGCGGGCATCTGACATTCGAACAGATTAATAAAAAGCTTAATAAAAAGGAAATGTCTCCGGAAGAAATGGATGAATTTTTTATTAAGCTTGATGATATGGGGATTGATGTTGTTGACGCTGAGGTTGATGCCGAGCCTGCGCAGGAAGCTGAGGAAGAGGAAGTAGTTGTAGAAGAAACACATGCCCACGAAGAGGTTCAAACCAATGATTCAATAAAAATGTATCTGAGCGAGATGGGCAGAGTAGCCCTCCTTACTCGCGATGACGAGGTTGAGCTCGCAAAGCGTATTCGCGAAAACGAAAGAGAGCTTCAAACTTTGGTTTTGGAGTCGCCCATTACTTTGAAGGAAATACGGCATTGGGATTCTCTTTTAAGAGAAGAAGAAATGACGCCAAAGGAACTTATGCCAAGGGGCAGAAAAACTGACGCGTCTCTTAAAAATATGAAAGATAAGATGAAGAAGGTCGCCGGACTTATAAATAAATCCGAGAAAAAATTAAACAGCATTCAAAAAGCTTTAAATGTCAAAAGATTATCGGATAAAAGGAAGGCAGACTTAGAAGAAGCGTTTAAAAATGAAAATAAGACGATAATTAATAATATTATAGGGCTTAATCTTAATTTAGAGAAGATGAAACGCTTGACAAACAGGATTAAACAGCTGGCGCAAAAAGTTCGCGAAACAAAGAATGAAGAAAAAGAACTATTAGCAAATGTAAAGGTTCAGCCGGACGAATTTAAAAAGGCCTATAATAAAGTAAACAGAGGAAGCTTTACTAAGACTAAATTTACTAATCTAACCGGATGTAAATGGCCTCAAGCAGATAAGATAATAAAGGATCTTAAGATTATTGAGATTAAGCTCGTAAGGATTGAGGAAAATATAGGAATTCCTTTAAATGAAATTGATCATATTTATGACACTATCATTAAACTTGAGGATAAAATACGTAACGATAAGATGAGGCTCATTAGAGCAAATCTTAGGCTGGTTGTGAGCATAGCGAAAAAACATATTAATCCCAATTTATCATTGCTGGATCTTATACAGGAAGGAAGCATAGGCCTTATGAAGGCTGTAGATAAGTTTGAGTATAGGCGTGGGTTTAAGTTTTCAACATATGCTACATGGTGGATTAGGCAGTCTATAAATCGCGCAATTGCCGATCAGGCGCGAACTATTCGTATTCCTGTGCACATGAAAGAGATGATAAGCAAGCTGGGTAAGATTTCCAGAAAATACAGACAGGATTTTGGAAGAGATCCAAGGCTGGAAGAATACTCAAAAGGACTAAGAATGCCTGCGGATAAGGTGCGGCAGGTTTTAAAAATTATGCAGGATCCTATCTCTCTAACAACGCCAATAGGCGATGAAGAGGATAGTTATTTAGAGGATTTTATTGAAGATAAAAACCATATTACTCCTGCAAAAGCCTCATCTGAGCTTTTGCGTCAAAAAGAGGTTGAGAGAATATTAAACACATTAACGCCAAAGGAAGCAGAAATTATTAGGCTTAGATTTGGCATAGGTTCAGGATATCCGCGCACTCTCGAAGAAGTAGGTAAAATTTTCAACGTTACGCGCGAACGAGTAAGGCAGATAGAGGTTAAGGCAATAAAAAAATTGAGGCATCCATCCAGGAGCAAATTTTTATCAGAATATTTAGAATAGTCTGCAATTTAAATTTTGGGCCCATAGCTCAGTTGGTTAGAGCAACTGACTCATAATCAGTGGGTCGTAGGTTCAAGTCCTACTGGGCCCATAATCAAATATTTTTAACATTAGTTTTACTTGCTTTTTAGCAGGATTGGAGAAGTTTGTGAATAATGAAATAAATAAGCTGATTGAATTACAGAAAAAAGATATTGTTATACAGGGAATTGTTAAAAAAAAGAATAATATCCCGGTTCTTATTAAAGGATTGAATGATAAACTTGCAGGCTTTAGCCAAAAATTAACCGAAGATAAACAAAACTTCGAACAGAATCAGGTCGCTAGAAAGGAATTAGAGTTAGAATTAGGTTCTATTGAAGAATCTATTAAGAAACATCAGAGAGAACTTAATTCTGTGAAAACAAATGATGCGTACCAGGCGCTAATAAGAGAAATTGCCGATGATAAAAATCAGAAGGATGAATTGGAAACCAAGATCCTTGAGAATATGGATAAACAAGAAAGCATTAATAGCGTTTTAGGCGCTGACAATAAAGATATGGAAACAGTTAAAAAGAATACTCAGGATGAGATTTCAAATTTGGAAGAAGAACTGAATAAAATCAGCGCTGAGTTAGGCCAATTAAATAAAGATCGTGAGACAATAGCCGAAGCTATTCCTAAAAAGATGCTTACCTTGTATGATAGGATTCGAATCAGCAAAGGCGGCGTGGCTATTGTTGAGGTGATTAATGGCTGCTGTAATGGATGCCATATGGCTTTAGCTCCTCAAAATATAGATGATGTAATAAAGAATAAGGACATTGTTGTATGCGGTATTTGTAATAGGATACTTTACGTCAAGGACGAGAATATCGAGTCCTTAAAAAATGATCCAACCTTAAAAGGTTAAAAATGATTCCAGTAAATAAGCTTCTAAATCTTCTAGCGCAAAATAAATCACTCAATGAAATATCTGAAATTCTTAGTTGTAAGACAAATGAAATAAAAAGTATTCTTTTAAAAATAGCAGATTCGTATCATGACCCTAAATCCGAGTCCGTATCTGACGGTAAATTAGAAAAAGACGGGAAAGTTTTGGTTTTTAGCGACGGCGCGTCAAGAGGCAATCCCGGCCCGAGCAGTATAGCCTGCGTGATTTTAAACTCAAAAAAACAAGAAATTACGCATGCGAATAAATATATAGGAAAGGCTACAAATAATGAAGCGGAGTATATGGCAATATTGTTAGCTCTTGATAGGCTTGATGAGATGCAAGGCGTAAAAAGCGTAGATTTTTTTACAGATTCGCAGTTGGTTGCAAGACAAATTAATGGCGAGTATAAGGTTTCAAATAATAGAATATTAGAATTCGTTCAGTTATTCATGGATAGAATAAAAAAATACCCGGTATTTTCAATAACCCATATACCGAGAGGGGAAAATAAATACGCGGATATGCTGGCAAATATGGCTTTAGACGAACATATAAAAAGTTTTAAGTTTTAAGCGCTAAGTTTCAAGTTAAATAAAAAATTAGAACTTTAAAGTGTAAAATTGAGGGAAAATTGAATAACTTATTATTACCGGATCTCAGATTAAGCTTTATTAACTAATATATTTGCAGGATAGATGGTCGCTGTGAAAGCAATTTCATAGAGGAAAGTCCGGACTCCGGAGAGCAGAATGCTCACTAACAGTGAGGCCCTGATAACTCAGGGATGGAAAGTGCAACAGAAAATATACCGCCCCGGCGTTATGCCTGGGTAAGGGTGAAAAGGCGAGGTAAGAGCTCACCGTCCTTATTAGTGATAATAGGGACTTGCAAACCCCATTCGGAGCAAGATCAAATATAAGGGAGAGGTGGCTCGTCTCGTCTTACCTTGGGTTGATCGCTTAGATAAATGACTATCAAATACAAAATCCGGCTTATTTCCTGCAGAAATAAATTAATCGCTCAATAGTCTTTTGCGGAGTTTTATGGGAAATAATCGGGTAAATTCAGATGTGTTGATAATAGGCAGCGGCGCGGCCGGACTTAGCCTGGCTCTGAGATTAGCCTCGAAATACAAAATAAATGTAATTTCTAAGGCAGGCCTAGAGGAATCAAGCACCTTTTACGCGCAAGGCGGTATTGCTGCCGCATGGGACGAAAAGGACTCGTTGAACGAACACATAAATGACACAATAATCGCCGGCGACGGGCTTTGTAAAAAAAATGTAGTGAGCGCTGTAATTAAAGAAGGGCCGGGTATTATTAAAGACCTTATTGATTGGGGCGTAAAATTTACTAAATGCGATTCAGGCTCAGGAGAATTCGATCTTACAAAGGAAGGCGGTCATACAAAACGCAGAATATTTCATAAAGATGATACAACCGGAGTAGAGATTGAAACAAGTCTATCTAATAAAGTTAAGAAACAAAAAAACATTTCTGTATACGAATATCACATAGCCATAAATTTAATTAAACACAAACAAGCATGCTGCGGCGCGTATGTTCTCAATGAGAAAAAAGGCAGCGTAATAACCTTTTGCGCTCCTATTATTGTTTTAGCAACAGGCGGAACAGGTAAGGTGTATGTTTATACAAGCAATCCGGATACTGCTACAGGCGACGGAATTGCTATGGCTTATCGTATAGGCGCTAAAATAAGTAATATGGAGTTTATGCAGTTTCATCCAACATGTTTATACCATCCTAAAGCAAAATCATTTCTTATCTCTGAAGCTGTCCGAGGGGAAGGCGGTATTTTAAGGCTTGCAAATGGAAAGGCTTTTATGCACAAATATCATAAATTGGGTTCGCTTGCGCCTAGGGATGTTGTGGCCAGGGCAATAGATTGCGAGATAAAAAAATCAGGCGACGTTTGTGTTTTTCTTGATATAACGCATAAAAATAAAAATTTTATAAAAAAACGTTTTCCAAATATTTATGAGAAGTGTTTATTATATGGAATTGATATTACTAAAGAACCGGCGCCTGTGGTTCCGGCAGCGCATTATATGTGCGGTGGGATAAAGATTGATATGAATGGGCGCACTAATATCAAAAATTTGTATGCTGTAGGCGAAACTGCGTGCACAGGGCTTCATGGGGCAAACAGGCTTGCAAGCAATTCGCTGCTTGAAGCTTTTTTTACATCGAAACGAGCGGCTGAATATATAAAAAATAATTTTCCAAAGATCGCTATTCCTAAAATAAAGCCTTGGAGCATAGGAAAGGCTGTAGATAGTAACGAACAGGTAATGATCACGCATAATTGGTATGAACTGCGCCGGTTAATGTGGAACTATGTAGGTATTGTCAGGTCGAATGCCCGCTTGGCCAGAGCAAGGAGCAGAATAAAACTGCTCATTAGCGAGATACAGGAGTATTATTGGGACTTTACTGTAACAGCTCCTCTGATTGAGCTAAGAAACCTAGCGACAGTTGCAGACCTTATAATACGCAGCGCGCAAAAAAGAAAGGAATCCAGAGGGCTTCACTATAGTCTCGACTATCCAAAAAAAAATCCCAAAAAAGCAAGAGACACGGTTCTGTAAATTTAGAATTCAGAAGACGAAATTTGCGTTGACACAGTCTTCTATTTCCTTGACCCGCAGAATCAAGCATAGTATAATCCCAATTGATAAAATGATTATAATGTTTGTTCTGAAAAAGTGGTAGAAATTTCTCGTTATTTTTCTTATTTTATCGTCTTTCGACCCACTTTTTCAGAACAAACTATAATATTTTTCGCAGTCATTATGAGATGCGAATACAGGTGAATAATATGAAAAGAATTAATGTTCTCGCGCTATTTCTTCCGGAGATAAAAGAGCTTCTTAGAGAACGAAGTTTTGCTCAAATAAAACAAGTTTTGTCAGGCATGCATTCGATGGATCTTGCAGAAGGTTTTCATAATTTTGCTGATAATGAAAAAATTATAATTTTTAGGTTATTGGGTCAAAATAAAGCAATTGAGGTTTTTGAGAGCGTTCAGCCGGAAGATCAGAAATTTCTTTTAAATAATCTTGCAAGCGCTGAGATATCGCAGATATTGAACGAGATGTCGTCTGACGAGCGCGTTGACCTTTTTCATGAATTATCTCCCAAAGTAGTAAAAAAGTTTTTTAGTCTTATGAGAAAGGAAGAGGTTGATGATGTAAAGTCGCTTATTACGTATCCGGAGGGCACAGCAGGCAGTATTATGACAACTGACGCGGTATGCCTTAGGCCTGATATGAGCGCGCGAGCGGCTCTTTTAAAGCTCCAGGAAGAACTCAAAACAGGCGAATCTGAACATATTTACGCCAGCTATGTGCTGGATAGTGATAGAAAACTAATAGGCGCTGTTGATTTGCAGGATATTATTGTTTCATCGCCGCATGCGCCTGTCAAAGAAATTATGACAAGTATAGAAACAATAAAGGTTACTGACGATTCTGACGCTAAGGAAGTAGGCGCGTTATTCGTAAAATACGATCTTTTAAGCGTTCCTGTTGTTAATGAAAAAAAACAGTTTGTAGGTATGATTGTGTTCGATGATATCGTTGATTCGATTCAGCATGAGAATACAAAGGAAATGTATGAGTTAGGAAAGATGCATGTTGAGGAAGGCGCGGAAATCCGTTATTCTCATACAAATAGTTTTGATTTATTAAAACGCAGGGCAGGCTGGCTCATGTTTTTGCTCGTGTTCGATTTTTTAACAGGAACTGTTCTTAAATCATATGAGCATGCGTTAAGCAGTGTTGTCGCTCTTTCGTTTTTTATTCCTATGTTATTAGATACCGGCGGTAATGCAGGAGCTCAGGTTTCTGTCACAATAATACGCGGATTAGCAATAGGCGATGTAGGAATGCATAATGTTTGGGATATTATAAAAAAGGAATCAATAGCCGCATTTTTTATGAGTTTATTTGTAGGGCTTGTCGCGTTTTTAAGAGCGTATTTATTACAGGGCAGCGCGCTTGTTGCTTTAGTAGTGGGCGCTACTATGAGCGTTATTGTTTTATTAGCTGTTTCTACGGGAATCTTTCTTCCGCTTGCTTCAAAAAAAATCGGCCTTGATCCTGCTGTTCTAGCCGGCCCTATAACCACAAGTATTGTTGATATTGTGGGCCTGATCATTTACTTCAATATAGCTATTAAATTAATTCCTGCATTATCACATTAGTACGCGCCGCAACGCGTCATTCTCCTATTCTCTGTAATTGCGGGGAGCATAAGAGGCTTGCCTCTAAGCCGACGCGGCAAAATCATTCTAAATTCTGACTTTTGTTTGGTCTTTTATTTTCTTCATATTTCTTTCATCTTTATTTCATAATTAATGAATAGTATCACGGTTGACAAACCCCATTACCCAGGGTAAAGTTAATTGGGAGCAGGAATATGAATATACTTAAAAAAATTATTTCAAACAAAGGATTTACGTATATTGAAATTATCGTTGCAATGGTAATTTTATCTTACGTTATTTTAGCATTTACCAGGGTCTTTATGGGTGGTGTATTAACCGCTAAAAATATGGAATTTAAAACAGTGGCGTATAATTACGCTATTGATGAGGTAGAACATGTGCGCAACCTTGCATATAATGATGTCACAAATTTCACAGAGCAAAGGGTATTAAGCACAGGCAAGAAGTTTACTATTACAAGAATAATTACTGTGATAGAAGCGGATATTTTAAAGCAGGTGGATGTGGTAGTCTCATGGAAGGAAGGAGGAGATACTAAGACAACCAGTATGACTACGCTGGTTGCTCAGTATTAATAAATTATTAAAAGGAGGAAGTAAATATGAATAAAATCTTGTTTAATAAAAATTTTAATAATCAAGGTGAAGCTCTTCCTTTAATAACATTTATTATACTGATAGTTGTAGTTCTTGGCGCTGCAATAACGCTTATGGTAAGAGAAGAAGTAAAAGAATCAACAATGCTTAGAGGAGGGAATGAAGCGTTATATATTGCAGAAGGAGGAGCGCA
The DNA here is from genome assembly GCA_043820025.1 of Elusimicrobiota bacterium. Lineage (GTDB taxonomy): Bacteria > RUG730 > RUG730 > JBDRED01 > JBDRED01 > JBDRED01. Next base: position 34,341 of record JBDRED010000034.1, read on the forward strand.
CAAAGCTATAAGCAAAATTACTTCAAGTAGCGAGGAATTTACAGGTGAAGGGGATGTTCCTCTCGGAAAAGGAATGTATACAGTCACAGTAACTAATCAGGGTAATGATCTTTATGAAATAATATCTACAGGGTATATACCAAACAGCAGTAATCCTAAACATGCGAGAAGACTGCGTATTTTATTCGCGCTTGCCTCAGACGATCCAAGCAGAGGATTTGTTCAGGACGAGGCGTTCAATTATGCAGCTGTAGGCAATGATAACCTGTATATTAATAATATGTCAATAATAAATTCAGCAAATCCCGGTAATCAAGGCAATATCAGGTCTAACGCAAATATTACATGCGAAAATGGAGCAATAGTTAATGGCAATGCTTATGCTGTCGGGAGCATTAATCTTATTGGCGCATCTGTAATAAATGGCACGCAAAATATAGGACAAGCAGTACTTGCATTGCCTGAAATAGATTTAGATTATTATAGCCAAAAAGCTAAGGAAGGCGGGGTTTTAGAGGGTAACCAAACATATAGCAGCGGCATAACTAATTTAGGGCCGGTGTATATTAATGGAGACCTTGTTATAGAAAACACAGCTATTGTAAACCTTACGGGCGATATATATGTGAAAGGCAATATCTCGCTTCATAATACATCGTATGTTAAAGGCGGATATGTAATATGCGCTGAAGGCACTATTTTAGCAAAAAATCTTGCGTATGTCGGCCAAGGCGATAATATTACAGCTATAATAACATCAAATAATACCTCTCAAGCTATTGTGCTTCAAAACGCGTCAGTTACGTCAAAAGCTATTTACTATGCGCCTAAGGGTTCGTTAAAGGTTCGAAACGCAGCAATAATAAATGGGTGTCTTGTTGCTAAAAATTTGGAAATATCAAACGGCGCTATTGTTAATCATATGATAGATATTAATCTTGACCTGCCTGGAGCGAATGCTATAGGTGGAGAGAATAGAGTCGTATCGTGGAGAGAGATATCAATTGAATAGATATTTATAGCATGGGGGAAGTGTATGAAGAAAATATTGTGCAGGTGTTTTTCCGGGCTTGGAAATAACACAGGCGCTGTTCTTCCGTTAGTTCTGTTTATCTCAACTATTTCTGTTATCCTTGCGGCAGGTATTACCATTATGATAAATGAAGATATAAAACAAACTATTATGGTAACAAGAGGAAATGAAGCGCTGTATATAGCTGAAGGCGGAGCGCATAAAGCTATAAGCCAAATATTAGCTGCTGCGGGCGCATATACAGGCGAATCCGATACTGCGTTAGGAAAAGGTGCGTTCACGGTAAATGTAACAAGCCTCGGAAATAGTCTATATGAGATAATTTCTACAGGGTATATTCCTGATAGTTTAAATCCCAAGGAACAAAGGCGTATTAAGGTTATATTTATTTTAGGCGCGACAACCGGCTCAAGCAGCGGTATTCAGTTTGTTCATGATGAAATATTCAGCTATGTGCTTGCGGCTAAAAACGGGCTTAATTTAACTAATGCCTGCACAGTAAATTCAATAAATCCGTCTAACTCAGGGCATATTTATTCGAATGCCGATATTTTATGTAAAAACGCTGTAGTTGTTAATGGAGACGCATATGCTGTAGGCACGATTACACTTCAAAACGCGTCTGTGATTACCGGATCGAAAAATCCGGGTTCTTCTCCAATAGTATTTCCGCCGGTTGATGCGGATTATTACAAAGCAAAAGCTCAGGAGGGCGGAACTCTGACAGGAGACCAAACATTTACAAGCGGCGTTACAACGCTTGGCCCTGTATATATAAATGGAAATTTAACCGTTCAAAACACAGGCAGTGTTATATTAGCGGGCTGTATTTACGTGACCGGAAATATTACGTTAAAAAATACAGCGTATATGAAAGGCGGATATGTAATTTTTTCTGAGGGAATCATTGAGACAAGAAACGCAACTTATTTTGGAGCGTCGAGCGAGACAACCGCTGTAATAACAACCAGCTCTTCGAATCCGGCCATTAAGCTTGGGAATGCCAGCGTTAGTTCTAATTGTATTTTTTATGCTCCGGACGGTGGTATAGAAATTTCGAACGCGTGCACCATAAAAGGGTCATTAGTGGCGGATAGTATAAATATAAAAAATGCTTCACAGATAAACCTGATGTCAGACAACACTCTTGATCTTCCCGGTTCGACAAAGGTTTCGCAAGAAAGCAAGATCATTTCGTGGAAAGAGATTCCAATATCATAATAAATATGCTATAAAAAAATATTACCGGTAAAATAGAGGCGGGTTATATGAAATCGTTTTTTAGTAAAAAAATGTTGTTAGGTTTTACTCTTATAGAATTAATGATTTCGGTTGTTTTGATGGGTATTGTAGGCCTTGCTATTACAAGTTATTTTTCAGATATTTTTAAACAATGGTTTAAGGTAAGCAATCAGATATCTTCCCAGCAGGAAGCAAGAGTAGTTATTGAAGAGATGACAAGTTTTATTAGGCAGTCTTCAAATCCTGTGGCAGGCATGTCTCCTGCGATAGGCGCTGCTTCGTCTTCAGAGATATCATTTCTTTATTCCGGAAGTCAGGGCAATAAACAAATGAAGTATTATAAAAATGGAGACGAATTATTTAGAGTTGTTAATGGCGTAACATCTACAGTAATTCATGGGGGGCTTCAGAGCGTTTATTTTACGCATGTGTCAAGTTATGTAGTGGAAATTGGAAGCATGGTTGTGCGTTCCGGCGACGATGTATTTGAAATGAATAAGACGGTTTATTTAAGGAATAGAGAATATTAATATTTAGGAGATTTGCATTCTTTGGCTCAAAATAATCCTACTAGTAAACATGATAAATTTTATTTATTTGTCCCTCTTATGCTTATCGCGGTTATACTCATATGTTACACGCATACCTTAAAGTTTCCTTTTTTATGGGATGATGAAGTTATAATAGTTCAAAATCCTGCTGTGCAGGACGCTGATGCTGTTAGATATATTTTTAAGACAACATTATTCGGCGGAAAAGCTGACCAGGGCACATTTTACAGGCCTCTTCATGTGCTTTCCTATATCATGGACTACAAAATATCCGCGCTAAACACAATCAGCTATCATATTACAAATACAGCGCTCCATACAGGAATTGTATTGTTGATTTGGTTTTTACTTCAATTAGTCGGAATTAAGAAAAAAATAGCGTTCGTAACAGCCTTTATATTTGCTGCGCATCCTATTAATACTGAGGCAGTTATTTATATTTCTGACAGGGGCGACCTTCTATTTACATTTTTTTCTTTATGCAGTATCTACTCATTTATTAAGGGTTCTTCAGGTAAAAAGATTGGTTATATTATTAGTGTAGTAACCTTTTTAATAGCTTTATTCTCAAAAGAGACAGCTGTTGTTGTGCCATTTATCCTCGCAGTATATTCGTGGATGTTTTTGCGAAAGAATAAGGATTTTCTCCGGAAGATTGTTTTATCTCTTCTAATCGCTATAGCTGTTGGCTACACATTTAAACAGATTGGGTATATCGGAGTATCATCTAAGACAACGCTTTCTTTAATAGCGCACGCGTCAATTTGGGAGCGAGTGTTAACATTTCCAAGAATAGTATTTACTTATATTGTTTTATTGGTTTTCCCGTATCACCTGCATATGGAATATATGTTTGTTGTTAGAAGTGCTGTGAGCGCGTATATTTGGCTTGGCGTTCCATTAATAATTTTTATAATTTATTTATTAATTAAATACGTTAAGCCGAGAAAAATAACGGTTTTTTTTCTTCTTTGGTTTTTTTTAGCGCTTGGGCCTTTTTATAATTTGGCGGTGGCTCTTGCGTCAACAGTTAGAGAACATTGGGTGTATTTCCCGAGCATTGGTTTTTTTACTGTTCTTACAACAGGCGGGTTTCAATTATATGAATCAATAAATAAGAAAATTTTAAAAAAAGTATTTCTGCTGTTAGTGGCGGCGCTTGGAATTTATTATGTTAGTTATACAATAGTAAGAGGCAGAGACTGGAGCAGTCCCGGAAAACTATATCTGAATGATGTTAGATATGAGCCGCTGAGTTTTACGCTTCATAATAATGTCGGAGTAGAATATTTTAGAAGCGGAAATTTGGAAGAGGCAAGTAAGGCGTTTTTAAAGGCTATTGATACTGCGCCAAACAAATCGTTTAATATGGCGTACACTAATTTAGGCGTGATTTACGAGAGAAGCGGCGAAAATGAAAAGGCTTTAGAGATGTATGAAAAAAGCGTTAATGTGTCTGACTCCCAGATTGGGTATAGTAATTTAGGCAATATGTATCTAAAGTTTGCAAGATATGATAACGCGATAAATGTGTTAAAAAACGCGGTTGAGTTATATCCTATAAGCCTGGAGTTGTTATATAAACTTGCTGCTGCCTATTATTTGAAAGGCGATCTTGTAAATGCCTATAATACATTCTTGCGGGTCGAGAAAATACAGGCAAATTACGAGCAGACAAGGACTGCGTTAAGTGAGATAGAGAGAATACTAAATTAGAATTAGAGGCCATTTTTAAATTTCGGAATAATATTTCTAGTAAAAATTTAACATAATAAAAAGAAAATATATTAAAATATTTGATCCGGTTTTCGATGGAGTATTAAATGCTGACAATTACGAATTTAAAAGAGAAAGCAAAAGAATTTGGATATAGGATAGAGCTGCCTGTTTTTGAGAGAACGTCGGATGAGATTAGGGTAAATGCAGCTCATTCAATGAATGAGGCAGATAAGGAGCTGGATTCAATAGCTGCGCTTTGGGATGAGGATTTGAGTTTTAAAAATACGATGGTAAGGCTTGATGATATTTTTTATAAGATAGGCAATGTGTATTCGAGAATTATCTTTATTATGAACACCAGTCCTTTAAAAGAACTAAGGGAAACTTGCGAAGAAATGATTTTAGAGCTTGAAAAATGGAGGATTAAAACAGAATATAGAGAGGATATATATGATAAAGTGAGTAAGTGTTCCGTAAAGATAAATAATTTGCATGGCGAAGATATCAGGCTGTATGATCATATTTTGGAACGGTATAAACGGCTTGGTTTTGGACTAGGAAAAGAATCAAAGGATGAGATAAAAAAAATTAAACAAGAACTTTCCGCGCTTGAGACAAGTTTTGCGGCAAATATTCGCGAGGATACTATAAAAATCAAATTCTCTTCTGAAGAACTGAGCGGAGTGCCTGAGGATATGCTGAGCGAATTTACGCGTGATGATTCCGGCGAATATATCATTAATCCAAAATCAGCATCCATTGTGACAAAGATAATGCAGAACGCTAAGCCGGAAGAAACCAGAAAAAAGATTTATACAGCGCGGCTTAATGTGGCAAAGGATAAGAATATTGAAGTCCTGGATAATGCTGTGCGGCTAAGAGCGCGCTTGGCTAAACTATTGAAATATGAGTCATGGGCAGACTATAAATTAGATATAACAATGGCTAAAAAAAAGGAGACTGTTGAAAAGTTTATCTTTGGCTTGCGCGACAAATTAGATAATAAATTTAGAGATGAATTAAGCGTATTTGAAAATATGAAAAAAAATGACACCAAAGATGACAGTTCTAAAATATGCTCTTGGGACATAGCGTATTATGTTAATAAGCTCGTTAAGGAACGTTACAATATTGACCTTAACGAACTTCGCAAATATTTTGAGTATGACAGAACGCTTAATGGTATGTTTAAAATTTTTGAAAAGGTGTTTGGGATAAAGATAAATGAGGTTGAGTGCAGTTATAAATGGGCGCAAGACATAAAATTATACGCAATCTTGGATGGAATAAAGGATGAACCGCTTGGCCTGTTTTATCTGGATATGTTCCCTCGTGATGGGAAGTTTAATCATTTTGCCGAGTTTGGTTTATTTGGCGCAAAAAAAATCGGAGATAATATTTATCAAAGGCCTGTCGCGGCGCTCGTCTGTAATTTTGACAGGCCCGGCGCAGATACTCCGTCATTACTAACGTACAGCCAGGTTGACACATTGTTTCATGAATTTGGGCATGTTCTGCACTCACTATTAACAAAAGCGAAGTATATAGAGCATTCCGGCACTAATGTTCCGATTGATTTTGTCGAGGTGCCTTCGCAGGTTCTGGAATACTGGATAGAGGACAAAGATATAATTAACAGCTTTGCTGTTGATTATAGAGATAAAACTAAAAAAATACCTGACAGCTTTTTGGACGCTATGAAGGAAATAAAAAAAATAAACATTGCTGCGCATTACAGAGCTCAAATGGCGTACAGTCTTATTGACATAAATCTGCATTCAAAGCTGGATGAGAATCATAAAGAAGATCTAGTCAGATACACTAATAATATTTTAGAAAAAACATATATGGCATTACCGCTTGATACGGCTTTTATCGCCGGGTTTGGGCATTTGATGGGCTATGACTCAGGGTATTACGGTTACGCTTGGGCTGATGTTATATCAGCGGATATAGCATTGCAGTTTAGCTCGAGTAAGCTTGGTTTTTTTAATAATAAATTAGGTATTAAGTTTAGAAAAGAAATTCTTGAACAAGGCGATGGCAGGCCTGTTGAAGAATCTTTGAGAGCGTTTTTAGGCAGAGAATACTCAATAGACTCATTTTTTAAAAAATGCGGGATAAGGGAGTGAGTAGTATGAAAAAAAATATTTTAGTATTTACTTTAATATTTTTAAGCGGCTGCGGTCTTAAAAATTATCAGAAATCCACATTTTTAGGAGCTGCTGCAGGAGCTGCTGCATCAGCTGTAATAGTTAATGATTCAAAGAGGGTGGTTGAGGGCGCAGTAATAGGCGCTATGACAGGCGCTTTGATTGGCAGGGGAATAGCGTGTTTACTATTTAATTGCGGGGATGAGATAGAAAGATTAAAACGTGAAGCGTATGAGCGAAGGCTTGCTGAAGAGCAGAGGCTTGCTGAAGAGCAGAGGCTTGCCGAAGAGCAGAGACTTGCAGAAGAACAGAGGCTTGCAGAAGAACAGAGGCTTGCCGAAGAGCAGAGACTTGCAGAAGAACAGAGGCTTGCCGAAGAGCAGAGGCTTGCTGAAGAGCAGAGGCTTGCCGAAGAGCAGAGGCTTACTGAAGAGCAGAGGCTTACTGAAGAGCAGAGGCTTGCCGAAGAGCAGAGACTTGCTGAATTGAAAAAAAGAGAGGAAATGCAAAGGGCTGCAGAGGAAATGTTGAAAGCTGATAATGACGCAAAGCTTGTTCTTGAAGGAATAAATTTTGAGTCAGACAGCGCAATATTAAGCGAGGATTCCGAGAAAACGCTTGATGATGTTGCCGGCGTTGTGGTAAATGATAAGACAGGAGTTATTATTGAAATCACGGCGCATACAGATAGTATAGGCTCAGAGGAATATAATCTAAATCTTTCCCAGAAAAGAGCTGATTCGGTTATGAAATATTTAATGTCAAAGGGAGTAAATCAAGATAAGCTCAAAGCTAAGGGTATGGGAGAGAGCAGTCCGTCAGTTTTAAATGACACAGAGGAAGGCCGCGCTAAAAACCGCAGAATCGAGTTTAAGGTAATAAAGAATTAATTGGTATACAGAAGGTCTTATGTTGTCAAAATAGCGATATTGATGTATTTGTTATAGGAGATATTAAATTCAAAGTTGTATCCTCGATATTATCAAAAGAAGAGTTTGCTTTGGAGCATTCTTGACAATAAAATGGGATTTTGATATTCTTACCTGCATTAACGGCGCGTTCGTCTAGCCTGGTCTAGGACATTGCCCTCTCAAGGCAGAAACACGGGTTCAAATCCCGTACGCGCTAGAAAATTTAGACTTCTATTTGGCGTAAAAATCAAATCTAATTGAATAGTAGTATTAAACCGGGATTTGAACACATTACAAATTATCTAAATCATAAAACGTAATGTCGAATGTAGAGACCTGACCCCTAGAGGCTTTATGGAAAAGTATAAATTAAAAACATCATTTCAGCCGGCCGGGGACCAGCCGCATGCAATTAAAGAGCTGGTACAAGGCGTTAAACAGGGCAATAACCATCAGGTTCTTTTGGGCGTAACAGGCTCAGGCAAAACATTTACAATAGCTAATGTTATACAAGAATTAAATATGCCGTTGCTCGTTATCTCTCCTAATAAAACTCTTGCCGCGCAGTTATACGTTGAATTTAAGAATTTCTTTCCGGACAATCCTGTTGAATATTTTATAAGCTATTATGATTATTATCAGCCTGAAGCGTACATTCCGCAGAGCGATACATATATTGAGAAAGACGCGGCTATTAATGAGAGAATAGAGAGGCTGAGGTTAAAGGCCACATCATCGCTTTTCGAGAAACAAAACAGCATAGTTGTTGCCAGCGTGTCCTGTATTTACGGACTTGGCAATCCCGAAGATTACAGCGGTATGGTGGTTAATGTTCGAAAGGGAGAGAAATTAGTTAGAGAGAATATTGTTAAAGCGCTGGTGCGGATACAGTATGAGCGTAATGAAATGGCGTTTACGCAGGGAACATTCAGGTTTAAGGGAGAGGTATTGGATATTTATCCGGCGTATGAGGAATTTGCGATTCGCATTGAGATGGATGAAGATAATATAAAAAATATTTGTATTTTTCATCCGATAAGCGGAGATATAATTAAACAGGTTGAGAAGATAACAATTTATCCTGCAAAACATTTTGTTATTAGCAGGCATAAGCTGGAGAGCGCTATCTCAGACATTGAAAAGGAGCTGGCTCTGCAGGTAGAAGTTTTTCAAAAACAGGATAAACTCGTTGAAGCTCAGCGCTTAAAACAGAGAACCGAGTTTGATATTGAAATGATGAGAGAGATAGGATATTGCAATGGTATTGAAAACTATTCAAGGCATCTTAGCTCTCGAGCAGAAGGAGAAAGGCCTTTCTGCCTTTTAGATTATTTTCCCAAACCATTTCTCGTCGCTATTGATGAATCGCATATAGCTGTGCCGCAGATAAGAGCAATGTATAACGGAGACAGGGCGCGTAAAACTACGTTGATTGAACATGGATTCAGACTGCCTTCCAGCCTTGATAATAGGCCGCTTAAGTTTGAGGAGTTTGAAAAAATTGCGGGGCCTGTTATTTATGTATCGGCAACGCCGTCGGATTATGAGCTGAGTAAAGCGAACGGCGTGATAGTGGAGCAGATCATACGGCCAACAGGACTTGTTGATCCAAAGATAGAGGTAAGGCCTGTTAAAGGAATGATAGAGGATGTGTTTAATGAGATTAAGAATGTGGCTGGAAAAGGAGAGCGCGTGCTTATTACAACGCTTACCAAAAGATTTTCAGAGGATTTGGCGCAGTATATGGAGGAACATAATTTTAGAGCGCGGTATATGCACTCAGGTATTGACGCTCTTGAGAGAGTTAAAATTATAACGGAGTTTAGGCAGGGAAAGTTTGACTGTTTAATAGGCATAAACTTATTACGGGAAGGGCTGGACCTGCCTGAGGTTTCATTGGTAGTTATTATGGACGCTGACAAGGAAGGGTTTTTGCGCTCGGATAAGTCTCTTATCCAGACATGCGGCCGAGCTGCGAGAAATATCAATGGCCGGATTATTATGTACGCTGATACTGTTACAGGATCCATGGAAAGAGCTATTAGCGAGATGGAGCGCAGGCGGAATAAACAAAACGAGTACAATAAAAAACATGGAATTACGCCAAAAACAATTGTAAAATACATAGACCGTGAACTTTTGGAAGACGAAGATATAAAGAAAGAGTCCTTTAAGGTTGAGGAAAGGCTTATTGAATATGGATCTACCAAGAAGGAAATAATAGCTCGTGTTGAAAAAGAAATGAAACAAGCTGCTGAAGACTGGGATTTTGAGCGCGCGGCTGAGCTGAGAGAAAGATTGTTTGAGCTTCAGGGCAAAAAGGGTAGAGACGGAGGCAGTAAAGGTGGCAGTAAAAAAAGACATAAGTAATAAAAAAGAGGTCAGGGATTTAATCTCTATCGCGCTTCAAGAGGATATTGGGCATGGCGATGTAACAAGCGCCAATACTATAAGAAACAATAAACAGGTTAAGGCTGAGTTGATTGTTAAGTCAGACGGCGTTATATCCGGCATTAATATAATTCCAACAATTATAAATATCGCAAAACAAAGAAAGTATGTTTTAAAAAATATCACAGCTGAGTTTAATATAAAAGACGGCGAGCATGTTAAACAAAACACGGTTATAGGTTCTTTACACGGCGGCATTAAGGATGTTTTAGCGTTAGAGAGGACAATACTAAATTTTTTATCTCGAATGTCAGGAGTAGCCACTGAAACTTCGCGCATTTCCAAGCTGTTAAAAAAATCAAGAGCTTATGTTTATGATACCCGTAAAACTTTGCCGGGCTGGCGCGCGCCGGATAAATATGCTGTTTTGTGCGGCGGCGGCAGGAATCATAGATACGATCTTGGAGAATATTTATTGATTAAAGATAATCATTGGAGCGCTGATTGCGAGGGCGTTTTGGATTATCTTAAATCAGCTAAAAAGAAGAAGCCGGTTGAGGTTGAGATAGATAGTATGGGTATGTTAATGGAACCGGCTGTGTTAAACGCGGATATAATAATGCTCGATAATTTTAAATTTAATGATATAAAAAAAGCGATAAAATATTTGAGGAATGAAGAGAAAAAACTTAATAAGAAAATAGAAATTGAGGTTTCAGGCGGAGTAAATATCGGACATGTAAAAAATTTGGCAAAGCTGGATATTGATAGAATATCAATAGGGCGTATAACGCATTCTGCTCCGGCTCTTGATATATCATTGGAGATTCAGAGATCGAGAAAGTTAAGCGCAGGGACTGTTACTGAAAAGGGACCGTTCCCTCTGAGATGAGAGAGAGATTTAATTTATGAAAACAAAAATAGTTTTAGGCAGTATATTTTTTACAGTATTTATTATGGCGCTTATATTTGGCTATAATATGACAAGAAAAGAGCGTATTAAGGAACCGTCAATAATTATTTCTTCAGGAACATTTAGTCAGGGCGAATCATTTTATTCTGTGCTAAAGAATGAAAATTTTAAGATTGAAGAGATGTATGCTGTTATTAACACACTGGCAAAAGAGGTATCAGCCAGGTCATTGCGTCCGGGCCATGAATACATAATTGAAAAATCAACATCAAATAATTTTTTATCATTTACATATCTTCCCGGAATAGTGGAATCCTATAAGGTTACTGTATCGAGTAAAGGCGTGTATAGCGTTGCAAAGATTGTTGAGGAATTGAAAAAGGAATATGTAGGTTTTACCGGAGAGATAAAGAGCTCATTATATGAGGGAATGGTTTCTAATCCGAATGGCAGCGCGAGCCTTGCTGTAAAGTTTGCGGATATATTTGCATGGCAGATAGATTTCTTAACTGAGCCAAGAGAGGGGGATAAATTTAAGCTGGTATATGAAAGTATGAAATCTTCCAGAGGCCATGTTATAGAAGGACGTGTTGTTGCAGCGCAATATATAAGCAAAAGTAACACGGATACTGCTGTATACTTTAACGGAGCTGAGAACTATGACGGATATTATGACCTGAAAGGCCGGTCAATGTATAAGGCGTTCTTAAGGTCGCCAATGAACTACAGGCGTATAAGCTCATATTTTAGCAAGAGCCGAATGCATCCGATCTTAAAATACCGCAGGCCGCATCTGGGTATTGATTATGCTGCGCCAAGAGGTACGCCTATTGTAACAATTGGTGATGGCAAGGTAATTTTTGTTGGACGTAATGGCGGATATGGAAAACAGGTTAAGATAAGGCATAATTCTAATTATGAAACCTGGTACGCGCATCTTAATGGATATGCAAAAGGAGTTAAAACCGGCGCGCATGTTAAACAAGGCCAGGTTATTGGATATTGCGGGTCAACAGGTATGGCAACAGGCCCGCATCTGGATTTTAGGATGAAAAAAAGTGGTAGTTTTGTCAATTTTCTGGCAATAAAGATACCTGCCGGAAAAACAATCCCTGCGAAATTTGCTGAGGAGTTTTCTGAAATAAAAAAGGATTTGCTCGCGAAACTGTATTTATTGACATAATACAAGGTAAATCAACGGTTTCTTTTGTTCTCAAGCCTGTGGATTATCATAAAAAACACCATTAATTTTATTGACATTATTATATAATATTAATATACTTTAAACTTCAATTTATTGACTATAGGAGAAAGATAATGAAAAAGGGAATTCATCCGGAATATGTAGAAGCAACCATAACTTGCGCGTGTGGGAATGTTATAAAAACACGATCAACTCAGCCAAAAATAAAGGTAGAAATATGTTCAGCGTGCCATCCGTTCTTTACAGGTATGCAAAAACTAGTTGATACAGCGGGCCGTGTAGAAAGATTTTCTAAGAAGTACACTCAAACAGAAGGCAAAACAGTGCGCAAGGTGTCAAAACAGGATGAGAGAAAGCTTTCGCGTATTTCTAAGAAAAAGATAGCAGTGAAAAAGGTTATTAAGAAAAAGGAACCAAAAATCGCTGATAAGAAAAAGGTAGAAAAAAAGGAAAGCAAGTAGAGCAGAATAATAAATTTTGTATGGCAGCTCTTAAACTAAATAAATTGTTGAGCTGCCATTTCTTTTTTTATGGGGAGATATATGGATAAAAAAATGTTAGTAGGCGGCCAGGCGGTTATAGAGGGCGTGATGATGCGCTCGCCGGCATATTACGCTATTGCATTGCGGAAATCAAATGGCGAAATAAAACTAAAGATAGAGCCTTTTAACAGCATTACAAAACGTATTAAAATTCTTAGCAAGCCATTTTTGAGAGGAATCGTCACATTAATAGAAACATTGATTTTAGGAGTGAAAACTCTGTCATATTCAGCGGACGAGTATATGCAGGAGATTGAAAACACCGAGGAAAAAGCGCCTGTAAAGAAGGAAGAAAAAAAAGGAATAAATTGGGAAATTTTCGGAACAATTGTGTTTTCCTTTGCGTTTGGAATAGTGCTATTTGTAGCTCTGCCATTATTTGCCGCTCAGTTTATTAAGAGTTTTTGGGCGCCGGGCACACACTATATTGTATTTAATATAATTGACGGATTAGTGCGTCTTGCGGTATTTATTTTTTATATTTTAGGCATTTCATTATTAAAGGATGTTAGAAGGGTTTTTGAATATCATGGAGCTGAACATAAGTCTGTGTTTGCCTATGAAAACGGTATGGACTTAAAGGTGGAACATATAAAGGTGTTTAGCACGCTTCATCCGCGCTGCGGCACAAACTTTATGCTTATTGTTATACTCTTAAGTATTCTTGTGATTACGATGTTTAAAACAGACACATTTATAGCAAGGTTTGGCTTAAGGCTTTTAATACTGCCTCTTCTTGCGAGCGTATCTTATGAGATTATTAGGATTTTTGGAAAATTTGAGAAAAATGCTTTTGTAAAATTACTGCTTGCTCCCGGACTTCTCCTTCAGAAGATTACTACCAGAGAGCCTGATGATTCGCAGATGGAGGTTGCGGCAGCAGCTTTACAGGCTGTGCTCGACGCTGAGTTGGAGAATAAAAAATGATAGAAAAATTAAAAGGATTAGAGGACAGGCTTAATGAGCTAGAGTCTTTGGTATCTGATCCTGAAGTTATAAAGGATCAGAAAAAACTGCGCGATTATTCAAAGGAACATTCAGAGCTTTTAATAAAGGTTTCTAAGTTTCGCGAATATAAAAATATTTGCAAAGAGCTGGATCATCTTTCTGACATGGCGGATAATGAAAAAGATCCTGAATTGCGAAAAATGGCTGAAGATGAGCTGAGCGGCATTGAAATGAAAAAGGTGAAATGCGAGGAAGAACTAAAGATGATTCTTATTCCCAAAGACCCTTTTGCCGATAAGAATACAATTGTGGAAATCCGAGCAGGCACAGGAGGAGAAGAGGCTGCCTTATTTGCGGGCGAGTTATTTAGAATGTATATGCGGTATGCGGAAAGGCGCGGGTGGAAAACTGAAGTTATTGACGGTAATCCTACTGAGCTGGGCGGATTTAAAGAGGTAATATTCCAGATAATTGGTACTGATGTTTATAATTTTCTAAGGTTTGAAAGCGGAGCGCATAGAGTTCAACGCGTGCCTGCTACTGAAGCGGGCGGGCGCGTACATACTTCCGCTGTAACTGTCGCTGTATTGCCTGAGGCAGACGAGGTTGATATAGATATTAAGCAGGAAGAGCTTAGAATTGACACATATTGTTCTTCCGGAAAGGGTGGGCAGAGCGTTAATACGACGTACTCTGCCGTGCGTATCACGCATATTCCTACAGGCGTTGTTGTGCAGTGCCAGGATGAAAGGTCCCAGCTTAAAAATAAAGCTAAAGCAATGAAAATACTCAGATCAAGGCTTCTCAAAAAATATCAGGAAGAACAGGAAAATAGTATTGCGATGAATAGGAAGGAGCAGGTAGGTTCCGGAGACAGAAGCGAAAAAATAAGAACATATAATTTTCCGCAAGATAGAATTACAGACCACAGGATCGGCTTTACAAGGCATAATCTTCCCGGGTTTTTAGACGGAGATATACAGGATCTCTTAGACGCTCTTTTAATGAAGGATGCTGAAGAAAAGTTGAAAGGAGTATGAATAAGTGTTTAGGGGAATGAAGGCGTGGGTTATAAACCCGGTCCGGCAATAAGAAAATTTTACGTCATTGCGGGCAAAGCGAAGCAATCTTCGATAAGTTAAGAAGCGGCATGCAGCGACAATTTATGAATTGCCTCTAAAAAGGAAGATTTATGGCGCAGACAATAATAAAACAAAATACTATTTCTAAACTTATTGACGTGCTTGAATGGACTGCTGATTTTTTTAAAAAGAATAGTATCAAAAGCGCCAGGTTAGACGCTGAAGTTCTTTTAGCGCATGTATTAGGCATGAAGCGGCTTGATTTATATTTAAACTTTGAGAGGCATTTAACCGAAGAAGAAAGAATAAAATATAAAAATTTGGTTCAAAGGCGCAAGGATAGAATTCCGGTAGCGTATCTTATTGGCGACAAAGAGTTTATGGGTCTAAGTTTTAAAGTTAACAATAATGTATTGATTCCAAGGCCGGAGACTGAGTTGTTAGTAGAACAGGTGATTTCCAGAGCAAAAGGAAATGATCCGGAAAAAGGAATAGTGATTGATGTGTTTACCGGCAGCGGTAATATTGCAATAAGTCTTGCAAAAAACATGGAAAATGTGGCAGTATATGGTATTGATATTGACGATAATGCGTTAAAATGCGCTGAACAGAACGCGGTTAATAACATTGTAGCTGATAAGGTAAATTTTATAAAGGGCGATGTTTTAAAGCCGCTTTGCGCTTATCCGCTCAAAAACAGCGTGGATATTATTACAGCAAATCCGCCATATATAAAAACAGGCGAATTAGCCGGCCTGGAGCCTGAAGTTCAAAATGAGCCTAAATCCGCTTTAGACGGCGGAGACGACGGACTGGATTTTTATAAAAGGCTTATTAAAGAGAGTAAAGAGTATTTGAAGAAAGATGGATTATTAGCAATGGAGATTGGCGCGGATCTTAAGGGTGAGGTTGTGGATCTGTTAGAAGAGTATGGATATAAAGATATTAATGTTATTCCGGATTATGCAGGCTTAGATCGAGTCATTGTATGTAAGAGGTAATATGGATAGACTTATTATTAGAGGCGGAAAAAAACTAAAAGGAAAGGCGCAGATCAGCGGGTCAAAAAATGCGTCATTACCAATATTATTCGCGTCTCTACTTACAGATGACGAATGCGTAATAGAGAATGTTCCGCGTTTACGGGATATTGAGACTACTATAGGAGTGTTGTCTTATTTAGGCAAAAAGGTTGAGCAGGACGGTAATACAATAAAAATTTCAAGTAATGGAGAGGCTCATAAGGAAGCTCCTTATGAGCTTGTAAAAAAAATGAGGGCATCAGCGCTTGTGATGGGCCCGCTTTTAGCAAGGCATCAAACAGCAAAGGCATCTTTGCCCGGCGGATGCGCTATTGGCGCAAGGCCTATCAATATTCATTTAAATGGATTTAAGGATTTAGGGGCAAAGGTTAATCTTGAGCAAGGATATGTTACATTAAAGACAAAGAAACTTAAGGGCGCAAATGTGGTTTTTGATTATCCAAGCGTTGGAGCTACTGAAAATATACTCATGGCAGCTACTTTAACGGAAGGAGAGACTGTAATTGAAAATGCCGCGAGAGAACCTGAGATAACAGCTCTTGCTAATTGTCTTATTTCAATGGGCGCTGATATAAAGGGGTGTGGGACAAGCGAAATAAAGATAAGAGGCGTTAAAAAATTAGCCGGAACCAGGCATAGGGTTATAAGCGATAGAATTGAGTGCGGCACACTGATGATTGCTGCGGCAATAACAAGAGGCGATGTTTTACTCGAGGGTGTTGATCTTGACGATATGTCAGCTCTTATAATTAAACTTGAAGAAACAGGCGTAAGCATAAAAAAAACAAAAAAAGGCCTGCATCTTAAAGCGAAGAATATAATTAAACCTGTAAATATCGAAACAGCGCCTTATCCGGGATTTCCAACTGATATGCAGGCGCAATGGATGGCGTTAATGTGCACTGCAAAAGGCAGTTCAATCGTTACTGAAACTGTTTTTGAAAATAGATTTATGCATGTTTGCGAACTGCAGAGGATGGGCGCCAGGCTGAGTATTCGAGGACACAGCGTGTTTGTCGAAGGGAATGATACGCTAAGCGGAGCGCAGGTTATGGCTACTGACCTTCGCGCGTCGGCAACGCTCGTTCTAGCGGGCCTTGTAGCTAAAGGAAAGACGGAGATTTCAAGAATATATCATTTAGATAGAGGATACGAACATCTTGAAAATAAATTACAGATTTTGGGAGCAGATATAAAGCGCGTAAAAAATCAGGAGGATTAATTAATGCGCAAAAGCACGGAAGATATTGTACGTAATATTATTAAAAATGTCCGCAGGCATGGCGATAAAGCGCTTATTGAATATACAAAAAAATTCGATGGTGTTTTATTAAAACCGAATAATTTAATTTTATCATTGACTGAATGCGGAAAAAGCCTGGAGCGAATTGACCCCGAGCTTTTACAAGCCCTTAAACAAGCGCGTAAGAATATTTATGATTTTGCTGTCAGTCAAAAAAACAGCATAAAAAAATTGAGGGTAAAAAATAAAGGCTGTGATATTGAAGAAATGATAACCAATGTTGACCGCGCCGGCGTTTATATTCCCGGAGGAAGATTTTCTTATCCTTCATCCGTGCTTATGAATGTTGTTCCTGCAAAAGCGGCCGGGGTAAAAGAGGTTATTGTCACAACGCCTAAAAAAAATCTTTCAGATGCCGTGAAAGCAGCTTTGTTTATTTCCGGAGCAGATAAGATTATTCAAGCAGGCGGCGCGCAGGCAATAGCAGCGCTCGCGTATGGAACAAAAACAGTGCCAAAGGTTGACATAATAGTCGGGCCGGGAAATAAGTATGTGTCAGAGGCAAAAAAGCAAGTTTTTGGCGAGGTTGGAATTGATATGATCGCAGGCCCAAGCGAAGTGATTGTTTGGGCTGACAAGTACGCAGATTATAATTACATAATTGAAGATCTTTTAGCGCAGGCTGAGCACGATCCGGACGCGCGGGCAATGCTCATAACTAATTATAAAAATCTTGCTGATAAAATATACAGCGCGATTCCTAAAAAGTATAAAAAACAAATCAGCGTTAAGCTGGTAAAGAACGATGCCGAGAGCATAGAGATTATAAATAGCAAAGCGCCGGAACATTTAGAGATTATTATTAAAAACGCTAAGAGTAAATTAAAGTATATAAAAAATGCGGGCGCTATATTTATCGGAAAGTATTCTCCGGTTGCAATGGGCGATTATTTTATCGGGCCAAGCCACACATTGCCTACGGGAGGAAGCGCGAGGTTTTCATCCGGATTATCAGTATACACATTTTTAACTCGCAAAGCAGTAATGTCTGTTAGTAAGAAATATGTTAGAAACAATGGGGAGATGGCTGCAGTGATCGCAAACAGCGAGGGGTTGACGCATCACGCGCGCTCTATAGAAAAGCGTATAATTGAAAAATAATTTAAGTATATTTAAGATTAAGAAAATGAGTCGGAGGTAAATATTATGGCAAAAAGGACATCTGAGGAAAAGAGAAAGACAACAGAGACTTCGATTAATTTAACTTTGAATTTGGACGGAAAGGGAACTGCAAAAATAACGACCGGCATTTCTTTCTTGGATCACATGTTAACTCTTTTTGCAAGGCACGGATTATTTGATTTGTTAATTAAAGCAAAGGGCGATATAGAGGTAGATGAGCATCATTTAATAGAAGACATGGGAATCGTTTTAGGCAGCGCGATTAAGAAAGCGCTTGGAAAAAAAGCAGGCATAAAGAGGTATGGGTTCGGCTGTATTCCTATGGATGACTCGCTTGTCGAGGCTAGTATTGATCTTTCCGGGCGGCCATATCTTGTTTACAATATGTTAGGTAAAGGTATTCCCAAAAATGAAAAGGAAAGATACGAATTATTTGAACATTTTTTTTATTCGCTGGTAATGCACTCCGGCATGGCTTTGCATCTTAATCTGAGGTATGGAAATAATTTTCATCACAATATGGAAGGCGCGTTTAAGGCGTTTGCCAGGGCATTATGCGAAGCAGTGACAAAGGATGTAAGAGTTAAGGGCGTGCCGTCTACAAAAGGAAAGCTATAAAATAGTCCGGAGTTCCGGCTCTCGATTCATTTTGAGGTTAAAATGATTGCGTTAATTGATTATGGAATGGGAAATTTAAATAGCGTGAGTAAGGCGCTTGATTTGGCTGTTTCTAATATTGGATCATCTCAAGAAATAAAGATTACAAGCGCAAACAAGGATATTTTAAACGCAGACGCTGTTGTGCTGCCGGGCGTCGGCGCTTTTGGCCAGGCTATTGAAAATCTAAAAAATCTCAGGCTTATAAACAGTATTACAGAGGCGTATAATTCGCAAAAACCATTTCTTGGAGTCTGTTTGGGTTTACAGCTTTTATTTGAAAAAAGTTATGAGCATGGCATGCATAAAGGGCTTGGTTTAATAAAGGGCGAGGTAAGAAAATTTGAACTGCCGTCCAAGTATAAGATTCCGCATATGGGATGGAACTTAGTTAGTCCATCAACGAAGAACGCGCTTTTTGCCGGGATACCTGCGGATTCATATTTTTATTTTGTGCACTCATATTATGTGCAGACTAATGATAAGACTATAAATAAGATGCTTACAAAATATGGTAAAAACTTTTGTTCAGGCGTATACAATGATTTTTTATGCGCTGTTCAGTTTCACCCTGAAAAAAGCCAGTCATCAGGGATAAAGCTGTTAGAAAATTTTTGCAAGAGAATAAAGAGTAGAAGTCAAAAATAAGAATACAGAAGTCAGAAGAATTATAATAACCTTTGAAACTTTTTGGGAGGTAGATAATATGCAGATAATACCTGCGATTGATATTAGAGGCGGGAACTGTGTAAGGCTTATGCAAGGCAGACTTGAGCAGGAAACTATTTACTCAAAAGATCCTGTATTTATGGCTAAGCTTTGGCGGGCTAAAGGAGCTGAGAGAATACATATCGTTGATCTCGACGGAGCCTTTGGCGGCGTGCCGGCAAATTATGAAATAATAAAAAGTATAAGAAAGGAAGTAGATGTTGCATTAGAGGTAGGCGGAGGTATCAGGGATCATGAAACAATTGAAAAGCTTTTAAACGCAGGTATTGATAAAGTTGTGCTTGGCACTGTAGCAATATATAATACGGATTTGGTTAAAGAGGCGATAAAAAATCATGGAGACAAAATTATTATTGGTATTGACGCAAACAACGGCAGAGCGGCGATTGGCGGATGGAAGGAAGTTACAAATGTGACTGACCTGGACCTTGCGCATAATATGGAAAAAATCGGAGTCAGCGAATTTATTTATACAGATATCAGCAAGGATGGTATGCTCGAGGGGCCGAATCTGGGCGGGGTAAAAAAATTTGCCGAGAGTATTAAAGGAAAAATGATTGTTTCAGGCGGCATAGCTTCTGTAAAGGATATTGAAAATATTGTTAAGTTAAAGATGAATAACATTGATGGCATTATAGTAGGTAAAGCGCTGTACGCTGAAACATTAAAGCTTGAAGACGCGATAGCGGCGGTAAAATAACTGAGCGCACTACGCACTGCCGGATGGGGCAAATATGTTAGCTAAAAGAATTATTCCATGTTTGGATATTGACAAAGGCCGTGTTGTTAAAGGAGTTAAGTTTATTGATATAGTTGACGCCGGCGATCCTATTGAGGTTGCGAAACGTTACGAAAAGGAAGGCGCCGACGAGCTGGTTTATCTTGATATAACAGCGTCGCACGAGCGTAGGTCTATTTTTTTTGATCTGATAAAGCGAACAGCGGAAAATGTCTTTATGCCGCTGACAGTTGGAGGCGGGATAAGGAATGTTAATGATATTAAACAATTATTAAGAAGCGGAGCAGATAAGGTTTCATTAAATACAGCTGCTGTTGAAAATCCTCAATTGATTAAAGATGGCGCAAAGAGGTTTGGAAAACAGTGTATAGTCATTGCAATAGACGCAAAGAGGAACCGCCCGGGCAGATGGGATGTCTATATACACGGCGGCCGGACAGCTACAGGCCTTGATGCAGTCAAGTGGGCAAAGAAGGCCGTGAGACTTGGAGCAGGAGAAGTTCTTCTTACAAGCATGGATTGTGACGGCACAAAGGCAGGGTATGATGTTGCTTTAACCCGCGCTATTGCCGACGCTGTTAATGTTCCTGTTATTGCGTCAGGCGGGGCTGGAACAAAGGAACATTTTTACGAAGCCTTGACAAGCGGCAGAGCGGATGCCGGGCTTGCCGCGTCATTATTTCATTTTAGAAAACTTCGTATAAAAACTTTAAAAAAATATTTAATAAAAAGGAAGGTGAATATTAGGCCATGAGTATTGAAAAATTATTTCAAGCGATCAAATTTAATAAGGACGGATTGGTGCCTGTTGTGACACAGGAATATAAGACTAATGAAGTCTTAATGCTTGCGTATATGAATAAGGAATCTTTTTTAAAAACCATTGAAACAGGGAATGCAACTTATTGGAGCAGATCGCGCCAGAAGTTATGGATGAAGGGAGAGAGTTCCGGAAATGTTCAGAAAGTGGTTGATATTTATATAGATTGTGACGGGGATACGCTTTTAATAAAGGTAAGGCAATTAGGCGAAAATGGCAAGAGCGAAAATGGAGCCAGCTGCCACCTTGGATATAAATCATGCTTTTTTAGAAAAAATGTCGAAGATACATGGCAGATAATTGCCGAACAAATGTTTGACCCTAAGGAAGTTTATAAATAAGTTTAAGAGTTACTGAGTTAATATTGGTATTCCGGCCCCGCTGCATGCGTGGCTGTAATGACGTTTCGTGTAACTTTTTAAACCTATTTTTGGAGGAATGATGAAAAGAAAAGATTGTATCTCGCTTATTGACTGGTCATGTAATGAGATACAAGAAGTAATGGTAATGACCAAGTATTTAAAAGAAAAACAAAAAGCGTATAAAAAATATCATCCTTTATCAGGTAAAACATTAGGTATGATATTTGAAAAAAAATCAACCCGCACCCGTGTTTCTTTTGAAGTGGGCATGTATCAGCTGGGCGGTTACGCGCTTTATTTGAATGCGCAGGATACACAAATAGGACGTGGTGAAACTATATCTGACACAGCGCGCACGCTTTCAAGGTTTTTAGATGGAATAGTGATACGGACATACGCGCACAGCAATGTTATTGAACTAGCTAAACACGCGGATATTCCTGTGATAAACGGGCTTTCTGACCTTGTTCATCCATGCCAGGTGTTAAGCGATCTTTATACAATGATTGAAAGGTTCAAAATAAATCCGAAAAAGGACAACAAAAAGTTTTTCAATAATTTAAAGATTGCGTATATAGGCGACGGGAATAATGTTTCAAACTCGCTTGTGATTTTAGCAGGCAAATGCGGTATAAATCTGGCTGTAGCAACTCCGGCCGGTTATGGGCCTAATACTGATATTGTTGGTAATGCTTCTAAAGAAGCTGTTCAACATGGAGGTTCTGTAATTATTACAAATGATCCAATAACCGCAGTAAAGGATGCGGACGTTGTTTATACTGATGTGTGGGTAAGTATGGGCAAGGAAGGCGGGCAATCTGATAAAAAGTCCATATTTTTGCCTTTTCAGATAAACTCGAAATTGATTTCGAACGCGAAAAAGAATTGCGCTGTTATGCATTGTCTGCCGGCCCATAGAGGAGAAGAAATTACTGATGATGTTATGGACGGAAGTCAATCAATAGTGTTTGATCAGGCAGAAAATAGACTACATGTTCAAAAAGCTATAATGACAAAACTAATGGGAAGGTAAATGAGTCCCCCAAGTTTAAAAATTATTTATAATAAATTATTTAAGGCGTTTGGGCCGCAATACTGGTGGCCTGCAAAAAACGCCTTTGAAGTAATTATAGGCGCTGTGCTTACTCAAAACACAAACTGGTCCAACGTGGAAAAAGCGCTTTCAAACCTTAAAGGCGAAATCAAACTGACTCCTAAAGCGCTTTATGCCCTTGATAAAACACACCTTGCAAATCTTATTCGTTCTTCAGGCTACTATAATCAAAAGGCAGAAAGACTGCATAGTTTTTGCTGCGCGCTAAAAAAAGATTATAAGTTTAATCTCAATAGTATGCTTTCAAGCGATATTCATTTCCTGCGGAAAAAACTTCTTTCTATTAAAGGTATAGGGCCTGAAACAGCGGATTCCATAATATTATATGCGGCAAATAAACCTATTTTTGTTGTGGACGCGTACACATTTCGGATGTGCGGGAGATTAGGGTTTGATATTCCGAGGGATTATGAAAAGGTACAGGTGCTTTTTCATAAAAAACTGCCAAATGACTCAAAACTATTTAATGAATTTCACGCGCTTATTGTGCGTTTGGCAAAGAATTATTGCAAGAAAAAACCGGTATGCTATGGCTGTCCGATTAGAATAAATTGCAAGTATTACATAGAAAGGCCTGAAAAAATCAAAATATAAATCGCTAGTTACATTGAATTCTTAATTGATAAAATCTAAGGAACTTTTATATTTGGGATAAGGATTTATAATTAGCAGAGAAAGACATTTTATTTTTTTAGAATTTTAGTATAAGTTAGCGGGAAAAACAATATGAATCTATTGCTTATGCGAATCATTTTAATATCAGAAGGTTTTACGGCGATTATTGTGCAGTCTGTGCTTGTGAGAGAGCTTGCGCTTGTGTTTTCCGGAAATGAGCTTTCAATTGGTTTTATATTCGCTTTCTGGACATTATGGACTGCGTTTGGCGGAGTCTTAGGCGGAAGGCTCGTAAAAAAAATTAAAGATATCACGGGATCTTTTGCGAATACACTGCTTCTTATATCTGTTATTTTCCCGCTATTACTGCTTGCGATAAGAATGACGAGGTTTATTGTTAATGTTCCGCCCGGAGAAATGATAGGAATAGGATTAATGATAACCGCAATATTTTTTGCAGTCGCGCCATTAAGTATTATCGGAGGAATGCAATTTACTATTGGCTGTAGAATATATTCAGATGAAATCAGCACATACCGCGCATCAGCAGGAGCTATGTATGGATACGACGCTTTGGGAGACTTAATAGGCGGAGCTATGTTTAGTTATGTTCTTGTTTATTATTTGGATACCCTTGAGATGGCCTTTGTTGTTAGTATTGTAAATGTTGTTTTGATGATAATGCTTCTCTGGAAAAAGCCGATTATGCAAAATGTTTTTCGGTTAACTGCCGGGGCAGGATTAATTATCAGTATTATATTTATAATAATAACAGGAGGAGTTACCGGATTAAATACAGGCAGTTCGCAGAAAGCCTGGAAGAATATAAAAGTCAATGAGGTTGCGTACTCGAAATACGGGATTATTACTGTCACTCAAGAAGGAAGCATACACAATTTTTATGAAAATGGCAGTCTTCTTTTTAGTAACCCCGACAGATTTACGTCTGAGATGCTGGTGCATATCCCAATGTGCGAGGTTGAAAACCCAAAAAATATTTTAATTATTGGAAGCGCGGTTAGCGGTATCTTAAATGAGACGCTTAAACATAATGTAGAAAGAATCGATTATATTGAAATGGATAAGACGTTGATTGAAACTGCAAAGAAATATATTACAGACATTGATAAAGAAGCTCTCGCTGATAAACGTGTTAATGTTATTAATACTGATGGCAGGCTCTGGGCGCGTTCTCTTCCGCAAAATTCGTATGACTGTATTATTGTTGCTGTAGGCGATCCTTTAACATTGGAAATTAATAGATATTACACATATGAATTTTATAAGGAGCTTAAGCGTATACTAAATAAAAAAGGAGTAGTAACATTTTCAATAAACTCAAATGACACATATCTTGCATCTGCGATGAAAACATTTAATGCGGGTATTTATCATACGTTAAAAAAGGTATTTCCGAATATAGTTCTTGTTCCCGGAGATATTCTCTTATTTGTCGCAGGCAGTGATAATGAGTTTTTAACTGATAATTCAGAAATAATTGCTAAAAGGATTAGCGATAGAAATCTAGACACAGCGTATTTTATATCTTCGCAGATAAATTTTATTATGTTTAAGGAGAGGATGGATTTTATTAGAGGAGAGCTTGAAAATTATTCGGGAACTTATATCAATAAGGATTTTTCTCCAAAGTCGTATTATAGCGCATTATCTGTATATGCGGCGCAGTTTTCATTTTTGTGGGAAAAAATTTTCTCAAGTCTGAAGAGTATAAAATGGCTCATTTTGTTTCCGGTAATATTATTAGTTTTATCAGGTATGGTTTTAAGCAATAAAAGAGTTTTTGTCCCATTGGTTGTGGCATATACGGGTTGTATAGGTATTAGCCTTGAGCTGGTAGTTATTTATGGTTTTCAAATGGTTTATGGAAATGTCTACAATATGATGGGGATTATTATTTCAGCGTGTATGGCGGGAATAGTTATTGGCGCTAAGTTTATGCAAAAAAAAGCAGATAAACTTTTAAAGCCATATTACGCGATAATGTATATTCAAATATTTTTATGTTTAACAGCTCTGATTTTACCGGGAATTTTAGTGGTATGCGCAAATATTCAGGTATTAAGCGTTAAAGGAATGATGGCAAAGGCTTTGTTCCCATTCATGAGCGGATTGGGAGGGATTGCTATAGGAATGACATTCTCTGCGGCAAATAGATTATTTTTAAGATCATATGAAGAATATACGAGCGCGGCAGGTATTTTATACGCGTCAGATTTAGCAGGCGCTTCTTTTGGAGCAATTTGTTTGACACTTGTGGTATTGCCGTTATTCGGTATTGCAGGCGCATGTATTATATTAAGCGCAGGTAGTCTGGTGTTTGCGTTAAAGAGTTATTTTTTGGAATCATAGCCAATGATTTGATTTATACCACTCATAAGTTTTGGCAATCCCATCCTTTAACGTTGTTTTTGTATTAAACCCAAAATCATTTTTTGCTTCAGTATTTGAGCATATCCAATAATGCGGTTTAGCCAGCTTAACTTTTTGCATATTTATTAATGAATATTTTTTTGTCAGTATTGAGTAAACGCTTCCTATTAATCCGGCTGTCTCGAGAAAAAAATATGGGATATCGCAGGTAAACATTTTTATATTCGTATTTAATATTATTTCCTTATGCAGGGTTTCCCAGGTGATTGGGGTATCGTTAGCCAAATTATATATCGCGCCGGATGTTTTATTAGACATTCCGGCTTCGATTATCCCGGCAATAAGATCGTCAATGTATATTAGAGATAAATATTTATCTCTATTGCCATAAAAAATATTTAAGCCTCTGGATATGCTTTGAAATAGTTTTAAAAAATCTCTGTCGCGCGGACCATATACGGCAGAAGGCCGGATTATTGTAAAGGGCGCTGAGTTTGAATATTTATTAAGAATCTCTTCTGCTCTCAGTTTGCTTTGGCCGTAGTATTCTATAGGGGAAGGCTTTGCGAGGCTTGTAACAGGTTCATTTAAATTTTTAGCAGGACCGGCGGCAGCGAGCGATGACACCAGCACAAAACGTTTTGGTTTTACGCCGCGTCGTTTAAGCGCTTCAAGAAGATTATATGTTGGTAGAAAGTTGCCGCTGAAAAAATCATCTTCAGTGATGCCCTTTGTAATACCTGCTACGTGAAATATATAGTCGCAATTATCAAAAACATTATTTTCCGCAAGCTTGTTTACGTCGGAATAGTCAATCGGTACTTGTTCTGTATTTGAAATGTTGAATGCGGATAGTTTGCTTTCGCGCCTGACAAGGCAGTAAATGGCCGCATTAGGAAGCTTGAGAAGCGCTTCTTTAAGATGGCTGCCGACAAATCCGTTGGAGCCGGTTAATATAATTTTCATGGTTTTAGTTGAAGAGGCCATATCTAACTATGCACCAGATCGCTTTTACTCCGTCTTTAAAACCGATTTTTTTGCCTTCTTTATAACTTCTGCCATAGTATGATATAGGCACTTCATATACACGGCACTTTGTTTTTGAAACCTTTGCCGTTATCTCAGGTTCAAAGCCAAATCTATTTTGATTGATCTTAATATTTTTTATAATATCCGCTTTAAAAACCTTAAAACATACTTCCATATCCGTTAAGTTAAAATTAGTAAACATATTAGACAGCGTTGTTAAAAATCTATTAGCTATAGAATGCCAGAAATAATGCACTCTGTGCGTTCCGCCTCCAAGAAAGCGCGATCCGTAAACTACATCAGCGTTGCCTTGAATAATAGGCTCCAGCAGGATTGGATAATCGTTTGGAGTGTATTCGAGATCAGCGTCTTGGATAATTATTATATCGCCTGTTGCTTCCTTAAAGCCGGTTCTTAACGCAGCGCCTTTGCCCTGGTTTTTAGGCTGGTGTATTACTTTTATGCTGTTATTTTTTCCAAGCTCGTTTAATATTTCAGTTGTGCCGTCTGTGGATCCGTCGTTTACTAAAATGATTTCCTTGTTTTCAGGATATGGCGTATTCAAAACTTCCCGGACTGCTTGTTGAATAGTATCCTTTTCATTGTAAACAGGCATTACAATAGATAATTTCATATTATATACTCCTATGAATTAAAGTAATTAAATTAAAACAGATAACTAAATTATATTCAAGACATTTTTATTTTGGATAAGCAGTTTGAAAAAAATATCCGAACTGAGGGACAGACCCCAAAATTCACTTTCTATTTGAGAATAAGCGTTTTTTAATCTAGAATGGCGTGTGAAAATATTAATGTTGACCTGATATATTGAGTGATATATAATTACTAAAAATATTAAAGGAGATGATTATGCAAAAGATGAATATAACCGAGATCTTTCAAGTTGCTATACGGATTGAAGAAAATGGCGAAAAATTTTACCGCATAGCATCGAATAGAATTTTAAGGGATAGTGTAAAAGAGATATTTTCCGCTCTTGCCGATGAAGAGATAAAACATAAAGAAATATTTGAAAAGATGCTCGCTGAAATAGAGAATTATGAGTCAGTTGATCAATATCCTGACGAATATTTCGCTTATGTAAGGTCTTTCGCAAACGACGTTATTTTTACGCATAAGAAACAGCAGGAAGCGATTAACAGTATTCATAATGTGCTTAACGCCGTTGAGTTTGCTATAGATGTTGAAAGGAATTCTGTATGGTATTATACTGAGATGAAGGTATTGGTGACTAAAGAACAGCAGGAAATATTAGATAAAATTATTCAGGAAGAAAGACAACATTTTATCAAACTCTCAAAGTTAAGAGAATCTTTGCTTGGTAAATAATTTTTTATGGAGAATACTCGATGGCAAGAAAAAAGAAGAGTTTAGAGCAAAATTGCAATCCAAAAAAGGCGTATGAAAATACTGACTTTCTCGAGCGTCCTGAAGCGCGGCTTGTAAGAATAATGAGTGAATTTATTGAGCCGCGTGTTAGATTGGAAAGGAGCGGAGTAAAGGATGTTGTTGTGTTTTTTGGCTCAGCGCGTATGAAATCAAAAACACAGGCTGACAAGGACTTAAGAGAAATAAAGAAAAAAATTAATTGTTCAGGCATGCCCTCATTAAGTATGCGCAATAAATTGGCAAAGGCAATGCAGGCAAAGGAGTTGTCTAAGTATTATGAAGACGCTGTATTGTTCGCGAAAAAATTAACTAATTGGGCAAAGACAATATCAAATGACGGTAAAAGATTTGTTGTTTGTTCCGGCGGCGGGCCCGGTATTATGGAAGCAGTAAATAAAGGAGCTCTTCAGGCCGGAGGAAAGTCGATAGGCCTTAATATTGGATTACCATTTGAACAAAAGCCAAATGCGTATCAGAGCAAGGATTTAGGATTTATTTTTAATTATTTTTTTATTAGGAAATTCTGGTTTTCATATCTTGGCAGGGCATTGGTTGTTTTTCCGGGCGGTTTTGGCACATTTGATGAGTTATTTGAGATGCTGACACTTGAACAGACACGCAGGATGAAGAGAGAAATACCTATGATATTAATTGGATCCGAATTTTGGAATAACATAGTAAATTTTGATATGCTTGTAAAATGGGGGTTTATAAATCCGGAGGACAAAAAGCTATTTGTGGTATTTGACGATATTGACGACGCGTTTAATTATTTAAAAAATAAACTTACCGATTCTCCGGACAGGAAGCATAAGGACGTGTTAGCGTATTAGTTTAACAAAAAAAAGGTGGTGTAAAACATGGAAACAATAAGTATGGACTATAAAGTTAAGGATATTTCCCTCGCTGAGTTTGGCAGGCATGAGATTCGTATCGCTGAGAAAGAGATGCCCGGTCTTATGTCAATTCGTAATAAATTTGTTAAAGAAAAACCTTTAAAAGGAGCTAAGGTGTCAGGGTCTTTGCATATGACTATTCAGACAGCTGTGCTTATAGAAACTCTTGTGGCCTTAGGAGCGGATGTGAGATGGGCTTCCTGCAACATTTTTTCTACTCAGGATCATGCCGCTGCCGCTATAGCAAAATCCGGAGTGCCGGTATTTGCATGGAAAGGAGAGACACTCGAAGAGTATTGGTGGTGTACGGAAAAGGCGCTTATATTTCCTGACGGTTCAGGGCCTGATTTGATTGTTGACGACGGAGGCGACGCTACGCTTTTAATACATAAGGGAGTGGAGATTGAGAAGAATCCATCTATTGCGGATCAAAAAACAGATAATGACGAACTGAATATAGTGCTTGATTTGATAAAAAAAGATCTAAAAACTAATCCCGCTAAATGGTCAAAAATTTCAAAAAAAATTAAAGGAGTTTCTGAAGAAACAACAACCGGAGTTCATAGATTGTATCAAATGATGAAGGAAGGCAAACTTCTTTTCCCTGCGATAAATGTAAATGATTCTGTTACGAAGTCCAAGTTTGATAACTTGTACGGATGCCGCGAATCTCTCGCGGACGGTATAAAGCGCGCTACAGACGTGATGGTTGCGGGCAAGGTAGTTCTTGTATGCGGTTATGGAGATGTTGGAAAAGGATGCGCGCAGTCAATGAGAGGATTTGGCGCAAGAGTTATAGTAACAGAGATTGATCCAATATGCGCGCTCCAAGCAGCTATGGAAGGTTATGAGGTGAAGACAGTTGAAGATGTTATAAATGAAATAGATATTTTTGTTACAGCTACTGGAAATCGAGATGTTATTACTGCTGAACATATGAAAAAAATGAAGAACCAGGCTATTGTATGCAATATAGGGCATTTTGATAATGAAATACAGGTAAAGGAATTACATGCGATTAATGGTATTAAGAAAATTAATATAAAACCCCAGGTTGATGAGTATGTATTCCCGGACGGGCATAGCATCTTTTTGTTGGCTGAGGGCAGATTAGTTAATTTAGGATGCGCCACAGGTCATCCATCATTTGTAATGAGTAATTCATTTACTAATCAGGCGCTTGCGCAGATGGATCTATGGAAAAATAAATATGAGATCGGAGTTTACACTTTGCCTAAAAAATTAGATGAAGAGGTTGCGCGATTGCATCTTGAAAAACTAGGAGTAAAGCTTACAAAGCTTTCAAAAAGCCAGGCTGAATATATTGATGTTCCGGATAATGGCCCATATAAACCGGATCATTACAGATATTAAATGTTGTAAAGGTTGTGTATTGCGCGACATGAAAAAATAAAAATATCACAAACCCTATCTGCGCCATCTGTGTCTTAGTCTTCAATGAATTTGTAACCTACTGTTGGGATTGTGCGTATGCGGCGGCCTTCTGTGCTAAGTTTCTTCCTCAGGTTTGCTACATGGCGGTCAATTGTTTTACTTGTAGTGGAATATTCATGGTCCCATATTGTTTCAGATAAGAAAACTCTATTTAAAACCTTGTTTTTCTTTTTTATTAATAAGTATAAAAGCGCGAATTCTTTAGGCGTTAGGGTTAATTTTTTTAAACCAATATATGCTAAATGTGTTGTCATGTTAAGAATAATATTTCCGGACCGCACTATTTCTTCTTCTTCATGTTCGACCTGAGATGCTTGGGAAAAATGTCTTAAAGCAACTTTTGTGCGCGCAAGAAATATTTTCGGGTCTATTGGTTTGTGAAGATAATCGTCTGCGCCAAGATCGAGCGCTCGAATTTCATCGTCGTCATTCTTTTTATTGTAATCGCCCAGCATTATTAGCGGTATATAACGCGTTGGTTCATTTTTTTTAAGTATACCCATAACTTCCCAGCCGCTTAAATCAGGAAGTTGTTTATTCAGCACAATAAGCGATGGATTTTCCTTCCATGCTAATTCCAGGCCTGTGTCGCCTCTATTGCTTGTAAGCACAGTTATTTCATCATTATGGTCCGAAAAAAACTTTTGCATATGCTCAGCTGTATCTTTATCATGGTCAACAATTAGAATCTTATGTTTCATTATCACTTCCTTTCTGTCTAAATATATGTTTAGGATTTATTTTATTATGCTATTTTAGGACTATTAAGTCAAGACAGAAATTGACAGACAGGTGGGAATGCTGCAATACATGTGACACCTCCTGTAAAATTGTTAACATTATACTTAAACTAAAAAGTAATATTATCTCTACCCAGTTTGGCTGTATTTAACGGGGATGTCACATGTATTGCAGTATTCCCATTATTAATAAAAAATGGAGCGCTCCGCAATGTTGCGATTATATTTAATCGACCATTGTTTTCGAGAGCGCCCCTATATTTTTGGCAGACTAACTATTTTTCTGCCGAGTTCGTTTCGCATGCGTGTCTACTATCAATAAACCATACAATAGCGTATTGTCAATAGGAAAAAAATATTTTTTAACATTAATTTTTTTAGTGTAGGATGTAAGCTCATTAAAAATAAAAATCATAGGATTTATTTTGCGTGATTATGCTATAATAGCATATGTAATTGGAGTGTATTATGATAACAGTGTTTAATAAGGACAAAAATAGGATTCCTATAAAAATGTGGCTTTCAAGTCCGGATGATCTTGAGCAGGAATGCATGAAACAGGTAAATAATCTGTCGAATCTTGCTTTCGCGTTTAAACATATAGCAATATTGCCGGATGCGCATACAGGTTATGGTATGCCTATTGGAGGTGTTTTGGCTGCAAAGGGCGTTATTATACCAAATGCGGTTGGCGTTGATATAGGCTGCGGTATGATAGCAGTTAAAACGAGTTTAAATTCAGCGGATTATGAAACTTTAAAAAAAATTTTGCGCGCTATTCGTATGGTAGTGCCATTAGGCTTTGAACACCATAAAAAAGCTCAGGATAATAAATGGATGCCGCTCAAAAACGGTGATTATTATCCTATTATTGACCGGGAGTTTTTATCGGCAAAACATCAGGTAGGCACTCTTGGAGGCGGGAATCATTTTTTAGAATTACAAAAGGGAAATGATGGATTTATTTGGTTTATGATACACAGCGGGAGCAGGAATTTAGGCAAAAAGGTTGCGGATTATCATAATCAAAAGGCAAAAATTACGAATGAAAAAAAGGGTTTCCCTGTGCCCAAGGAGTTTGATCTGGCTCCATTATATGTTGATACACAGGAATCTGAAACATATATTGATGAAATGCGGTTTTGCCTTGATTTCGCAGCGTCTAACAGAAAACTGATGGCAGAAAGATTAAAAGAAATTATTGGGAATGAAACGAGCGCGAGTTTTGCGGGTGAGGTTCATATTCATCATAATTACGCCGCTTTTGAAAGACATTTTGGGGAAGATGTTGTTGTTCATAGAAAGGGCGCAACATCCGCTAAATTAGGCGAGCTTGGAATTATTCCAGGTTCACAGGGAGCCAAGAGTTATATTGTGCGAGGTAAAGGCAATGTTGAGAGTTTTATGTCATGCTCTCACGGCGCCGGACGCAGGATGGGTAGAAAACAGGCTCAGCGCGCTTTGGATCTTGAGGATGAGAAAAGAAAATTAGACGAAAAAGGCATAATACATTCAATACGCACTGTTCGTGATTTGGATGAATCTGCCAGCGCGTATAAAGATATTAATGTTGTTATGTCAAACCAAAAAGATTTAGTTGATATACTTGTAGAATTATCGCCTTTAGCAGTTGTAAAAGGGTAAATACTTTCGCGGATTAAATAGCTCGGATAAGTCTTTTTTTTAGATATTATTATAGACAGGAGAAAATAAATGAAAAAACAGGTAAAGTGCCCAAATTGTAAGGAATTGTTTAATATTTCAGAGAATAAAAAATATGCGGATTGCCCTTATTGTAAAGAAGAATTTGCTGTTTCTCTTGAAAAAGATTCCAGCCGGGACCTGTCTAAAAATAATGATGCGCATGACGCTTGGGAACGCCTTTTTAAGAAAAAACAATAAAAAAAATTTAAAAAAAAGCTTGACATAACTTTAATTAATTTGTATTTATTAAAATTCTGATAAAAATCAGGTCTACCATTATATATATCTTATATAATTTGAGGTGCAGATGAGTTTTATTTCAAAACCAATACGATTTTTAGTGGAAGTGGTAGCTGAGTTAAAAAAGGTTACATGGCCGACCAGGAAAGAGACAATACAGGCGACCATTGTGGTTATTATACTCGTGGTAATAGTAGCTGTATATGTCGGAGTTATTGATTTTGTTTTATCAAGAGTTTTATCAATGGTATTGAGGTAAATATTTTATGACAGAAAATTCCGAAGATAAAAAAGAGAATATTGAGAAGGATGAAGAAGTTGCCGCAGTTGTAAAAGAGGATACTGCCGTCAAAAAAAATGACGACCCGAATATGAAATGGTACATTATTCATACAAGGACTTCATTTGAATATAAAGTTAAAAACAATATTGAACATGCTATTGAGACTCAATCCATGAAGGAAAAGTTTGTAGATATTGTAATTCCAACAGAAGATGTTGTTGAGCTTAAAAAAAATAAAAAACATATAAAGAAAAGAAAGTTTTTTCCCGGGTATATTTTAATTAAAATGCTTTTAGATAACCAAACATATTGGGTAGTTAGAAGTATAGCCGGAGTGACAGGGTTTTTAGGCGGGCTTAAACCTACGCCTTTACGTGAGGCTGAAGTAGCCGCTGTATTAAACGCTATTGAGGTGCCCAGCGGAGCTAAACCAAAGCCGGCGATAATATTTGAGAAAGATGAAACCGTTAGAATTATTGACGGGCCGTTTGCTAATTTTATAGGCGTAGTTGAAGATGTTAACCATGAAAAAGGAAAACTAAAGGTAATGGTCACAATTTTTGGCCGTTCAACACCTGTGGAATTAGACTTTCTGCAAGTTGAGAAGATGTAAGGAGATAGAAAAATGGCTAAGAAAATAAAGGGATATGTTAAATTACAGGTGCCGGCTGGCGGAGCAAATCCTGCGCCTCCTATAGGACCTGCTTTAGGACAACATGGCGTTAACATAATGGAGTTTTGTAAAGCATTTAACGCAAAGACAAAGGATGAAGAACAAGGAATGATAATACCGGTAGTACTAACTGTGTATGATGATAGAACATTTTCGTTTATAACAAAGATGCCTCCTATGGCGTCTTTAATAAAAAAAGCTGCGGGCCTGGCTAAAGGTTCCGGAGAGCCAAATAAGACAAAGGTTGGAAAGCTGACAAAGGCTCAGGTTGAAGAGGTCGCTAAGAAAAAAATGCCTGACTTAAACACAAAGGATCTTAAGGCAGCCATGCAAATGGTTGAGGGAACCGCCCGTAATATGGGTATAGAAATAGTTGAGTAGGAGCTGGCTTTGTGTCAGCGTTGACTACGCGGAGGTATTAAGGTGAAAAAAAGTAAGAGGTACAGAGCTTCTGTAGAAAAAGTAGACGCTAAAAAAAAGGTTACTATTGTTGAAGCAGCGAAACTTGTTAAAGAATGCGCAAGCGCGAAATTTGATGAAAGCATAGTGCTTTCAGTGAAGCTTAATCTTGATCCAAAAAAGGCGGAGCAGAATATTCGTTCAACTGTTATTCTGCCGCATGGAACAGGTAAGACTAAAAAGGTTGCTGTAATGGCAAAGAGCGAAAAAGCTCAAGAAGCAAAGGAAGCAGGCGCAGATGTTATAGGCGCTGAAGATTTATCAGCTGAAATTCAAAAGGGCATTATTAATTTTGATGTGCTTATTGCTACTCCTGATATGATGAAGGAAATGGGTAAACTTGGCAAGATTTTAGGCCCTCGCGGACTTATGCCAAATCCTAAGTCTGGAACAGTTACCTTTGATCTAAAAAAGGCTGTGAATGAAGTTAAATCAGGCAGGATTGAATTTCGAGTAGATCCTTATGGAATACTGCATACAGTAGTCGGTAAGGCGTCATTTGATGCAAAATCTTTGTTTGAGAATGTCAAAATTATACTTGACGCTGTTATTAGGGTTAAGCCCGTAACGGTTAAAGGAACATATATACAATCTATAACACTAAGCTCAACTATGGGCCCGGGCGTTAAGATTGATCCGAATAATATGTATGCAGAGTAAATAAAGGTTATCTATAAAATAATATATTTGGTCAAAGACAATAGGTTAGAGTTATTTCTTGTAAATCCTATCGAGACATTAAAAACTGCTAAAAGTGGGTTTTTTCTCGATATGGAGAGAGAAAGCCCGTTTTTTATTTAAACTTTATGGGCTGAAAAAAATATTGAGAGGGAAGATTTATGAATAAATCACAAAAGCAGGAATTAGTTGCAAAGGTCAAGGAAAAAGTCGGAGAACATAATTTTGTACTAGCAGAGTATAAAGGTTTGACAGTGAGCGAGCTGGAAGAGCTCAGGAACAGGCTTCGAGATGTATCATGCGAACTAAAGGTTGTGAAAAACAGACTTTTGAATATTGCGTTCAAAGAACTTAATATTCAAGGATTTGATGCTTTTCTTAAGGACAGCACAATACTTGCCGTGCAAAAGGATGATTCATTTGAAGGGCTTAAGGTATTGACCGAGTTTTCAAAAGGGCATGAGAAATTTAGTATTAAGACAGCAAGGATAGATAGTCAGCAATTGGATTCTGAGAGAGTAAAAAGTATAGCCGAACTTCCTCCAAAGGAAGTTTTAATAGCGCAACTTTTATCACAGCTGCAGAGTCCTATAACACGCTTTGTATACGCGCTAAAGGATCCAATGAACAAGTTGGTTTATGCTTTAGAGGCTATTAAAAATACAAAAGAGAAAATTAATTAATTTACCATAGGGAGGATAAAGAAATGGCAAAGGAAGAAATAATTCAAGCAATTGAAAAGATGAATGTTTTAGAGCTTTCGGAACTTGTTAAGGATTTAGAGGAAAAGTTCGGAGTAAGCGCGATGCCAGCAATGCCGGCAGGTGCGTTTATGCAGGCTCCGGGAGCAGGCGCTGCAGGCGCTGCGGCTGAGCAAAAAACTGACTTTAATGTAGTTTTAACTTCAGCAGGAGACAAGAAAATCCAAGTAATTAAGGTTGTTAGAGAACTTACGGGTCTTGGGCTTAAAGAAGCAAAAGATCTGGTTGAGGGAGCTCCAAAGCCGGTTAAAGAAGGGGTGCCAAAAGAACAAGCTGAAGAAATGAAAAAGAAGCTTGAAGAGGTTGGCGGACAGGTAGAACTTAAGTAATATTGCTAATTTTTTTAATCAAGTTTAGTTTTTAAATAAAATAGATTTTATTAATTTGGCATGGATATTTATTAGCTTTACTATTTTAAATCTTTGATATAAATATTGGCTAGGCTAGTATTTCTTACAGGGGGAAAATTAATGAGTAAAGAA
The DNA here is from genome assembly GCA_043820025.1 of Elusimicrobiota bacterium. Classification (GTDB taxonomy): domain Bacteria; phylum RUG730; class RUG730; order JBDRED01; family JBDRED01; genus JBDRED01. The sequence continues at coordinate 70,738 of JBDRED010000034.1, forward strand.
AGAAAACAGATCAACTTTGCTCGCATTCCTAAGGTATTGGAACTGCCTGATATGATCGAGATGCAGAAAAATTCTTATAAAGAATTTTTGCAGCTTGATGTTGCTCCTGAAAATCGTAAGATACAAGGATTACAGGCGGCTTTTCTTGATGTGTTTCCTATATATAATGCGGATGAGACATTAGCTTTAGAATTTGACAGATATGTTATTAGCGAGTCTAAGTATACAGCTGTGGAGTCTTTAGACAAGGATGTAACATATACAGCTCCTCTAAAAGCTATAATTAGACTTGTTCATAAACAACAGTCAGGAAAAGTTAAGGAAATTGCGGAGCAAGAGGTGTTCTTGTGCGATCTTCCTATGATAACGGATTCTGCTACCTTTATTTTTAACGGCGCAGAGCGGGTAATCGTCAGTCAGCTTCACAGGTCACCAGGCGTAATATTTGAGGATGATGAAGAAAAGAAGATTTCATCTTATGGTAAAAAATTATTCTTTGCGCGTATGATCCCGTATAGGGGCGCATGGGTAGAGTTTGAATATGATTTAAATAACGTGCTTTTTGTGCGTATAGATAAAAAACGCAAAATACTAGCTACCGTATTTTTGCGCGCTATAGGAATCGAAGATAATGAACAGATTTTAGAATTATTTTATGATTCTGCAAATGCGGTTGTTGACGAAAATTTAGAAGGGCTCTATTTGGCTAAAGATGTTGTTGAAGATTCAACGGGCGAGATGCTCGTGGAAGCAGGTAAACAGATTACAAAAGAAAGAATTGAGTCCTTAGTCAAAGCGGGTATCAAGAAGGTTAGCGTTTTGAAAATAGATACTGCTCTTAATGATATTACAATTATTAATACTTTATCTCGTGATAATCTGCGCTCTAAGAAAGAAGCTGTTTTTGATATTTATAAAAAGCTTCGCGCGCAGGAATATATAACTCCTGACCACGCGTCAACTTATTTTGAAAACCTGCTTTTCAAAAATATTAGAAAATATGATCTCACAAAGGTTGGCCGTTATAAGATTAATAAAAAATTAGGAACAATCTTTAACGAGCTGGTTAAAAAGAAAAACTTTAAATTTCAGATCCCATCCGATAGAAAAAGAACGCTTACGGTAGAAGATGTTATCGCTACAATAAAATATGTAATAACTTTAAATAACGGCATCGGGGAATCCGACGATATTGACCATCTTGGCAACAGGCGTGTTAGGTCTGTTGGCGAACTTTTAGAGAATCAGATGAGAATAGGTCTTGCTCATATGGCGCGGCTTATAAGAGAAAAAATGAATATGCAGGATAAGGATCAGATAACTCCAAGGTCTATTATTAATTCAGCGCCGCTTGTTGGAATAGTTCGCAAGTTCTTTGGAACTTCGCAATTGTCGCAGTTTATGGACCAGGTAAATCCTTTAGCCGAACTCACGCACAAACGCAGATTATCAGCTCTTGGCCCCGGCGGATTAAACAGAAAACGCGCCGGATTTGAAGTCAGAGACGTTCACTATACTCACTATGGCCGTGTTTGTCCGTTGAAACTCCGGAAGGCCCAAACATTGGTTTGATAACATCATTATCTTGTTATTCAAAGGTTAATGAATATGGACTTATTGAAAGTCCTTATCGTAAGGTTGAAAAAGGTAAGATAACGAACGAAATAAACTATTTAACAGCTGATGAAGAAGACGCTTTTATGATCGCGCAGGCAAATTCAACTGTGGATCATAATAATAAATTGTCTTCTGATCTTGTTGCATGTCGTTATTTTGACAACTTCCCATTAGTTGATTCTTCTAAGGTTGACTATATGGATATTTCTCCGAAACAGGTTGTCAGCCCGTCAACAGCGCTTATTCCATTCTTGGAGCACGATGATGCAAACCGCGCGCTAATGGGTTCTAATATGCAGCGTCAAGCAGTGCCTTTAATGATAACCGATGAGCCGGTGGTAGGGACCGGTATTGAGGATACAATTGCTCGTGATTCAGGCGCTACAGTCCTGGCAAAAAGATCAGGAGAGGTTATTAGCGTCAGCGCTGAACACATAACAATTTGGGTAAAGGACGCTGATGACAGTAGTGTCGACGTTTATTATTTAAAAAAATATCTGCGTTCAAATCAGGATACATGCGTAAAGCAGATGCCGCTTGTATGTGTTGGAGATAAGATAAAAAAAGGCGAAGTAATAGCGGATGGACCTGCCACTCATAATGGACAGCTTGCTCTTGGAAAGAATCTTCTCGTCGCGTTTATGCCATGGGAAGGGTATAACTTTGAGGATGCGATTCTTCTGAATAGAAGAATTATGCAGGATGAAACGCTTACGTCAATTCATATATTGGAGTATGAGACCGAGGCTCGCGATTTAAAGATGGGAGTAGAGGAAATTACTCGAGATATTCCAAACGTAAGTGAAGAAGCGTTAAAAAATCTTGATGAAAATGGAATTATATGTATCGGCGCTGATGTAGAGCCCGGCGATATTCTAGTTGGAAAGGTGACTCCAAAAGGCGAACAGCAGACAACTCCTGAAGAAAGGCTTTTGAAGGTTATTTTCGGAAAGAAAGCTGAAGATGTTCAGGATGCGTCTCTTATAGTGCCTCCGGGAGTGACAGGTAAGATTTTAGATGTTAAGATTTTTACCAGGAGAGATAAGTTAACAAAGAGAGACGAGAATAAGTTAACTAAAAAAGTGGAAGATAAACTTAAAAAGGATATTGAAACATTGCGGCAGGAATTAAAAGACTGCATTAGCGTAATGTCTAAAGAAAAAAAGAAGGACGCGCACAGCATTGAGGTTGAAAAAGAACGGTTAAAGGTTTATTACAAATATAGAGAACTTGAAGCAAAGAAAAAAGCAGAGAGGAAAAAAGAGCATATAAAGCATGGAGACGAGCTGCCGGTTACAGTTAACAAACTTGTAAAGGTTTATATTGCCTCTAGAAGAAAGATTCAAGTTGGAGATAAACTTGCAGGACGACATGGAAACAAAGGCGTTGTGGCGAAGATTCTTGCGCCTGAGGATATGCCTTTTCTTCCGGGCGGAGAACCGGTTGATATTGTGCTAAGTCCGTTGTCAATACCTTCTCGAATGAATGTGGGACAGATAATGGAAACACTTTTAGGCTGGGCTGGAATGAAGCAGGGTGTTCAGATGATAACACCGGTTTTTGACGGCGCGACTGAAGATGATATACTCGAAAATATTCGAAAAGCAAAAAAGATGCTTATAGCGGATGGCGCTAAAGAAGAATATCTGCCTGATGATTTTTGTCGTACAGTTATGTATGACGGCAGAACAGGCGATCAGTTTAGTGAAAAGGTAACTATTGGGTATATGTATATCCTTAAGCTTGCGCATCTTGTAGAAGATAAAATACATGCTCGTTCAACAGGCCCGTATTCATTAATAACCAGACAGCCTCTCGGAGGAAAGGCCCAGTTTGGAGGCCAAAGGCTTGGAGAAATGGAAGTTTGGGCTATTGAGGGTTACGGCGCTAGTCATACACTTCAGGAATTTTTAACTGTAAAGAGTGACGATGTGCAGGGCAGGACAAAGATGTACGAAGCGATTATTAAGGGTGATATACTTACAACGCCGGGGGTTCCGGAATCATTCAAGGTGCTTGTAAAGGAACTTCAAGGTTTAGGACTTAATATAGAGCTATTAAAGGAACAAGATTAAATAGAGTTTATCAGCGCGTCCTTGGTGATGCGCTGATAAAACAAAAAATAGGAGGTAACTCCCTTGGGTAGAATCACAAAGTCGAAACTTAAGATAAAGAGAAAAATACAGGAAAATATTAATTATTCCAGTTTTGATACAATTAAATTAACTATAGCGTCTCCGGAACAAATAAGGAGCTGGTCTTACGGAGAGGTTAAAAAGGCAGAGACTATTAATTATCGTACATTCAAACCTGAAAGAGACGGTCTTTTTTGCGAGAAGATATTTGGGCCTATAAGAGATTGGGAGTGTAATTGCGGAAAATATAAATGGATAAAGCATAAAGGCGTAATTTGCGATAGGTGCGGCGTTGAGGTTACTGAATCTAAAGTTCGTCGAGAACGTATGGGGCATATTGAGCTCGCGGAACCTATAACGCATATTTGGTATCTTAGAAAATCTCCTTCCAGGCTTGGAATTTTATTAAATATGAAGCTTGGGGATTTAGAAAAGATTATTTATTTCTCTAAACATGTAGTTTTAGATCCGGGCAATACAAAATTAAAGAAATTTCAACTACTGGGCGAAGAGGATTATCAGGAAGCGCGTAATAAATATGGCGATGGATTTAAGGTTGGAATCGGAGCTGCAGCTATAAAGACAATGTTAGAAGACGTGAATATGCAGAAATTGTCTATTCAAATTAGAGAAAATATTAAACAAACAAAATCAGAAGCTACTAGAAACAGGCTGATTAAACAATTAAGAGTGGTTGACGGATTCCAGAAATCCGGAAATCATCCTTCATGGATGGTGATGGATGTGGTTCCTGTGCTTCCTCCGGATTTAAGGCCGCTGGTTCCTTTAGAAGGCGGAAGATTTGCTTCTTCTGATTTAAATGATTTATACAGAAGAATAATAAATAGAAATAACAGATTAAAACATATACAAGGCCTAAGAGCTCCGGAGGTAATGATTTACAATGAGAAGCGGTTACTGCAAGAAGCTGTTGACGCTCTCTTTGAAAATGGCGCGCGCAACAAGACAGTTGTAGGCGCCGGAAACAGGCCTTTAAAATCGTTGTCAGACGCTCTTAAGGGAAAGCAGGGACGTTTCAGGCAGAATCTTTTGGGTAAACGCGTTGATTATTCCGGACGTTCGGTTATTGTTGTAGGTCCAACCTTAAAGTTAAATCAATGCGGTCTTCCCAAAGAAATGGCGCTGGAATTATTTAAACCGTTTATTATTAGAGAATTGATTGAAAAGGGTATTGCGGGCTCGCTTAAAAATGCTAAGAAAATGCTCGAAAAAATAAGACCGGAGATTTGGGATATTTTAGAGCATGTAACAAGAAAGCACCCGGTGCTTTTAAATAGAGCTCCTACGCTACACAGATTAGGCATACAGGCGTTTGAACCTGTGCTCGTCGAGGGAAAGGCTATTCAGCTGCATCCTTTAACTTGCGCTGCGTTTAACGCTGACTTTGACGGCGATCAAATGGCAGTGCATGTGCCTCTGTCAATCGAAGCGCAGTTAGAAGCAAAGATGCTTATGCTCGCTACAAATAATTTACTTTCTCCGGCAAGCGGAAAGCCAATTACAGTCCCATCGCAGGATATGGTGCTGGGTTGTTATTATTTAACAAAAGAAAAGAAAGGTTGTATTGGAGAAAACAAAGTTTTTAGCTCAAAGGATGAGGTGTTGATTGCGGATCAGCTTAAAGAAGTTGATATAAACGCTATTGTTAAGGTGAGAATGAATGGCTCATTGGTGGAAACAACGATTGGAAGAATATTATTTAACGAAATGATACCGCCTGAACTTGGTTATATTAATAAAACAATTGTGAAAAAAGATCTTGGACAGTTGATCGAAGATTCATTTAAGCTTGCAGGCAGAGAGAGAACGGTTCAATTATTGGATGATATCAAATCTGCCGGTTATAAATATTCAACGCTTGCCGGTGTATCAATATCCCTTATGGATATGCACATTCCGGAGGAAAAACAACATATTATTGATAAGGCAAAAAAAGAGGTTAAAGGTATTCAGGCTCAGGCTCAGGCTGGTGTTATTACAGAGACTGAAAGATATAATAAAGTTATTGATATTTGGACGCATGTAACTGATAATATTGCGGATATGATGTTTAGCGGACTAAAGAAGGAAGAGGATCTGCCCTATAAAAAAGGCGTGTCAAAGTTTAATTCTGTTTATATTATGGCGCATTCAGGCGCGCGTGGAAGTAAACAGCAGATTAGACAGCTTGCCGGTATGCGCGGACTTATGGCGCGTCCGCAAAAAAAGATGACCGGTAAAATCGGTGAAATTATCGAATCGCCGATTACAGCAAACTTCCGTGAAGGATTAACTGTTTTAGAATACTTTATATCAACTCACGGCGGCCGCAAAGGTTTGGCTGATACAGCGCTAAAGACCGCTGACGCCGGTTATTTAACAAGAAGACTGGTTGATGTCGGGCATGATATGGTTGTGACAATGGAAGACTGCGGCACAGTCAATGGTATTAGAATTAACGCGTTAAAAGAAGGCGACGAAGTTATAGAAACTCTTAAAGAGCGTGTTATAGGACGAGTTGCCTTAGATAATGTTGTTGGACTTGTTGAAGATCAAAAGGGCGAGCTCAAAGAAGAAACAATAGTGAAAGAAGGTGAAATTATATCAGAGAAAATAGCGGATAGGCTGGAAGCCGCAAATATAGAACGCATACGAATAAGGTCTGTGCTGACGTGCGAGGCTGGTACAGGGTTATGTCAAAAATGTTATGGTATTAACCTCGCTACCGGCAGAAAGGCTGAGATAGGGGATGCTGTGGGAATTATCGCTGCGCAGTCAATAGGAGAACCCGGCACTCAGCTTACACTGCGTACCTTCCATATCGGTGGAACAGCCAGCCGTGTTGTTCTTAGTTCTTCAATTCAGGCAAAGTACGACGGAGTAATTAAATTTCATAATTTAAAAATACTTAAAGATAAAAATAATAATCATATTGTTATCAGCCGTAATGGCGAACTTAGTATTAAAACTTCAGGCGAAAAAGAGAGAGAACATTATAATATTCCTTATGGCGCAAAGTTCTTTTTCAGCGAAGGCAAGAAAGTTTCTAAGGGCGATTTAATAGCGGAATGGGATCCATACAGTATGCCGATTATTGCTGAAGCGACAGGGTATGTTAAATGGCAGGATATTATTGAAGGAACTACTATGCATGAAGAGCGTAATAGAATTACAGGCCAGGTTGAGCGTAAAATAATTGAACATAGAGGCGGTGAGAGGCTCAATCCACAGCTGGTAGTTATTGGTAAACATGGAAAAAAACTTGCAAGTTATCCGCTTCCTTTGGATACTTATATTGTTATGTCAGATAAGGAATCAGTGAATGCAGGGGATGTAATCGCAAAGATTCCTCAAGAGGTCAGCAAGACAAAGGATATAACAGGAGGTTTGCCTCGAGTTGCAGAGCTTTTTGAAGCGCGCAGGCCTAAGAATTGCGCAGTTATATCTGAAATTGAGGGAATAGTCAGCTTGGATACAACACACAAAGGCCTCTTAAAAGTAACCGTAAAAACTGAAACAGGCATGGTTAGAGAGTATATTATACCACAAGGTAAGCACTTAGTTGTTTATGAAGGAGATAGAGTCCGCGCCGGAGACGCTCTTACTGATGGCGCTGTTAATCCGCATGATATTTTAAGAGTAAAGGGAGATAAAGAAGTTCAAGAATATCTTGTGAATGAAATTCAGGAAGTATACCGTCTGCAGGGCGTGACAATAAATGATAAACATATAGAAATTATTGTAAGGCAGATGCTTTCAAATGTTAGGATTGAGCGCAGCGGCGATACGACATTATTGGTGGGCGAGATGGTTAATAGATTCAAGTTTCAAGAAGAGAACGAGAGAATATTAAAGGAAAACGGCGAGCCTGCCGCAGCAAGGCCGGTGTTATTAGGAATAACGAAAGCATCTTTAAATTCAGAGAGTTTTATATCAGCAGCTTCGTTCCAGGAAACAACGCGTGTGCTTACAGAAGCCAGCTCTGATGGGTTAAAAGACCATCTAAAAGGTCTTAAGGAAAATGTTATTATTGGGCATCTTATTCCTGCCGGAACAGGACTGCCTATACATAGGGATGCGCTTGCTGTAACAGAAACGTAAAAAGTGCTTGACAAACAACAAAAAAAAATATTTAATATGCAGATCATTTTAGAGAGGAGATTATTGTGCTTACCGTTAACCAATTAGTGCGTAAAGGAAGAAGAAGAATTTCAAAAAAAGTTAAGACTCCTGCGCTTGCTTGCTCTCCACAAAAGAGAGGAGTATGCACAAGGGTTTACACAACAACACCTAAAAAGCCGAACTCAGCGCTTAGAAAGGTTGCGCGTGTAAAACTTACTAATGGCTTGGAAGTTACAGCTTATATCCCCGGGGTTGGGCATAATCTTCAAGAGCACTCAATAGTGCTTATCCGAGGAGGACGTGTAAAGGATCTTCCCGGAGTAAGGTATCACATAGTTAGAGGATGTCTTGACACAACAGGTGTTGCAAATAGAAAGCAAGGCAGATCTAAATACGGCGCAAAAACGCCTAAAGAATCATAAAAATAATTTAGAGGAATTAGTTTATGTCACGAAAGAAAAAAAGAATAGCAAGGCCGATGAAAGAAGATCCAACATACAAAAGTATTCTTGTGATACAGTATGTTAATAGAATTATGCAGCAAGGGAAAAAAAGCCTTGCATTGAACATTGTTTATGATGCGCTTGAGTATATTAAAACAAAGCTAAAGGATGATCCTTTAAATGTATTAATAAAAGCAACAAATAATGTTAAGCCGATACTTGAGGTAAAACCAAGAAGAATTGGCGGAGCAACATATCAGGTGCCTGTAGAGGTTGAGCCCATAAGAGCAAATGCGCTTGCAATAAGATGGATAATCGAATTCGCAAGAGCAAAGAAGGGCAGACCTCTTCATGAGGGTTTGGCAATGGAGCTTTTAGATGCTTATAAAAAAGAAGGAACATCAATAAAAAAGCGAGAAGACACACATAAAATGGCAGAAGCCAACAAAGCTTTTGCTCACTATAAGTGGTAGGGGAAAAAATGGCACGGCAGTTTGCTTTAGATAAAATTAGAAATATAGGAATTATCGCTCATATTGATGCTGGAAAGACCACGACAACAGAGAGAATCCTTTTTTATTCAGGAAAAATCCATAAGATTGGAGAGGTTCATAATGGCAGCGCTACTATGGACTGGATGGAACAGGAGCAGGAGAGGGGTATTACAATTACTTCCGCAGCAACAAGCTGTCAGTGGAAAGATTGTCAGATCAATATTATTGATACTCCGGGACACGTCGATTTTACCGCTGAAGTAGAGCGTTCGTTGAGGGTTCTTGACGGCGCGGTCGTTGTATTTTGCGCTGTTGGCGGAGTACAGCCACAGTCTGAAACTGTTTGGGTGCAGGCAAATAGATATCATGTTCCCAGATTAGTATTTATTAATAAAATGGATAGAGTAGGCGCGGATTTTTTTGGCGCTATTGAGCAGATGAAGACGCGTTTAGACGCAAAAGGCGTTCCAATTCAAATTCCAATAGGAGCGGAAGATCAATTTAAAGGAATAATAGATTTAATTAAAATGAAGGCTTGTATATATGTTGATGAGGATGGAATTAAATTTAATGAAGAAGAGATTCCGGAAGACTATAAAGCAAAAGCAAAAGAATATAGAGAACATTTAGTTGAAGCAGTCGCTGAAACTGACGATATTCTTATGGAGAAATATTTAGAAGGTCATACTCTTTCAGACACCGAGCTTTTAAATGGCCTAAGAAAAGCTGTTATAAATAATTTGATAACGCCTGTTATATGCGGGAGCGCGTTCAAGAATAAAGGCGTACAATATTTACTTGATTCAATAAACACATATCTTCCTTCGCCGGTTGATGTTCCTCCAATTCAAGGAGAAACATTAGATGGAAAGAAAGCTGTCAGGAAATCTGAAGATAATGAACCATTTGCAGCTTTAGCATTTAAAATAGTTTCTGATCCTTTTGTTGGACGTTTAACATATATTAGAGTATATTCAGGCGTTCTGTCTGCAGGCTCATATGTTTTAAATTGTAATAAAGATAAAAGAGAGCGCGTAGGACGTATAGTCCGTATGCACTCTAATCATAGAGAAGAGGTTAAGGACGTAAGCGCCGGAGATATCGTTGCGATTGTTGGATTAAAAAATACTAATACCGGAGAAACATTAACTGAAGAAAAGGCGCCTATAATATTAGAATCGATGAAGTTTCCTGAACCTGTTATTTCTCTTGCTATTGAACCAAAAACAAAGAGTGATGAAGAAAAATTAAGTATTGCTCTCGGCAAGCTTGCAGAAGAGGATCCAACATTTAAGCTTCATACTGATGAAGAGACCGGTCAAACGGTTATTTCAGGCATGGGAGAACTGCATCTTGAGATTATTGTTGACCGTCTTCTAAGGGAATTTAAGGTTGAGGCAAATATAGGTCAGCCGCAGGTTGCGTATAAAGAAGCTATTACTGCTTCTGTTAAGGAAGAAGGCAAATATATAAAACAGTCAGGTGGACGCGGACAATATGGCCATGTATGGCTTATAATAGAACCGTTAACTGAGAGTAAAGGATTTGAATTTGTAAATAAAATTGTTGGCGGAACAATTCCAAGAGAATATATTCCCTCTGTTGAAAAGGGATGCAGAGAGGCAATGGATGGAGGTATTCTTGCGGGATATCCTGTTTTAAATGTAAAGGTAACCTTATACGATGGTTCATTCCATGAAGTTGATTCAAGTGATGCGGCATTTAAAATCGCCGGATCTATGGCAATGAAAAGCGGAATGAAAAGAGCAAATCCTGTTATTCTGGAACCGGTTATGAAAGTGGAAGTTACAGCTCCCGAAGAGTACATGGGAGATATTATAGGCGATCTAAGTTCGCGTAGAGGAAAAATTTCAGGAATGGAACATAGGGGTAAAACACAGATTGTACACGCTCAGGTTCCTCTTGCTGAAATGTTTGGATATGTGACAACAATTAGATCATTATCGCAAGGAAGAGCTTCATCCAATATGGAATTTAACAGTTATGAAGAAGTTCCAAAGAACGTAGGTATGCAGATTATAGAAAAAGCGACAGGAAAGTCATCTTAAATAATAAAATTAATTATGAAAACGAAGAGGAGGTAATCTTCAATGGCAAAGGAAAAGTTTGAAAGAAAGAAACCGCATCTAAATATTGGAACAATAGGGCACGTAGACCATGGTAAGACATCATTGACAGCTGCGATATTGCACTATTTATCATTAAAG
>JBDRED010000035.1:0-39131 GCA_043820025.1 Elusimicrobiota bacterium
ATTTTATACAATGTTTTTTTTATCATTTAATACCCCTTTATTGAACCTGTTCAATAAAGTGAGTATATATTTTTCAAAGTATCGTCGATACTTTTATTATTTTGGGCATATTTTAGCAACACTTTTTAACCTTTATGCCCAGGATGACGAATAAAATGTTTAATCGCGCAGGTTATTATTTTTAGAGGAGATTTAGATGGCTAAGAAAAAAAAGGTTACTTATAAGGGAGCCGGGGTGGATATTGATGCCGGCGATTTATTGGTTGATAAAATTGTTAGCGCTGCAAAAAACTTAAAAAGCAAATCTATGCTCGGCGGTATTGGCGGATTTGGCGGCGCATATTTATTGGATAAAAAATACAAAAACCCGGTGCTTATTTCCGGAACGGATGGCGTGGGGACAAAATTAAAGATTGCATTTCTGCTCAATAAACATAACACGGTCGGAATTGACCTGGTTGCTATGTGCGTAAATGATATTATTACATGCGGCGCTGAGCCGCTATTCTTTTTAGATTATTTTGCGACAGGAAAATTATCAGTTAATCAAGGAGAACAAATAATAAAAGGCATTGTCGAAGGCTGCAGGCAGAGCGGATGTATGCTCTTGGGCGGTGAAACTGCCGAGATGCCGTCATTTTATAAGAAAGGAGAATATGATCTCGCCGGTTTTGCTGTCGGCGTTGTAGAAAAAAACAAGATGATAAACGGCTCAGGTATAAGGCCGGGCGATGTGGTTTTGGGAATTCCTTCTAGCGGCGTTCATAGTAATGGTTTTTCTCTGGTTCGAAAGGCATTGAATAATAGAGAGTTAAAAAAATATGGAGCGCAATTAATTACTCCAACCAGAATATATGTTAAGGAGATTATGCCGCTTTTAAAAAAGAATCTAGTGAAGGGTTTAGCGCACATAACCGGCGGAGGGCTTCCCGGAAATGTTCCTCGCGTCCTGCCAAAAAACTGTAATGTAAAAATTTATAAAAACAGCTGGAATGTCCCAAAAATATTTAAAACTATTAAGGAATACGGCAATGTGGACGAGAATGAGATGTTTAAGGTCTTTAATATGGGAATTGGAATGACAGTTATTGTTTCTAAGAACGATTCAGCGAAGGTAAAAAAAATTGTAAAAGACGCAATAGTTATAGGCGAGGTTGTATCCGGAAAAAATAGGGTAGTGTTAATATGAAAAATATAGCTGTGCTGGCGTCAGGCGGCGGATCAAATCTTCAAGCATTGATTGACGCAGTTAACGATGGGTATATTTCCGACGCTCGAATCAGCTGTGTAATCAGCAATAATAAAAAAGCTTACGCTCTTGAGCGCGCTAGAATTAATAAAATTAAAGCTTTGTTTCTTGATCCTAAGAATAAAACCGGGAAAGAATACACGCAGGATGTTATTGATGCGCTTAAAGAATTTGAAATTGATTTGGTATGCTTAGCCGGTTTTATGATTATTCTTTCGCCTGAGATTGTGAAAGAGTTTGATAAGAGAATATTAAATATACACCCGGCTCTTCTGCCTAAGTACGGGGGAAAGGGTATGTATGGCCATCATGTTCATGAAGCTGTAATATCTGCGGGGGAAAAGGAATCGGGCGCAACAGTGCATTTTGTCGACGACGGTTGTGATACGGGGACTATAATTATTCAAGAGAAGCTTGATGTTTTGGAGAATGACACTCCTGAGACCTTAGCAAAAAGGGTTTTAGAGATAGAACATAAAATATATCCTGAGGCAGTAAAAAAGGTTTTAAAAAATATTTGACCGGATTGCCGCAGATGGGAGGATAGTTTGAAGGTTAAGAGAGCGCTAATAAGTGTGTCAGACAAGAGCGGGTTACTGCCTTTTGTAAAGGCTCTTACTGAAATGGGAGTTGAAATAATATCAACAGGCGGCACAAAAAAGTATATTGAAGAAAGTGGAGTCAGAGTTAAGGATATTGCAGAATTTACAGGATTCCCGGAGATATTAGACGGACGGGTAAAGACTCTGCATCCAAAGGTGCATGGCGCGCTGTTAGCAAAAAGGAATAATAAAAAGCACATAAAGCAGGTAGAAGAAAATAATATTTCGTATATAGATATGGTTGTAGTTAATCTTTATCCATTTGAAGAAACTTTAAAAAATGGCGCAGGTCATGAAGAAATTATTGAAAATATTGATATAGGCGGGCCGTCTATGCTAAGATCAGCTGCCAAGAATTATGAGGATGTTATTGTTTTATGCGACTCTTCTGATTATATGCGTATTATTGCCGATTTAAAAAAGAACGGCGATATAAATTGTGATGAGCGTATGCGGTTAGCTGCAAAGGTGTTTGAGAAAACAAATAATTATGACCGCAATATATTTAATTATTTGTCAGACAAAAAAGAAATGAAGAATATACAGCTCACTAAGGCCTTAGATCTGAGATATGGAGAAAACCCTCATCAAAACGCCGGTTATTACAAAGAAGACGGACTGCAAAATAATTTTAAATGGGAACAGCTGGCAGGAAAAGAACTGTCATATAATAATTTAATGGATATTGAAGCTGCATGGAGCATGGCAAATGATTTTCAGGGGCCAACCGCGGTTATTGTTGAACACAATAATCCGTGCGGTGTTGGAAGAGCCAATAATCCGGAAAAGGCTTATATAAACGCGTTAGCTGCAGATTCTCTTAGCGCTTATGGCGGTATTGTTGCGGTTAACGAAAAGCTTACTAAGAAATGCGCTGAGGAAATAATAAAAATATTCACTGAGTGTGTTATAGCTCCGGATTTTGAAAAAGATGCTCTTGATATACTGAAAACAAAAAAGAATTTAAGAATAATTTCTATAAGCGGAAAAATTGAAAATGCGTATGAGATTCGAAGGGCGCTTGATGGCTTTTTGATTCAGGACAAAGATTTAACTGTTGCGGAAGAGAATAAGATTGTGACTAACAATTCTCCGACTAAGGATGAGACGGAAGCGCTTAATTTCGCGTGGATTGTATGCAAACATGTTAAATCAAACGCTATTGTGATAGCTGACAAAAACCATACCATAGGTATTGGCGCAGGCCAGATGAGCAGAGTGGATTCAGTGGAGATTGCAGTGAATAAAGCAAAGAAAGCAGGCCTTAAGCTTGAAGGCGCTGTGCTTGCTTCTGACGCGTTTTTTCCGTTTAGGGATTCTATCGAAACAATCGCGCCTTACGGAATAAAGGCTGTGATACAGCCCGGCGGTTCTGTGAGGGATGGAGAGGTAATTGATGCCTGCAATCAGCACAATATTTCAATGGTGTTTACAGGTAAGAGGCATTTTAGGCATTAAAGAGTGCTCTCCTTTGTCATCCTCGGGCTTGACCCGAGGATCTTTGAGAGAGTAATATCTAACGAAGATCCCCGCCTTCGCGGGGATGACACTTCGTGTTGCTTTTGGAAGGTGTTGTATGAATAATAAAACAATTAGGCCGTCGTGGGATGAATATTTCATGTCAATAGCTAAGGAAGTCGCTAAAAGATCTACATGCACGAGAAGGAATGTGGGAGCTGTCTTAGTTAAGGATAAGAGAATCTTAGCTACAGGGTATAATGGGACTGTTCGCGATTTGGATCATTGCGACGCTGTTGGATGCATACGCGAAAAGAAAAAGATTGAGTCAGGTACCAGGCATGAATTGTGCAGGGGCCTGCACGCAGAACAGAACGCGCTTTTATTTGCGAGTTCTTATGGTTTGGACACAAAACATTCTGTGTTATATTCTACTATTCAGCCTTGTATAATGTGCGCGAAGATGATAGTTCAATCAGGAATAAAGAAGGTTGTGTATATTGGCGATTATCCGGATGTATTTGCATTAGATATATTTAAAGAAGCGAATGTAGAATTAGTGAAGTTTAAATAAGTGTTTGAAATTTTTAGGGAGGAATCATGATCAGCCGCTACTCTCGAGAAGAAATGGCGAAAATATGGACAGATGAATATAGATTTCAAAAAATGCTTGATGTTGAGATATTAGCTTGCGAAATATTAAGTAAACATGGAAAAATACCTGAAGCAAGCCTTAAAAATATACAAAAAAAGGCAAAGTTTGATATTAAGCGAATCAAAGAAATCGAGGATGTTGTTAAACATGATGTTATAGCGTTTCTAACTGCTGTGGCTGAGAATGTTGGCGAGGATTCCAGGTTTATTCATATGGGCCTTACTTCCTCAGATGTTTTAGATACTGCGCTTGGCTCAATTATAAAGGAATCAATTAAGTTGTTAGAGAAAGATTTAGAGGAGCTTATTGAGGTTTTAGGTTCGCAGGCTAAGAAATACAAGAAGATTCCAATGGTAGGCCGCACGCATGGAATACACGCTGAGCCAATGACATTTGGATTAAAACTGGCTCTGTG
This sequence comes from Elusimicrobiota bacterium, assembly GCA_043820025.1. Taxonomy (GTDB): domain Bacteria; phylum RUG730; class RUG730; order JBDRED01; family JBDRED01; genus JBDRED01. Next base: position 4,380 of record JBDRED010000035.1, read on the forward strand.
GTATTCTGATATGAAACGTAATCTTGAGAGGTTAAGAGAGATTAAAAAAAGGGTTTGTGTGGGAAAAATATCCGGGGCTGTCGGAACATTTTCAAACCTCGAACCTTTTGTTGAAGAATATGTATGCGAAAAGCTTGGTCTTGCTCCATGCGCGATTTCAACTCAGGTAGTTCAAAGAGACAGACAGGCGGAGTACTTGAATATGCTGGCGCTAATCGCGGGATGCGTTGAGAAGTGCGCGACTGAGCTGAGAAACCTTCAGCGCACTGATATTAGAGAGGCTGAGGAGCAGTTCACAAAAGGACAAAAAGGTTCGTCAGCTATGCCGCATAAAAAGAACCCGATTACGAGCGAACAGATGACAGGTTTGGCGCGCGTTATAAGAAGCAATGCTATAGCCGGTATGGAAAATATCGCGTTATGGCATGAGAGAGATATCTCCCATTCGTCAGTTGAGAGAATTATACTGCCGGACAGCTCAATACTGCTGGACTATATTCTTCAAAAATTAAAAAAAGTGGTAAGCGGCCTCGTAGTTTACGAGGAGAATATGCATTCTAATTTATTTAAAACACAGGGGCTGTTTTTTTCACAAAGGCTTATGCTCGCGCTTGTGGATAAGGGCGTATCAAGAGAAGACGCTTATTTAATGGTGCAGAGAAACAGCATGAAGTCGTGGGATGAGAAAAAACCGTTAAAGGATTTCGCGCTTGCTGATAAGGAAATAATGAGTAAGATTAATAAAGATGAGATTAATAATATATTTAATATAGACTATTTCCTAAGGAATATAGACGTTATTTTTAAAAGATTAGGATTGTAGGAGGAAAATTAAATGGCAACACTGGTTGTAGTAGGAACACAATGGGGCGATGAAGGTAAAGGAAAGATTGTGCATCTCCTTTCTGAAAAAGCGCATTATATAGTTAGATATCAGGGAGGCAATAACGCCGGGCATACAGTTATTTTTGATAAAAAGGAATTTGTCCTGCATCTTGTGCCTTCAGGAATACTCGAGCCAAAAAAGAAATGCATCATTGGTAATGGAGTGGTTGTTGATCCTGTTGAATTAATAAAAGAGATAGAGTTTTTAAAGAAAAAAGATATTAAATTCAAAGACAGGCTTTTTGTAAGCGATGCATGCCATGTGATACTGCCGTACCACAGATATATAGACGCGTATATCGAACAGACAAGCAGTAAAAAAAATAAGATAGGCACAACAAAGAAAGGTATAGGGCCTGCCTACGCTGATAAAGTAGATAGAATAGGTATTCGCATGGCTGACTATTTAGACGATATCACATTCAAGACGCAGGTAGAGAGAAATATTAAAGAAAAGAAAATAATGCTGGAACAGGTTGGGTCAATTAGAGCGCTTAGAAAACAAATATACGATGATAGAAAGAGTATTTTAAATAAATTAAAGCCGTATGTTACGAACACGAGCGCGCTTATTAATAAGGTCATAAAAGAGAATAAGAATGTAATTTTTGAGAGCGCGCAGGGAACTATGCTTGATGTTGATTTTGGAACATATCCATTTGTTACTTCGTCTAATCCGTTAGCCGGAGGATGCTGTGTCGGAAGCGGTGTCGGCCCGAGTAAGATTGACGCTGTGCTGGGTATTGTTAAGGCTTATACAACAAGAGTGGGCGAAGGGCCTTTTCCAACCGAGTTGTTTGATGAAGTAGGAAAATATTTAAGAAAGGTCGGCAAGGAGTTTGGCGCTACAACAGGCAGGCCGCGCAGATGCGGATGGTTTGACGCTGTAGTAGTAAAAAACAGCGTTATGGTCAATGGAATAAGTATTCTTGCTCTTACCAAACTCGATGTTTTAGACGATCTTAGAGAAATTAAAATTTGCGTAGGCTATAAGTATAGAGGAAAAACTATTAATGAGGTGCCGGCTTCCAGGCGCGCGTTTAATGAGCTTAAACCAATTTATATAAAGGTCCCGGGATGGAAGAGTTCTACTCGAAGCATTCAAAAATATGAGGATCTTCCGGTTAATGCAAAAAAGTATTTAAAAAAACTCGAACAGCTTGTGGATTGTCAGATTGGGTTGGTGTCAATGGGCAGGAGCAGAGAAGAGACGATTATTTTTAACGAGGATATTTTAAATTTTTCATATAGTAAATAAAGAGAAAGAATTTGGAATTGAGAATTGAGGTAAGGAGAATGAATAAAAGCAATGGGTAATAATGACCACTGTGTCATCCTCGGGCTTGACCCGAGGATCTTCGAGAAGTAAATATCTAACGGAGATTCCTGTTTTCACAGGAATGACAGAATAAAAAATGACGGATTAAAATTCATTGTTTTTGTCTATTAACTTTAATGTTTTTTAATTCACAATTCCAAAAATACGAAGTATTTTTTTGGAGGATTTCTTATGCCTGTTTACTCTTCAAAAGATAAGGTAAAATGCGGCGTTCCCTTGGGTGGAGTCGGAGCAGGTAAGATCGAGATTCTTCCAAACGGATGTTTTGATTATTTGACGTTTTTAAATAATTGGCGCGATCCGATCGTGGATATGAGAAATAAAGAGGCGGGTTTTGCGAAAGGACTCCTCGGATTTCATTTTGGAGCGCAGGTGAAATGGAATGGCGGAAGCGTTGTAAGGATACTCCAGACTGAAAAATTAAACAACTATCCAACAATTAAAGAAATTAAATATTCAGGTATATTTCCCAAAGCAGTGCTTGCTTATCATGATCAGTCGCTTCCTGTTAACATAACGCTAAACGCATACTCATCATTTATTCCGGGCGATTACAAAAATTCATCAATACCGGGCGTACTTTTTGACTTTTCTATTGAGAATAAAAAAAATATTCCGGTTGATGTGACCTTATTTATGATTTGCAGAAATGTTTCAGGTAAATGGTATATTAACAGGACTAATAAGCCGGTAAAAATGGGACAGGATGAGATGGGTATAGAATTTACGCAGACAAAGAGATATAAAAATGACAGTAAATCAGGAGATCTATGCATGTCAGTAAAGGCGAGCGGTAAAATTGGATATATGAATGGCTGGAACTCGCAGACAGTGAATTTTATTTATACTCCCGAAACTTTAGGTTTAGACGCTGTTGATTATCTTATTAAATGCGGACAGCTTCCAAATTCTGATTCTGCTTATGAAACGAAGAATGAAAATATTCAGCTTGCGTCTTGTTTAAGCGATACATTTAGAATTCCTGCTTCTAAAACAAACAATACAACATTCAGTTTAGGCTGGCACTATCCTAAACACGATTATGGGCACTATTATGAAAAGCAATTTAAGAGCGCTCCTTCAGTTTGCAAATATTTAAACAAAAATAAAAAAGCGCTAAAGAAGAAGGTTGATTTGTGGACGAGCGAGGTGTTAAACGCAGGTATGCCTGAATGGTTAGGAGACGCGGTTCTTAATAATTTGTATACTATGATTTCAGGCTCTTGGCTTACTAAAGATGGAAATTTTACGTTATATGAGTCGCCGCAAATATGTCCTCTTATGGGCACAATAGATGTTGGGTTTTATGCGACACTGCCTGTTCTTTTACTTTTTCCAGAGTGGGAAAAACGTTATCTTGAATCATTTGCCGATGCTCAAAGAAAGGATGGATATGTGCCTCATGATTTAGGCTTTGAATGCCTGGATATGCCTAGCGACGGAACAACCTTTTATAAGTGGAAGGATTTGAATTCTAAATTTGTTCTGATGTTATATAGAGATTATTTGCGGACTAAAGATAAGGCGTATCTTAAGAGACTGTATCCAAACGCAAAAAAAGCTTTAGCTTGGCTTGAGAAAAAAAGCGTTGGAAGCCATGGTCTTCCTGAAAATGAAGGCGCGGATCAAACATTTGATACTTGGGATTTTTTTGGCGTAAACTCATATACCGCAGGATTATATTTAGCTGCTCTGCGCGCATTAGAGGAGATGGCTTTAATATTAAATGACACAGTTACAGCGGATTCCTGCGCTCGCAAATTCAAAAAAGGTCAAAAATCATATGAAGACTTACTCTGGTCCGGAGAATATTATTATACATCAGTCAATGGCAAAAAAATATATGATTCCTGCACAGTAGGCCAGCTCACAGGTCAGTGGATAGCGCATCTATTAGGGCTGGGTTATATTTTAGACAAAAAAAAGATAAGAAGCTCTTTGAAGATGATTGATAAACTTAATAATCACGATTCAAAATACGGTTGTACAAATTCTGTTTACCCTAGTGGAAAGAGGGATGACAAATTTATCCATTCGCGTAATTATTGGCCATGCGTAACATACGTTTACAGCTCGCTTTGCATTTATGAAGGTTTGACTGAACAAGGTCTTAAAGCTTCTAAAAAAACTTATTCCACTTTCGCGAATACCGTAAAAAATGTTTGGAATCAACCGGATTGCGTTAATCCAAAGGATGGAAGTTCTGTGTTTGGCGATTACTATATGCGGAATATGGGTATTTGGTCTATAGTTTTTGCTCTTGGCTCTAAAGATAAAAAAGTTGAAAATATGTTGAAGCGCCTTGAAAATCTGAAATAACATGGTATAAATTAATATTATAGTATAGAAGGGAATGCGGGGTTGGTAATGAATTATATTAGGTGGTAATATGTCACAAGATAGCGTAATGGCCCTGATTCTTGCGGGTGGATCAACTCATACTTTGGGACTTTTAGAAAAAAAGAGAACTAAAGCAGCTATTCCGATTGGCGGTATGTATAGGCTTATTGATTTTGCGCTTTCAAGCCTGGCAAATTCAGGTATAAATCGGGTTGGCGTGCTTACACAATATAGGCCTTCCTCTCTTATTGAACATATTTACTTTGGCAAACCCTGGGATCTTAAAGGGCGCAGCAGGGAAGTCAGGATGCTGCCTCCGTATACAGGAGAAAATGAGTCAAGCTGGTACAAGGGCACAGCAGACGCAGTTTATCAAAATTTAAATTTTATTACAGACCATGATCCGGAGCATGTGCTTGTTCTCTCAGGCGAACACGTCTACAATTTAGATTTTAATAAGGTTATTGCGTTTCATAAAGAAAAAAAAGCTGATGTTACTGTTGTGGTAAAAAATTTAAATAATCCTGTTTTAAATAAGTTAAGCATTATAACTGATAAAGATTCGCGTATTATCAGTTTTTCAGATAAGTCTGCGAAGAGTAAGAATAATCTTGTTTCGCTTACCATTTATCTTTTCAATAAAGATGTGCTTCTAAGAGAAGTCCGGAAAGATGCAAAAAGCAGAGTGTCAGAACATGTATTTGCTAAAAACATTCTTCCTAATTTAGTAAAAAATAAGAGAGTATATGCTTATAATTTTGATGGCGATTGGTATTATATTTCAACGATTCGCGATTATTGGGACGCTAATATGAAAATGCTTTCCGTAAAACCTACGATTGATCCTGAAAAATGGGGAGTGCGCACTAATCTCGAGGATAGAAAGTTAGGAGATAGGCCGTCTGCTTATATTAAAAATGAAGCGGTTATTTCTAATTCCCGCATACCGAGAGGCTGTATAATTAATGGCGAAGTCAGAAACAGCGTTTTATTCCCGGGCGTGATTATAGAAAAGGGAGCTAAGGTTGTAAATAGCGTTATTATGCATGATTCGCATATCGGAGTGGGAGCGTATATTGAAAACGCGGTATTAGATAAGGATGTGAAAATAAAAAAAATGGCTAGCATTGGCGTAGGCAGGAATTTTGAAAATGATATGTTTCCTTCGGAATATAATACGGGAATTACAGTTGTTGGGAAGTCAGCTATAGTGCCTGAAAATCAAAAAATCGGAAAGAATTGTCTAATTGCAGATGGTGTAGTTGAAAATGATTATTCTTCTAATGAAACAAAATCAGGCGCATGTGTTATAAAGGGGATGTTATGATGGATACAACGCTCGCATTACTCTTAGCCGGCGGACAGGGAAGCCGTTTAAATATACTCGCGAAGCACCGCGCTAAACCGGCTGTGCCTTTTGCCGGAATTTATAGGATTATTGACTTTACTCTTAGTAATTTAATGCATGGCAGAGTAGAAAATGTCGGGATACTCACGCAATATAGGCCTTCTTCGCTTATTGACCATATTCAAACAGGCGAGAGCTGGGGTTTTTATGGCAGAAACAGGAGTGTTACAGTTCTTCCTCCTTATATTGGAGAGGATGCGTCTTCATGGTATGAAGGCACAGCGGACGCTGTTTATCAAAATCGAAGTTTCATAGCTAGATTTCCTGAAGCGGAATATATCCTAATCTTATCCGGCGACCATATCTATAAAATGGATTATCAAAAATTAATAGCGTCTCATATAGAAAGAAGAGCGGTCTTGACAGTTGTAGCTATGAGTATACCAATACATGAAGCCTCGCGATTCGGAACAATTATTGCTGATGAGAAAGACAGAATAATCGGCTTTGAGGAAAAACCAAAAAAACCAAAAAGTAATTTAGTGTCTATGGGAATCTATTTATTTAATAGGGATGTGCTTTTAGCCAGTTTAAATGAGGATGCCAAAACAAAGGATTCACACAGAGATTTTGGCAGAGATATACTGCCGAAGTTCCTGAATAAAAAAATGTTTATCTATAAGTTTAATGATTATTGGAGAGATGTAGGCACTCTTCAATCATACTGGGAAACGAGTATGGACATATTAAATAATGTGAGTGATTTTGATATTCAGCGGTGGCAGGTGAGAACAAATTTAAACAGCAAGATAGTTACAGATAGAAAGCCCGGTTATGTCGGCAAAACCGCGAACATAAAGAATTCCCTTATTTCCGACGGATGTATAATTAATGGAATGGTTGAGAATAGTATTTTATCTCCGGGTGTTATAATCGAAAAAGACGTGTTTATAAAGGATTCAATAATATTTAATGATACGCGTATTTGTTCAAAATCGATTATTGATAGATGTATAATTGATAAGGATGTTGTTATTGGAAATTGCGCTAAGCTTGGAACAGGATTGATGAAAGCTCCGTCGAATAAGGATTTTCCAAGCCACGCGAATACAGGTATTACAATTGTTGGGAAAGCGGCAAATGTCCCTAAAGGTGTCACAGTCGGCAGGAACTGTATAATATACCCGGCTGTAACAAGAAACAGTTTCAATAAAAAACGTTATGAGAGCGGCGAAACTGTGAGGTGATTTATGAAGGTCAAAATACCTTTTCTAAATAACCAGGATTTATTTGGTTTAGATATTGGAGCAATGAATGTTAAGCTGGTAAAGCTTAAAAATATTGGAGATGAATTTATTGTTACTAATGTGGATATTGAGCCTGTTGTAGATGACATATCAAAAGAAATTGTCCCTCTCGAGAAACAAAATCTTGTAGTATCGGCAGTTAAACGCCTCTGTTCTAGAAATAAATTAGGAACAAAAAGAGTGGTTACGTCAATTTCCGGCAGTTCTGTTATAGTTAGGTTTGTTAAGTTTCCGGCTATGACAAAAGAGGAATTGATTGACAGTATTCGATTTGAGGCTGAGCCATATATTCCTTTTGATATAAATGAGGTAGAGCTTGCTTTTGAGATTACCGGACAGTGCGCTGAAGAAGGCCAGCAAAAGATGGATACAGTATTGGTTGCGGCAAAGAAGAATATTATCGATGAAAATGTTGAGATACTGCAGATGTCAGGATTAAGGCCTGTGATGATTAATATTGACGCGTTCGCATTGGAAAAGGTTTCCGGCTTGAGCGATACATTGCGAAATGAAACAATTATGTATGTGAATATCGGAGCTGTTAACACAACTATGCTGATTCTTGAAAATGGAATAAGCAAGGTTGTTCGAGATATTGCGATTGGCGGCAAAGAGTTTACCAACGCGCTAAGTCATACTTCAGGTAAAACCAATCTAGAAAGCGAACGTGATAAATTAGCCCAGAGCATATTGCCTGAACAGCCGGAAATAAATGAGGAAGCGCAGGTTAGTGATAAGAGAACTGTGCTATTAGGTGTGGCCAAAGATATTCTTGATGAGATACAGAGGTCTATAAATTATTTTCAAGCGCAGACAGGAGAGATTAATGTGTCTAAGATATTTCTTACAGGAGGCAGCGCATCTTTGAAAGGGTTAGATGCGTATTTTAGTTCGGAATTGGATATACCGGTTAGTGTGTTTAATCCTTTTGATTATGTTTCAATAAAGGAAGGAATAGACACAAAAAAACTTGAAGAAATTGGTCCTATGTTCGCAGTGGCAGTGGGGCTTGCGATGCAGCTGGAGAAGGTAAAATAAAATGAGTAATATTAATTTATTGCCAAAGGAAATATTAGAAAGGGAAAAAAATAGAGAAATTGATACGCTTATTATGCTTGGAGTAATCCTTGTGTTTATGATAGCGTTTTTCATATATGGAATTAGATTTATGAGTTATCAAGGAACGCAATTTAAAATTAATAAGGTTAATGATGAAATTGGGAAACTAAGTTCGATTGTCGTCGAGATGGATGCCCTTGAGAGTACGCAAAATGAGCTGAGCAGCAGGCTGAACGTAATAAATAATTTATCTCTTGAAAAATACGCGTATCCTAAGTTTCTTTATGATTTTGTGCGCTGTGTTCCAAAAAATGTTTGGGTAACGTCATTGGTTACCAATTTGGCTAATAATATTATGAATATTGAATGTAATGCGGTTTCACTAGATCTTTATGGGGTTTCCAGGTTTATGTCAAATCTTTTTAGCTATGAAAAGTTTGAGGATGTTGAACTGATTTATATACATAATGAAGCTGTAGATGGAGCGGAAGCTTCTATATTTAACGTTACGTTTAAGTATAGGGTTGCGTAAGGCGGTTTTATGAAGATAGCTATGACAAAAGAACGACAAGAAAAGATAATGCTGGTTATTCTAGCCTTTGGTTTATTATGGGCTGCAAAGAATTATTTTTATTCGCCATTAGGAGAAAAACTGAAATTTGCTAAGGAAGATCTTAAAGAAAAAACTGAGCGGTATGAATTTATGAAAAGCCGCGCTTTTTCAATGGAATTATTAAAAAAAGATATTACATTATTAAACGAATATGTTGTAAAAACAAAAAATAAACTTCCTAGGGAAAAGGAAATCCCCGCGTTAATAAAATTGATATCTTCAAAGATGGATATGAAAAATATTGTTTTGAACGCGCTTGTTCCTGAAAAGGTGGTGCTTGTTCAGAATTATTATGAACTGCCATTTAAGGTTGATGTTATTGCCGGTTACCATGATCTTGCGGTTTTTTTCACGCTTCTGGGAAATTCAGACCGCATAATGCATGTTAAGGATTTGAGGATTACCGCAAATCAAATAACAAAAGATGAGCCGCAGACACTGCGCGCAACATTTACTTTAGTTGCGTACGCATATAGAGGTGGATGATGCGCAGATTATTTGTTATCTTACAACTATTGCTTTTATCTATTATATTTTCTTCATGCGGAAAAAATAATAATCAGAATTTAAATCCAGTGCCGCATTACAAAAGAGTGAAGGTAGTGGATATTAAAAGTCTAGACACTAAATATACGTATAATGGCAGAAATTATATTGATCCTCTGAAGCCGCTGATAGATGATGGGAGAATAATTGCGCCTGAGGTGCACGGAACAATTAATGCAGTTCTTCCAATGCTTTCTCTTACGGGAATTATTTCAGACGGAGAAAATAAATACGCGATTCTGAGCGATGGCAAAGGCCATAAATACTATGTGAAGGATGGAAAGGTTATGGATCCTGCCGGAAGTATATTAACAGGCGTAAGCGGAGTTATTAAAGAGGATAATGTGTTAATAATAACCAGACAGGGTGTGCGAAAAATTACTATGCGAAAGTAGGACGAGAGTTTTCTTATAACCAAGAAAACTTAACGCGCAATGCGCTACGAGTAAAAGGAGGAGAAGATGAGGAGGAGTTTTTTTTATTTGAGGTTGTTTATAACCGCAGTTTTCCTAATGCAGATTATTCCGGGTTCTATATTTGCTTCAGTAGAGCTGAAGGCTGTTTCTATGACCGAGATCTCGCAAGATTCGGTAGATGTAATGATAGCGACATCTGAGCCTGCAAAATTTGAGATATTTAGGCTTAAAGATTCAGATAGAATTGTTTTAGATATTCATAATGCTGTAATAGGACTTAAAAAAGATAAGGCAAAGCCAAATAGCTTAGTAAAGGATGTTAGATATTCTCAGTTTGATCAGGAAACAGCTCGTATTGTGCTTGATCTGGCAGAACCCTGCAGTTATGTTTATAGGTCACTGAATAATATCATAACTGTGGCGCTGACTAAAGATGTTATTAAAGAAGCTCAAGGCGATGAAGCCAAAAATAAGAAGAAAGACGAAAAAAAACGAATGGATCTTGACTTCTATAAAGCTGAGCTTAGGGATGTATTGAGAGTGCTATCTCTTAAAAGCGGAATTAATATTATACCCGATGATAATGTTGAAGGCCTTGTCACAGTGCACTTAGAGAATGTTACTTTTGAGGAAGCGCTCGATACCATTCTCTTACAAAAAAATTACAGTTGGGAACGCATAGGCGATAATCGTATTCGCGTAATAGCGAAGAAGATGGTTACAACAAGAGTATTTAAACTGAATTATTCAAATTCGTCTGATATGATTACAATTGTAAAGAATCTTTTATCTGAGCAGGGCAAGGTTGTTGTTGATGAGAGAATTAATACGTTAATAATCAGCGACGAGCTCCAGCATATACGCAGAATAGAAGAACTCATAAAGGAGCTTGATAAACAGCCTCAACAGGTTAGGATTGAAGCTAAGCTTATAGAGGTGGATATAACGAATGATACAGATTTAGGAGTAAACTGGTCATATGCGCAATCCGGCGAGTCAAACGGCGTTACAACAAGCATAGGCGGAGCTCAGCTTGGAAGTCCAGGCGGCGGAGGCGCATATTTATCTCCGGGGGAATTAGCTCAACAGTACAAAACCGATGGTAATTATGATAATATCAGCGGCAAAGCGTTGTCAGTCGCAGCCGGCGGGACAGGTATGGAAAATCCTCTAAGCCCTCAAGGCGGAGCGTTTTCAATAGGAGCTGTTTCAGATAACATGATTCTAAACGCAAGGCTGTCATTGCTCCAAAAGAAAGGCAAGACAAAGACGCTTTCAAATCCAAAGATAGTAACTGTCAATAATAAAACAGCGCATATTTTGATTGGAGAAAAGGTGCCATATGTTACTTCAACAATTGTGCCCGGGACAGGCACAACACAGGAAACAACCTTTGTGGATATCGGTATTCAGCTTGAGGTAACACCTACGATTAATGCCGATGATAGAATAATACTTAAAGTGCATCCTGAGGTTAGCACTCTTCGCGCATTAAATCCTGAAGGGCCGCGGATAGCCACAAGAGAAGCAGATACAACTGTTTTAATAAAAAGCGGCGAAACAATAGCTATTGGAGGCCTTATAACTGATGCGGATATTCAAGCCTCTGAACAGATCCCTATACTTGGAGAACTGCCGATACTTGGATATTTATTTAAACATAAGACAAGTAATAAGGAACGAGTAGAGCTTATTATATTCTTAACACCCACAATAGTTGAAGATTGATAATTGTGACTGAATATATCGCTCATCAATAAATCCCAAAATATGAAAAACTATATTTATCAAATCAAGTTGTCAATATTACTTTTTATTGTATTCATTTTCCCTTTACTGCGGTTTGGATGGGATATATGGGCGCAGACTCTTATGCATTTATTGATAGGTATTTTACTGTTAATTGAAATTATTGACATTATTTTTTATTATAAGGATGTAAAACTTCCCAACAAAACGTATGTAATAATATTTTGCGCTTTATTTTTTTTAGGAATGTGCGTTCTGCCATTTTCAATGATTAAGTCTGCGTCTAAATCGGAGTTTCTTAATTACCTGTCATACGCGGCAATATTCTTTTTCATTACAGTAATATTAAAAAAAGAGGACACAGGCCGTATTATTAAGACTATGATTATTTCCACAATAATGATTTCTTTGTCATTTATACTGTTTTCATTTAAATTAATTCCTTTTGACATAACCATTAATCCGAATGTATTGGCCGGTTTTATGGTTATTGTCTTTCCATTTATACTCGACATATTAATGAAATGTAAAAATAAATTTAGCGCCGGTTTCGCAATGCTGATAATTGTTATTGTTCTAATACTTGCTAAATCTGTAATTGGCTGGGTATGCGTTGGGTTTGAACTAATACTATTTTTGTATTTTAAATTTGGAGCAGGAAGAGTATCAAAATATAAATGGATTGTGTATGGGGTTCTCTTAACCGCTCTCACTATTATTATTTATAAATTATTTAACGCTGATACATATAATCGTCTGAGATGGTGGATTACCGGTATTGCTATAATAAAAGATCATCCGTTATTTGGCGTTGGGCCCGGATGTTACAGCCGCGCAGTGATAAATTATGGAGGAAGCGGACTGGGAAGCCAGTACGCGCATTCATATTTTTTAGAATTGATAAGCGAATGGGGAATAATATGGGCATTAGTGTATTTTTATTTGATTGGCAGAATTTTAAAGAAAATAAAAATATATAAAAATCATTTCCCGGTATTTATCAGCGCTGCCATTGGTATTGGAATAAATAGTATTTTTGAATATAATTTGCTGATACCGGCGGTAGGGATGTATTTCTGGATTGTGCTAGCTGTTATCAACGCTGATTCAGAGTCCGTGGAGCGCTTTATTAGACGAGAATCTGAACAACGGTTTGTAATTGGCGCATTAATGACAATTTTCTTACTGCTATTTATCGGCAATTCAGTTAAATTGTTTTTATCAAATAGAGCTTCTGCGGCCGGGTTATATTTATATCAAGAAAATCAAATAAACAAAGCTTTAGATAAATTTAACTATGCATTAGAGCTTGAACAGTCTGCATCTATCGCGCGCGTTCAACGCGGAAGGATCTATTATTTAAAGTATATAGAATCCGTCGAGAAGGCATGGCTGTATAATAGTCTCATTGACCTTGAAGAAGGATCAATGCGCCAAAAAGGGAACAGGCTTTTATTGTCTGAAATAAGTCTTTTAAGAACGGAGCTTAATAAAAGATGAACAAATATTATTCGTTATTATTAATTCTGCCCTACATAATATTGCCATTTATAAAAGGCGGAAGAGGCGCGATTGTTTGGATGTGCGCGCAATTCTTTATAGCTGCTGCGGTTGGTTACTCGCTCTATCAAAATAAGGAAAAATCTCTTATAGGAACGAAGGTTGATGTTTTTATTATTCTATTATTTTTGTGGTGCGCTTTTGCGGCAATTGCCGGCAGCGTAAATATTTTATCAAGCATTAGCGCGTTAATGTCTTTCCTTGTTTACATGTTTCTCGCCATAGCGCTTTTAAATATACCCGACTTTGAAGAGTTTAAAATAAGCGTAGTAATAAGTATTTCGGCTATAGGTATTATATTTTCAATACTTATTATATCAGGATATTTGTTTGGTAGAAATATTATTATTTTTACTAATCAAAATCACACAGCATTGTATTTGCTTCTTTCGTTTTGGAATACAATATTTATTATTAAAAGGTTTAATATAAAATTAATATTAGGAATAACAGCTGTCATTGTTTTGTTTTGCGCGCTGATTATTATTGGTTCTCGAGGAGTGTTCTTTTCTCTATGGCTGACTATATTAATACTATTATTCTTTATTGATTTAAGAATAGAAAGATATAAAGTAATTTTCGGGTTTATATTTATCACTATTGCGTTATTTGCGGCAGCGCCCAAAAAAACTTTATATAATAATTTAAAGATTGATTCGGCGATGTCGTTCAGGCGCGTGGAGATTTATAAGACTGCATTTAAGGTAATAGGAGAAAATTATATGTACGGCGTCGGGCTGAATAATTTTGAGTCAGGCTACGAAAAACATAAACTTCCTTTTTGGAACGGCATAAGCGCGTATAATCATTACTCCAGGTTTGCTCACAACGAGCTTTTGAATTTAATATCGGAAACAGGAATACCTGCGTTTATCATTTTTTTATATTTAACGCTTTATTTCTATTATTTATGGCGCAAAGAAAGGTATTTGATAAAGGATTATTTTCCTCTGATTTTAATTATTAGTATTTGCGCGCACAGTATGTTCGAGTTTGTGCTTCATCTTCCTATAATTATGATGATTCTTATATTTTCTGTAGTATGGTTTTTTAGAGAAAATAGTATTGCGGTCAGACATTATAATTTTAAGAGAGACAAATTTGCTTTTATCGCAGGAATAGCATTCGCAGCTATTGTTATTATTAATACAGGTTTTAAAGTTTATTATTCAGCTCCGGATTCAATTAATCTTCATAAAGAAGGTTTAAATGATTATATCGGCGGGAATACTTTTAGCGCTATAAAAAAACTTAAAAATAGCATGGAGCTTAATCCTTATAGGCCGTTTATGTATATAGACCTGGCAAATATATACTTTGAAATGAAAAGTTATAATGAGGCTCTGCGAACAGCAAAAAAAGCTATTAGTATTGAGCCTAATTATTTAAGCGCGTATTTTACGATTGGTTTATGCTATTATAAGCTTAATAAATTTGATGTTTCGGAACGTTATCTTAATAGAATCTTAGAAATTCATTCCGGTATTGATTTTTCAAAAATTACTTCCGATTATGATAAAGAAATATTAAATATTCAAATCTGGCAGGTGTACTCTGCTCTGGGGAGTGTTTTAGAAAGCAGAGGCGATTATTCAAAATCAATAACAGCATTGAACCACTCAGTTCTATTAAACGGCAATAATTCGGAGCTGTATAATAAATTAGCAGGCGCTTATTATAATATGAAACAATATCAGCTTGCTTTGAGTTCTATAGATCAGGCAATTAAATTAAATCCGGAGAATATTGGGTATAGAAATAATCTGGAAAATATAAAGAGAAAAATCTGATTTTACATAAAGTTCATAATAAGATATAATAAAAAAATACAATATAACTTAAGTTTGCGCTTAGTAGAAATATATTCTCAGGAATGCTGTCAAACTTATTTTCCGGAGGCAAAATGCTATATTTGTATACTTTCTTAACATCATTCTTAATTACGTTATTTTTTGTGCCATTAATGAAAAAAATAGCGGTTAAGTATGATATATTAGATAAGCCTGTTACAGCAGTAAAAACACACAAACAGCCGGTTCCATATCTCGGCGGTGTGGCTATATGGATAGGGCTTATTGCCGTTCTTTTCGCAATTAGGTTTTTCACAAATTTTGAAACAGGCACATTACGAAATTTGAGAGGTATTGTATTAGCGGGCACCTGTATTATGGCGCTGGGCATTGTGGATGATATAAAGCCTCTTCACTTCACGACAAAGTTTTTTTGGCAGATAATAGCTGCCACTATTTTGATATTGTTTGACATGAAAATTAAGTTTATTCAGCCATCATATTTAGGTATTATTTTAACTTATTTATGGATCATTGGCGTAACGAACGCGTTTAATTTAATTGATGTAATGGATGGATTATCTTCCGGAGTCGCTGTAATCGCGGCGCTTAGTTTCTTTTTTATAAACGCGCCTAAAGAGGCAATATACGTTAATTTCGCTGCAGTAGGCCTTGCGGGCTCAGCGTTGGGATTTTTGAAATATAATCTGCCGCCTGCGGGTATTTATATGGGAGATACAGGCAGTCTGTTTATTGGATTTGTGCTTGCGGCAATCTCTCTTGGCGCTAATTATACTTTTATTAACAATGTTGCGGTATTTACCCCGATTCTGATTTTAGCCGTAGCTATTTTTGACACATTCTATATAATGTTCAAACGTAATCAAAAACATAAATCAATGTTTGTAGGAAGCCACGATCATTTTGCTTTGCGTTTGCGAAAGATGGGCTGGCCTCAGAATAAAATATTATGTGTTATTTATTTAATCGCGATTTTTTGCGGGTTAATGGCGTATATAATAACAAGGGTTTCATATGAATCTGCAATGATATTATACGCCGGCATTGCAATAATAGGCTATTGGATCGCTAAGTTTCTCGGGCGGGTGGAAATAAATTAATTTTAGCGTCGAAAATATTCGGATTTTACTTAAGTAAACAAGGGATATGTATAAGGCGAAATTATGGAAAATAAAATAAAAATTATTGGCGGCGGGTTATCAGGCCTTTCTGCCGGATATTATTTGGATAGGAAAAATATCAACTATACAATTTTTGAAAAGGAAAGCGCGCCGGGAGGATTATGCAGAACAGAGAGTAAAGGCGGATTCTTATTTGATTACACCGGGCATCTTCTTCATCTTGATGATTCAAAAACAAAGAGGCTTGCGCTTAGCCTGCTCAATGGTAATATAAAGGAACTAAAAAGAAACGCGTGGATTTTTTCCTCACAGGTTTACGTCCCATATCCTTTTCAGGCTCATTTGAATAGGCTTCCGGACCGAGTAAAAAAAGAATGCCTGCTTGGTTATCTCGAGGCCTATTATAAAAAGGCTCAGAATAAGAAAGTAATAAATAATAATTTTGGCGAGTGGATTAATTTCAATTTTGGTAAAGGCATTAGGAAACACTTTATGGCTCCGTACAATAAAAAGTTATGGACGATAGATGTTGATAATCTTAATACAACATGGTTAAAAGGTTATGTTCCTAATCCCGGCCTTAGCACTGTATTGGAGAGCGCGTTTTCAGATAAGGTGGCTTCTTTAGGATATAACGCTTCATTTTATTACCCTAAACAAGGCGGAATACAAAGTTTAATTAATGAAATCGTCAAAAGGATTAAAGGCGAAATTAAGTCAGATGCAGAGGTAAAAACAATAGATCACAATAAAAGGACGATTGATGTATTTCAAGATAGGATCAAGTACGATGCGTTAATTTCTACAATGCCGCTTAAATACTTAATTTTAAATAACATGAAAACTGCGCCTGCTCAAATCACGAAAGCTGCCGGTAATCTTAATCATAATATTGTTTTAAATATTAATATTGGCGTTAATAGAAATATTTCTGATAAGCACTGGATATATTTCCCGGAAGGAAAATATATTTTTTACAGAGCGGGTTTTGCGAGTAATTTCTCTACAGAAATGGCTCCTAAAGGATGCAGCGCGATATACACAGAGATAGCGTTAAAGAAGCGGCCTGCTGATTCGGAAATAAAGAGGATGGTAACAAGAGTTATATGCGATCTGAAAAAGGCGGATATTTTAGACGAGAAAGACAAAATATTGGAAATACTGCCTCTGATACTTGATCCTGCGTATGTGATATATGATTCAGAACGCGATGAGTGCGTGGGGGAGATTCAGGAATTTTTAAAAAAGCGGGATATTTACAGTATTGGGCGCTATGGTAAGTGGGACTATTCAGCTATGGAAGACGCAATCTTAGACGGATATAATGTAAGTTTAAAAATTAAGTAAGATAAAGCTAACTTTTGCTCTGCGTTATTTAATTGATGCGGGCTAGGTGTATTTTGTTTTTTACGACACAGGTGTCGTCCTAAAATCAAAATACACCTAGCCCGCATCATAAATTCTTAAAGATGTGTTTGCGCAGGGCTTGCATTGAGGTAATTTTATGAATGATATTGATGAGAAAAAGATATATAGAATAATTGATGTGAATTACAATAGAGCTAAGGAAGGGCTGCGTACTGTAGAAGAATATTTTAGGTTTTACGATGAGAATTGCGATCTTATGAAGGATATCAGAAGACTAAGGCATGAGTTAGATTTATGTGTAAAGGATCATTATTTTAAAATGCTTGAGTCGCGAAATATTAAAGAGGATGAAGGAAGGTTATTGCCGGAAGACGATAGGCCGGGATTAAATGATCTTTTAATATCAAACTGTAAGAGGGTTCAGGAAGCATTGAGGGTTATAGAAGAATACTCAAAGGTCTTACAAAAAGATGTTTCGAAGAAATTTAAGGATATACGTTTTAGGATGTATGAGTTAGAACAGAGAATTATTATGGAAGGAGAATGATTATGACATTAATTGAGGAAGCTAGAGCAGGAAAAATAACGGATATAATGAAAAAGGCCGCTAAAAATGAGAATGTGCAGGGTGAATTCATACGACAAGGCATTGCAAATGGAAGTATATGTATTCCAATAAGCAAAATAAACAGAAAGAGAAAAAAAATTATCGGTATTGGCCAAGGCCTTTCTACAAAAGTAAATGTTAATATAGGCGGATCGCCGGATATAACTGATATTAAGATGGAAAGAAAAAAACTGGAAGCGGCAATTGAGTACAAGACTGACGCAATAATGGATTTAAGCGTAGGAGTAAATGCAGAGAAGATAAGAAATATGGTTTTTAAGGAATCTCCAATATCCGTGGGCACTGTTCCGCTCTATGAGGTAATGTCAAGAGTAAAGGGTAATGTTATTAATATTACTCCTGATTATATTTTTGACGTTATTGAGTCACAGGCAAAATTAGGCGTTGATTTTATTACTGTGCATTGCGGAGTGACAAGAAGGATCGTAGAAAAGATTAAAAAAGATCCGAGGGTCTCAGGTATTGTCAGCAGAGGCGGGGCCATTATTGCTGAATGGATTTTAAAAAACAATAAAGAAAATCCGCTCTATACGCATTACGACAGATTACTTGAACTATCAAAAAAATATGACCTTACGCTTAGTTTAGGCGACGGGATGAGGCCGGGCTGTATTGACGACTCTACTGACTGGGCGCAGATAGCTGAGCTTAAGATTTTAGGCAAGCTTGCAAAGCGCGCGTGGGAAAAGGGTGTGCAGGTTATGATAGAGGGGCCCGGGCATATTCCATTGCATGAGGTGCGAAAGAATATAAAACTTCAAAAAAAATATTGTTATAATGCCCCGTTTTATGTATTAGGGCCGCTTGTGACGGATATTGCGCCCGGTTATGACCATATAACCTCAGCTATTGGCGGCGCTATTGCCGCTGAGGCAGGCGCTGATTTCTTGTGTTATGTTACGCCTGCCGAACATCTGCATTTACCGGATGTGGACGATGTTATTGATGGATTAATAGGCGCAAGAATAGCTGCGCACGCCGCTGATATTGCAAAAGGTATTCCAAAGGCCAGGGAATGGGACTCAAAAATGGCAAAGGCGCGTAAATCGCTTGATTGGAAAGCTCAGGAAAAGATTTCCATAAATCCCAAACTTTTTCATAAGCGAATGAAGGATAAGCTGATTAAAAAGAAAGAGCCTTGCACAATGTGCGGCGAATTCTGTTCGATGAAACGAATGAACGACTGCCTTTAGAAATTTCTTTAAGCTGAGTAGAAACACATTCTCATGACCGCTAACCCATTAACTCGTTTTATTTTTGAAATAATTCCTGCCTGGGCGTATGACTAGGATTTGCCCCTTTTTAATGAAGTTGGAATTATTTAATTTATTGTCTTTTTTAATGTAGTTTACCTTTGTATCAAACTTTTTTGCGATTAGGGAAAGAGCGTCGCCGTTCTTTACCTTATATTTTACAACGCCTCTTGATGGATTCGGATCATTTACATTTGCAAGATTTGCAATAAATGCTTCTTTGCTTCCAAAAGGTATACGCAGTTCAAAGTTTTCATAATTAGGAGGTGTGCACCATAATTGTATTGCAGGATTTAGATTGCGTAATTTCTGAGCGGTTGTTCCTGCGCATTTAGCCGCAATTTCCAGATCAATCGTTGTTGTTAAATTAACTGTGTCAAACAGAAATACGGTTGATGTGTCAGGGTTTAAGTTATAGTTTTCATAATTATCAGCCAAGATTGTAAATGCCATAAATTTAGGCACAAAATGGCTTGTTTCTATTGGGAGCGCTTTATAATCCTGAAGCGATTTATAATCTGTTGATTTAGAAAACGTAATATCCCTCTGTATGCCATAAGGGCCTCTATTATAAGCAGCAAGCGCTAAATGCCAGTCATTAAACAATTCATGAAGATATTTGAGGTATTGCAGAGCCGCATGCGTGGCCTTGTAAGGATCCATTCTTTCATCAATCCAATAGTTTACCTTGAGGTCATAATGTCTTGCAAGGTCAGGCATTAACTGCCAGATGCCTACTGCTCCTGCTTTTGATTTTGCCGTAGGTTTGTAAAGGCTCTCAACAATAGGCAGATATTTTAATTCAATAGGCAGATTGTATTCTTTTATAGCTTGTTCAACAAGCGGAGCATAATACATTTCTCGGGTTAAAGCTTCTTCAAATACGCTTTTAAATTTGTTAGTAAATTGTTCCAAATAATTATTTACAATCGGGTCATTTGGATAAATAGGCACTGAGTAGCCGGAAAGTTTTTCGTGAGATTTTTTGAAAACCATTAAATCCGGATTGTCTGTTACGCCGTCTTGTTTAGCAGTCTGTGATATTTCAATTTTTTGCAGGTCATTCATGAGCTCGTCAATGCGCGCGCTTATAATATCATTATACTCGCTGTTTTGCATAAGATAAGCTAATTTATTGAACGCATCCTTGTAAAATATATAAGCTTCGTCCATTTTCTTATTTTTAAAATACTTATGGCCTGAAGCGTATTCTTTGATTGTCTCATTCGCCAGATATTTTATTGCCTCTCTATCCGGCGTTTTTGTTTCAGCTGATAAATTAAGTTTGTAAAAAATAAAAAATAAGACGCTTATAATAATGATTTTCTTCATAATTGCACTCCATAGATTAATTCAGATATTATAATGAGATAAATTAATAACACAAGAAAAAAATTGACTTCCCAAAAAAAATAATGTAAAAAATAAAAAGAAAGGTCAGAGCCAGCTTGTCAACGTCGACAAGAAAAAGGGGAATGAATGAGTCTTTCTGAATATATAACAAAATATAAATATTTATTAATTATTATAGCAGATAATAATTAATAATTTTAAGCAGTGCTTTCAAGCACTGCTTTTTTTATTCTTATCTAGTGGAAACTACTGAATTATTTTAGCGAATGTGGGCGAGGTATTATGATGAAGGCAGGAGTTGGGGCAATTCTAATAAAACAAAAAGCAAAATATAAATTTTTATTAAAAGCAAGTTCGCAGATTCCCCGGTTTGCGTAGGAGGAAGAATGTTTATTTTTTGTAAAAATAGATTCCCGGGTAGGATTATAGCCGGGTTATTGGTTTGTTTGTATTTGTTTGCTTCAAGCGGTATAACCTATGTCTTTTCATATCAATTATCCTTGCCAGAAAATACGATATTTACCAAGAAAAGCCTATGTTTGGATTCGAGCATTGGAACGATAATAGACGAGTATAATACGGATTCAGACAAAAGTATAATTATAATAGAAGATGTGCATTGTAATAGGAAGGTGCAGGAGAGAATATTTAATACACTAAATGTTATTAAGGGTGAATGTGAGGATAGTTTTCATAATATCGGTATTGAAGGAGCGTGGGACACGATAAATCCTTTTTTGCTCATGGCTATCCCGAGTGGTTATGGAATAATAGAGCCCATAATCGACGAGTTAATGTCTATTGGAGTATTGAGCGGAGCTGAAAAATACAAAACAATAAATCCTGATGTTAATTTATACGGAATAGAGAAAAAAGACGCTTATAAAGATAATTTTAAGCATCTAATAGAAGCAGAGGTTTATTATCAGGGCGCTATACAGAGTCTGAAATGCTTAATGCGAGAATTAAGCGCAAATAGCGATAATGTGTTGTCTCAAAAAAATAGAGAAATAGAATTTTATGAAAATAGGTATAGCTCAGGAAAAATAGGCTTTAGGGAGCTTATTAATGCAATAAAGTATGGATTTGACGAGAACAATGTTGATGAAAGAAATTATCCGGAGCTGAAAAAGTCTCTGCTCATTTATGAAAAACAAAAAAAACTTCCTTTAGAATCTCTCATTATGTCTGAAGCCAGCAGTATTAGGAGCTATTTAAAAAATATTCTGCCATTTAAAGATCAAGAAAAGTTAAGTAATAATGAAACAAACACTTCATATTACACATCTTTAGCCTCTCTTGTAAAAAAATATCGTATCAATATAAAGGAAAGATTTGCTTCATTGTATTCATATTTTGAATATTTGGATCTTTATAATTCTCTAAATCATGTCGCTCTTCTGCAGGAATACGAAAGTTATCTATATAAAATGAAAATATATCATTCCGCAAGCGAAAATGAGGAGAAATATATTTTTCTTAAATACTATCTTAACAAAGCCTCTGATATTATCGAAAATAAAGCTTCGATTCAAACGGTTGAAGACTTTTTAGCTAATGAAAAGAGGCTGTGGGAAACAATAAATAGTTTAAAATTAAATAAAGCTTCCGTAAAGGTTGTAAGAAAACAGATCAACTTAATGAAAAGGTTTTATTCTTCTGTATCGAAGAGGAACGAGTTTATTATAAAAAATAGTTTGTCTGCAGGTAATGTTAATAATAGGAAAGATGTTTCAGTTATTATAATCGGTGGATATCATACCAATGGTTTAACGAATTCTCTGCGTAATATGGGAATATCGTATAGGGTTATCAGGCCTTCTATGGTTAACGCGGGGAATGATTCCGAAATTTATAGATCGAGGATCAAGGCGCAGACAGGACTCTTGATCAATAGTTTATCTCTAGACGCAATGAATATTATTCCATTATTTCAAGCTCTGGCTTTAGATGAAGAGGATATTTCAAGACAAAGAGAGATGGTGGAAGGCGTTTTAAAAGAAACAGGGATTAATAATTATATAGCAGCAATGGGCTGGAGCGATCTTACCTCTATTGATGGTGTTCAAAAAAAGACAGACTTAGCGGCAATCTGGCTGGCTTTAATAGCTAAAAAGATGGATGAGGCAGGATATACACAGAAAGACGCTAAAGATTTTTTTCTAAAGATGAATGAAATACTTCAAACAATGAACAGCAGTTATCAGATTAAAATGCGCGAAGTAGAGGTAGTGTTTGAAACAGAGAATTTTGAAAGAGGAATAGCCCTTGCGCAGTTTAGTAAAAAAGACGAAATAATAGAAAGGCTTGATAAACGGATAGCTATGTTAAAGGAAGAAGACGGATTTACAAGGGACATAAAAGAGAAATTAAAAAGCGATTTAAGATTATTTTCAAGAGATAGGTTAATGAAACTTTACAGAGATTTGAAGGTGGACGCAGCTTTATTAGTGGAAAAGCCGAGCGTTAGGAGATGGAATGGCGTTAGAAAGAAAGCAGGAGCAATAAAGGCTCAAGATAAAGGGCTTAATCTGGATGACATAGAAGCTGGAAGTGTTTTTTTTGAACAATGGGATAGCGAAGCTTTAAAATTAATAAAACAAAACTATGTTCTCAATGAATATAGTGCCAAAGATTTTTTAAGGCTTCAAGGAAAAACATTGCTTCACCAAGGCATGGTAAATGAAATGACTAACTTATTTGAAGGTTCAACTATCAAGTTCATTGTTCCTGAATTGGTTGGTAATGGGGTTGAGGTTGAGACAGCTCAGATTTGGGTTAAAGGTCCAAATATAGGGCTTAAGGGAAATACTGTGTATATTACAGAAAGAGCTTTAGCTACTCTTGAGCTGGATAAGATGCGCAGGTCTAAGGACTCTTTTAATAGGTCTCTCCGGGAGATGAGAGAGCATGAAGATATAGATTTTACATTATTATCAATATTAGAAAAGAGATCGAGAAGTGAATCTACCTCTGCTTTAGAGAATCATCTTAATGATTTGGTTGGGGAATCTGCCAAAAATGAGATAATGGAAAAAATCAATCATGGTACACTGTATAGCACTCATTATACCGCTATGAGGTATTCGGGGAGGAAATTTAAAAAGTATAGACACTTCATTGCTTCTGGATTTAGGTTTTTAATAGGAAAGAGGCTTGGAAAGATGCCTAAAGAAAAAAGAGGCGTGCTGGAAAAGCTGGACCTTGCAACACTAGAAGAGCTGGAAGTAAGATTAAACGCTGAGCAAAAGCAGGCCGGATCAGCAAACTTTAGGGACCAACACTTTATATCTGATATACACGGAGCAGCAGGAAAGTTTTTATTTGATCTTTGCGCAATCTTGGAGTTAGAAGAGTTAGAGGAAGTTAAAGAGCTTCGTCTTGCAATTGATGAAGAAAAAAAACATCTCATAAATGATGCGGATATTTCAGAAAAACTACCGCATATAATTCATGAACAGATCCAAAAAAAAGGTATTACGCTTCGAAAACTCTTAAAGAAAAAAATTGAAATTATTGAAAAAAAGAATATAGATGATTCCGTTCTTATAGATAAAATTGCAGAATATTATTCTGATTTAGATATCTTCTTTTTAGGAGATATAGGGGATAGGGGGCCTTATGGGCTTGAGGTGTTTAAAATATTAAAAGAATTGAAAGATTTTGGGCTTTTAAGATCCGCCATTACAGGTAATCATGATTTCTGGATGATGTTAAATCTTAATGGGTGGCATCTGCCGTTTTATGAGGGTTATGATTTCTATGAAAGAAAGGTTTCCAGAGTAAGGTTTTATAAAGATTATGGAGAGGGCCATCCAAAGAGGCTCTTTACAAAAGAGCTTAGGGATTTTCTTATGGAGCGTGAAATAGTAAAAAAGGATAAGGTTAATCCAAATCTGGTATATCTGGCTATGGACGTGAGCGATAAAGACATAATGGATATTATATTCAAAGAACGTGATTTAAAGGATGCGAATGGGAAGCTTTTAACCGGTGAAGCTGTTTTAAAATGGTTTGAGGTATTTTCAGCAGAGGAAAAAACACAAATTGCACAGCTTGGCGGTAATACAGAAAGTGTAAGAAAGAATTGGTGGCGCGGAAAACTCGATGAATATAATAAGGAACAAGATGAGTTGCAGAAAAGGATGGATTTTATTTTTAAAAATATTAAAGAAGGGGAGAAAGTCTCTTATAAAGACGTGGCTTTAAGAGTGAAAGATTTATATGGTGATATTAATAAAAAAATAACGGCTGAGATTAAACGGAAAGAAGAGGAACTGAAAAACTTGGAACAAGAGCTTAAAGATATGGAACAAAATACTCCTGAAATAATAGAACAAAAACGTCAAGCGATACAAGAAAAGAAAGATGAAATAGTATCGCTAAATAAATTTTGGGAGCCGGCGCTTAAATTATTAAATGATTTAAGGGGAAACTATTTTAACACAGATGTTAACGCAGGCTTTAGAGCAGTAGGCAGAATGTCTGTGGAGTGGTGGGAAGACAGGCAGATGGAGCTGGAAGAAATGATGGCTGAATATAAAGATTATATTGACTTAAATAATTATGCTTGGGAAGAAATTAAAGGTTATATGGCTCATGCAACAGATTTGATGCGGGATAGAAAAAAAGAAAAAACAGATTCCTTGAAACATACTGGGCAAGATATCTTAGCTTATAGAGCATTTAACGCTATTATGAATAGAAACTATGAAAGTTCAGAGTGGTGGGCTCTTGACTGGAGCTGGCATGGCGGTTGGGGCCCTACGTTTATGGCGGAACTTGATAAGATGTCGGGGTTAAAAAAAGGCGAAACAAACGGCAGTAACTATATGCGTTCCCAAGAATTTAAGGAAATGGCAGAATTTTCCAAGAAAAACTTTACATTATACAGTTTTACCTCTCAAGGAGATCTACTTACGCACTCCGCATTGCCTATTGAGACAGATAAAAAAAGTCCATACTATGGAACGGTTGTTTTTACATATAAAGGAGAAGTCTATGCGGGTAAAAGAATATTTGAAGGTTTGGACAAGATACAAGATACTATAAGGAATGCTGATTTAAGTACTTCAAAAGGCTTTGATGATGTAAGGGAAGCCGCAAATCTCGTTAATTCCTGGTATGCTGACGCTACTACAATATTTAAATCAAAACATCTTATGGCATACAGGGAAATAGGATGGAGAAATATTTTAGACAGCATAGGTGTTACAGGCAGGTGGTTACAGGGCCATAATGATTTCTGGCAAA
Organism: Elusimicrobiota bacterium; assembly: GCA_043820025.1. GTDB lineage: Bacteria > RUG730 > RUG730 > JBDRED01 > JBDRED01 > JBDRED01. Next base: position 30,329 of record JBDRED010000035.1, read on the forward strand.
AATTTAATCCTGAAGGGTTAGAGATGTGCGATCAGGATGCTGTGGTTTTTTTGGATCATGGACTTGGGCCTATGTATGAGTATGTAGGCGGGAGCATAGGGATCTGTTACAGCAGAGCATTATATAAGTTTGTTAGAAGGTTTGGAAGAGAAACAACGAAGGAATTGTTAGATAAAGGAATACTATCAAAAGAGGCTGGCATGAAGGGCGAAGAATATTTGTTATTAAATAATAGAGAAAGACCTGCTGATATAGACGGGGGATTATGGGAAAGGATATGCGGTTTCTTTGATAATACTGAAGAGAGTTTTTTTGTTTTGGGCTTTGAAACAAAGGATTCTATAAGGCCAAAAAGAAATCCGAATATAACTCCTAAGAAGAGTAAAGGAGAAACTATTAAGCTTAAAACAAGATCATCTCATGTTGATGCTGAGGGAGCCTATGTAACGAAAAATGTCGCAGTTAAAAGAAAGGATCTTTTAACAGAGCGGAAGAATTTAGTCATGAAGATGATAGCTGAGCTCTCTGATGATCCGTTAGATATTTGGCAGGTTATAATCGAGAACTTTGGGGAGGGTATTTTAAAAGCAAAAGGCAAGTATGATAAAAAAGACGTAGAAATTAGTGACATAATCGAAAAGAGATTAAAGTTTGGCACAGATGAATGGAGAGGCACGATTGGCAGTGATTTTAACCCTTTAAATGCGGCAATTATGTTTTATGCAATTGGGAAGTATTTAAAAGAGAAAGACGGCGGCTTTCCTGAAGACGAATATTTTTTAATTGGAGTTGACACAAGAAAAGGCGGATATGAGACCGCAAAAATTGGAGCGCGCATTCTTGCGGGATTTGGAATAAAGACCATTATCCCTGAAGCTGATGATGTCTATTCCACTACTCCGCAGTTAGCATACCATATTAATAATGATCGGATTTCTATCGCCGGCAGAGATTATAAGATTGGATTGGGAGCTGTTATTACAGCAAGGCATAGTAAACATGATATAAATGGCATTAGTCTTTTTAGTAATAAGGGACAAATTCCAGTGGATGCGATGAGAGGAGAGGTAATAAAGAATGTGCAGTCTTTTTCAGAGCAGATAAAAAGTAAGAAAGGTTTTGGAGAGATAGTAGCATTTGAAGAAGGTATTACAGATGGAGTAATAAAGACTTTTTCAGCGGATGATATACTAGACGATTATGTCGAATATTGTAAGGATGAGGTTTCTGAAACGCTGGGAAGTGAGCCTAAATTAAAAGAGCTGGATATGCCGCTTTTCGATAATATGCATGGCGCTATGTATAGGACAGCTATAGCGTTCCTTAAAAGTATGGGCCTAACAGAGGAGAAGGCTAAGCGGCGAATTCTGCATGGCTCTTCAGATATTCCTGCGGGTTATTATCCTAATCCAACGGAAATTAATACAGGCGCGTTGTGCTTATGGTCCTGCGCAAATGATATGACATTGATTGTAGGTAACTCTGAAATAGAAATGCATAATCTGTCTTATGATGATATTGAAAGGCTTATGTATGGGGAAGAGATTATCGTTAAAGGCGTAAAATTAAGTTTTAGAATAAGCGGCGCAGCTGGTTTTTGGGACAGAAAGAATAATGCGCAAAAGGTTTTAAAAGATTTACTTAAGGGGAATAAAGTCAGCGTATTAGTAAATGGCGGTAATGTAGAATTATCAGCTAAGATGATAGAGTCTGACGTGCAGAATTTATATATAGCTTTTAACAGCGACGCAACAAGGGTTGGGTTTGTGCAAAAAGGAAGGTATGTTGATTTTAATGAAACAGCAGTGTTCTTAGCTTATGGGAACATACTCAATATTTTAGATGATTTGAAGACTGCAAAAACTCAAGGGAAACTGGCTGAGTTTAAACATAAGTATCACAAATTAATTACTGGCGATAAATTAAAAATTCAATTAGGAAGAACTATTGCGTCGTCGCATGGCTTGGATAAGGTTGTTGATTTTTTTAAAGAAGGCAATGGAAAAGATGTGGTCAGTGAGGCGTGTAAAGATACGGGAATATATATAGATTTTGTTTGTGAAGAGACAGAGGTAGGATTTGCTGCATTAGCCGGGTTGATGGATGAGTCAATATTATGCATGGAGTCAAGCGGCCATATGGGCCTAAATGCGCAGACTTGGGATGACGCTTTTCTTACGGGAATTAAATTATGGGGTTTAATGAAAAAAAATAAAATATCAGATTTAGATAAGAGGTGTAAAGAGGTATTAAAATTGATCGGTTATGAGGCATATTTTATGGAAGAGATTAAGGAGTTTACCGGAAAAGCATCAAATTTTGAAAGTATAAAAGAAAAGATATCGGATAAGAAAAAAATAGAGGATGAATTTGGAGAAATATTGAAAGCTAATATGCTAAGTTCTTATTTTATTATAGACCAAGATGACAAACATGCTCAGCTTGATGGTATTAGGTTATCATTCAATAATAACAGCGCTTGGCTCCTTATAAGGCCAAGCGGCACTGAAAATAGTATCCGCATCTATGCTGAGGCGCAAACAGAGGCAGAACGGGATCTTCTTCTGCAATTTGGGCTGAAAATTATTGATAGAGAGCAGTATAAGGCATTTCCTGAAGCGTGTTTAAGATATCTAATTGAAAAAGAAGAATATAAAAACTTTGCAGATACAATAAATATCTTAAGAGAAAAAAGATTGGAATCTACAGTGCTTTTAAATATTCTAAGAGGCCTGCAGTCCGGGAAAATAACACATGCTGAAGTAGATAATATTTCTGAATTAGCAAACAATACTATTTTAAGAGTTGTTCTAAATAATGCGCCGGAAGTTTTTAGTGAAAATATACTTGCTGCTCTTGGAGCGGTTTCCGTTATGTTCGAGGGATTAAAGCCGAATTTACTATCTCAACATCAAATTAGCGATCTTGAATCTGACAAGTTCGCAAGAATAATGCAGGCAGCATAATATAATATAAGGGGGTGGTATGCAATTTAAAAAAGAAAGATTCGGGCTGTTAGGCAGGAGTTTTATTTCGTTCATTGTTTGTGTGTTTATGCTGTCAGGGAGCGGTATTGAGTATGTATTAGCGTCAAGCGGTTTAGCTGTTAATATGAAGGCGCAAAATAATTCTCTGTATAGCGGGCTGATATTAGCTGAAGGTATTGGTTCGGTATCTGAAAGATTTCAGGGGAAAACAGACGATACGGTTATATTAATACAAGACCTTCACTGCAACAGCGTTGTGCAGAAAAATATTTCAGATATACTTTCCTATATAAAAAATGTTTATGGAGATAAATTCAATAGAATTTCAGTGGAAGGCTCATGGGGCGAGCCGGATACATCTATACTTGGAAGCGTGCCAAAAGGGTATGGCATTAAGGAGTCATTAATAGACGATCTGATAGGCAGGGGGCTTATAACAGGCGCAGAGAAATTTGCTATAGAAAATCCCGGAGAAGTTTTGCTTGCGGGGATAGAGGATAGAAATATTTATTTAAAAAACTTTTCCGCATTATGCGACGCAGGAAAATATCAGGGCAGGGCTATTGATGCGATAAATATAATCAAAAATTATCTTGAGGAAGATACAAAAAAACTATATGCAAAGGATTTAACGAATCTCATAGGTATTAAAAAGAGATATGAAGAGGGGAAGATCGGGTTAAATGAGTATTTAAAATATTTAGAGGATGAATCTAAAAGAGTTAATATTGATTTAAATAATTTTAAGGAAATAAAAAAGCTCTTAAAGGTTTATGAGAAAGGAGAAGAATTTAGGGGCGTTTCAAATATGACTCTTATTCAAAGGGACGCTTTTGTAGTAGAGAAATCCCTGAATAAGTATTTAAGTGATGATGAATCAGTAAAGCTGGAAGAATATAGACTCCGGAAAAGCGCGAGATATTATGACTATTTATTACTATTAATTAGAAATAAAAATATAATTATTGGAAATATATATCCTAAATTGGAACGCTATCTAAGTTATATTGAGCTAAGTTCCGGAATTAATGCCGCAGTTGTTTTGGATGAGCGTCACAGATTGGAATATGGCCTTGAAACAACTATGGCGGGCAATAAAAAAATTGAAAACATTGTATATCTAAATTATTTTACAAATCTATTAAAGGGTTTTATTGCTAATGAGATAACTTCTAATCAGGTCGAGAGATTCAATGCGAATATGGATGAGTTTATGAGAGATTTATCTATCTATCTTGAATCTAAGGGATCTGATTATGATGGAATATTAATTAATATTAATAATACTCTCTCTGCAATGAGGAATTTTTATAAATATGCAGATATTAGAAACAGCGTTTTGGTAAAAAATCTTTTAAAGAAATCAAATGGCCTTGATGTTGTGTTAGCCGGAGGTTATCATACAAATGGAATGGGTAATGAGCTTCGAGCGAGAGGAATATCCTATATGGTTATAACTCCGGGCATTTGCGATGCGGAATTAGATGATAATTATAAAAAGCGGCTTAAGGCTCAGTCAGGTTTGATAAATGATGATATTAAGATTAATAAGGATATGCTAAATGTGTGGTCAGTGTTTATAAATGCAGGTATAGATCTTGAAGGCCAAAAGCAAATTATTAAAAGCATGGTAGGAGATGATCTAAACCTATATTTAAAAGGCTTGAATCTTCCTGAGATAAGTTCAATAGATGATATTACAGAAAGATCTCAAATAGCGGCAGTATGGTTAGCGTTTATTAAGAAACATATAGAGATGAATAAAATTAATGCTGAACAAATACAACCGGTTTTTGAGAGTATGAACAAAACATTGGAGGATATAAATCCTGATTATAAGATAGAGATTAAAGATGAAGAAGTAATATTTATTTTTGGAGGATTTAGACAGGCAGTTGATAAAGAAAGATTTTTAAATGCAAATATTCTTAGGGAAAGCCTAATGAATAGGGTTTCACGTCTTAAAGAAGCGGATGGTTTCTCTGATGATATTGACGGGCATAAAGGCGTAAAAAGTGTAATTATGGATAAGATAAATAATCCTCAAACCCCTTTTGATGATTTAGCAGCTCTTTCAAAAACGCTCAGAAATACTGATGTATTCGATACTTATATAGGGTTGATAGCTGTTATGGGAAATGAATTATTAGAGGCCTGGACAGGCAAGAAAACAATAAGAGGTTTTAAAAAATGTAGTATTAGAGAAATGATAAAAGAGAATATTGAGTTTGGAACGAGCGGCTGGAGAAGCGAGATAGGCAATGGATTTAATCAATTGTATATTGCTATTGTGTTTGATTCTATTGCGGGGTATTTAGGTGATGAGACAAATGCTGGTAGATTTAATAAGGATGACGAATATTGTCTGCTTGGCTTTGATACGCGGGATATGGGTTATGAAGCCGTAAGAATTGGAGCAAGGATATTAGCAGGATATGGAATAAAAAGTATTGTTGCTCAGTCAGACGATCAATACTTAAGCACTCCTCAGATGGCATATATGATTAATCAAGGTGAGATTATTGTTAATGGTGAAATATGTAAAATAAAGACAGGCGCGTATGTAACTGCGAGCCATAATGTAAAGACAGATAATGGAATAAAGATATTTGAAAAGCAGGGTGGCAGCATGCCTGCAGGGAGCGCTGCTCCGAAACAGATGACAGACGCAGTAACTGCTAAAGCAAAGACATTTGATTCTCAAATGAAGGATAAAAAAGGATTTAGAAGCGTAAAAAGATACGAGGAAGCTTTAAGTGAAGGATTGGTTGTAGAGATTAAAGCGCAAGATGCGCTTGGGCCGTATATGGAATATGTTAAGAGAGAATCTTCAACTCAAAAGCTGACTGATAATATATTTATAGATGTGAATCACGGCGGAGCCGGCGAGGCAGCGGCTCAGCTTACAGATAATGTTTTACATAAAAACCCGGGCCTTCCAGATGGTTTTCATCCAAATCCTGATTTCGCGCATGCAGGCGCCGCAAGGTTATGGTCAATTAAGGATGGAATAACAATAAATTTTCAGAAAGAATATATAACTGTATTAAGTGTTGCTCAATATGCAAATCAAACACTTAAAAATGTATCCTTATCATTAGCTGATTTAAGCGAAAAACAGGCTGATAAACTAATGAATGGAGAAACAATTGATTATAAGAATTATTTACTAACATTTAATCCTGCGAAGAATCAGGGCTTAGCTGATGGTAAGATAGCTGCTAATGAAACTCTGACAAAAATGCTAAATAATGAAACTCTCTCTGGATTATTGGAAATACCGCTTACTCCGTATGCAGGATTTTTTATAGATGATAAAAGCTTAAATATTACTGTTGATCCTAGCAAAGCTATGACTGGAATAGTAGTAGATTGCGACGCAGACAGAATGGCATTGGTGCAGGGAGGAGCGCATATAGACGCGAACAAGATAATGGCTCTATTGTCTTACTACAGTATTAAGTCAGTAATGGATGATTTTCAAAAAATTCAAATAGAAAATGGCGATTTAGAAAAATTCAAAAAAGAATATTGCGATGGAAATAATTTAAATATTGTTATTGGCAGGACAATAGCAACAACGCAGTTGATAGACGCTATTGTATCTTACTTTAATAAAGAAGAGTACAAAGCAATAATGTCCGGTGCTGGTATTCGGTTAAATATTGAAGTTAAAGAGGTTCAGGTAGGTTTTAAATATTTTGCGCCATTTATAGATAGGAAGAATGGACAAAAGAAGATAATCATTTGCGGAGAATCAAGCGCGCATCTTGCTGTTACGGCAAAAAAAGGGAACAGCTTTGATGACGGCGTATTTGTTGGACTGGTTCTCTTAGACTTAATGAAAAAACAAAACATTACCGACATTTTAGGAGCTTATGAGGAGATTCAGAAAGATGTCGAATTTTATAGTAATACAACAGAAAAAAAGGTTGTTTATAAGGATGCTGATGAACAGGCAGAAGTGAAGGCAGGTTTAAGCCCTAAAATAAAAAAAGAAGAATTACAGAAAATATTGACGAAATATGGGTTGAGCGCAGGCCTAATCCTATCCAATGAAGATCCAAACGAAGGAATAGATGGAGTAAGGCTTTCCTTCCCATTAAATAAATCCTGGCTTTTATTTAGGATGAGCGGCACTGAGGCTGCAGGCAGGGTATATTCAGAGGCCCAGACACCTGAGGAAGCAGAGTTATTAAATGAAATAGGCTTTGCGCTTATGGGTAAGGAAAGAGAAGATGCGCTTAGAAAAGCAAGCAGCCGTTTTCTGAGAAGGCGGTTTATAGAAGAACTTGGAGATAGCGAGGATATTGCATTTGCAATGATTAAACCTGATGGTTTAGAAAAGAGTAGTTCAATAATTAGCGATATAGAGGAAACAGGATTTACAGTTTTATTTAAAGAAAATACAAAACTTGATAAAAAGACTGCGGGTGAATTTTATGCTGAACACAAAGGAAAACAATTTTATAACGGCCTTATAGATTATATGTGCGAAAGCGATGTATGTATTCTCGTATTAAAAATGAAAAAAGGAAAGACCCGGGCGGCTGCATGGGATAAACTGCGTAAGAAAATAGGGAAGACCGATGGAACGGAAAAAGATACTTTACGTTTTAAATATAAAGTAAAAAAAGTTCAATATAAAGACTATTATATTGAAAAAAACAAGTTACACTGCTCTGATTCACAGGAAGCTGTTAAGAGGGAACTTTGTGTGCTTTTTAGAAATGGCATATTATTTTCCGAGCAGGATCGAGTTAGTAATATTTTAGACTCTTTAAATGGTATTTTGCCCGGTGATGGAACAGCTTCGCTTATACAAGGGATTAGGGAGTTAATGAAACAAAATGAGCTAATCAAAGAAGATACAATTAAGTTACAGGAATTTGAGAAGATACTAATTGCAGTATAAATCTCGCTATCTGAGGTATATATTCGTAGAGACGCCCAAATTGGGCGTCTCTACAATTTCAAACCTAAAACACAAGCCAAAAATTCCTTGACACTAAAGCCTAGTCTAAATATAATCAATACCATTATTATAATATATCAAATTTATGATAAATTATTATTTTATTAGCAATTTAACTCAATTTTATTGATTTAGCATATGGTATTTTGCCCGGATAGCTCAGTTGGTAGAGCAGGGGTTTTGTAAACCTCAGGTCGTAGGTTCAAGTCCTATTCCGGGCTTATTTTCATTAAAGCAGTGCCAAAACAATGGTTGTGACACTGCTTTAATATTATGGACAGGTGGCCGAGTGGCTAAAGGCAACAGACTGTAAATCTGTCGGACTCCGTCCTACAGAGGTTCGAATCCTCTCCTGTCCATATTAGGTTTAAAGAGTTTAAACTTTAAGAAGTTTAGTAAGTTTCTATCATCCTCTTGCCAATGGGAAAAGGGACTTATTTTGCGGGTGTAGCTTAGTGGTAAAGCCCTAGCCTTCCAAGCTGGTTACGAGGGTTCGATTCCCTTCACCCGCTGTTAATTTGTGATGCGTCGTGTATAACGCGAAAAATATAATCACGCATTACTCATTACGCAGTAAGCGAGGCGAGCACGCCCATGTAGCTCAGTTGGTAGAGCACACCCTTGGTAAGGGTGAGGTCGCCAGTTCAATCCTGGTCGTGGGCTAAAATTACAGGATCAAAATATTTGTTAATAAAACACAAAAACGAAGAGGAGGTAATCTTCAATGGCAAAGGAAAAGTTTGAAAGAAAGAAACCGCATCTAAATATTGGAACAATAGGGCACGTAGACCATGGTAAGACATCATTGACAGCTGCGATATTGCACTATTTATCATTAAAG
>JBDRED010000036.1:0-22912 GCA_043820025.1 Elusimicrobiota bacterium
TATACTTAATATTAGTGATATGATTTTTTTGTATTTATTCATTAATTAAACCTACAGAAATTTTTTAAAGATTGGATGAATTATACCAAATCAATACGAAGTTTTTGCGAAGTTAGAGTAAATCTTATGCGAATTTTTTAAGGTAAATAAAAAAGGGACAGCGTGAACTGTCCCTTTTAAATATAAACGATTCAACTCATTCAAATGAGAAACTTATGTGCGTATTTGTTTAGGAAATAAGATTTCGTATGAAACGCTTCGCCCGCCGCTCTTAGATTTTTTTAATATCCTTTTCTCAACTAAATCAGTTATATCTCTATAGGCTGTTGCTCTGCTGACCCTGGTCATTGCAACATATTTTTTTGTAGTCAAATCGCCTTTAAATCCTCCTTCCCCAGCGTCGAGAAGACGATTTACTACCTTAATTTGATTTTTATTAAGAGTAATTTGTGTATGCGCCTGCCAAAAAACTGCCTTGTTTATAACCTTTGAAAGACTGTCTTCTGAATCTTTAATTGCTCTTATAAAACAATCAAGAAACCATTCAAGCCATTCTGTAATATCAATAGTACCCTTTTGAGTTCGCTCTAAAATTTTATAGTAATCATTTCTTTCTAACATTATTCTGGCTGAAACTGAATAATATCTTTTTTCTAAATTCTCATCTTGCGCTAATGCCATTTCTGATAATGCCCTAGCTATTCTGCCATTACCATCTTCAAAAGGATGAATAGTTACAAAATAAAAATGCGCAACCCCGGCCCTTAACAATCCATCAATTCCTTTAGAGCTTTTCTCCCACCAATTTATAAATCCTTTCATTTCTGAAGTAAGTTTATAAAAAGGCGGCGCTTCAAAATGGATTCTTTGACGACCAATAGGACCTGAAACTACCTGCATTGATGTATTTGGCCTGAATTTCCCAATATTTATTTTTTTTAAACTTGAATACCCTGTTGGAAATAAAGCTGCCTGCCATGACTGTAGGCGTTTTAGAGTGAGTGGCATTTTATAATTTATGGTTGCATCTAAGATTACATCAACCAATCCCTCAATATTCCTATCCGTCTTCTTCAGCCCTACTGTTCGAATACCCAGTCTTCTTGCAACTGATGACCTAACAGCCTCTTTATCTAATTTATGACCTTCAATTTCAGAAGTTTTCATGGTCTCTTCAATTAGTATCTCACACCTCGATTCTTTGCTGAAATCTAAACCAATAGATGATATTTTAGCTAATAATTTTCCTTGAGCAAGTCTGGCCTTCCCTAATCTTCTCATTAACCGATCACTCTGCCATGTAAAATCAGGCCAATCTTTTCTTCCCCATACATAAAGCATTTAGCCCTCCTTTTCGCTTCATATTATGAAGCGATTATACCATATATTCGCTTCATTGAAAAGAAGTAATTTTTTATATAAAAAGGGACAGCGTGAGCTGTCCCTTTTGAAGTTAACATTATTTATGTTATATCTTATTGTATCTCCATATCGTCCGGTGGAGGAGGCATATCCTCATCTTTATCCATCATCATAGGACATTCTTTCATACCTTTCATCCCTTTCTTATTTCTCATACCCTTCATATCGCCTTTCATATCGCCCTTCATCTTATTCTTATGCATCTTTTTCATCTCGTTCATCTTCTTTTCTTTATGTTTTTTAAATGCCTTAATCTGCTTTTCATTCAGTATTTTCTCTACCTCCGCATCTTTTTTCTCCCTTACAGCCTTAACCTTTTCTTTCATTTTCTCGCGTTCAGCCTCAATTTCTTTCCAGCCGTCTTCCATTATTTGCGATATCTTTGACTTTTGATCTTCAGTCAAATTCAAATCCTCAGCCATCTCATTCATCATCTTTTCATGGCACATTACTCTCATTTCATCCTTATTCTTACCCATACGCATATCTTTATCTCCATCTCCTTTAAACGCGTACACAGACCCAAACAACAAACTCGCAAAAACAGCCGTTACAATCGAAATCTTTAAACTCTTCATTTTTTTCCCCCTTGATAATATTACACTTAATCGTAAATACTAAACTCTATTGTTTTGAATTTAGTAATAATAAATATCATATATCTCCTGATCAAAGCTTGTGTCAGATTCATCTTCATAATCAGTAAAATTATTTTTATTATCAACCTTTGATAATTGTATAAAAGAGCCTGTCAGTAATAACATAAACGCGAACGCTCCTGCAATCATCTTTCTTCCAAAAATCCCAAAATGCGCCTTTTTTTCTGTTATGTTTGATTCAATCTTTGCTCTGAGCCTCGTCTCAAAATAATCATCAACAACCGCTTTTTTCTTTTCTGAAAATACCGCTTTAATCTTTTGAATTTCAATAAGTTCATTCTTACATTCTTCACAGGTTGTGATATGTTTAAGCAACTCATTATTTTCAACGGGATTTAGTTCCTTATCCGCATACGCTGAAATCATAATTTTATATTTTTTGCATTTCATAACATACCTCCCATTTGCTTACGAAATTTTTCACGAGCTCTAAATATCCAAACCTTAACTTTATTAACGGATATTTTCATTATATTTCCTATATCATCATAGGACAATCCATCAATTTCTTTTAATACCAAAACAGTTCTATATTTTTCCGGAAGGCGGTTTAACGCTTTTTGCAAAATAATTGATACTTCCTCTCTTTCCATCCCTTCAGCCGGATTCCCTTTTTCGATCAATGCTTTTGGGAGATTAATTGCGCCTTCCTCGTCTAGAGAATCATATATACGCCTTTTTCTCTTTCTCATCTCATCAAGACTTGCGTTTACAGCTATTCTGTACAGCCACGATGTAAATGCTGAATTACCCTTAAATTTGGATAACTCACGATACACCTTAATAAAAACATCTTGTGTAACATCATCCGCTATATCCCCGGCTCCTGTTATTGAAAACACTGTATTAAAAACCCTGTTTTTATGAAGCTTAACTAATGAATTAAAAGACTCTTTATCTCCTTTAAGAAATCTATTAATAAGCGTTAAATCATTATCCATGGATTGCTCCTCATATATAAGACTGATTTGATTTAGGAAAAGTTACACCGGATTTTTTAGACTATGCTTTATTTGTTATCCACTTTAGGCCTTTTTTGCCAATATCTTTTCTAAAGTGCATACCTTCAAAATGGATCATATCTAGATAAGAATACGTCTTTGAAATAGTTTTATCGAGCGAAGTTCCAACACCCACAATACCTAAAACCCGTCCGCCTGATGTAACAAGCTTTGTTTTATTATCCTGCATTATGAGACTGGTGCCTGCATGAAACGCCATTACATCATCCTGCCCGTCTAGCGCGTCAAGGCCAATAATTTCTCTGCCTTTTTCATAGATTCCGGGATAACCCTGTGACGCCAGCACAACGCATACAGCATACCTGTCATTGTCCCAAATGATCGGATCTTTATCAAGCGAACCCTCATTAACCCTTATGGCAATATCCACCAGGTCATTTTTCATTAATGGAAGGACTACCTGAGTTTCAGGATCGCCAAAACGAACATTAAACTCTAAAACAAACGGTTTTCCATCAACAACCATAATGCCTATATAAAGCACTCCTTTATAATGAATACTCTCTTTAGCCAGCGCTTTCATAAGCGGCTTAATAATTGTCTTTTCTATCAGGTTTCTCATTTCTGAATTAATCAAAGGGCATACAGAATACGCGCCCATACCGCCGGTATTCGGGCCTTTGTCATTATCAAACACCTGCTTATGATCCTGAGAAGGCGGCAGAAGAGTGTACTGTCCGCCGCTGACTATGATCTGTATTGACGCTTCTTCTCCTTTCAAAAACTCCTCAATAACTACCTGCTTGCCCGCAGCGCCGAATACATTTTTTTGCAAAATATCTGATAATGTTTTGCCGGCTTCCTCTTTTGAATTAACGATTATCACACCTTTTCCCGACGCAAGGCCGTCAGCTTTAATTACTACAGGATAACCTTTCTTTTCAGCTAGATAATCAACATAAGCCATCGCTTTATCCTTATCGGTAAAACTTTCAAATTCAGCTGATGGTATATCATATTTTTTTAAAAGATTTTTCGTAAAAACCTTACTTCCTTCAAACTGAGCCGCTTTCTTATCAGGGCCAAACACCATTATTCCCTCGCCCTGCAGATAATCAACAACGCCCTCTACAAGCGGAGACTCCGGCCCGACAATTACCAAATCAATAGTTTCCCTGCGTATAATCTCCTTAATCCTCACAAAATCAACAGCATTACCCTCGTAACACACGGCTAATTCCTCAATTCCCGGATTTCCGGGCAGAGCGTATATATTTTTTACCAAATCCGACTGAGCGCACTTCCAGGTTATAGCATGTTCTCTGCCGCCGCTTCCGAGCACCAATATATTCATTCAATTCCCCCCTAAAAAATTTCTGAAAGAAATTTTTTCCTTATTTTTCAGAGGTGACAGTCCCTATTCAGGGACAGTCCCCGTGTTTGTTTTTTTTCGATCTCTTATTCAATCATTTCTTTACAAAATCTTGAATTTCCCTTTCAAATATTCTTCTGACTTTATACGCGCTTAAGAGATATACAATATCTTTTGATGTATTTTTTACATAATAATGAGGATCACTGGATTTTCCCACTATAACCTGTTCTTGTTTGCCGCTTGTATATGTCAGAGTCAAGCCGGCATACGGCTTATCAAAACCTAATGCATCAGTAGTAACTCCTTCTTCATCAGCAAATCCGTCAGCTTTTATTACCTCAATCTGGTCTAATAAATTAGCAAACTTTTCTTTATTAACCTTAGTTCTTTTTTCTCCTGACGAAACATACCACTGCCCTTCATTGTCTTTCGCAAAAACTAAAGTATAAAACTTTTGTTCGATCACAATAACTGATATGTCATTTATATCGCATTGTAATATTTTCTTAGAGCGCCAAAAAGCGATATTTCTATTTATATCGCTCCTTACCAACCCCTTTGCAATAAACACTTCATCTCTATTTGCGGCCCTTACATAAGATGTCCTGAACGCTACACTGCGCTTACCAACATACATATCCAGCACAGCTTTAAATGAGTTTGTAAACACCTTAAGCCTTACGGCATTTTCATCATCTAACTCCAGCTCCTTATGCCTTTCTTTGCCGTCTAAAACTATATCTCCGATATTAAGCGCTGCTATTGTATTCACAGTATTATTAACCTGTTCCTGATCCACTTCAAATTTGAGAGGAATATCCTCTCCAGGCAAAACATGCCATAGATTCTCTTCTTTAAAAAACTTATATGACGCTGTCTGAGGCCTTAAAATCTCAAATGATTGTATCATATCAAGCTTCATTTCTTGAAACCTGTTCCACGCTCTTTCAGGGTTTCGTAAATGCCTGACTAAAAAAGCAACGCTTATAAACACTGCCGCTCCAACAATTAACCTAAATAAATGTCTCTGCATTAGCACTCCTTTACCGGTTAAGTTTCTTTATCCTCTCAACAGCTTCCTCTATTCTTTTTTCACTAACAGTAAGCGTAAATCTAACATATCCTTCGCCTGAAGGCCCAAACCCATTCCCCGGAGTTACTACAATCCCTGCTTTGTCTAAAAGTTTAGCTGCGCACTCAGCTGAGGTATAACCGTCCGGCGCCTTTGCCCATACATAAAATGTCGCTCCGGGACAGGAAATATTCCAGCCGATTGATTTCATCTTTTGAATAAAAAAATCCCGTCTTTTTTGATACATATTTCTTAATCTTTCAGCTTCAGCGTCTCCTTTCTCTAAAGCAGTCACTGCCGCATCCTGAACAGCGCCAAAAACGCCTGAATCATAATTATCTTTTACAATAGATAATCCTTTTATTATATCTCTATTCCCCGCAACAAAACCAATACGCCAGCCTGTCATATTGAATGTTTTTGACAGTGAATGAAACTCAACCCCGACATCCTTAGCGCCGGGCGCGCTTAAAAAGCTGATAGGCCTTTTCCCGTCGTAATACATCTCTGAATACGCAGCGTCATGAGCAATAATAATATCATATTTTTTCGCGAATTCTATCATTTTAATAAAGTCTTTTTCGCCGCATAATGCAGCTGTCGGATTATTAGGATAATTGACATACATAATCTTTGCTCTCTTTGCTGTTTCGCTTGGTATTGATTCCAGGTCAGGCAAAAAATTATTTTTTTCTAAAAGAGGCATAAAATATGACTCGCCGCCTGCAAAAATAACGCCTGCGTTATAAGCAGGATATCCGGGCTCAGGCACTAAAACTATGTCTCCGGGGTTAAGAAACGCTAAAGGAAAATGGGCTATTCCTTCTTTAGAGCCAATCAGAGCGTGTATCTCTGTGATAGGGTCTATATCAACATTAAATCTTTTTTTTAGCCAGGCAGACGCTGCCTTTCTGAATGAAATCTTTCCGCTTCCAAAAGGATATTGATGATTTACCGGATTATCCAAAGCTGTCTTCATAGCGTCAATAATAAATTCCGGAGCAGGCGTATCAGGATCGCCGACGCCAAAGCTGATTATATCTATGCCTTTATCAATTAATTCCTTTTTCTTCCTGTCAATCTCTGCAAACAAATACGGCGGCAGTTTCTTCACTGAATTCGAATAATTAATCTTCATTTTCCGCGCTCCTTATATTTTTTTAATTATCATTATTATTATATACTAAATTATGGACTTTTTTACAATTTATAAAGATAAGAAAAAATAGAGATAGGTCAATAGATGTGACACCCCCCTCGCGAATTTTTTATGTAATAGATAGGCGGCACTTGTATTGCATCATTCTCATTATAGATAAAAAAATCCCGCGCAATTATCGCAGGATTTTAATATTGCGTCAAAAAAGAAAATTAATTACGCAAAAGAAGCTGGGTTTGTATCCGGTTATTTCTGTTTTCACTGAGAAGACGGGCTGTGTCAGCAATAAAGATCACTATATCATTGAATTGCCCAAGATTTTCGGAGTCTGCGTATTCGCTAATCGATAATCTGCCGGCGCAGATAATATTGACTCTGCCGTTTGTTTTGAGGCTTGCCCCATCATCTAAAATAATATCATTAAAATAGTATGTGCCCTTCTCTAAAATAATAGAATCTCCATTGCTCAAGACAAAATTATTGACTCCATACAGCGGATTCTTTCCGTTATCTGTCTTAGGTATTTGATCATTATTGTTATTAGACATTAAAATTTCATAAACAGGCTTAGCCGCCAAAGCGCTATCATCGTCATAATCTCTATATACCATTCCAAAATTATTTTTGTCAATTAGTTCGCATGCCTTTGGCGCGATTCTATTTCCTATTATATCTTTTGTTTTATCATCTTTCGCGTTGCCTAAATCCCACACATATTGATCGCGCAATTCGTCATTCGGGCACAAAATCGCATAATCAGGTTTTCTGCCAACAATAATATCTAAGGTTTTCGTTTTTTCGACGTTATATGTATCCTTTACGCAATAATAGGAAAGCTTGTGCAAACCTTGCGGAATACTAAAAGCGCCCGTATATCTGATAAACCCGCAATCATCAATGCTGTATTCGCAGTATGATTCAGCTGAATCGTCATTTAAAATTTCGATTCTGATTGAATTATCCAACGGTAGATAAACCTTATTGAATATCTCGATTTCATTACAATCATACGCAAGCCCGGATTTAGCCGGTATGCTGCTGCCAATAACATTAAATACAGCTGTATACGAAGAAATATTTCCTGAATAATCCTTTGCCTCTAAAGTATATTGCCATTTTCCGGGATGAAGTATTTGAACAGGATTAAGTTTATCGCCTTGCGCAACCTGCATAACAAAATTACCTGTCTCATAGTCATTAATATATGATTTAATCTCCAGATCATTATTTAAATTGTCATATACAGAATAATTTACGATTATATCTTCCTTAAATGTAATGTAGTTATAATTATTTTGGGGCGATAAAACATTTATAGTTATAGTATTCTCAGGTAAAATATTATTATCGAATTTTGCTTTTATAGTTTGATAATAGTACTGATTTTGAATATCATATATTAAAATATCAATTGTGTGTTCGCCGTCATAAAACAAGGTTGTGTCAAGTTTTAAATTCCAATCTAATCCATCCCTTTCCAAAACTTTTTTTCCATCAACATACACAAAAGTTTTTATTACAATATGATTTAAAATATTTCCTAATTTAATATCAACCGTTCCGCTTAATATGCTGTTTGTCTTTGGTTCAGTAATTTCAAAACTAGGCCCGGTTCTATCAATATACCGAGCATAAAGCTTGTTTCCCTCTAAAAACCCCTCAACATCTGCGTGAAAAATCTCAAGATTCAAAACCGTTTCCGGAGTAACCGCCACATCAATATCTTTTATAAACTTTTTTCCGTCTGAAATTGAAATACTCGCTTCTTCTAGCCAAGACCCTGAAACATCGCCGCCGGCAGTGACCCTCCATGCAAACATATTTCCTTGTTTTCTGACAATTATTTTATCCGTGAATGTTTCTGTTCCGGGTTTGTTATACGCGATAATTTTAATTGTATGCGTTGAGCTTTCAATACATGCCGATGAATCCCATTCATAACAATAAACAGGATCAGCATCGGTATTTAATAAAACATCATCCACATAAAATTCAACCTTTGAAAGCCTGCATTCATTGCTGACCTCAGCTAATATAAAAACCTTATCCGTTACAGGGCCATTATTATAAGGAGCTGTAATCTTAACATCCGGAATACTACATTCTGCCTTAGAAACTAATTTAATATTTTTTTCTATCTCCATAGATTTATTTCCCGCAGTATCCTGAGCAGTAATCACTATTCTATATTCGCCGCTTGATGCAAGCGCTAAATTTGCGTCATACCCGCCCCAGCTGATATTATTTTGTCCGGATTTTTTTATGCCGGAAGCGTCATCCAATATTCTAATAACATGTCCGTAGATATCTTTAACCTTAATTTCTAAATTAGCGTCTTCATTTAAAAAATAGCTCATAAGAGCCGTATCATTATCCCCGTCGCCGTCCGGAGTAAATGTTTCTGAAATCAAACTCATTCCGCTTATAATCGGAGCCTTGCTGTCTAATACCACTTCGATTTCATTCGAATATTTTCCTTTTAGTTCTTCATTTTTGTAATACCTAAGCTGGCGCGCTCTTATTTTATTTTTACCTTCGGCAAGTTTTATTTCATAACTAAAATTACCATTCGCATCAGCATAAACCGTGTTTATAAAATATTGGGAAATTATTTCGATCTTAGAATTCGGCTCTACTGCTTTACCCTCAAGAATTACGCTGTTTTTATTTGTTAATTTAATATTTTGTTTAATCTCAGGCACAGGAATGCTGTCCATCATTAAATAACTTGAGAATGAATTAATCGGAATTGTAAACTTATAAACCTTGACGGTTCCGCCGCCCTCTTTAGGAATATATTCAATTGTTTTGCTGACAGTATGCACATCATAAGGCTCAATGAATCCTTCATCTTTCACATGATAAAGCGTTGCTTTTGACATTGTATCCTCGTTCATTTCGTCCTCTAAGAAACGCATTACAAACTGCGCTGTAGTCTTTAACCGGAGTCCGTGCGGTTTTAAATCATACACAGCTCCAATAGGCATTGGCATGCTTTCAGGTATTTTTATATCCGCCTCTGAAAATGAACGCGGAGTAACTGTAATAACAGTATCAGTGAAAACACTATATCCGGGGAAATCAATATACGCTTTATTGTATGGAGCGCAGACATAGGAATGCTTCCAATTATTCGCTTCTATTTTTTTACCGATAACAGAGGTTATTTCTTTTTCGCTTGCGCCTGTATTATCCAGCATAACAACCTTTAATTTATATTCGCCATGCAGGCCCCTTACATCCCAATAACCTAATACTCCGTCGTATACCTGCTCATTTTTAGCGCAAATTAAGTTCCAGACAGTATCACCGGGTTTTTTGTAAAATATTGAATAACCTTTAAATCCATCGCCATAAGCAGAGCCTTTTATCTCTATAAATGTTTTTACCGGAACATCGCCTGTGGTAAGTTTTACGGAAAAATAATCAAAGGTGTCGTCATTCGCAATAGGCTCTGCGCTAAAATCAGATTTTATGCTCCCAATATGAAGAGAATCATTTACACTGCCGTCCGGATAATATGCCGCCACATTCCAGTTACTAATATTTGTGTAAATATTGTCCTTAGTTATAGAACCATCTCTCCAAAACATAGCTTTAACATCTTTCTGCTCCGGAGTAGTCTTTAAATATCCTGACGCGAAAAATATCGGAGCTGTTGACTCTTCTATAAAATAGTATGGATCCTTTGTATTATTAAATGGATAAATATCTTCTAATTGTCCATTATTCAGACGTAAATCATCATTTGAATTCCAGCTTTCTTCATTATTGGTCATTGCTTTTAATCTGTAATAATTATCTGCAAACCGGATATCAGCATTTACTTTTGAATTGTTAATAGAGCCGCTGACAATGCTAAATGGATTTTGATTATTTAATGCTGCATTCGACGGCACTGTAAACAGCGAGCACAAATTATCGCTTACATAAGGCCTAACCTTATTACAACGCGCTGTTCCTACAAAAGGCAGCTGCGAGGCCTGTTCCCATGGTTTTTCAGATAAACCTCTTGCCTTTACAATATTCCCGCTTATCCAAGTAGAAACATTTGAACTATTGTCAGAAATCGAGTATGACACATTGCTGATTGCGCCGCCATTTGGCGCAGGAGGATATGCATTAAATGCTGAAATAGTTCTATCGCCTTCTATTTTTGATATTCTGCCTGATCCACTAACTGTTTTTGAGCGTGTTGCAGTATTACTTACTGTAATGTTTCCTGTAACTGACCAAGAAAAAGTTACACCTGAAGGACCTCCTGTAGGCAGCCAATCACACACTCTGCTCCCAGTATAAGTATATATATCCTTATAAAGATAAACTCGCGCTTTAAACCCATTATTTCTTGTTTCTGTAATTTCTAATCCACCAATGGATCCCGACGCAGATAAACTTGGAGTAGGCGTGTTATTATAAGTTATTCCATAGTCAACATTAATTATTGACCACCATTCCCTTAAAACTAAATAACGTCTACCATTGTATCTAATTATTTTTTTATCATACCTTTTTTCGCCGCCATCACCTCCGCCGCCTGAACCGGACTTTGAAACACTCTGCGAACTATACCACGTTTCTGTTCCTGTTCCTGTTACTGTCCAAGTAAAATCCTCATACGGATATTCCATGCCGCTTGCTTTTATACCGCATGTAAATTCCTCATCCGGATAATGCAATCCTTCTGCCTGCGCTTTCCATAAACAATATGTTGATCCTTCAGATAATGCGTTTGCTTGAGGATAAATAATATCTACGCTTCCTGAACCAAGTCCAGCTCCTACTGAAACAATAATCGACGCTTCATCATAAGTTTTTGGATTATCAATTGATTCTGTCTTTAAAGTAAATAAATACAAACCTCTTCTATCGCTCGACCATTCAATAGAACCATTATTAGATTCTGATCTTAAAATAACTGTTTCTTGACTAGAAGAAACATCTTTGACTGTAATTGTTGATATACCAATCTTTGATAAATCATAAGTAATTGTTACAGGCTCTGATATTTCAACAGATTCATTATTTGAATCAAAATTTAAAATACTAATCTGCGCTCCGAGCTCTTTATTAATATGGACTTTTACTTCTTTTATATCCATGCCATACCCGTCATTATCTTTTGCAGTTATGCGTATCAAATATTCGCCGGTATCAACAAACCAGTTCCTGTAATTTCGCATATTCCAATCAAATACATATTCATTTATCCCTCCGGAATTCGGATACACAAATGTTTCATGACGAAGCACCTCATTATTTTTTGTATTAATTATATCAATATTAACAGTTGTGTCATTACCGCCGGATACAAGATTGAAAATGACAGGAACTGTCTCTGCGCCTTCTGCAATTGTATAAAAATTATTTATAACAGGATTGGTTATTGATATAAATGGCGAAGTAGCGTCTTCCTCATTGGAATTTACCACAATAATGCGCGAGTCAAAACTATAATCTCCGGAATTATCTTCAGCTGTCAAAAGTATTGCGCATGTAGTTCCATCCGCAATACCTGAAATATCGAAATAGCCTAATTCTCCGTCGTAAACTGACCGCAAACTTAAATATTGATCATCTTTTGATTGATTTATTACAGGAATAGTAATTGGATGCCAATAAACCTGCGACGGACTTTTTGGATCATTATCTCCATCCCAGCTGGTTATCTCTCCCTGCCTCCACCACAGCCTGTAGCCTTTAAAATCATTTGTATTTTCCATGCCCGGATCCAGCGCATTGCCTTTGATTATTACTGTACTGCTCACTACACTATAATCATCCATTGGGAAAAATATCTCTGCAGGTATATGATTTTTAATAACTGATGTTTCAGAAACAGCTTCATTCTCCAGCCAATCCAAAGTTTTAATCTGAATAGTATACGCGCCGCTTTCAGCAGGTTCTCCATACATGTCATTACCGTCCCAAATATAATTTTCATTAGCATATCCATAAGGATCTTTATAAAACCGTATTGTTCTTCTTCTTTGATCTATTATTCGAATTTCTGTTTCAGCAAACTCTGTAAGTTTATAAAAAATATACAACGGTTCATTGTCTCCTATGATTGTATTACTTATTGAAAGATCCAAAATATACGACGGAGTCCTATCTATTTCAAATGCGCCTATAATATATTCTTCCGTATTACCAACATTATCAACAAGCTTAATAGATACTTCATATTCGCCGTCAGGAACATTTATACCTTTTTCATCATTAGCATCCCATATAGATTGATAATTTTCAAACACGCCATTTTCTCTATCATATTGTTTAGTGAAAACAATCGGCTTTGAGAGCCTTGAAGAAATAAATGAAATCTCAGCGTTTATCAATGGCGAATAGTTTTCTGATAAAGCGCCTGAAATAGTAACATTTGAATCCTTTAATGAAAATGAATCAGGACTTTTATGCTTACCCGGTGTTATTTTAAGATCAACGCCGCTTATTTCAGGAGCATGCGTATCAACAATAATTACTCCTTGTTTTTCAGCCCAATTATTTGCGCCGTCTCTAGCCTTAATTTTATAAGCATATTCTCCGTCATTAACCTTATTCCCGCTTGAATTATCTCCGTTCCAGCTGATAATCTTTGTTTCAGGAACATCAGTCTCTGCAGAATAAATTGTGTTTATTAAATTATTTGCCAAGTCATAAATACTTAAATTAACATCCTTAATGCCGCTAAAGTTTTCATTTATTAAAAACTGAAATGTTGCCGACCGGCCAAGCGCATAGGAAAATGCTTCGTTAATAACGCGCATATCAATCTGCGGAGGTGTTACATCAAATATAAAAGGTTTAACTTTAGGACTTTGATTTTCAATTACTAATCTGCCTTCAATTGTATTATCATTAGGAGAACTTGTGTATTGTATCCACGTTTTTATCTCAGGATTATTATCATAATCCTCGTTTGGATATGGAGACATAATACGAATATTTTCAAAAACAGATTTTTCTATATCACATAACCAGCCATTATTTTCTGTTAAACCGTCTTCAACTTTCTTTGGCAGTTCAATACTAAAATCTTTATAAATAATATCATTTCTTTTTGTTATATACTTATCGTTAAAAATATCTTTATTGTTATAAAATCTATTTGCAGAATAACTCGAATAATCATTTATTATTCTTAAATACTCGTTCTCGTCTATAGGATAATTATTTGAAACATATTTACCTTCATTATCCACTTTAAATCCCTTAACTATATCATCATTATTTTTTATAATATTAAAATATTTTAGGTCTACCGGATCTGAATATTTCATAGAAAATGTAAAATACGCTCTATCATACCTATCAAAGTTTTTATAATAACCGCCTGAGACATAAACGCCTTCTCCTTTTTTAACAGCATCTACTCTATCTCCGCACTTCCCCCAAAACCTATCCCAGCCTGATCCAATATCATGAGAAGATCCTCCAATATTAACAGTCATCATATCTCCAAATAAATGCCACTCCTCATAATCTACCCATGAATAAATATCTTGATCAAAATTAGGATAAACAGTTTTTGTAAACATATGGGATCCATCCCTTGTATAAGCCTGCGCTTTATAATTTAAAGTAACATCACAGTTCGCTCTTAAAAACCATTTAACAGGCTGACTCTCTGAATTTGCTTTGACTTTATATTTTGCGTCTATAGCGTTAATTTTAAAAACATATTCTCCGTCTGGAATTGCATGCCCATTATATTTGCCATCCCAATTAAAAGTTATATCATTCCCGGAAATAGACAGCCCCGGATCTCCGGTAGATTTATCTATTGTAAATATTGTTTCACCTTCAATATCGCTTATTCGATTTGTATTACTTAGAACAATACTCATAGAACTTATTTTCGCTGAAACATGACACTTAAAATTTAAAGCGCTGCTATTTGAATTATAAATATCTGCAGAACATGATACTGCAGTTATTGCAATTGGAAGCACATCTTCAACAGTAAAAGACCAGGTATAATCCGGCATAGTATTCCCTGATAAATCTTTTATACCTTTTAAATTGCAAGTGTAAACTGTATTAGGCGCGAGCTGTTCTGACGCGCTAATAAAAAATTCAATGCTATTATCAAAGGCATTAATATTTCCATGCAAAGTTTTGTAAGAATTTTCTTCATAATATTGTATCAATAAAGTGTTATTGTTAATACTTGTCCTATCGACTGCCTCGTTAAAAGATACTTTTATAACTCTTGTATTTGTTTCAACGCCTTCTTTATTAGGCGCAGGATCCGGATATGGAACTGGCGGGGTATTATCGAGTACAACATCGAATGAATACGGATTATTTTCAGGCTGTTCATACGGATAAGGCAGTGTAATTCCATTTCCATCTGTGTCTTCAGCGTAGAAATAATACTTTACAGTTCCGGGCTGCTGGCCCGGGATATTAACATCATAATAATCATTTTCACTTCTTAGCATTTCCAATGCGCGCCATAATGAGTCATTAGTTCCTTTATAAATTAAATCAACTTTTTTTACCCCGCCTGCTGATCCATCCTTTTTGTAATCAACTACATTCGCGCCAATTTTTATTGCATGATTATTTGTCTGCGCTTTTAAAATATCCGGCGTTATAATAGGCGCTGCATTAGGATTAATGAGAGTCATACTATTTATATTAATTTCTGTCTCTGAACCTTGGCTTATCAAGACATATTCATTTTTAATAGGAATATATTCATTTTTTGAAAAATAAATATTATATAAACCATTCGGCGCTCTTATTGAATAATAACCGCTTGCATTTGTAACAGTTGAATAATTATGATTAGTATCGTTGATCGGAACAATTATTACATTTACGCCTTCGAGAACATTCCCATTTTGATCTTTTACTGTCCCGTAAATTCGCGCATCAAATGGAGTTAATATAATATCTTTCCCGGTTGACTGCAGAGCAGTAATAGTAACATCTCCATAATAAGTCTGATGTTCGGAATCTTCAATCTTATATGAATAATTTCCTTTTGGTAGATCAATAGAAAATACTCCGTCAGTAATTGTCACTTCCGTATTTATAAAAGAGTTTTCAATCTTAATCAGAGCTCCATTTATATTTTCATTTGTTATTGAATCTTTAACTGTAGCGTAAAATGTGCCGATAATCTGAGCGTATAAATTACTCGCATTATCAAGAAAGAATTTTATTAATCCTGCTGAATATCCAATGGCTTGAGATATTATTTTAAATGATTGATGAGGAGTAGCAGTATAATATTCCATCCCGGCCCATAGTTTAGCAAGCGGAAAGATCTGAACATTTCGCGTCCATTGCTTACTGCTTTGATCATAATATTTAGTAGGGCATATTGCCTCCGGCTTTTCAAAATAAAATTGAGTCATGCCGGTTAATGAGGATGCTCCACTGTCTACTAAACTTTTATAATTATCCCACTTTTTTCCATCTTTTATAGGCCACCAATCGTCAGAATATAGTGTCTTTTCATAATAATAATTTTGTGAACCATTAGTTAGTACCCAGTACTCATCGAGAGAATTTTTAATATATTTTATTTCAAAATTGGAAAACTTAGATCCATATTGATCAACATCAGGCATAAACATATTTGTCATATCAACGCCTATTACAGGTGTTGTTGTGCTCTTTTTTAGATCTCCAAATACTTTTACGGCATAATAAGTTTTATCTGCCATTTCTTTAATAAAATCATCATAATTCAATGAAGAAGAGCCATATACACTGCCGGCAGGCTGGAGAATATTTGCTGTTTTAATAATATTTTCATCATCTTCAAGATGATTTTGTATCCAAGTTTCATATCCCTCTTCTTCAAAAGCATGTTGATCCAGGTAAACATGCGGAACAGCCGCTGAATCTTGTAATAAATGAACAACTCTTCCTAATTTGTAAAAAGCATTATCCTTATTGCCTTTCACATACTGCCAGAGCGCTGCATTCCAAATATCCCCGGCATATTCAATAGACGGCCTGCATGCAGTATCCCTAAAACCTTCGCCTGTAACAGGATTATAAAAATGATTACGCCACGAAAATCCAGGTATCTCTCCAACGTCAAATGAATTACTATTATCCTCATCATGAGAACCTTTAGTTAAAAACTTCATCGCTGTTTTATCGCCGTATGTATTATAATATTGGCCGAGTATGCTATATCCGCCGCTTACGCACATATCTCCTGCTTTAGCAGTCAAAAAATACGGGTGCGTATTTTTCGCGTCATAGGAATAGATACTGCTTGATAAAAGTAAGAGCGCTGTTATCGTGAGATTAATTTTTTTCATAATTTTTACTCTTTTTTTTATTTCCACAAATAGACCTTTACATACGGATCTGTAAATTCATAAGTCCCGTCTTTCGTAGGCGCGCAGAGTTTATGATTTAGCATTGTGAGATAAATATTTTGATCATCATAAGATAATTGTATCCCATAACCAACATTAACCCCTGCTTCATACGAATATGTCAGGTTATAATATGAAACATCATATATCCTTTTTCCTTCTAAACCTTCTTTAACAATCACCTTTATCCGCGACGGCGTCCAGCCAAGGCCATGCGCCTTTATATTATCACTCATTGATTCATTTTGAAATTTGTACCAATCTATTTCAGCATCAGGCACGCCGCTGTGTAAATCCTGGCCGTTAACTTTTATCCCCTGCGCATTAATTATTCCTGATACATCAAGTTTATATGCCGGATTTGGATTTGCTATACCTACATTCCCGCTAGGGCTTATAACAAGATCCTTTGTCCCGCCTGCACTGCCATTAACATTAAGGCTGAGCTCTCTGCGCTCTACACCATCTGTGCTTGAAAATATTCTCAAATCTCCATTTGGATATTTACTGATTGCTGAATTTGTTTTAGGATCCTTTGGATTATTTATTTCCAGATGATGTTCAAGTCCGTTTAAAATGAGTTTTGCATCCGAGTAAGGAACGCTTTGTCCCTCAATTGTGACTTGTCCCGGATAATAAATTTTGCCGCCAATTTTCTGTATCCATGCATTCCCTACCACAGTTTGGGCTGAAGTTGTAAGGGGCACCCCGTTAATCATTATTTTTTCAGCGTTTATAGTACCCATAACATCTAATGTTGCGGCAGGATTACTTTTACCTATACCTAATAATCCACTGTCTGTTAAAGTCATCAGTTTTTTATAATTCGAACCTGTGCCTGCTTCGGACCTGACAAAATCCAGATTTCCTCCTCCGAAAAATATCTGATTACGCGGCGAATCATTATCAGTAAAATGCCCTATCTGCATACCCAGGAAATGCGTTTCAGTTCCTGTCTGCACAGGTGTTCCGCCCAAATAACTTAAATCGCTTGATATAATAAAACCCGGTTCAAGCCCTAAAAGCGATAAACGAGTATTTGTTCCTCCGCCAAACTCGCCATGATGAGGTATAGTAAAAGGTTTATATGTAGGATGGCACAATATGCTCAACTGACTCTGCGGGTCATTTACCCCAATCCCAACCCTGCCTGAAGCTGTAAATGAAATCTTATCTCCTAAACTTCCGGCAGCGCCTGATTTAAAACGAAGATTTCCATCTTTTGGAATCCACACTATAGCATCGCCATTAGTATGTTGATGAAAAGCAAGCGAGTTATAAGCAATTTCTTCACTGACCGGTTCTAATAAAATATCTCCTTTTATATCAAGCTTTGCGTTTGGATTTTCCACCCCTATTCCGACTTTCCCGTCAGATGTAATTCGCATACGTTCTTCTTTATTAGTTGCGAATGAAATAAAATTCCTTCCTGTCTGCAGAATCATTGGATTATCAAAAATATTCTCTCCGATTATTGTTTCATCGCCTTTATTTCTATGTATTAGATTTCCTATAGTGCCTACAGAATTTCTTGCATATACGCCGAACCCGTTTTCAAATAATATATCTCCGTTTATTCCGACCTTTTTTCCGGGATTAGTTAAACCTATTCCTATGTCCCCATCCTTTGTTATGTTTAAACGATCAGCTTTGGATACCTGATGTATCGCGAATTCTCCTCCGTCTCCCAGGCGCAAGCCCCATGCCTCCGCGCTGTCTAAGTCTTTTAAAAATACATACGAGCTTGGATCCGGACCATTCGGATTATCACTGCTTCTTAAATCCTTTCCCTCGAAATATGCCATTGGCTGTTCTAACTTTGTAAAAACATGCAGTCTTGCCTGCGGACTAACTGCTCCTATTCCTAAATCTCCATTCTGCGTTAAATACATTTTTTCTTCGTTGTTTACGCTGAAAGCTACAGGATGCTTACTTGCTGATCCTATCCTGACATTATTATTCGCGCTTAAAGCTTCCATATACGCTATCTCGCCTTCAGGATCCTCAACCTGCAGTCTTGCGTGCACATCTCTAATATGCATCTTGCTCGCCGGATTCGTTACGCCTATTCCCACTCGTCCGTCGCCTGTAATTCTCAAACGCTCGCTTCCCGAGGTATTAAAAGCTATATATCCATTCGGATAAATATTATTAACTGAGAACCTTCCGCTGTTATATTGAACAATATCTGTATGCCCTCCTGCTGTTACTAAACGCGCTATTGCCCCTGCATTTATTCCTGTATCCTGGTTGTAAATACTTAAATAAGTCAATGCGTCCTTATTCGCATTAATTGAAACATCTCCTTTCTCGGATATTGTTAATCTTCTGTTATCCGCGCCGTCTGTCTTGTCAAAAATCATAAAATTTTTATCAAACGTTCCCCCGCCTCCGACCTTAAACTGCCATATACCGCCGTTTTCCAATGTATTCTGCATCTTCAGAATATCAGCGCTGTTGTTTGAAATATGCAATTTTGTATCCGGCAAAATTGCCCCTATTCCGACTGATCCGCTTGAATAACTTATTCCATAACCAATATCTTTCCACAGGCCTGATACTATTCCTGTTAGTTTTGAACCATCGCCAATAAATTCTGCCGCCTTTACAGTTCCTGCAACATCTAATTTCTGAGACGGATTTGCATTTCCTATTCCAAGATTTCCTGCTCTTGTTAGTCTCATTTTTTCAGAACCTGCGCCGCATGACCATCTGTCTTGAATAAATGCTAAATCTCCGTCCGGGAGCGTTACTACTATACCATAGGCTCCGAAACCGCCTGAATGCAGAGATAAACCTGATTCATGGCCGCCATCCCGCCTTAACTCTAAATTAACCCCGTAATTTGAATTATCATACTGCGAAATCTGAAGTTTTGCGTTTGGATTAGTTACACCTATTCCTACTTTACCATCCTTAGTAATATTTAACCTGTCCGCTTTTCCTGCCTGATGCACTGCAAACTCGCCGTCATTACCGACTCGCAGGCCCCATAATTCCGCGCTGTCTAAGTCTTTCAAAAATACATACGAGCTTGGATCCGGGCCATTCGGATTGTCACTGCTTCTTAAATCCTTTCCCTCGAAATATGCCATTGGCTGTTCCAACTTTGTAAAAACATGCAGTCTTGCCTGCGGACTAACTGCTCCTACTCCGACTTTCCCGTCAGATGTAATTCGCATACGTTCTTCTTTATTAGTTGCGAATGAAATTAAGTTCTTTCCTGTCTGCAGAATCATTGGATTATCAAAAATATTCTCTCCGATTATTGTTTCATCGCCTTTATTTCTATGTATTAGATTTCCTATAGTGCCTGCAGAATTTCTTGCATATACGCCGAACCCGTTTTCAAATAATATATCTCCGTTTATTCCGACCTTTTTTCCGGGATTAGTTAAACCTATTCCTATGTCCCCATCCTTTGTTATATTAAACCTGTCTGCTCTTGCGACTTGATGCACTGCAAAATCTCCGTCATTCCCTACCCGCAATCCCCATGCTTCTTCGCTATCCAAATCTTTCATAAATATGTATGAACTCGGATCCGGGCCGTACGGATTATTTTCATCCCTAAGAGCTTTGCCTGTAAAATACGCCATAGCCTGATTTGCTTTTGCTTGTAAGTTTAATTTCCCTTTTAATCCTGCTTCCAAGGTTTCCGTTTCTCCTATTCCTATTCTATCGTCTTTGTCAGAAGATATTCCTTTTATACCTCCTGCCTGCACGGCATATGGCAATGAATATATTGGCACAACAGCTTCTTCTCCGCGTTCCTGCCCGTTAAATATACTTATTCCAAACTGCGCGTCATTAATATCAAAACATTTTGAATCGAGATTTTTCTCTTTTCCTAATTCCATAATGCATGTTCCGCTCGAGAAAAACACATTTTCATGCACCTCTTCCCAAATTGTTTTAGCAGTATCATCAGCGCTATACAGCCGCACCGCTATTTTTTTCTCCCCGCTTATTAATTCGCCATTTTCAGAGAGATTTGTCTCAAACATAATCTTTCCCGGAACAGCAAAAACCAACTGATTAATTAACATAGTTAATACAAGTGTTATAGTGATTATCTTTTTCATTTTTCCTCCGAAAATTGACGCCGCTGTGTCATCCCCGAGAAGCCGGGGATCCAGTTATAATATTTTCATTACGCTGCTGCGTCTTAATATTCAAAATTAATTGAATAATAGTGTTTATTCATATCTTCGATAAACTCGCCTTTTTCAAATGCATATGCTATGTTTACTCCAAACATTTTTACGCCCATTCCAAAGGTTAATTTATGATTAATATTATTTAAGTTATAATATTCCGCATATCCGCCGCTTATTTTGACGATCTTTATAAATCCCGGCGAATATTCCAATCCAAATGCTTTTATTAATCCGCTTCTTTTTTCAATTTTTTTAAATTGCCCTAAAACTCTTAAATCGCTAAACTCATAACCTGCGCTTGTAACTAATGTAACCGGAATATCTTCATACGCATTATTGTCATAATTCATATTACTGAACCATAACAAATTCTCTAAAGATATTGATAAACACATTGGATCAAAAATAAATAACATTCCCAGATCTCCGTTAATACCATTCCCTGTGACATTATAATTTTCGCTGTGTAAATAACTGAGACTCATTCCTCCATAAATATTTTTAGAAACAACAGGCATTGCGTAACCGATTTTTGTTAAAGAGTTGTTATAATCAAATTTACTTATTTCGTAGAATCTATTGCCGCTTTCTCCGGTAAGAGGTATATCATCGATTCCTAATTCCATATATCCTGCGCCTAAGACTCCATTCCCTATTCTCATTGTTCCGGCAAAATTTTTATAAACGCATTCATTTATGAATTTAGTTGTAAATGCCGATATTCCATATTTTTTTGTTCTGCTTAAGCCTGCGGGATTATGGAAAATACTTTCAGCTGAACCATTCATGCTGTAAATATTTCCAATACTTATCATATCTGCTGAAGTGCCGATCTCGGTCACTAAAAACGCGTCAGCGCTGAAAACCAACGGTGTAAGAGTCAGTATCAAAATCATTATTAAAATTTTATATTTCATTATTAACCTCGAAGCTACGGAATAATTGACATCTTTCCTTTTCCTAAAACCTTACCCTTATTCGCAATCACATAAAAATATATTCCTGATGAAAGATCATAACCGCCAAATGTATTTTGATTTAGAAGAACTCTGTTATACCCGAATTTTCCGCCCTCGTCGCCTTGGTTAATTGACAGAGCGCAGATTTTATAAGCCTGCATATCATAAATCTGTATTTCCATATCCGCATTACTTGTAAGTTCATAACCTATTTCTGTGCCTTCTCTTAACTTAAAAGGATTTGGGTAATTTAATACCTTTCCTATAATCTTAACTTCTTGACTGGCCGTGTTCATAGTTCCGAACTTAACAAATTTAGTCTTAATCAAAGCTTTTGGTATTACTGTCATATACATTGCTTTTACTATTTCAATTTTGTTTGGTTCTTGTGAATTTGCGGGTTTAATTATGTTAAAATTTGATGAATTGACTCCGGGTTTTGCGAAAGCGCTGTATGCGCTTAATAATAGAAGCATGCTGATTATCTGTTTTTTAAAGCGAAATACTTGATATATTTTAAACATGCATCCTCCTTTTATCCTTTGATAAAAATTATTTAGATGTCATAAATGATATGTTATGGAAATTTGACAAAACAAAAATATAGAATGTTCCCAAAAAAATATTAATCGGCTAAATAATGAAAACAACATATTATCTTATTATTAAATATGCCTTTAACTAATTTCATTCTCTTTTAGTCCAGCCCTAACACATCATTCATATCATACAATCCCGCGGGCTTGCCTTTTAGCCATTTTGCTGCCAGCACAGCGCCACTCGCAAAATTAT
>JBDRED010000037.1:0-26232 GCA_043820025.1 Elusimicrobiota bacterium
ATTTTATACAATGTTTTTTTTATCATTTAATACCCCTTTATTGAACCTGTTCAATAAAGTGAGTATATATTTTTCAAAGTATCGTCGATACTTTTATTATTTTGGGCATATTTTAGCAACACTTTTTAACCTTTATGCCCATTCTGAGGGTTACTGCTCGAAGCCACCGCATCTTGCGGGGTCCCGCCATAGGCGGTGAAATCTTCGTTTTACGTTTTCTTTCAGAGATCCTTCGCTTCGCTCAGGATGACGTAGTTTTTTTGCTTTGCTCAGTATAAACTCAGGCAGGAATCTTCGTTAGATATTCCCCTTAATATACTCACTAAACATTAGTACTTTCTTGGCTTCATTAGGATCAAATAAAAATGGCTCAACATCTTTCGCCAATTGTTCAAAGTTCAGTTTCATACAAAATTTAAGAATCTTATCTTCTAATTCTTTACCGCTTTTAATCCCCATCTTTTCCCTTAAATAATCCATATTAGGCTTAGTTCTACCCAATAAAAACACCGTATCATAAAAATCTCTTCCCATAGTACGTTTCCTGTGAAAAATAGCATAAATCTTTTGTGAGAGTAAGACATCTATTGGTACTACATTTATTCTAAGAAACACATCAAATTTATTGAGTATTATTTTATCAGCCTGATAGTCAAAATTCTGTGGCTCCGTATCCACATGAATCATTATAGTTTCATCTTTATGCTGTGACAAACCTTGCTCAAACAAAAGGCCGGGAAGCTTAACATAGCACCTAAAAGCTCCTTTTAGCGTATTTTTTATCTCAACTGCATATCCACCTAATTCAAGGCTTCGTTTTATTATTATAGATAAATCATTAAATTTCTCTTTATCAAGTCCCAAATTATCGAAATCTAAATCCTCAGAAAACCGCGTATTGTCATATATTATACGAGACGCTGTTCCTCCCATAAATGCAAGTTTATCCGAATATTCAGAGTCAAAAATTATTTCAAGTATTTTGTATTGCAAATACTCCCGTAATATATTCCTTTTAAAAGCCCTTAATTGTTTCGGATAAAATGATTCAATTTGTGTCATATCAAGCATGATTAATATACTCCCAAAATTTCATTGCTCTTTTCTTAAGTTTCTTCTGTTTAAAAGCATCCATATAATTAAAGAAAATATCCTTCTTAACCTTTTTTAAAAATATCTCAATATTTATACGAAGGCTGGAAAAATCATCCGCTTTTTCCAGATCAGGATGTAAATATAAAAAATCCAGGATTGCTTTTTCCGGCTTTGCCATTCGGAAGCATCTATTATTATCAGCTATTAAATCATAGCCAAAAAATATGTGCTTTGCTATGCTTCTATACATGAAATTTGCAGCAAAAGTATTAAATGAGGTTGTCTTTTTCGTTGAAACCGAAGTAATAGCATACACTGCCTCAGGAATGAATCCGTAATAAGAAAGCGCAGTTTCAAGAGACACATAGGACGGACTATAAATCTTATTGGCTATTTTAAATAATATTTTATCTGTAATTTGTGTGTCAGAAAAAACATAGTATCCTCGAATAATCTTTTGTAAATATCCCTTTTTTTGCCAGTCATTTAATCTTGACCTATGGAAGTTAGGATCTATAGCTTTTATGTCTTTTAAAGAAAAAACACTAAATGAATTAAGTTCATTCTTTAGTTCAATATATGTCATAATATTTCTCCAAAGTACGATTATTAGTACTTTCAAGAAATATATAACATATATTTACACAAATTACAAGTATGAAGTCAAAAGGGGTCAGGTCTTGAATTATAAGAAAGTTATAATTCAAGACCTGACCCCTTTTGAGAGCCCTTTTAGCTTTTGGTTAGGAATGCGTCTATGAATGAATCTATCTCGCCATCCATCACAGCCTGGACATTACCTATCTCTGTATTTGTTCTATGATCTTTTACCATGGTATATGGGCAGAAAACATAAGAACGTATCTGACTACCCCAGGCAATCTGGCCTTTATCATCATAATGCTTTTCAGACTCCTTGCGCTGTTTCTCCTGCTCTAAATCATAAAGCTTAGCCTTTAAAAGCTTCATAGCAGTTGCCTTATTTTTGTGCTGTGAACGCTCATTCTGGCACTGAACAACAGCGCCTGTCGGCATATGCGTTATACGCACTGCAGATTCAGTCTTATTTACATGCTGGCCGCCTGCGCCGCCTGATCTATATGTATCAATCTTTAAATCCTTTTCATCAATATTTATCTCTATATCATCATTAATCTCAGGCAGAACATCGCATGAAGCAAATGATGTGTGACGTCTTTTATTAGCGTCAAACGGAGAGATGCGCACAAGCCTGTGTATCCCTATCTCAGCCTTTAAGTAGCCGTAAGAATACCGGCCGTTTACAATAAATGTCACGCTCTTAATTCCGGCCTCTTCCCCCGGAAGAATATCTAAAATCTCCGTATTATAATTTCTTCTTTCTGCCCAACGCCTATACATTCTAAATAGCATATCAACCCAGTCGCATGCCTCAGTTCCGCCCGCGCCTGAATGCAGAGTTACTATTGCATTATTTTTATCAAATTTTCCGCTCAGCTTTGCCTGAAAGCTAAAATCATTAATATTTTTTTCTAAACCCGTTACAGATTTTTGAATATCTAATACAACTTTTTCGTCATTTTCTTCAAGGCCAAGAATGAACATCTCTTCTTCATTTTTAAGTTCAT
Source organism: Elusimicrobiota bacterium (assembly GCA_043820025.1). Classification (GTDB taxonomy): domain Bacteria; phylum RUG730; class RUG730; order JBDRED01; family JBDRED01; genus JBDRED01. The sequence goes on from JBDRED010000037.1 coordinate 2,703, forward strand.
TACTAAGTTTATCCCATTTCTCTACATCAATCTTTAAATTATTAATATCCTGCATTATCTTTTGCGCTGTAATTTGATCGTCCCAAAAACCGGGCTCAAAAGACTTATCCTGAAGCTCTAGCAGTTTTTTCCGCTTTGCATCAATGTCAAAGCCGCCCCCTTATCTTATCGATTTCTTTTTTAAGCTTCTTAAATGTTTCCTTTAAATCTATATCCATTTATCCTCCGGAAAATAAGCGACGCTCTGTGTCATCCTGAGGATTACCATCCGAAGGATCTCCGATAGAGGAACCACTCACGAAGATTCTTCGGGCATCAACCCTCAGAATGACGGAGTTAGTTATTCTTTTATATCTCGAAGATCCGCGGGTCATACCCGAGGATAACAGTCATACTTTATTTTAATTAAAGTTATTATCAATGTTAAGAGAAAAATAACTATGAATATATAACCATACTGCGTATAAAATGTCAAACCGCTCATTGCGTATACATCCGCGGTTAATACGCCTGTCTTAAAAAGTCCGAGCGACTTTATTATTCGTCCTTTTTCATCAATAACTGCTGACACGCCTGTGTTCGCAGACCTCACGACCATACGTCTGTTTTCAATAGCTCGAAAAACGCTGTATGATAAATGCTGCCACGGAGCTGAGGTATCTAGATACCAAGCGTCATTACTAATATTGCATAAAATATTCGCGCCATTTTTAACCTGATTCCTAACCTCGTCCGGAAATAATATTTCAAAACAAACTCCAATACCGATTAATGCGTTATTAATTTTAAATAATGAAGTTTTTTTTCCACGCGTAACACCTCCAAGATTATAAACAACCGGAAATATTTTCCCAAGAATATTTCTAAAAGGAAATACCTCGCCAAACGGGACAAGATGCATCTTTGCATATTTCCCGATCTCTTTTCCATCGCTGTTAAAATAAACAGCTCCATTATAATAAGCATTATTCTCTTTAATTAATGTTCCAATGATATTCTTTGTTCCGGATTCAATTACTACGCCGCTAAGCCACCTAGACATATATAATGAATCCGGATATACCGACGGGAATGATGTTTCAGGCCAAAGAATAATATCGCTATTACGCGACTCTTCTCTTAAAACAAGGTCTTTATATCTTTGCATTATAAAAAGTTTAAAATCATTATCAAACTTTTTGTACTGGTCTACATTCCCTTGAATAATACTAAATTTTATTTTATTATCCTTGGGAATTTCACGCCGCATTGCAATAAATCCAAATGAAACTGTCAGCAAAAAAATAATCAGCATACCGGCTGCATACTTTCTTACTCTGCCATTTTCTCTATTAATAAAACCCGCCAATAAATAATTAAACAGAACCAGCATAAAACTGATTCCATATACTCCGCCATATTCAGCAATTTGAATCATATATAAATTATTCCATTGCGAGTATCCTAAAAGCGCCCATGGAAATCCTGTAATCATATAATTTCGAATAACCTCTAATCCTGCCCAGGATCCGGCTAAAAGCAGTCCAATAAAAATATTCTTTGCTTTATTACGCAAAAGAAACGCTATTGAACCCCAGATTATAACGTACAATGCCATGTATAATGATAGAGCAAATAGGAATAAAACGCCCGGTATAATATGAATACCTGCAACAAGGCACATAGGAACTATCCAGTACATAATTCCTAAATATGCCGTGATCCCTGTTATTAAAGCGCCTGAAACAGCGTGTTTAATATCTGACTCATTCCATAATGCGATAAGCATAGGAACAAGAGCAATCCATGCGAAAATAAACATATTACTTCTTGGAAATGAAAGGGTAAGTAAGACGCCTGAGAGAATATAGAGGATAATTTTTATTTTCCGCAGCATTTTTTATACTTCTTTCCACTGCCGCACGGGCAGGGGTCATTACGTCCTATTTTATCTGCAGTATGCGGTTTTTGTTCCTGCGGTATTTGAACCTCATCTTGAAATATTGGCTGATGTTCCTGTAATGCCCGAGCTAATGTTGGCGCCTCTTCTTTTTGAGCCTTCATTTGATTAAATATTGGGCGAGCCATCTCCTGAACAATACTAGCCCTAAATAAGTACTCGACGGTTTCTTCCTTAACGCGGGCAATCATACTCATAAACTGATTAAAGGACTCATGCTGATACTCTATTAAAGGATCCTTCTGGCCATAAGCGCGAAGCCCTATTCCTCGTTTAACCTGGTCAAGATTATATAAATGTTCCTTCCAAGCATTGTCAAGAACTTGAAGCATAACCATTCTTTCAAGATGCTTTATAACCTCTTCTCCGAGACTCAACTCCTTTGCTTTATATAATTCCTTTAACCTTTCATTGAGTCCTGCAATACTCTCTTCTCTTGTTTTCTCTCTATATAATTCAATGTCTTCTAATCTATTGCCTGTTACACGTTCAATCCAATCATTGAGCCCGCTTAGATCCCACGCCTCATTATATCCCTTTTTGGGCATATATGCATCAGCCTTTTCCTCCCATACCTCATCTATTAAATCATTCACCGAATCCCTTAGCGACTCACTTTCAAGAAGCATATTCCTTTGGGTATATACAACCTCGCGTTGTTTATTCATAACATTATCATATTCCAATAATTGTTTACGTATATCAAAATTCATACCTTCGACCTTACGCTGGGCTGATTCAATAGCCTTTGATATCCATGGATGCTGTATATCCTCTCCTTCCTGCATACCGAGTTTCTGCATTACCATAGAAATACGTTCAGAGCCAAATAGGCGCATAAGCTCATCGTCTAATCCCAAATAAAAACGCGTTGAACCGGGATCGCCCTGCCTTCCGCTTCGTCCTCTCAGCTGATTATCAATACGCCTGGAATCATGCCGCTCTGTGCCTATGATATGAAGCCCTCCGGCATTTAACACATCTTCTCTATCCCTTTCTAACGACGGATTACCGCCCAAAACAATATCAGTTCCACGGCCAGCCATATTAGTTGCTATAGTGACAGCGCCTTTTTTGCCGGCCTGCGCTATAATATGCGCTTCCATCTCGTGATACTTAGCGTTTAACACCTGATGAGGAACACCCTTTCTTTTTAGCATGTGCGCTAATTTTTCACTCTTCTCAATTGACCGCGTTCCAACTAATACAGGCGAGCCTTTTCGATTCAGCTCTTCTATTTCATTAACAATAGCGCTGTATTTCTCCCGCTCAGTACGATAAATAACATCAGCGTTATCTATTCTTTTTATCGGCTGGTTTGTGGGAATTTCCAAAACGTCTAATTTATATATGTGCCAGAATTCTTCGGCTTCAGTAACAGCTGTGCCTGTCATACCTGCAAGCTTCTCATACATCTTGAAGAAATTCTGAAAAGTAATTGTCGCTAATGTCTGATTTTCTCTCGCAATCTTTACATTCTCCTTTGCTTCAACAGCCTGATGAAGGCCGTCGCTCCACCTTCTGCCGGGCATCAACCTCCCTGTAAACTCGTCGACAATAACGACCTCTCCGTTATTTACAACATAGTCAACATCCCTCTTAAAAAGATTATGCGCTCTTAGCGCTTGATTGATATGATGAACCCATTCTGACTGAATATCGTCATAAAGATTTTTTACGCTCAGCATACGTTCGCAATTCGCAACGCCTTGCGCTGTAAGAGTTGCTGTATGCGCTTTTTCGTCTACTAAATAATCAAATCCAACGGATAAATCAATATTATTGTACTTTGCGTCTATCTGTTCAGACTCTGTAACAAACCTGCCTTTAAGGCTCGGCACTATTCTATTGATAATATAATATTTCTCGGTAGACATCTCAGCAGGCCCTGAAATTATGAGCGGAGTCCTCGCTTCGTCTACTAAAATACTGTCAACCTCGTCAACAATTGCGTAATACTGATTACGAAGCACCTTTTCTTCCCTGCTGGTTACCATATTATCTCTGAGATAATCAAAACCCAGCTCATTATTGGTTATATATGTAACATCACAAGCATACGCATTTTTACGTTCTTCGTGGTTTATATCATGCTGAACAACGCCTATAGTTAGTCCTAAAAATTTGTATACGGGCCCCATCCACTCAGAGTCGCGTTTTGCCAGATAATCATTTACAGTAACAACATGCACACCCTTTCCTGTCAAGCTGTTTAAATACACCGGCAAAGTCGCGACAAGTGTTTTTCCTTCGCCTGTGCGCATCTCGGCTATCTTACCTTGGTGAAGCACCATGCCGCCTAATATCTGAACATCAAAATGCCGTAAGCCAATAGTTCTCTTACTCGCTTCCCTTACACATGCGAATGCCTCAGCAGCAAGATCATCTAGTGTCGCGCCATCTGCAAAGCGCTTCTTAAATTCATCTGTCTTTGCTCTAAGCTCATTATCGCTCAGCATAGAAACAGACCCCTCTAAGGCATTAACCTCTTGCACAAATGGATCAATTTTTTTTAGTTCGCGTTCATTCCTGCTTCCAAATATTTTACGCATTAGTAATTTGAACATAATAGTTTCCCTTAAATATCAAAATTTTGAAAATTATAACATAATAATAATGAAAAGCACAAGTATCAAAAAGAAACACGCTCAAAATTTGGAAAAGTTGAGGGTTCTTGCATGTTAACGTCTTTTCCTCAAAAATAAATGACTGATCTTTATTGAACATTTTCTATTGGTATATAAAAGCCAAATATACTGCCTTCTCCCAGTTTGCTTATAACAAACATTTCGCCGCCTAAGCAGTTAATAAGCTTTTTAGATAAAGGCAGTCCAAGCCCGCTTCCCGGATACTTCTTTGACATTGCATTATCAAGCTGTCGAAATTCATCGAAAACAAGAGGAATGTCATTTTCCGCAATACCTATACCTGTGTCTTTAACTTCGCAAAACAATTTATTTTTTTCTTTTTTATAAAGTCTCAAAGTAATTTTTCCGTTTTTTGTGAATTTAACCGCATTGCCAAGCAGGTTAATTATTACCTGTGACAATTTATCTTTATCCGTAATAATTGTTTCACTTGCATCAAATTCGCTTTCAATAACAAATTCTATATTTTTATTTACTATTAAGCCATTAACCATAACTGTAAAACTATTTAAAAACTCCTGTAATTTGAATTTTTGGTCTATCTTTTCCATCTTTCCTGCCTTAATTTTCGATAAATCCAATAAATCATTTATTATTTTTAACAGCTTGCCGCCGCTTTCGTTTATAAGCTGGAGCCCTCTTTTCTGGTCTTTTGAAAGATCTCCGCTGTTACCCATTAACATTACCGATGAAATCCCGATTATAGCGTTCATTGGAGTGCGCAATTCATGACTCATATTCGCTAAAAAAATATCTTTTGTTTCGTTTGCCTTTTCTGCCTCGTCCTTTGCGTCCATTAATTCCTCTTCATACCTCTTACGTTTCAACGCATTCGAAAAAAGCTCTCCAATTACCTTTAATAATTCTATGGTTCCTTCATCCCAATTTCTAAGCACTCTTACTGAATCAAATCCAAAATATCCCATAACATCGCCGTCAAATATTAGAGGAACAACAACGAGTGATTTAATATTTTCCATCGCAAATATTCTTTTTTCCCTCTCTGCTTCCTGCGGCATATCCTGAACATTTGGCACATATATAGGCTTACGTTTTAAAAGTTTTTCTTTCCACCATGCAATACCTTCAACAGGCTGTTTTTGCAAATAATCTATACGCTGATTAAGCCCCGGCGCATTCCATTCATGCGTATTGCTTATTGTCTTCCCGCCTTTATCCAACAAAAAAATAAAGGCTCTATCTACCGCAGAAAAATCGCCTAATGTCTTGAGCGCATTATTTATTCCTTGATCAATATGCTCGGAAGGCAGGTTAACAAACTGAGTCGCAAGATGTATTAACAGATTTTCAAGCTTTTCTCGAAATTCCAAATTCTCTTCTGTGCGTTTGCCCGGAGTAATATCAATATCAACGCCTATCATTCGCAAAGGCTTGCCATTCTCGGCAGCGCCAACTACCTTTGCCTTGGAAAGAAGCCATATCCATTCACCGGTATCAGTCAATATTCTGTATTCTGCATGAAATAATGCTGTTGTATTTTTTAAATGCGCTATAAATTTTTTTCTAACACCGGCTTTGTCTTCAATATGGATTCTATCTCTCCATGCAAATAAATTTGATTTATTGTCCTTAACAAGGCAGTTAAACCTCTCATCCTTAAATGTGCTGTGATATATTGTGCGCGTTAAAAGATCGCACTCCCAAAATCCCCTGACTGAATCGCTGAATAAAATATCTATAATATCTTTATGATCCTTATCCGCGTTTTTAGAATATTGGCGATTTTTTTCTTCTTGAATATCTTTTTGAATTTTGCGCATAGTTTTTATTAACTCCTAAACAGCTTCTTTAATTCTTCCGCATTTGTAAACGCTATATTCGTCAAATTCAAACATATTAAAATACAGAATTTTGTTAATTTGCTGCCTTAAGATATCCATAGGAAGCTCCCAAACAATGTCAGCCACTTTATTTTTAAGGATATTCAGTAATTCATGGCTGACACCTGCTATTTCTAAAACGCTATACAAACTTCTATGCAATTCGGTATACAGCAATTGAACCGCGCCTGCGCTTTTAATTGGCCTTGCGAAAATTGTCATATTTTCAATTGTATCTTGACCGCTTACAAAACTGCCGCTATGATGGACATGCCCAACATAAAATCCATGCTTATTTAAAAGCTTTGTTAAATTTTCAAGCGAATAATGGTATACATGGTCTACCAAATGCAGTCTTGGGCCGTCTTTAGGCGTACATGGTATTCTTATGGCTAACATTCCATCCGGTTTTAAAATTAAAGCAATTTGTTTAAGGAAGTTATTTGGTTCAAGTATATGCTCGAATAAATCATAACAAGCAATAATATCGGCAGAGTCGTCGCTCACGATTCCTTCCTCAATGGCTTCATCAAATGTGCCATTGAATGTATTGACCTCTCTATCCATTGATTTTTTAGCAGCATCCTGAGAGATCTCAATATTCAACTCAGACATTTTATGTATTTGCGCAGCCTTTGAAAGATGGCCTTTAGCTCCGCCAATCTCCACAAACACTTTTCCTGCCAGACTGCCAAACTCTTTTTCTATTTCATTTATCTGCAGTTCAGCTGTTTCGTCTCTATAGCTTCGGATTTCTACTGTAATACGTCTATCAAAACTTGGTGATTTTGGTAATATGCCTTTAGGACTACCCAGCGGAGACCTGCGAAAAGATTCAATAGGAGATTCTTGATGAGAGCTACTGTCACCGGGAATTCTTAACAACTGCGGATACACTTTTCTATAGTCGGAGTGCGAGGACTATGAACAGGTGACACAATTGGAGTTTCATCAGAAATACCTGCTTGTCGAGTATCCACTGCGGCAAAATAATTTGCTGTATATAGAGCTTCATAAAATTGCATTGTAGGCTGAGGGTCTATCCACATTATACCGTCATTTTTGCATCTTACAATAAAAAATCGTTTGTTATTGATATAAAAGTATCCCGCTCTCTCAACATCTCTTTTTTCACATAACGGGCAGACAGCTTTTTGATATGCGCTATATTCATTTAAAGACTTGTTCAACCTTTCGATTTCCGAAACATCCGCTATTTTAGGAATATATCTGCCATTATCAAAAATCATTTCTAATGAATTCGTTATATCCCCGGCCCTTAAAATAATTTCAATCCTTACAAACCCGCCGGATTCCATCTCTCTATTAATGTCATATTCAAAATTCGAATTTCTTGAGTTAAACGAACTTTGCCAATTATCCAAAAAAAGCTTGGTGCGCTCAAAATTTCCCGGCTGAATATATCCCTTTTCAAACAGCGAATCAATAGATGCGAGTATAAATCCTAAATCACTATCAAAATTCGACCAAGGTTCGAGCATAGATATATTTACTGTGTTTTCTTTAATACCCGATTCTTCTTGAAGCAAAGACAGACTCTGCCTTTTAAGCCTTTTTAAATACTTATTCTTATCATCAGAAACACCAAAGTTTGGCCTTATCACTGAATAAGATATTCCTTTTGCCCTAAGTATTTTTGTAACACCTTGCGTATGATATCCGCCAAAGACAAGCGCTGATTTGTGAGATTTCTCTTCCCTAAGCTGTTCCAAGAGTTTTACAACAAAAACTTCGTTCCGTTTGTCCGCAAAATCATAAAATTTTTGAGCATTATCATCGTATTGTTTTAAAGACCTCATTTCTTCATCATTAACTTCCGGCCGGCCGGATGCGCCAACGATCTTTGTTAACTCATCATAAAACTTAGTTCTCTCATTTTCCCAAAGAACGGCTTCATTTTGCGATATATTATTCATGATATAACCTTTATATAAATTAAAACCTGCCTCAAGTAAAACATAATCAATTCCCTGTTTCTCATAATCAGTCAAAGCTCTCTTAATTTTATAAATAATTTCATTTATTTCAGTTCCTAAAGCAGACTCATTAACCTCATTCTTGTAATCAAGATATTTGAAATATTTTTTTACTTCGTTATATTCCTTTAAATTAATATTATATTCCTCAACAACCCTCTTCAAATCCATATACGCGTCTTCATTGTATTCCCTCAGGTTTATCAGATCAAGGAACCTTTTGTCATTTACGGTATTTTCCAAGTTACGAATCAAAACCTTAGTCTCAAAATACAGCGCTTCTCGTTGAATAGCATCCTGAAGAATCAGAGAATTATACTCATTAATAAAATTTTGGTAATTCTTAAGAGGAATGTTCAATTTCTTTGCTTTGCTATGAAGGAACTCAAAATATGAGCTGTTTCGAATCGTTCTTTGAGAATAGTTATCCAGATCCTTTTCAAATTTTAATAATGCGCTTGAAGAGAATCTGCTTTTATGATTACCAATAATTGATTGGACGCGCGTTAATAATTCATCGGATTTTGAAGTAATAATATTATACAGATACTTAAAATTTTCATTATAAACACCTCTATCCTCTACTCCGAATAATCTAATCTCATTTGGATTATAGAGATCAAAAAGCTCAGGCCCGGTTATCTCTCCTTCTTCAATCATTGATTCAATTAATTTATTTCTTAATTCTATATCCGGAAAACCGGACAGAATAGATGTATCATAAAAACCCTCAGCGCCCTCTGCGCCGACAATCTTTAAATCATTGCCATTCTCATTTATAAGCGCTCTAATAATGCAGCTGATTTGTTTTTGAATATCTGTATTGCAGTGCATGTTTTCTATGCAGTATACATAATACTTTGAATCGCCTTGAAAGCTATCAACTATCCTGCCTAACCGCGTAATTGTAGTATTTTGTTGAATAATATTTATATCAAAAGCAAATAGAGGATTTAAGCAGATAATAACTGTTAAAAACAAAGCAATACTGTTTTTTGTAATTAATTTCAATTTTAAAAAAATCGGGGAGATATTTATTTTTATCATTTTATTATTACTGGATTTGATTATCAAATCGACTAGAGCAAATTTCTAAATAATCTATGATCATAAGAGGTTCCTAGCCCAGTATTATTTCTGAAGATATTATACTAAAGATAGTCTTTTATATGAAGCTAAATTTTACCCGATTTCACGGAATTTTCATTTAATATAATGCCAAAAACTTCTTTAAAATCAATGGTTTTGCAAGAATAACCAACAAAATCAGCCAGGTTTGCGCCAAAATGATTAAACGCTATTGAAAAACCCGCATTTTTTGCGCACTCAATATCACAATCATTATCGCCAATATATATAGTATTTTCAATTGGAATTCCTAAATAATTACATATTATGGCAAGCCCTGCGCCTTTCTTTCCATCAACAACATTAATATCAACCTTTCCTGTTAAGACATCCCCATCATCAATAAGCGCGTTTGTAAGCATATAATCAAAACCAATATCTGAATTTATCCGTTCAGGTATATACTGCAGGCCGCTTGAAAGTCCTGCCAGAAAAAATCCCATATTCTTTAGCGCGATTAATGATTCTTTGGCATTAGGCATATATTTTATTTCCGAAAATAAATCTCTTATGCCTTTAACCGATAACCCCTTCCAATGCTGAGCGTCAAGCTCGCAATACTCGCTGTAACCTATCTCGCCATTCTTAAATCTCTTTTGATAGACAGACGCCTCGCTGTTCCAAATTCCCAAATGCTCATGAATATACTGCCATGAACTTTTATGCCGGGTAATTGTGCCGTCAATATCAAAGACTATCAATCTATACTTCATCTCTTAAACCTTCCTGCAAGCTGGCCGCAGGCAGCGTTAATATCCTTGCCTTTGGACTCGCGAACCGTAACCCCGACATTCCTTCGCCTTAGAAGCATTGCAAACCTCGCGATATTATCTTCATCCGGAACGAGCGAATTAATCCTATTAACAGGGCTGTATGGAAGAAGATTCACCTTTGATCTTAATGCTCCTGCGATTTCTGCTAAAGCAGCCGCGTCATTATCAGTATTATTTAAATCCTTTAATAAAACATATTCAAGAGTAATCAAACGGCCGGTAAATTCGACATAATGTTTGCACGCGCGTAAAAGTTTGGCTAATGAATATTTTTTTGCTGCCACAGGCATAATCTTTTTTCTAAGCTCCTGATTTGCCGCATGCAGAGATATAGAAAGATTAATCTGAATACCAAGCGATTTCAAATGTTCAATACCCGGAACAATACCGGATGTTGACACAGTAATTCTTCTAGCGGCAATATCCATACCTTTTGAATCATTAATAATTTTAATTGCTGTTTCAACATTCTTATAATTATCCAATGGCTCGCCCATGCCCATAAATACTATATTAGTCACATTAATCTTTCGTTTATGAATTAAATACAATAACTGCGCGACTATTTCCGAGCAAGAGAGATCCCTCGTAAATCCGCCTCTGCCGCTCGCGCAGAATACGCACGAATACCTGCATCCGACCTGCGATGATATGCAGATAGTATTCCTACTGCCGCTTCGTATAAGCACTGTCTCAATATATTCGCCGTCATGGAGCTTAAATAAAAACTTCTCTGTCCCGTCATTTGACACCTGGTGCTTCTCAAGCTCGATTGGTGAAATATAAAAATTTTTATCAAGTTTTTGTATCAAATCTTTTGCAAGATTCTTCATCTCATCAAAACCAGCCGCTCCCTTTTTAAAAAGCCAGGAATATATCTGGTCAGCCCTATACGCCGGCTCGCCCAGCTCAATAATCCTTTTCTTTAATTCATCATTTAATAAATTTCTGATATCTCTGCGCATAAAATCTCCTATTCACAAAAGTTTAATAAGTCTCAAGAGTTTAAAAAGTTATTATATATTAAGCAATAAACTCTTCGTCTTTACTATATACTTCATCCTGTTTCTTGTCTCTGAAATTAACTACAAAAATAGACAATGAAACTAATAACAAACCTATTACAGCATAAACACTTAAGCTTTCTTTCAGAATAAGCGTTGATAAAATAGTGCCTGAAACAGGTATAATAAAAAAATACACAGAAATATTTCCTAATATATTGTGCCTCATAATCGTATTCCATAATGAGAAAGCTATTGCTCCGGCAAACGCTAAATAAATTAAAGATACAGCTCCCATTGTATTAAATGTAAATGGAAATAATCCTACCTTTAACGACGCCGGCAGCATCAATATTAGAGCGCCTGCTATCATATGCGCGCCTGTTAAAGGAATTATTTGAACATCTCCTTTAATTTTCTTGATATAAATATGACTTATCGAACTCATCATCTGCGTTAAAAATATCAGAAACACTCCAAGCAGGCTGTCTTCTACTGAACCGGGATTTCCCAAATCCTTAAGATTGGTAATTATTACTCCGGAAAAACCAAGAAAAACTCCAATAATTTTCGAGAATGTTATTCTATCTCCGCGAATAAAAACAGCCGCCAGAACAATGTTCCATATTACAAGCGTGCTGGCTGTAATTGAAGCCTTTACTCCTGTTGTGTGGCCAAGCCCATAATACATAAACATGTATTTAACAGTCGTAGCTGTAACTGCCAATACAATGGTATGATAAACAAACGCTTTATTAATTATTATTTTTCTGCCAAAAACAGAATATAAAAATATTATTATGAATCCTGCTAATAAAAATCTATATGACGCGAACATAACCTGCATCCAAAATTCATCCGGCGCTATATTTAATGCAATATAACCAAATTTGATAACTACCAATACACTTCCCCAAATACTGCACGCTATAACAGCCCCTGCTAAAACAAAATATTTATTTGTAATAAACTTCATACTAACCGCCAAATTACCGAACTTGAGGGACAGACCCTAAAATTCGGTTACTTTCGAGTAACCGAATTTTAGGGTCTGTCCCTCAAGTTCGGTTCTGTCTTGATATTTCATAGAAAAGAACGGCTGCTGCGCAGGAAACATTTAAAGAATCAAAATCAGCAAACTGAGGAATACGCACAATATCATCACAACTATTCTTTACAAGTTCTCTGATGCCTTTTTCTTCGCCTCCAAGAACCAACACAACCGGACGTTTAAAATCATAAGCGCTGCATACTGTACCCAACATGTCTGTGCCTATTACCCAAAAACCTTTATTTTTGCAAATATCAATAGCCTGCGCTACATTTGACACCTGGGCAATTGCCATCTTGGAAACTGCCCCTGAAGATGTTTTAGCTACAGTTGCATTAATACCGCACGAATTTCTTTTTGGAATAATTATCCCCTTAACACCCAGAACATAAGCAGACCTAATTATAGCGCCCAGGTTATGCGGGTCCATTATTCCGTCCAAAACACATATTACCGGATTATTATCAAGTGTCAGCGAATCTAAAAGCTCTGTAATTGATATAAGCTTTGTCACAGAAATAAAAGCGACAATTCCCTGAGACTCAGCCGCATAATCATCCAATTTTTTAGGATGAACAAAAGAAAACGGAATTTTCTTCTCCTTAGCAAGATCTATAATATCCTGCACCACATGGCCTCTGGCTGACTTGCTTATAATCAGTTTTGAAACCTCTTTACCTGAGTTAATTGCTTCAAAAATCGCATTTCTTCCATAAATTATATCTTCTTTTTCCATCTTACACCCCGAGGAGTATCCTCTAAAACTATACCTTGAGACTCCAGCTCATCTCGTATTTCATCAGCCTTTTTCCAATCTTTGTTTTTACGCGCAGTCTCGCGTTCATCAATCTTCGCCTTAATTGATTCGTCAACAGAATCATCAACACCTTTCTCGAATAATCCTAAAATATTTCCTAACTTCTTAACCCTCTGCCATGTTGTGTAAGCATATTGATCAACTTGTCCGCTGAGATTAATATGCTTATTCGCGTAATCAGCTAAAGCATGCAGGCTGGAGAGCGCTTTTGCTGTGTTAAAATCATTCTCCATGCTCAAAATAAATTCTTTTTCAATGTTATCTATCTCTTGAATCTGCAATAATTCCTTTTTCCCTTCATAAGTTTTAATCTTTCTCTCAAGATCAATAAACCCTTCCAGCCTCTTTGTATTCTCTTCTAAGTTATCAAATGAAAATTCTAAAGGAGACCTATAATGCTGTCCTAACAAGAATAATCTTAACGCCAAAGGATTGTATCTCTTAAAAATATCTTTGAGGCTTGAGATATTTCCTAAAGACTTTGACATCTTCTCTTTATCAACAGTTACAAATCCGTTGTGCATCCAGTATTTAACGTAATTTTTATTTGTAATGGACTCAGTCTCAGCTATTTCATTCTCATGATGAGGAAATATTAAATCCGCTCCGCCGCCGTGAATATCCAGGGTTTCTCCTAAATATTTGGTTGATAAGACGGAACATTCTATATGCCACCCCGGACGGCCTCTGCCCCATGGAGACTCCCAAAACGGTTCGTCTTCCTTTGCCTTTTTCCATAAAGCAAAATCTAAAGGATCATTTTTGTCTTCGTTAATTTCAACCCTGGCTCCTGATTCAAGATCCTCAATATTTCTCTTGGAAAGTTTCCCGTAATCTTTAAAACTCCTGACCTTAAAATAAACATTGCCGTCTAATTCATAAGCCGTATCCTTTTCAATCAGTTTTTGCACTGCGGATATGATATCTTCCATATTATCTGTTACTCTTGGATAATGAGACGCTCGTTTAATGCTTAATGCGTCCATTACCTCAAAAAATTCATCAATATACTTTGTTGCCAAATCATACGCTGATATTCCAAGCTCCTGGCTTCTTCTGATTATCTTATCATCAATATCCGTAAAATTTTGCACATAAGTAACTTCGTATTTCTTAAACTCCAAATAACGCCTTATGACATCAAATGTCACATAACATCTCGCGTGTCCTATATGACAGCTGTCATACGGCGTAATACCGCAGACATACATCTTTACCTTGCCTTTATTTAACGGCTTAAAATCCTCTTCCTTGCCGGTTAAAGTGTTATAAACCCTAAGCATTATGCCCCCTAAAAATTTCTAAGAAGGGACAGTCCCTATTCAGGAACAGTCCCGGTGTCTAACTTTTTCGATCTCATGAATTAGCAAAGTAGTGAAGAGGAAACTCACTTCTCAATGCTTATTAAAACTATTGCCTGAGCCGCTATTCCTTCCTTTCTTCCAAATGCGCCCAAACCCTCCTGCGTAGTTGCTTTAATATTTATCCTGCTGTCTTCGATATTCAGCGCCTTTGAAATATTTCTCTTCATTGCGTCAACATACGGCAATATTTTCGGCTCTTCAGCAATAATTATTGAATCAATATTCTCAATCCTAAGTTTCTTACTCGTAAGTAAGTTATTAACCTTATCTAAGAAAATTAAACTTGAAATATCTTTATACAAAGGATCATTGTCCGGAAAGTGCCTGCCAATATCGCCCTGGCCGCAAGCTCCCAGAAGCGCGTCGCAGATAGCATGCACAAGAACATCCGCATCCGAATGGCCGAGAAGCCCTTTATGATATCGTATGTCCACACCGCCTAAAATAAGTTTTCTGCCTTCAACCAGTTTATGCACATCATATCCTATTCCAACACGCATATTGCCTCCATGATCTCAGATGGGACAGTCCCCGCGCCTTACTATTGCTTCAGCAATAATCATATCAAACGGGTCTGTGATTTTAATATTTGAATACTCTCCTTCGACCAATGCTACCCTTTCTCCAAGTTCTTCGACTAAATAAGCGTCATCGGTTCCTACAATATTATTTGCGTAAGCATGTTTATAAGCCCTGCGAATCAAATCTATCTTAAAAATTTGAGGCGTCTGAATAAGCCATATCTTTTTACGGTTTAATGTTTTTTTACTGAAATTATTATCGTCAGCTAGCCGTATTGTGTCCTTAGCCTTTACCCCCAAAACCGCAGCCCCCCAAGTTTTGGCAGCGCTTATTGTATTATCAATCTGTTCCTTGCTAAAAAACGGCCTTACAGCATCATGAATTATTACAATTCCATCACTTAAACTTAAATTATCCAGTCCATTCTTCACAGAATCTTGACGAGTCGCGCCTCCGCAAACCACCTTGATACCCGGATATTTTTTTGTCAAACTCAAACTTACTTCAGATGGTATTTCCGCAGGAATAACAATTATACATTCTTTAATTTTTACAAAAGAATAGAACTTATCCAGCGTGTACTCAAGAATGGTTTTATTTCCGATTTTAGTAAATTGTTTGCTTTCGCCATTAAGACGCTCTTTAAGCCTAACGCCTATGCCTCCGGCAGGAATGATAAGAGCAATCTTATCTTCATTCATTTCTAAACCTCCAAAGGATCCACAACATGAGAAAAAACCATTCTGCCATTTACCGTTTGTATTACATTGTCAATCATAACCTCAACGCGTTTCCCGATAAAAATTTTTCCATCCTCAATAACCACCATTGTCCCGTCATCAAGATACGCAACAGCCTGAGCCCTGTCCTTACCGGCTTTTCCTATAAACACACGCAGTATTTCTCCCGGCACTAAAATTGTTTTAACCAGATCTGCAAGGTCATTTATATTTAAAACTTTTAATTTTTTACTTACATATCGTCCCATCCCAAAATCAGTAGTTACTAAGCTGGCCTTTTTTGCTTGAGCGTAATCAGCTATTTGTTTATGCGCATCAACTTTATTATTACGCCTTTTATTAACGACTTTAATTGATATTTTTTTATTTTTCTTCATGCGCTCCAATATTTCCAGGCCATACTTAGCTCTGGATTTTTTTATATCATTTTCATTCTTGCTTGATACGCTCTTTAAATATTGAACTACGTATGTAGGCACAATTATATTGTCTGTGATAAAATAATTATCGCACAAATCCGCAATCCTGCCATCAATAAGCGCGCTCGCGTCCAATACTAAAACTCGCTTACTTTTTTTATAGAGATGCATCTTTTCCAGAATCATCTCAAAAACAACCGCTGTTAAACCAATACTGAGCCCATAAAGAAGGCCTATATAATCCCGGGAAATCTTTAAATATCCAAAACCTCCGCCTAAAAATAAAACCAATATTCTTAAAATAAATAAATACACTTATCCTCCTTTCGATCTCAGAGGGGATAGTTCCTATTCAGTGACAGTCCCCGCGCATAACTTATTCGATCTTACCAAATTACTTCTTTAACATGCTTCTTAGATCAACTATATTTTTAATAAGACCGGGTTTGATCCCGGTTTTTTTAAGAGCCTGCTTCGTATTCTTATCATCAGCTCCAATCAGATTAGTTATTCCAAGTTTCTGCGCTCTGGACAGCCTTTCCATCATAAAGCTTACCTCACGCACCTCGCCGACAAGTCCAACCTCGCCAATTATTACTGTAGACTTGGGAATTATTATATCATAAAAACTGCTTAAAATCGCCGTAATTACCGCTAAATCTATTGACGGCTCCTTAACCTTCATGCCTCCGACAATATTAACAAATATATCCTGGTCGGAAAGCGAAATATTTAATCGCTTTTCAATTATCGCAATCAGAAAAACCAGTCTGTTAAAATCAATACCGCTCACCTGTCTTCTAGCCATACCATAACCGGACCTCGTGACAAGAGCTTGAAGTTCAATTGTTATCGGCCTGGTGCCTTCCACTACTGAGGCAATGACTGTGCCCGGAGTTTCAGGCTCGTTTTCCCTATAAAACATTCTTTCAGGATTATCAACCTCTATGAGACCTTTACTCGTCATCTCAAATACAGCAATCTCTGAGGTAGCTCCAAATCTATTTTTGAACGATCGTATTAAACGGTATACTCCATTTTCATCTTCAAAATATAGGACAGTATCAACCATGTGTTCTAAAACCTTAGGCCCTGCCAAAGTTCCTTCCTTTGTAATATGCCCGACTAAGAAAATTACTGTGGAAGTTTTTTTTGCAATATCCATCAAGGCAGATGTAACCTCTCTTATCTGCCCGACACCTCCGGCTGACCCTGTAAGATCCGGATGCGTCATTGTCTGAACAGAATCAACAATAAGAATCTTTGGAGAAGTATTCTCTAATGCCGATTCGATTTCAGGGATAGAATTAGCGCCTGTTAAAAATACATTACCCGCGTCAAGGCCCAGCCTGCCCGCGCGCATTTTAATCTGCTCAATAGACTCTTCGCCTGAAACATATAAAACCTTTTCCCTGCATGCAACAGTAAGCTGTAAAAGCAATGTTGATTTGCCAATACCGGGCGCTCCTCCAAGCAGGATTAAGGATCCGGGCACCATACCTCCGCCTAAAATCCTATCTATCTCAGGTATACCGGTTTTCATACGTTCTTCTTTATAGCCCTGTACGCCGGAAAGGGTTGTAATTAGCGGAATATTAATTGTTTTTTCCGCATTTTTAGGAGGGCTGAGCAGTTCTTCAATAAAACTGTTCCAGCTCTCGCACTCATTACACTTCCCTAACCATCTAGGCGACACATATCCGCACGACTGACAACGAAAAATAACCTTTTGTTTCAAAATTTCTACCTCAAAATAAATAATTTGATTCTTTATATGTCTAATTTATCAGGTCAGGAGATGAAAGTCAAGATACGCTCTTTGGAAGAGTAAAAAAGAATGTAGTGCCTTTTTTAATCTCAGAATCAAGCCATATAGCCCCGCCATGACGCTCAATTATTTTTTTTATTATTGAAAGCCCTACGCCTGTTCCTTCAACGCCTTCTTTATCTCTAGTACGCGCAAAAAGTTTAAATATAAACTCGTATAATCTTGAATCAATTCCTATTCCATTATCTTTCACATAAAATGTAACCATATCACTGCCTTGGTCGACAAACCCCAATTCAATTCTTAATTTTCTTTTTGATGATCTGTATTTAATAGCATTTGCTATCAAATTTACCCAAACCCGTAAAAGCAGGTATTTATCCCCCATTACCTTAGGCCAGGGAATATCCTTGTCTTGTTTCTTTATAATATGAGCTTCAACAGATTCTATCTCCATCTGCAGTTCATCCAATGCGACATTCACAATGTCCTCGCTTCCGGCCGGTTCTATCTGATATGTAATTTTATCATACTTAAAAAACTCAAACACACCCTGGATCATTACCTCCATCTTACGCGCGCCCCGCACTACTCTCATTAAATAATCCTGCGCCTTCTCATCCAAGTTGTCCTCAGCATACTCGACAAAACTATCCAAAAAACCTTCTAATGTGAATAATGGCGTCTTTATATCGTGAAATGTCGAGTAAACAAAAGACTCCATTTCCTTATTCTTTTCCTGGAGTTCCTGCGCATAACGCTTTTGTTCATTAATTTGATTACAAAAAGTTAAACAATACGCAAATTCATTTGCGAACTGCATAAGAAAAGTTAAATCGTTATTTATAAATACGCGCGAAGTGAAGCTGTTAATATTAATAACGCCAATTACCCTGTCAGGCGTCTGCAGTGTTACGCTCATCGAAGACGTTATATCAGCGCGGTGTACCTTATTTTCGAGATTATTAAGCTTTATTGTGCTCTTATTAAAAACAACCGCCTTTTTATGTTCAGCAACCCAGCCTGAAATGCCTTCTCCATTCTTAATATGAACAGTATCAATAATATCTTTTTTCAGGCCTGAAGCCGCTATTATTGTAAGCACATCATTCTTATCATAAAGCATAATTGACCCACCGTCTGCTTTAAGAAACATACATATGGCTTTCAAAGCTTCGCCTGCTATCTCATTATAAGAATACGGATTTCCCGGGGAAATGAGTTTCTTATTAAGATCTGCTATATATTTAAATATTTCACGCTCCCGGCCTTCTGACATATCTGCCTCAACTCTATGCAAACTAGACACAAACTCAGTTGTATCAAAAGGTTTTTTTATGAGCATAATTCTATTATCTGAAGCTGCTGACAGCGTTTTTTCCCACTCTTCAGCATCAACAAGAGAAATAATATGAACAAGAGGCAGTACACTGTGAACAAAGTCAATAAGTTTTTCCTCAAATCCATTTACTATTATGCAGGATATATCATCAAGCTCTGCATACTGCAGCAATTCATCGTGCGTGGCAGCATACACAATCTTATACCCTTCATTTTTAATAGTATTTTGATTTATCCCTATGCTTCTTGTGCCGCTGCCTGAATAATAGATTATCTTCTTCTGCATCTAAAAACCTCCGATATAATTCAAGCACAAATCCCACTATTTTCAAGTATTTTACCATATATCCCGCCTTCCCTCAAGGCAATATTTCCGAAATTGAGGGACAGACCCCAAAATTCGGTTACTTTTGCTATTAATCCGAAATTGAGGGACAGACCCCAAAATTCGGTTACTTTAAAAAATACTTGCTATTAAGATGGAAAAATGATATTTATAATACTTACGATTTACAAGGGAGGAGAGACAAATGGCATACAAATGCGTATCATGCGGAAAAAAATCAGCTAGCGGAAATGCGGTTAGTCATTCACATAGAGCTACAAAACGCACCTTTAGCGCAAACCTGCAAAAAATTAATATTATATTTGACGGACGCAAACAAAAAAAATATGTTTGTACCACATGTATTAAATCCGGCAAAGTCAAAAAAGCTTAATTTAAAACCAATCCGGGATTTTATTTATTATGTATCTTTAGGTAATGTCGTATTCTACTGCGCGCGTTACCTGTTTTTGCGTACATCAGCCATTCCTCAGTAGGATGCGCTTTTTTTGAAACCTGAACCTCTATTTTATCTCCATCTTTAATTACATGCGATAATGGCACAACCTTATTATTCACCTTAACAACATAACAATGATCGCCAATATCTGAATGAATATCATAAGCAAAATCTATGCATGTTGACCCCCTAGGCAGATGCTTTATCTCGCCCCTAGGCGTAAGCGCATATACCTCGTCCGAGGTCAGATCATGCCTAAGGCCTTCATAAAAATCCTGACTGCTGACACCTTTTTGCCAATCAGCAACATTCTGTATCCATTTCCCGCCCTCAAATTTAATGACCTGGCCGTTTTTACTCTTGTATTTCCAATGCGCGGCTATACCATACTCAGCTACCTTATGCATTTCCTCTGTTCTTATTTGTATTTCAACCATTTGATTGTCTTCTTCGAAAAACACGGTTGTATGCAGTGATTGATACATATTCGCGCGAGGAACGGCAATATAATCAGTAAATGAATCAGGCACAGGCTTTAAGGCGTCGTGCAATATACTTAAAATTAGATAACAATTATCATTTGTATCTGTTATTATTCTTACCGCCTCTTTATCTTGTATTTCTTCAAAAGGCTTATTCTGTTTTAACATCTTGCCATAAATACTATAAAAATGTTTTGACCTGGCCAGCACTGTAATTGGAATATCATATTGTTGTATCAAATTAATAATTTGCTGTTTTATTCTCTGAAGTTTTATTTCCCTCTCTTTTCGCGATTTCATAATTTTATTCTTTAAGTCATTATATACTTCAGGCTTTGTATATTTAAAACCAAGGTCCTCAAGCTCCCATTTTATCTTTCCTAATCCAACCCTATGCGCGAGCGGCGCGTAAATTTCCAAGGTTTCCTGGGCGATTAAAACTCGTTTTTCCTGAGGGAGAAAGGAAAGCGTGCGCATATTATGCAGTCTGTCAGCAAGTTTTAATAAAAGCACTCTTAAATCATCAGCCATAGCCAGAATAAGACATCTGCAGTACTCTATCTGCGATTCAAGATGAGACACGCATGTGACATCTTTAAGTTTTGTTACGCCAAGAACAAGCGCTGTAACTTCCTTGCCAAATTCTTTCTCAAGCTCTTTTGATTTTATCTGAGTATCTTCAAGAACATCATGCAGTAAGCCGGCAATAACCGTAACAGGATCAAGCTGTAAATCTAAGAGAATCTCAGCCACATGATAACAATGAGAGGTATACGGTTCGCCGGAAAGACGTTTCTGATCCTTATGCGCGTCCACAATAAAATCCGCGGCGCGCTCTAATAACTTTAGATCGTCTTCATTGAAGTATTCTCTTGCTAGTAACAGTATTTTTTCTTTATCCATTAGAACTCTACGCTTATTGAAGTAATAATTCTATAAACCTGATTATTTTCATCAGCAGTATCAATCGGATATTTTTCATAAGCAAGGTCAATAATATATTTATTATATAAATATCCCAAACCGGCGGTATATATCACTTCATCTGATTTCCCTAAATCCTCTCCATACATTCCAATTCGCAAAGCCAAAATTTTGCTGACATATTGTTCATAACCGGTATGAAAAAGCACTAAATCATCGCGTTCTTTATAATATCTGCGCTCATAATCAAACGCAATAATTCCTCCTTTAGCAGGAACTGCAGCAGCTCCTAACTTTAACACACACGGCAAAATATCAGTGTCATAGTTTTGCCAATAAATATATCCCGGCCCATTCTGCACAACAGCTCCAAACACAAAAGGCGATTTTTCATTATACATTAAAAAACCCCAATCAATGCTCCAGCCATTGCCGGAACCAACCAATGCCTCACTGCCCTGCTGTACAATTTTTGTTTCCCCCATATATCCATGGAAATAGTTAAAATTCAGGCCCATAATAAGATTATCTTCAGAAAGAGAGGAAGCAGACAGCGAGTATTCACTTAGTCTCACATCAAGGGTATTTCCTGACGCGGTTAAGTTCTTATAATCCGCTATAGGCCTGTATGAAATACCCGCTTGATTCGAACAAAAAGCGATATAATTTAAACTCTTTCCTTTAAGAGAATCATTCTCCATTATTTTAGACCACGATTCCTGCCCGGTTCGCGATATATCAAATGTCGCGCTTAATACATTTCCTTTAACAAAATAAAGGCCTGCAGGATTCCAATATATTGATTCCGGGCCTTTTGCCACAGCAACGTATGCTCCGCCCATAGCCCTTGCCCTGGCGCAAGGTACGCCGCCATCATAAGTATACCAATACTGCCTGGTTGGAGGAAGCGCAGAGCTCCCTAATCCGGTTAATAATATTAATAATATAAAAATGCTAAATATTTTCTTCAATTATTTTTTCCTCCGAAGACACTATGCCAACTATCTTTAAGACGCCTGACTCCTTGTATGACTTACTGATTTTCATTAAAAAAATAAAATAGCCTATAACTATAACAAATGCGGATACAATACCAATAAATTGATTCTTAAACCCGAAAACACCTGCTATAAAACTGCCTAGATAATAACCTAAAAAGAGTAATAAGATTGGAATCGCATATGTAAGAGCGCTTATTTTTAAAAAGCTTTTACTTTCTATCTCTATCAGCACTCTGTCGCCGGCTTTTACCGGGATATGTGAAATAACTTCAAGCTTCATTAAATTACTGTCATGACGCGAGCATACGTCACAGTGGTCACATTTAGATTTACGCTCCATCTCAACGCTGACAAGCCCGTTATTAAGCGCTTCTAAAACCGTTCCTGTTTCACGCATCATCTATTTTGTTAATCCTTTTTTTCAAATTCCTCTTCAATACGTTTCTTGAGCTCTTCCAGTGCTTCATCCTGTCTTGTAATAATACCTTCAGCATGCTCAATTGTTTTAACACAGCCTTCAAGCTTCTCGAATTCTTTTAACATATAGTTTATCGCGTCAGCAACAGGATCCGGCAGCTTTCCATGTTCCAGGTCGAACTTAACCTTTTTCGTCTCTTCAACGGTTCTGCCGGGAATACCCACAACTGTAGCGCCGTACGGAATATCCTTTATTACTACCGACCCTGAACCTATACGAACATTATCTCCTATATTTATAGCTCCCAGCACGCATGCATTGCTTCCGATTATCACATTTTTTCCAATGGTTGGATGCCTCTTTGTTTTCTCAGCGCTAGTGCCGCCTAAAACAACGCCTTTATAAATAATCGTGTCCTCTCCTATTTCAGTTGTTTCTCCAATAACCACTCCCATACCATGATCAATAAACACCTTCCTGCTTATTTTAGCTCCGGGATGAATTTCTATGCCTGTCAAAAATCTATTTATATGTGAAATAATACGGCTTAGAGTATACAGCTTCAGCT
>JBDRED010000038.1:0-8116 GCA_043820025.1 Elusimicrobiota bacterium
CTTTATCTATGCTCCAAAGCTGTTCGAGCGCGTACCACATAATAGGGTTTAAGGTAATTACGCGCCTGTTATACTTAAAAAGATCTTGCTGTTTTTCATCATATAAAACAAACATTAATTTACTTTCTGCCAGACTTTCTATAAACCCATGCAGAGCCATACCATCATCTCTATGTATAAACCATCCGTTCTGCCGAGGCTGTGAAACGCTTAAATGCTTAACAAATCTTTGCCATGCAATCTCAGATAGAAATTCATCCCCTTTTTCTTTGCCGGAAATTTCGTCAATTATTTCTGCTGTTATAGAGTATAGACACTCGGGGTCTATTTCATATTTTTTTAATTCATATTCTATTTCATAGAGAAAATCTATTGTAATTACGCCTTTCATAAACTCGCTCATAAGAGCCAAGTGAGAGCCGGGAATTTGGAATTGAGAATTAAAGGAATTAAATTTATTAGTTGTTTCATTCTCTGAGTTGCAGCCCGGGGCCTTTAGGCCCGGATTATAGTTTAATGTTTCTCTTTCGCTCCCGGGGCCTAAAGACCCCGTTCTGCATTGTTTTGAAATTAATCTTTTTTGTTCATTTAATCTTTTTAGGTATAAATTCTTATCCGCTTTTCCTTTAACAGCAGGCAATAACTCTTCATAAGGAATACCTCGCGCTCTTAGTATTTCCTTTATTCCTCTGCTGTGATAACCGCCAACTATTATAACAGCTGCGCTGTTCTCGGAATTGCAGGAGTCTTTGTTAAAACACCCGGCTACTTTGTCATAATGAACTCGTTTCGACATCTTTGTGGGATATTTCTCTTTCGAAGATCCTAAAACAAATTCAGGTTGACAGGGAATAGACTTAAACTGATTTAATAGATTTTTTATCATAACCTCATTACGTTTATCTGCCAAGCTGTAAAAACTTTGCATACTCTCATCTGCGCGCTTTATCGCATCTGCCTTTTGCCTGAAATAGTTATCAACGCTCAACAGCCCTATAACACGATCCATTTTTTTATAAAAGATATCTTTATTCTCCAGCCATCTATTAACCTCATTATTATCCGCCTCATTACATAAATACTGCCTGAATATGTTTAAGTATTTCTGACAAAACAAGATATCAGACGCATCATTTCTATATTTCAATATCTTTGATTCAACCCTAAAACCAAGAACATCGAGTTCATTAATAAGATTAAACTCATTTATTTTATGGAAATCGGCGCTTATATATTTATTAAGCTCAGGAAACCCAGTATTAAAATTAATACCTGCCTTTTCTGCTTCTATTCTTAATCCTTGAATATATTCTCTAAGCCCAATACCTCCTTTTTTATAGGAATCCTTTAGATTATCAAACCCTTCGTATATATCCCTAAACACTATTCTTCTTCCATTATTAAGAAACGCCTCAAGATTATCCAACACATCATTAATCTCACGGGCGCTATTTATAGAGTCCGCCAAAGAATTAAAGTTATTTTTATACACAGCCTCATCTTCTACTCCGATTATTCTTGTACTATCAGCCTCAACTATATTAAAATATTCAGCGCCGCTTATTTTAGCGGCTTTGAGAAGTATATCAGCAATGAGCTTTCTTTTTTTTGAATCCGGGATACCTGATAGAATTTGCGTGTCTATATCGCCCCATGAGCCTTCAACACCAATAAGGCTTAGCTTATCCTTATAATGTTTTTTTAATGTTTTTATGGTTTTTGCAATATTTTTTTGCGTGCCTGCGTGGCAGTGAAGGTCATCAATAATATAGATCTTTTGTTTGGAAGAACATTGAAATTTGTCAATTATTTTGCATACATCAGGATCAAAAATAAGCGCATTGCCGGCTGACAAAGCGAATGTATAATCTCCGGCCTGCGCAAAAAGAAAGGCGCATACGACAAAACCCGTAATAAATCTTTTAAGATAACAACTCATACGCCTTCCCCTTGTTCAACTATCTTCAGTATGATTATTGCTAATTTATATATTGATTAGTTAATTATTATATATTATCGGATCGATGTTTTTGCGAAGAATATGCGAATTTTTTACAAAACCCGATTCCTTTGTTTCTTCTCGATTATCCCGACGAGCAGAGAAAGCGCCATCATAATAAGCAAAGTAGTATATAGATCAATCAATCCTGTATTATTAAATCTCACAAGTATCCATGCTAAGAAATATTTACCAACAAGAATACCCAAGAATATGGAATATCCAAACCACAGCAAATACGAAATCTTTTGTTTTCTAATAACATTAAAAAGACACATAAAAATTCCAATCCATATTATCCATAATACTGCTCTAATAATATCAATACCCGCGAAATAATAATACAATCCGAAAAATGGTTCGAATATAAACCTAAGCGTATCATGCTTTTCTTTCATTCTGCCATAATACAGCGCCTTTGTTTTATATTTTCCGCGCAGCGCGTCATAAAGAGCTGTCTGTTTTTCATTGTAGGTTAAATTAGTCCATTCAGGAATATTTACAGCTGTCCACAGGTACGCAGTATATGTCCAGCCATGCCAGTCTGTTGTGCCTATCACATTCTTATTATTTTGCATAGCATACGCAATTGCTTTCTGCTTCTCTTCTTCAGAAAACATTCTGTGAGCGCTGTTAATAATCTCTATACTGTCAAACTGCCTCTTTATCAGCTGTTCTGTAATTTCCTGTTCCCACCAATTTGTCGGGCAGAATACAGCGTCATATTCATTCTTCATATATTTGAATAAAAATTGATAATCGCGATTTGCCCGCCTAAAGCTGATATTATGCGCAAGGCCGTATATCAGATGATGAACGCCATAGCTGTCATACACTTCCACCCCTTCAATAACAACAGGGTGTTCTCCATATTTCTTTTTAAAATAATCTTTGCCGATAAAATTGCTGATTATTAAATCATGTTCTGTAATAGCATACGCGTCAAACCCGTTCTTTCTATGAAAATTAAATGACCTGGGAAGAGAAGCCATCCCATCCCATGAATACTGCGTATGGCTTTGATAATCTACTATTACAGCATTTGGATCTTTTTTAACTATATGTTTAACAGGATAAGGAATAAAAATAACATAACTTGCTAAGACAAAAAAAAGCATAGGGCCTTTCAAGAGGATTATCGCTTTCTTTTTTCTATATAAGAATAAAAACAAACACAGCGCCTCTATCCACACAACCCACGATATTAACTGAAATCTGTAATTAACAAACTTCACAAAGTACTGAGGAAGATCTACCAATGGCGCAATTACTTTATAATGGAATGGATTATACACCGAAAAGTTTATGTCAGGCGCCTGTAAAACGACATCATAAATCTTTTCTTTCTCGCCAGGAATGAGCCAAAGAATCATCAAAGCCGAAGATATTATAATAAGTGATACTATTTGTTTTTTTGTTAACATTTTATCTCCAAGTCAGTTTTAAGTTAAGACAAACCATAATATTGCCTTCGAACGATTTTTGGCGCGCCAAAACACTCGACTATATTTCATTCCTTCCTTCGAGCGCTTTCGCTATTGTAACCCCGTCTGTATATTCAAGGTCAGCGCCAACCGGCACGCCATGCGCTATACGCGTGATTCTATTTATTATTGGCTTTAAAAGTTTTGATAAGTACATTGCTGTTGCTTCGCCCTCAACAGTTGGGTTTGTCGCGACAATCACCTCTTGAACATCTCCTCCGCGCATACGCTCTAAAAGCGGTTTTATACTCAGGTCATCCGGCCCTATTCCATCTAAAGGAGAAAGCGCTCCTAAAAGCACATGATATAAACCTTTATATTCTCTTGTTCTTTCAACAGCCCATACATCCTGCGGCTGTTCTACAACACAGATAGTTTTTTTATCCCTGCGCGTATCCCGGCATATTACGCAAGGATCCGACTCAGTAATAGATCCGCATATAGAACAGTTCCGTATCCGTTGTTTTACCTCTATCAAAGCGTCAGATAAGCGCTTAACGTCATCTATCTTCATCTTTAAAACATGAAATGATAAACGTTCAGCCATTTTGGGCCCTATCCCGGGCAGACTATGCAGGGCATTTATTAATTTATTAAGCGAGTGGGTGTATTCCATTTTATTATTTAAACATCTTCATCATCTCATTCATATCCATACCTTGAGCTAATGTCTTTGATTCATCCTCCAAAAGTTTTTGCACCTTCTTTGACGCTTCTCTTAGCGCTTTAAGCAATATCTTTTCCATCTTATCCTTGTCATATGTCATAACTTCGTCGGATAAGCTTATTGCCACTATCTCCTGCTTGCCGTTAGCAATTATTCTTACTCCGCCATACTCGCTCTTAATCGTCTTTGCTTCCAGCGCCTTCTGTGTTTTTTTCAGCTGTGAACGCGCTCTCTGCGCTTTCTGCATCATCTTTAACATATTCATAATATCCTCCCAAAAAATACTTCGTATTTTTCACAAATTTTTATATAACTTAAAACTGTTTAAACTTATTCTTCAGGCGGAGCGATCTCGCCGCCAAACATATCCATTACCTTTTGCACAATCGGCTCTGACTCAACCACTTCGTCAGGCGTATATCTATATTCCTTTTTAGCCTTAGTTGAAACCACTGCCGCAGGCTCTATTTCATTATCAACAATTAAATCTTCTTTATTCTGCGGCTCTTCGGTAACAGCAGGCGCGCCATTCTCGTCAACATTACAGATCATTCTAAGCGCAGCGCCTGTAATACGTTTAATTAACCCTTCCACATAATTTCTTTCTTTATTCACGCCTTCGCAATAAAATGGATTAGAGAACGAAAGCTTTAGCATATTTCCCTGTATACTCATATTGTGCGCATTATCTATATAAGTTGCAAGATGCACCTTCTCCTCCTGCACTGTCTTAATCACCTTTTGCCATATATCCTTAACATCAAGTTCAACTCCGGTTTCTCCGTCTGAAACCTCGACTTCATTGTCTTCATTTTCATTTACAATACTGCCGCGTTTTTCCTTTTTTAAAGAGGCTTGTTGTTTGGATTTTTTCTCATTTTTATTCTCAGTCTCCGAATCTGCGCTGATTCCTTTTATCTCCGAAGAAACATTATTAAAATTAACCGATTCCAGTCTTGCGACAAGTTCATCCGGAGATACATACGGCCTTGATAATTTGACAAAACAAAGCTCCATAATAATCCTTGGATAATCGCTCCATTTCATCTCGTCAATAGCGCGCGATAAAACATTAATGTCGCGAGTGAGTTTTCCAAATGTTATATTGTTTGATTGAACAATATATCTCTCAACGCTCTCAGGAATTATTGACAACATGTCATTAAGCGTATTATCTATTTTTAAAAGCATCATAGCGCGGTAATGTTCTCTCAGCTCCTTTGCAATCTGTTCAATATCATAGCCCTCTTTTAATATTTCATCAAGAATATTGATCAAGGTTTTTGTGTTCCCGGAAACTATCTCATCAACGATCTTAAACAATGTCTCTTCGCCAATAACTCCGAGAATAAACCTGGTATCTTTGCCTGTAAGCTTTTCAGGCGAGTATGCTAACACCTGATCAAGCAGACTTAAAGAATCGCGCATACTGCCCTGCGCGGCCTGAGCAATAATAGTAACAGCCTCGTCATCAAATTTAATTAACTCTGTTTCAAGTATATACTTTATACGATTTTTTATATCTGCGATTGTTATTAGTTTAAAATTAAATTTCTGGCATCTGGATAAAATTGTTTCCGGGATTTTATGCACCTCAGTTGTGGCTAAAACAAAAACCGCGTGAGGAGGCGGCTCTTCCAGTGTTTTCAAAAGCGCGTTAAACGCCTGATCTGTGAGCATATGCACTTCGTCAATAATATATACCTTGTATTTAAGACTTGCCGGAGCAAATTTTACATTTTCCCTAAGGCTTCTTATCTCGTCAATACCGCGGTTCGAAGCTCCGTCAATCTCTATCACATCCATGCTGCTGCCCTGAGTTATTGAAACGCATGCATGGCATGTCCCGCACGGCGTCTCAGTCGGGCCGCTCTCGCAGTTTAAAGACTTTGCGAGTATGCGCGCCGCTGATGTTTTACCAATGCCCCGCGGGCCGGCGAATAAATACGCGTGCGCTGTATGGCCTTTTGATATTGCCTGCGCCAATGTTCCGGCAACATGTTCCTGCCCAACAATATCCTTAAAATCCTTTGGCCTATACTTTCTCGCTAAAACTAAATATGACATAACTATTCTCCTAACATACGTTTTAAAAATGACACGGTGTGCCGCCGCCAAGCAGCTGAGAACACTGAATCACGATTTAGAATTCAGAAGTAAGGATTCAGCATTCAGAAAAAATATTTTAATATTCTGTATTCTGTATTCTGTATTCTTATGTATGATACTCTGCGTTTATTTTTATATAATCATATGAAAAATCGCAGGTATAAACAGAGGCTGTATTTTTCCCGGAACCTGTATCCAGCGCTATATTGATATCTTTCTTCTTCATTACTTCTTTCGCTTTCAGACTATTTTCTTTTATGCCTCTGCCTTTATCGAATATTTTTACCCCGTTAATAACAAGACTTGTTTTTTCCGGGTTAAATACCACGCCTGCTCTTCCGGCAGCGGCTATTATACGTCCCCAGTTTGGGTCATTGCCAAAACAAGCGGTCTTTACTAAAGGCGATGTGGCAATTGTATTCGCTATTTTTTTTGCGTCATTTTCAGTTTTAGCTTTAACCAAAATATTAATAAACTTCGTCGCGCCTTCTCCGTCGCGGGCTATCATCTTTGCAAGGCCGAGCATTACCTCTTCAAACGCTTTATAAAATTTCTTATAATTCCCGTCAATCTTATTTATTCCGGGCGATCCCTGCGCTCCATTAGCAAGCGCGAACACGCAATCATTTGTGCTTGTGTCGCCGTCAACGGTTATTGAATTAAACGAAATCTTTCCGGAATCGCGCAAAGCCTTTGTTAAAAGATTTTTACTTATGCCTGCGTCTGTTAAAATAAACCCCAGCATTGTTGCCATATTGGGATGAATCATTCCTGACCCTTTTACAGCGCCCCAGATTGTTACAGTTTTTCCGCCTATTGTTATTTTTCTTACTGTTGTCTTGTGCGTTGTATCAGTTGTCATTATAGCTTTTGCAAAACTAAGGCCATTATCGTCTGACTTACGAAAAATATTTTTTACGAGTATATTTATGCCTTTTTCAATATTTATCATAGGAAGTCTCGCGCCTATGACGCCGGTAGAAGCTATGAGTATATTTTCCGGTTTAATTCCTAATGACCTGCCTAAAATCCGAATAGAATATTTTGCGTCGTTTAATCCATCCTTGCCTGTGCACGCGTTCGCGCATCCGGAATTAACAAGCACTGCTCTAATATTATTTTTTATGTTTGCCTCTGAGACCAAAACAGGAGCGGCCTTCACAAGATTTGTGGTAAATAATCCGGCAGACACGCATGGTTTTTCAGAATAAATAAGAGCTATATCCTTTTTATTTTTCCTTGATGAAATGCCGCACACAGCGCCAATAGCTCTAAATGAAAGAGGGAGAGATTGAGTTATCATAGCAGCCCCATATCTTCTTTAAAACCAAACATTATATTCATATTCTGCACAGCCTGTCCTGACGCGCCTTTCACAAGATTATCAATTGCGGATATGACTATCGCCTTATTTGTCCTCTCGTCCAGCGCAGCCGAAATATCGCAGAAATTTGTTCTATAAACATTGCGCGTAGCAGGAAATGTTCCTTGAGGCAGAACGCGCACAAACTTCTCAGCGCCATAATATGTTTCATAAATATTCTGCAATTCCTGAGCTTTAATTTTCTTTATTGCGTCAGCATATATATCAGACTCGATTCCCCGTATCATTGGAGTTAAATGCGGAACAAATGATATAACAGGCCGAGAGCCTACAGCATCGCCTAAAATCTGCTCAACCTCAGGAGTATGCCTATGGTTTGTTACGGCATACGCCATAAAGTTTTCATTAGCTTCATTATAAAGATAAGTTAATGCCAGCTTTTTGCCTGCGCCTGACACGCCCGACTTTG
The DNA here is from genome assembly GCA_043820025.1 of Elusimicrobiota bacterium. Taxonomy (GTDB): domain Bacteria; phylum RUG730; class RUG730; order JBDRED01; family JBDRED01; genus JBDRED01. The sequence goes on from JBDRED010000038.1 coordinate 8,053, forward strand.
CGTCAACAACAATATTTTTTGGGTTTATTATTCCTTCCTTCAAAAGAGGATATATGGCCAGGAT
>JBDRED010000039.1:0-39982 GCA_043820025.1 Elusimicrobiota bacterium
GCGAATAATCCCACGCTAAAATCATGCGTAAAGTTTAGGTTTAGTTTAAAGTCAGGCTGTTTGTTATAGTTATTGTATGATGTTTTGTAATCTGAATTGTATTTATTATTTGATAAGTAATCCCATGAATACGCATTTAAAATTGACGCGGTAATAGAAAAGCAGAATACGAGAATTAATCCTGTTAGTTTTGTTTGATTTTTTTTGTTTCGTAAGACTTGCATGTAATAATCCCGGGCGCTTTTTTATCTTTTCACAACGCCTTATGAGATTATCACCCCCTGTTTTTGTTAGTATCGAAAAGATGATTTGATATTACAAAATCACGACATTAATCGTCAAGATTTTTTTACCCTTTGTCATTTTACAACTTGCGGATTATTGGATGGTGCTTGCTATTAAAACCGGTTCCAGCTCGAGCGATTTACATATTTCGACAGCTATCATTTTTTTCGTTTTTTTCGACGCGGTTTGCTGAGCCCTATAGCCCTGCCGCACCAGATCATAAATCGCGCTGATAATATCTTTTTCCATATTATTTTCCAATGCCCTGCGCGCAAGATACGGAAGCACTGTAGTCAAAGCATAATCGTCTATTTGTTTTTGTTCGTATAATAATTCTGCCTGCCGCAGAAGAGCCTTGGCTGCTTCCTCTCTAAATGTTTTTGTATAAATACAGCTGGAAATAACAGGCACATGATAATTCATAGCCTTGCCATATAATCTTGATAAATATGTTTTTTTACTGTCTGATACATGTGTCATTTGAGGCGATATAACGATATAAGACGCGCCTTTGTTTCTTAATATCGTCTTTAAATCCTCTGTATAAAATCCGCCGGCTACAATGACTCGCGCATCGCTGTTATATTTAAAAAGCGTTCCAACCAGCGCCTCTGAACGTTCCACAGCCAGCTTATAAAACTCTCCCATAATATCTAGTTTTTCTTTTATCTTAACTATACTGCCTTTGTAATGCGCTTGTAATAAATTAATTATTTTTATCTGTTGAGTTTTAAAATCATCGTACATTGCGCGCGACGCGTTATTTGAAATATATTCGTTAATATCTTCCGCGTATCTATCTATGTAAACCAATTCTTTTTCATAACTTGTCTTTGCTAAATCCATTTTCAGGCCGTATTTATATTCCTGTATTTCATTGTTTAAACCATATCCATCAATCGTATTCATTGCTGTTTTATAAACGAAATATTTATCTATTTCCGGGAACTTTTCTTTTATAGAAATGTTTTTCTCTTTTAAAATATTTATAAGCATAGCGTCTAATTCCTGTTCGTCGTTTTGTTTTCGCAGGAGCTCGGCATATTCTTCTTGAGTAATATAAAGTTTAAGGCTTGATATAATCAGCTTTCTTTCTTCGTCAGCTTTTTGCAGATCCAAACCTTGTGTCAAATTCTGATTTTTTATGTACTGCTTGATGTTCGGGTACCGGGTTATTGCGGCATTTTTATCTTTTATTCCCTTATCTAAATTCCCTATCTCTACAAAAAACTGAGCCAATGATATTTTGCCTCTTTTATATTCGTTCTCATAGTACTCAGCCAGCTTGAGGTTTTTATTAAAATGCTTCATTTTTTCTTTGCTCAGCCATAATTGAAGCCTGCTATACTCCTGTCTCCAGTTATTGTCCTTTAACACTCCTTTTTTTAGATGCGCCATATTTTCGGTATACTGCTGCCAATCCTCTAATCCATAAAGTGAAACATTTGGATTTGATATAGCGGAAAATGCCTCAGCGCCTGTTAGATATGTTGATTTAATAAGTTCGTTTGCAACAGCGTTTCTTAACGCGCTATTTGGAATATCAGTTATTAAATCTGTATTTACATAGCCTATGTCCCCTTCTACGCCTATTATTTTTATTTTGTCTTTATAATAAGATTGGAGAGTAAATAATATCTTCTCTATATTTGACTGGACCTCAGGATTGCACGGAACATTGCGTATTACAAATACAAGCGGCGAGTCATTACCCGCATAATGCGAATCCTCGATTCTCCCTAAATGCGTAGAGATTTTCAGCGCTTTTTCTTTTATTTCATTATCTGAAAACACATTGCCATGAATACATAAACACAAACCAAAAAACAGGGCTCCGAACTTTATTTTTTTATTAGGTTTTTGAAGCATTGTCCCCTCTTAATTTGCTGTATAATTCTATATCCATATAAATAAACCATATATTAAGATAAGATCAAGGGTAAGAATCTCTTATTTTTGTGAAAGTTTTATGAAGAAATCAGCAGCTGCTAAAAAACAAAGCCATCCAACGATTCTTTGTTAATTACTGTATATGAAGCATCTTTATATTCTTTCCATAACGCAGGAACCCTTGGGTTTTTTATTTTTGCAGACCATTTAAATTTATACCCAAAAAGTTTCCCGCCTATTTCTTCTACAAGATCTATTTCACTGCCATAATAAGTACGCCAAAAGTATTGATTTGCATCAATATTATTGTATTGTCTAAACTTCATTCGTTCAACCATTACAAAATTTTCCCATAACATGCCTATATCATCTCTGGAATCCACAAATCCAAAATTATTAATTATTGCATTACGTATCCCTAAATCATAAAAATATATTTTTTTTGATTTTGATATTTCCTTTCTTTGATTTCTTGTAAATGGGGAGACGCGAAATAAAACAAATGCCTTTTCTAATAAATCAATATATTTGTCTACCGTTTTTTTATCTATCCCTAAAAATCTTGAAAGTTCATTTGTCGAAACTTCTGAACCAATTTGCAAGGCTAGAGCTTTAACTAACTTAGCCAAAACATCCGAATTTCTTATACTCTCTAACTCAAAGATATCTTTATATAGATAACTCGAGGTTAACTCTCTCAAAACCTCTTTTTTTTCTTGAAAAGAGTCTTTATTTATTACATCAGGATACATCCCAAAAATAAGATATTGTTCAATTTCCTTTTGAAATTTTAAAAAATTTTTCTTTGGATATACTTCCTCTAAACTTAACGGAAATAGCGTATAAACATATTTTCTGCCTGTTAATGACTCCTGTACTCCATCTAATAAATGCCTGCTCGATGATCCTGTTATAAAAACTTGCTTTTCGTTTTTATAATAATCAACCAATAATTTTAATGTTTGCCCAATTGTATCTACTTTCTGTCCTTCATCAATGAATATTATTTTTGCTTGGCCGACTAGTTTTGTAAGAAATTCTATATCTCTATTTGAAAGCATTTCTCTGTCTGTAGGATTGTCACAATTGAAAACAACCGTATTATTAATATCCTTAGAACTTTTTAGAATGTCTAATGCAAGTATTTTTTACGCCTATTGCCGCATAATTTTTATACAAGTAAATCAGCGCTATCAGACTGATTGGCAGAGGGGGGATATTTTTTTCATATCATAAACGTCATAATTTAATCTCAATCTTTCACATATACTTTGCCATACTCTAAAAAACATACTATCGCGCGCCATAATAAATAAAAGATGCTTTACAAATAAATCGTCATTTAAAATCTCAAGGCCGGCCGGCGCGCTTGGCTCTGATAAAAACCCAATTCTTGCCTGTTCTCGTATCTTTAGTCGGTCCTTAAAAAATTTTACGATTATTGAAGCCTTCTCTAAAATCCCGCCCTTTTCATAAGAGGCCGCGCCGGCATACTCTTCTCTTCCTTTCATAATCGGCGCAAGATAATCAATTATACTCTGCATGCTTGTTCCCGCGCTCTTTAATAAATCTTCAACATATTCTACCTTTTCTTCCTCAGGAGACCTTTCCTCAGTTAATGCCTTTGTTATGTTATCTACTATTAAGAACGTATTCTTTGGCCCTCCCTCAATACTGATAATATCCGCATCTACTTCTACGCCTGCATTCACTACTCTTAATCCCACAATATCTGCGACCGGCCTGTCATTTTCTCCTTCATGAAAATCATCGCCAAAATAAACAACCTCGCGCGGCCTAATATTTTTTTCACGCATGTAAGTTTCCAGCACTGTTTTTTTATCTGTAGTATATATTGCAATACCCTTATGGAAACACCAAGCAACCTGTTGTTCTGTTACCCCTAATGTCGGTGTCAGTCTATTCATGAATGCTTTTCTTACTCTCTTTGATGAACTTGCCAATCTGCTTCGTTCTTCCCTTGTAAACTGCACTTCTGCGCTTATCGGCATATGCGAAAGAACCGGAGCAGGCAGAGGCCTTATCTCAATATTATAGCATGCTTTACTTACCACTAACGGCCATATTATTGTTTCGGGTTCCGGATCTCCAAAATTGTAAACCATGCCTTCGTCCATTCCTTTTGGCGACAGCGGCGATACAGGCGACAGCGCTTGCCATGGAGACACCGGCGATTTCCCGTATAAAATTTCGTCCTTTAAATATCTATCCCATAAGTCTTGTTCTTCCTGAGACAAATCAAACGCTGTTTCTTTAAATTTGCGTACAACCTCTGCTACTTTCCCTATTTCTTCTTCTGTATAAACACGAGTCGTATCATTTTTTATTTCATTTCCCTGCGCATCAAAGGAAACCTTTAGCCCTCCGCCCTTTGCGTATATTGTCAAGTTTTGCAAATACCGTTTCCCGTCCTGCCCTAATAAATCTATGATCGGCGTAACAACCCGCTCTTTTTGATTCACAGTCCCGTCATCGTATGTTGCGCCTGTAATTATTACTATTTGTATCCCCTGTTTTAATAAAGAGACAATGTTTCTTATGAATGGATGCGGCATTTCTCCGTCTTTATACTCAAATGTTTCTTCTCTTTTCAGTAGTGTGCCGTCAACATCAAAAGCCAAAGCTTTTATATTATTGCTTCTAGCGTCTTTTTGTATACCTTCAATCATCTTCTTTCTTTTCGCAGCTTTTTGTTCGATTTCTTGAGCTTCTTCTAATATTTTTTTTATGGTTTTGCGCGCCCTTTGTTTCTTATCCTCATCTATTGAAAACATCTCATTCTCAAAAATATTCAATACACCCTGCAAATATACAGAAAAAACTTCTCTTAAACCGTCCCCTTTATTCATAGCTTCTACTGCTTTGTGCATATGATGCCACGCGGCATTATCTCTGGATTGGAATGTGTATGCCAGAATATCTGCTTGACGCATTAACTTCTTTGTTTCATCATACTCTGTATCATTAAGAAAGTACTGTTCTCTCATTGGCTTGTGAAAATATCTGGAGCCCTTTGGCCTTGAAGAAGGGCAGTCTAACAGCTGTTCGCCATGCGGATAAACACAGTCTCCGTCAGGATCATAACGGATTACCTGTTCAAAAAGCTTGAAATGCGTATCATCAATTCTGCGTATAATAAGAAATACATCGTCATTCCTGCTGTCTAAATGTCTTACAGCCTGTCCGGGCAGGCTTAAATCCAGAAAAAGATACCCGCCATGATTTAAACTGCTTAATAATCTCTCAACAACTCTGCGCTGAGCATCAGAAAGATAAAATTCCGCTCTGCCTCGAGCTTTAATGTTTATTGCTTTTTCTCCTTCTCCTGTTTTAATGGTCTTTGCCAAAGCCTGCATCTCAACAGTATCGCCCCATTCCCTCAAATGATGCATTACCTTGCACATAGAAATAAAATCAAACTTCTCATCTCCTGTATACCCGGCAAACTCATCGCTCATCACATTGTATTTTGGGTTTAGGCCATTCCAATATTCAACACTGCTAACCTCTTCTTTTGATTCATTCCCTCTAACCGTAGAATATACTCTTTTGAATTTATTTTTGGGACTGCCGGGATTATATTGATATGAAGGAAATATAACGTCAGTGCCTACAAAATCAAAAGTTATGCCTTGTTCATTAAATGTTCCATAGCCCGTAAATACATTTTTTAATAGATTTAATGTTGACGCGCCTGCTTTCTTGCCGGCATCTGCGCATTTTGGCGCAGACCCGATATCCAGCCAGCGGAATTTTTTCCGGCCTGCATGGCCAGGGGCAGGAAGAGCAGAAACTGCGCAAGGCGCGTCAAAAAACTCATACTCGTCCTCATTATATCGTATGCCGCCCATGCTCTCAGCGTTTCTGTTATATAAAAGATAGTTTCTTAACATTGTATCTCTAAATCCGCTTAATTCATCCGGAAGCCTCTGGAGCGCTTTCCCTTCAAACATATTTATCACAGCCAATGCTACAGGCATAAAGCGCTGAGCTCCGCTTGCAGTATATGTAATATTACTATTTAAAACATTAATTACTTCTGCTAAAATCATGTCTTGTGTCTCTACATCCTCTTTAAATAATTCTGTCATTATATCTGCGCCTTTGCTTGCTCTATGCAGGCTGTTCACCTCGTCAATACCAAATACAGTATCCACATTATCCCAAAACTTTGTAAGGAAATATCCTGACACAAAATAATGTCTTGCTTGCGCATTACAAACAGTTTTGCTCTTCATTGAAATTATTCTGATTAGTTTTTTTTGATCTGTAATACTCATTGTATTAAGAAGAGCGATCACTGCATCAAAGGAGCATGCCAAAAGATCGTCAGTCAACTTATCTGCGATTAACCTTGGATTTGTCTGATCAAAGGAAGATACAATCTCTCTTATTTTACTCATTCGTTCTCTATTTGTTTGCCACTCTTGAAGGCCTTGTGTAGTCAAAACCTTGTTAAGTATTCCTTTGATTTCATTGTATTGCATTTGCGAATTGGTTTTAATGGATAGCGCATCAAGATAAGGAAGAATATTTAATATATCCTGTTTTGTAATCAGCCCGTTGTTATATTGTTCTATTACAACAGCTGTCTGCTCTTCATAAAGCTTAACTGCTATTTTAGAGCCCTTGTAAAAAGGACTGCTGAGAGCAACCGTTTTTTTGTTTATAAAAGCAAATTTGTTAATTTGATTTGTTTGGATTGGCTGGCAGATTATAAGCAAAAGAATGATTGGAAAAGAAATAATTTTTGGAAAATTCTGTTTATTCATATTCATATCCCTAGAGTAAAACCGCAAGCTTAATGCGTTAACAAATTCTATCTTGCCTCAGCTGTGATTATATCGGGTATATTATTGATAAATTCGTGAATTAATAATGAACATAAATAAATAACAAATTTTCCTGACATGAAATTATGTTCTGAAATGTTTACTTACCAGCCCAAAATACTCTTATTCCCCGGCAAAGATGTGATATTATATTTTAGCAAAAAACGACTGCTTTTTACAATTTTATTATTTCCAGTATGCGGTTAAGGTCATCTAAAGAAACGAATGGAATTTTTATTGAACCCTTGATATTTTGACCCTTGCCTCTGCATTGAATTTTAACTCTCGCTCCAATCTTTCTAATAAGGTCTTGCTCGAGCTGAGCAATTTCCGGATCGGTTTGAGTATTTTCAGCAGACGATGTTTTACCTTTTTGACCGCGCGCTATTTCTTCTAATCTGCGCACGCTTACTCCCTTACTAATAATTTCTTCCATTAGATTTCTTCTTACATTCTCGTCGGGAATACTGACCAGCGCGCGCGCCTGTCCTGAAGAAACAGCTCCGCTTCTAACTGCGTCGCGTATGTCGTCCGACAATGTTAAAAGACGCAGGACATTTGCTATGGTAGACCTATTTTTTTTTACCTTCTCAGCAAGCTCTTCCTGGCTTAGGCTGTATTGCTGCATTAAGTATTCGTATGCCTCTGCCTCTTCCATTGGATTTAAATCTTCCCTTTGAATATTCTCAATTAAAGCAAGTTCGTAGCGTTTAAACTCCTCGTCATCACGAACAAGAACAGGGACTTCTTTAATACCCGCTATTTTTGCCGCTCTATATCTGCGCTCGCCGGCTATTATTGTATACTTGCCATCCTTGTGAGTCACAACTATCGGCTGGAGTATTCCATTTGTTTTAATTGACTCGGCAAGCTCCTTTAATGAGCCCTCGTTAAATATATTTCGCGGCTGTTTTGAATGCGGACTTATAGCGTCTATGGATACATATGATATCAATTGAGGCGCCGATAAAGATTCCTTTATTTCTCCATCCTCGTCAATATGTGTTGTCTTTATATTATTTTGCGTATTTACTCCATGCTTTTGTTTCCACCCCGGTATAAGCGCCTCTAATCCTTTCCCTAAAGCTTTTGACATTATTGTCCTCCTTTATTCGTCATGCGTTCGTAAATTCAAACATTATTATAACTCTTCTGATTTCTATATTATGATTTTTTGATTATTATTTCTCGACGACAACAACATCTTTCTCGTCGGGAACATACTCATTTATTTCTTTTTGTGATTCTGTTCCTACTGAATCCGATATCTCCCGCGCCAGGCTTAAATACGCCTGCGCTCCTCGAGAATTCTTATCATATGTTAAAACAGGTTTCCCAAAACTAGGAGCTTCTGACAGCTTCACATTTCGTGGGATGATTGTTGCATAAACTCTTTCCGGAAAATATTTTTTTACATTATCTATAACCTGCGACGCAAGATTGATTCTTGAATCAAACATTGTAAGAACAACTCCCTCAATAGCAAGTTCATTATTGATATGCTTCTTTATAGCGTCTATTGTATTTAACAGCTGTCCTAATCCTTCCAGCGCATAATATTCGCATTGTATCGGGATCAATACTCTATTTGCAGCAGTTAAACTATTCACTGTAAGCATTCCTAATGAAGGCGGACAGTCAATTATTATATAATCATACATATGCTTTATCTTTTCAACAGCATTTTTCAGCTTTGTTTCCCTGGAAAACGCTGAAACAAGCTCAACTTCTGCTCCAACAAGAGCAATACTAGCCGGAACAACGTCCAATCCCTCAATTTCTGTAGGATGTATTATCTTATCAATTTCTATTTCATCTACCAAAACATTATATATTGTATACTGAAGACTGTCCCTGTCTATACCCATACCTGTTGTTGAATTTCCTTGCGGGTCAAAATCCAATAGAAGCACATCATATCCAATATGCGCTAAACTTGCTGAAAGATTAACTGCTGTGGTAGTTTTACCTACTCCGCCTTTTTGATTTGCAACTGCTATTATTTTTCCCATATTATCTCCTTAATAAAATTTTATTTGTTTGCAAAGATTTTTTGATTTGAGCTATAAAATAATTTTTAATTATGCGCCTATATTAACTTATAACTATTATATTTGTCAAATGAAAACAATCTAAATCAAGTAATCGCTATATTGTTTCACGTGAAACATTTCTACATTTTGTTTTCTTGTTTTAATAGCCATGCTTTCCATTTAGCGTCCAAATCATCTATTGAGTGAAAATCCCATGGATATGTCATTTTTAAAGCTTCGTCAACATTTTTATATATTTTGAATTTATCACAAAACACTTTAAAGCCATCTTGCCCAAGCGTTAATAAATATTGCACTAAAGTCCCCATTTCTAAGTACCATAATGCAACATTTTTTGTGTCTGACTCATATCCTGTATTTGTTTTTATAGCTTTTCTTACAGGTATATACTGCCCATTCTTAATCATTTGTTTTAATTTCAAAATATCCCACTTCTGTTTTGAATATTTTTTTTCCTCATAAACAGCCAATCCTTCGTGAAGCCAGTCAACATTAAGCATTCTTGGATAACCCATATGAGAATCAAATATCAAATGCGTAAGTTCATGAACAACTACATTTTCCATAATATTCTTCTGCGAATATGTATATATTGCATAATTTTTAAAGTTTGAATGCCCGCCTGCCCAACTACTAATATTTTGTTTAAAATGATATTCTTGCGGAGTATTATATACAAATATTTTAATTCGTTTAGGGTTGTAATAAAAAATATATCCTAAATCTTCAACTATGTTTCCATAAGCTGTTTCTATATTAGAAATAATCTCTCCAACTGATTCTTCACTCTGATAGTAAATTGTGAAATTAAATGTTGCCCAAGATAGCCATACATCAAAAAGCGTAGGCTGCCAAATTTGCAGTGGCCCTGCAGCGCCCATCTCACTATTTTCAAAAAAAGAATCATCCCATTGATCCTGCCCAAAAACAAAAGCTGTAATAAAAATAATCCCTGCGAGAATGTTAAATATTTTTTTTGTAATTGTTATATTCAAGAAATGAATTCTTCCTTATTATTTAAGAATTAAATTTATTATAGTAAAATATCTGCCTTTATGTATATATTTATTTTGTTCCACGTGAAACATTACTTTCGTATCTGATGCGTTGGGCGAGGAAGGCTTTTAGGGGTTGCTTTAACTTTTTTTATAAAGACCATAATATCCCTATTAAATCTTTGTGTTGATATTTCTCCGCCCATTTTTTCTACAAAAGCCTCATCATCATGAATTTCTTTTTCCTGAGAGAGAGATTTTATAGTTATTAAATATCCTCCGATCTTTACAAGAGCTAACCCGTATTCAGCGCATATTCGAGTGCTTGCCACTGCTCTGGCTGTTACTATATCATATCTTTCTCTATAATCTAAAGAGTGGGAAAGTATTTCTGCCCGTTCATTTATAACTTGAATATTTGGGATAGATAATGATTTTTGCAGTACTTGTAAAAAATCTGTTTTTTTAGTTACAGAATCAATTAATGTAACTCCTATATTATTGAATAGTATTGCAATAGGCACACCCGGGAAGCCACCTCCGGTTCCTATATCTGCAATTTTATCTATCTTTCTTTCCTTTAAAATCTGTTCTATAGATTTTATGAATATAAAAGAACTATAAATATGTTTATTTATTAAAATATTGTCAGTTGTTTCACGTGAAACAATATTTATTACTTTATTAATATTCTTAATAGCCTCTAAATATTCAACCAGCTTTTCTGCCTTATCCAAAGAAATTGAGCATCCTGTTGTTTCAGCTATATCAAAAATTGATTTAATTTCAACGCTTTTTTGCATTAGAATATCCGGCTAATCAGACTTTTAAGTTTTTTACGTTTAATTGAAGCAGTGATTTTTTGAATACTTGCTTGCGCAGCTTCCCTTCCTTTTTCTTCAACAAAATCAATTTTTTTAAAATTTGCCCAGTGAATTGAATGAACATCAGGCGCAATAATTGAATCCGCTCCTTCTAAACGCATAGAATTTAGTTTATATGTAGCAATATAGTTTGATCTGGCTAATACCTCATAAGCATTATTTAACACTGCGATTTGGTGCCTTGTGCTTCTTACGTCAACTCCTATAACATAATTTGCGCCCATTTCTACGGCCTCAGGAACCGGGACAGAGGATAACACTCCTCCGTCAGCATACAAATTATCGCCTATATACACAGGAGGGAAAACACCCGGGATCGCGCTGCTTGCCACAATAGCTGTTCTAAGAGAACCTTTAGACAGCAACTCCGGCTCTCCTGTTTTGAGATTTGTTACAGCAGCTGCGTATTTAATCGGCATATCTTCGATATTAATATCAGGCACCAAAAGATTAATAATATCTTCTAATTCTTTTTTACCCAAAAGCGATAATCTTTTATTTCCTACTCTGTAAAGATATTTCTTCCATACAAAATCTACAATTTTTTCTTTAAGAGGTTTTTTAGCGCTGCTGCCAATATTCTTCTCGTCTCTCCTGATAAGCGTATCAGTTTTTAGATTATCAAACTCGTCGGACAAAAGAACTTTCCTCATCCTTGTATGCACCTTATCTATTGAACCTTCGATAGAATATAAAGCGCCGACAATAGCGCCCATACTTGTTCCGACGATAATATCAGGAAAAAATCCATTCTCTTCGAGAATTTTTATTACTCCTATATTCGCAAAACCTCTGGCTCCGCCGCCGCCAAGAGCATAACCGATTTTAAATTTTGTCATAAATAGTCCTTTCTCGACGAGAATAACATTATTTTATATCTTTGTTAAGAAAATATTTCTTAAGCCGCTTACTTTTATATTTTATTCTTTTTTATACAGGATGTAAAGAGGAATGGTTAAGAGGGACAGACCCCAAATTCGGTTATTCAAAAGTAACCGAATTTGGGGTCTGTCCCTCAATTTCGGTTACTGCATAAAAAAAGAGGCTGCTAAAAAGCAGCCTCTTATGTTTAAAACTTTTTCTAATATTTAATATTAGAACTTATACTTTACTGATGCCTGCGTTACATAACAAGCGCCTGTTACTGTGCCAAAGAAATCAGCATTTGTTACAGATACCGCAAGATCAACATCCATATCATCAGTAAGCTTATACCCTAATCCTAAGGAAGTATCAACCGTGATGTCTCTCGGAGTTAAAGTTACCTCTCTGTAATCCTCTTGATTGATTGTTTCATTTACTCCATCTACATTAATATCATAATAATCTCTTTCTCGTAATGTCATCTTGTAACTGGACATGAGCTGTGTCCCAATTGCAAACCTCGTTACAAGCCTCTTTGTTGTTTGATGCTCAAGAGCTACAACTATCGGCACACCAAAACCTGTAAATTTTGCTACAGAATCTGCCATCAGCTCAGATGCAACAAGCGCGCCAATACCTTTATCTCTATCTTCAATAGTTATTTCTCTGTTATACGTAACTAGTCCTGCAGCATAGATTACCTTTATTTTTTTTGACGGCATTGTGTGCAGAGCATAGTCTATTTGAATAGTTGTGTCTTTGTCGTCATAAGTTTGTTCATCATTTGTATTATCCCATCCAAATAATGCAATATTATTGTCAAACTGTTCTATCCATTTCGCAGATGTATCTCCCATATCAATTCCTGCTGTGAGAATATTGACATTTCCATTAGCAGCTTTTTTAATTGCTCTTGCAGATGCTCCTAAATTAATATTATTATCTGATTTCATTGTGCTGTTTACTTTTGCAAATATTGAAGCTCCAAGCTCTATCTCAGCAGTATATGTATTATCAATCTTTGGAAGAGATGCTCCAATAACAATATCCAATGTATCAGCAGGGCCTACATCCTTTATAACAAGTCCTGCGCTTATCTGTGTATCGCTTGCTTTTTGATTATTTTTCTCCCAGCCTTCTCCTGCAAAACTAACTGTTGTATCTTCAAACCGCGCTTCAGCTTCATTCGTTGCGCTTGCAAAACTGAGCCTGAGTCCGCCTGATATTCTGTCACTTAATTCCCTTCCGTATAGAACATCAATCTGTTTATTTCCTAATGCCAATGCTGTTAAATCATATATAAAGCTGTCATTATTTATTCCGAATGGCGACGCTATTCCTGAAGGAAGCGCTTCCACTTGTGTTGCCTTAGGATTTATCCAATGCGCAATATTAGTACCGTGATTCTGCACGTTTCCTAAATAACCTCTTCCCATAAAAACGCCGATTGTTCCGCCAAAAGCCTCTGTCAATGTTCCGCCCCAAGGATTTCCGTTCCATATCTCTGCATACACACCTTTGTAATTATTTACTTGAGCCGGGTTATACCAAACGTTGAAATCACCTATTAACTGATGGTTTGCAAGCTCAAGAGTAGCTGTTCTCGTATCCTGCGTCTCAAGGATAGATGTAGCTACCGTGTTCTTAATCTTGTTATTTGCAACATCAACAACAATATCATACCCGAAACTAAAACTTTGCAATAGCATTGCGCACGCAATGATTGCCGAAATTCTTTTTTTCATACATTCCCTCCTTTGTATGAACACTGATTATTCAGTGTTATTGATTTATTATAATAATTAGAAATAAAATTGCAATAAAAATATAATAAAAAAGCGGGATTAGTCAATACATGCGGCATCCCCTGTAAAATTGTTAACATTATACTTAAACAAAAAAACAATATTAAATTCATTCTATTAAGCTGAGTTGAGATAAAATGCGCAGGATGTTGAAAATTCCCAAATATAATAAAAAAGCGGAGCCTTGTTAAGCTCCGCTTTTTACTTAATAATATTTTACCGGTATTTCTATTTATTCTTCGTCCATTCCCTGCGCTTCCGGTTTAATTCGAGCCATTGATACAAGAGTATCCCCATGGTTAAACTTCAAGAGCCTTACACCCTGCGCATTTCTTCCAATAACAGAAATTCCTTTGCATGATTGCCTGTTGATTATACCTTTGTGTGTAATAAAAATAATTTCATCTTCATTAGACACAGTCTTTACTCCTATTACCTTCCCATTTTTTTCTGTTGTTTTTATGTTTATAATGCCCTTGCCGCCTCTTCCTTGGACGCGGTATTCAGAAATTTTTGTGCGCTTTCCATAACCGTTTTCAGTAGCTATTAAAAATGTTCCATTTTCTTCAACTATATCCATACCAATAACATAATCGTCCTGTTTTAGACGTATTCCCCTGACGCCCTTTGCCGCCCTGCCCATTGACCTGACATCCTTTTCCGCAAAATGTATAGCCAATCCGTTTCGTGTGGCTATTACCGCTTCCTGTGTGCCGTCTGTAAGCTTAACCTCGACGAGCGTATCATTCTCTTCCAGCGTTATTGTTGTTATACCTTTTTTTCTAGGCCTTGAGAATGCGGCGAGATCGGTCTTTTTTATATTGCCCTGCTTTGTTATCATGATTAAATAATGCATGCCGTCTGAAAATTCCCTAATTGGAATTGCGGCTGTTATTTTCTCGCCATGAGTGGAAAGCTGAATAAGATTCACTATTGCTTTTCCTTTAGATGTTCTGCCGGCCTCGGGAATTTCATAAACCTTTAACCAATACACTCTGCCTAAATTCGTAAAGAACAGCATATACGCGTGTGTTGATGTGGTAATAATATCTTCAATAAAATCCTCTTCTTTTGTTGTCATGCCTGTTATACCTTTGCCGCCTCTGTTTTGCGCTCTGTATGTTCTTGTCGGCATGCGCTTTACATAACCGGCATGAGATATAGTTACAACAACATCCTCTTCATCTATTAAATCTTCCATATCAAGATCGTCGGCAGCGCCTGTGATTTTAGTCCTTCGTTTATCGCCATATTTATTTTTTATTTCCAGCAGTTCGTCATGAATAACCTTCATGAGTTTTTTCGGGTCTTTTAATATACTTTTCAATTCTTCTATTAATTTTTTTAGGCCGCCATACTCTTCTTCCAGCTTTCCTCTCTCAAGAGCTGTTAGTTGATGCAGTCTCATGTCAAGTATTGCCTGAGCCTGTCTTTTTGAGAAAGAGTATTTTGCCATAAGCTGAACTCTTGCAATATCACCATCCTGAGATGCGCGGATAAGCTTAATTATTTCATCCATGTAGTCAATAGCTTTTAGTAATCCTTCTAATATATGCGCTCTTTCTTCAGCCTTTGTGAGTTCAAACTGTATTCTGCGAGTTACTACTTCCTTTCTATGCTCAATATAATAAACAAGCATCTCTTTAATGTTTAACAATCTTGGCCTATTATTAACAAGAGCTATCATGTTCATGCCGAATGATGATTCGAGCTGTGTGTGTTTATAGAGCTGATTAAGCACGACCTGGGCATTGCCTTCGCGTTTAATTTCTATAATTATGCGCATTCCTTCCCTGTTTGACTCGTCACGAAGATCGCTTATGCCTAATATTTTTTTATCCTTAACAAGTTCGGCAATTGTAGATAATAGATTTGATTTATTAACCTGGTACGGTATTTCAGTAACAATAATTCTTTCCTTTCCTTTATGTTCCTCTATTTCACAGATAGCTCGAACCTTTACCGAGCCTCTGCCTGTAGAATATGCGCTTGTAATACCGCTTCTTCCGCAAATCATCGCACCTGTAGGAAAATCCGGGCCTTTAATAATCTTATTAAGCTCCTTTATGTCTGCGTCAGGATTTTCTATTAATAAAGAAACGCCGTCAATCACCTCTGTAAGGTTATGCGGCGGAATGTTTGTAGCCATTCCAACAGCAATACCGCTGGAACCATTGACTAGAAGATTTGGGAATGATGACGGAAGAACAGTCGGCTCTTCCCTTGACCCGTCAAAGTTTGGCATAAAGTTAACGGTTTGTTTATCAATATCCTTTAACATCTCTTCTGCCAGCAGATTCATCTTTACTTCTGTATATCTGTATGCTGCTGCAGAATCTCCATCTATTGATCCGAAGTTACCCTGTCCGCGAACAAGAGGATACCTTAACGAGAAATCCTGAACCATGCGCACCATTGTGTCATAAACAGCCGTATCTCCATGCGGATGGTATTTACCTAAAACATCGCCCACAACAGTTGCGGACTTTTTAAATGCTTTGCTGTGAACAAGGCCTATTTCTTTCATAGCAAAGAGTATACGCCTGTGCACAGGCTTTAATCCGTCGCGCACATCCGGCAGAGCGCGGCCTACAATTACGCTCATTGCATAATCAATATAGGATTTTTTCATTTCCTCTTCTATATTTCTCGGCATAACAGCCGCTAGGTTTTGTATAGGTAAATTATCATCTTTCTTCTTAGCCATCTTTTTCTCCCTCATCTTAAAATACTTTATGCATCAATAACGCTCAAACAGCCGCAAACTCGCTAAATATCTAAATTTGTTACTTCTAAAGCATGCATTTCAATAAACTTTTTTCGCGGCTCAACCTTATCTCCCATTAATGTCGAAAACACCATGTCAGCTTCAATAGTATCCTCCAGCTTAACCTGCAGCATTTTTCGATGTTCGGGATTCATTGTTGTTTCCCATAATTGTTCAGGATTCATTTCTCCAAGGCCTTTGTATCTCTGTATCACAGCTCCTTTGCTTCCTATGGCCTTAAATTCTGAGACAATATTTTGGCTGTCATCAATGTCCCGCTCCTCATCCTTAACAACAATTCTGAATTTAGTTTCGTCTTTAGAGGCCGGGTCTATATTCACTGTTTTTAATCTTTCGATTACTTCATTTAATTTTTTAAACTCCCACAAATCCTTTATATCCGCTGAAAAATCATCTTCCAATATATCCAGCGCAAGCTCTGTATTTTCTCCTTGTTTTTTTTCAAAATAAGCTTTTTTATAATCTTTAAATTCTGTTTCCGAATACAAATAAACGTCTTTATCCTCTTCGGAAATTTTATAAAGCGGATACCCGCCCTTTACTAATTTTTCAAAAATAAAGTTTTTTTCAACGCCTTTCCTAATGAGCTTATTTGTTAAAGCTTCCATTTCCATAAGCCACGCAAACACATTCTCCAGTGTTTTACCTTCGCATGAATTTACGACCTTACCGTTCTTTAATATTTCCAGTTTCGCGTCAGATATTGCCTGATTCAGAAGAAACGAATTAATTTCTTCTTCTGTGTATAAATACTGTTCTTGTTTGCCTTTTTTAATTTTATATAAAGGCGGCTGAGCAACATATATATAACCCTTTTCCAATAACTCTGTCATTTGTCTGTAGAAAAATGTCAAAAGAAGCGTTCTTATGTGCGCTCCGTCGACATCTGCGTCTGTCATAATTACGATCTTGTGATACCGCGCCTTCTCAATATTAAAATCTTCCTTGCCGATACCTGTGCCAATTGCCGTTATAAGCGTTTTTATTTCTTCGTTTGTTAAAACTTTATTTAATCTTGATTTTTCAACGTTTAATATTTTTCCTTTAAGAGGAAGAATCGCTTGATAATTTCTGTTCCTGCCTTGCTTTGCGCTGCCGCCCGCAGAATCGCCCTCAACAATGTATAGCTCGGAAACCTTAGGATCTTTTTCCGAACAATCGGCAAGCTTGCCGGGCAGACTAGACGACTCGAGCGCTCCTTTTCTTCTTGTAAGCTCTCTGGCTTTTCTTGCCGCTTCGCGCGCAAGAGCAGCGTTTAAACACTTTCCTATTACCTTTTGCGCTACTTGCGGTGTTTCCTCTAAATACTGGCCAAGCCCGTCATTTACAATTGACTGAACTATTCCTTTTATCTCAGAATTTCCAAGTTTTGTTTTTGTCTGTCCTTCAAACTGCGGCTGTGTTAATTTTACGCTTATAACAGCTGTTATACCCTCTCGAACATCCTCTCCTGTTAATACAATGTCTTTATTTTTAACTAAATCATTCTTTTTTATATAATCATTTATAACGCCTGTTAAAGCTGACTTAAATCCAATAAGGTGAGTGCCGCCTTCTATTGTGTTAATATTATTGGCAAATGTAAAAATATTTTCTTTATACCCGTCATTATATTCAATAGCAACCTCGACAGAGGTATCTTCTTTCTCTCTTTTAAAGTATATGGGCTTTGACTGCAGGCTTGTTTTTTTTGAATTGAGGTATTGAACAAAACTTACAATGCCGCCATCATATGAAAAAATGTGTTCTCTATCATCTCTTTCGTCTCTTATCGTAATTCTAGCTCCTGAATTCAAGAACGCTAATTCTCTCAATCTATTAGACAGCGTGTCAAAACTATATGTTAATTCTGTAAATATCTGAGTGTCCGGCTTGAATGTAACCTTTGTGCCACGATCCTCTTTTGTCGGCTCGCTCTCAAGTTTTGTAACAGGCGCGCCTCTTTCATACTTTTGTTTATAAACCTTGCCTTCTTTATAGACCTCGACCTTTAGCCATTCGGATAAAGCGTTTACGCAAGACACTCCCACTCCATGCAAACCGCCTGACACCTTGTATGCTTTGCCGTCGAATTTACCGCCTGCATGCAGCTTTGTCAAGACTACCTCAAGAGCAGATTGATTCTTAAACTTTGGATGCGGGTCAACCGGTATACCGCGGCCATCGTCAACAACTGATACGCTGTTATCGGAATGGATTGTAACATCTATATTTTTTGCATAACCGGCTAATACCTCGTCTATACTATTGTCCACTACTTCATATACTAAGTGGTGAAGCCCTGTAACACTGGTAGAGCCGATATACATAGCCGGCCGTTTGCGTACTGCCTCTAAACCTTCTAAAACCTGAATTTTACCCGCATCGTATGTTTCATTTAAATTGATATTTGCCATTACACCCTCTTTCCTTTCATAACAAATTTTATTTCTTTTATTCTAAATAATTTTTCTCTTAACATTGCAGCCATTTCCTGCTTTTTCATACTTAATTCCTGAAGAGCAGCTGATGACGGAGCCTCGATAAATAATACTCCGTCTTTATAATCAAACACGTTTGCGTACTGCGAAAAGCTGTATAATAAATTTCTCATACTTTCCTTTTTCAACAGCTCGTCTTCTTCCCAGCCATGCTTTGCCTTTATTATGGTAACTATGTCTTTAACTGAATTTAATCCCATCTTCTTATTCTCTCATTAAAAACTTAAAATATTTCCGTTCTTTTAGGATATTTTAAACAATACTTGCATCCTTGCTTATACTGCCGTCCTTAATATGCAATACCCGGCCATATGATGATGTATCGCTTATTACATCAAGCGCTGTGGCAGTAACAAAAACCTGGGCTTCTCCGTGAAGCAGGTTAATAAGCGCATTTCTTTTTGCAATATCCAGTTCTGAGAAAACATCATCAAATATAATAATGGGAGATTCCCCCCAATGCTGTTTTAATACTTCAAATGTGGCGTATTTTAAAGCTAATATAGCGGCCCTTTGCTGACCTTGCGAACCAAATTTACGAAGATCATTGCCTTTAAATAAAAAAATTAATTCGTCCTTATTGGGACCGCACAGAGTGTTTCTGTAACGCAGTTCCTCAGTTTGTTTTTTTTCCAGCATACTACGATAATTTTCTTCGGTTAATTCTTCTCCGTAATCATCATGCATAAAATTCTTATACACAAGTTCTACTCTGCCTTCGCCGTTAAATATTTTACAAGAAATATCCTTAAGATAAAAGTTTAATTCCTTAATTATTTCTTTTCTTTTATTACAAATCTTCAGGCCTGTTTTTATTAAAGCTTCATTCCATTCTTCCAGGTATGAAGGATTATCTCTGCCCTCAGAAATTCTTTTAAGGCATGCGTTGCGCGCGCGCAGTGTATGAGATAATCTTAAAAACATGAATCTATAATGAGGATACATCTGCATTAGAAGAAAATTTAACATATTTCTTCGCTTTAACGCATCGCCTTTTATTAATAAAAGATCCTCCGGAACAAAAAACACAAATGGTATAAGCCCTGTTATTTCACCTGACTTTTTTTTTGCTCCATCAAATATTAAAGATCTATTTCCTTCTCTATCCAATGCGTGTGATAAAACACCGCTTTGATGCATTCCGCTAAGCCTGCCTTCTATAAAGAGCGTTTGCTCGCCCCATGTTATAAGGTCAACAGATTGCGCCGCTCTCGGAGACTTTGCAGTAGATAAAAAATACAGCGCTTCTAATATATTTGTTTTACCTGAACCATTAACGCCTATTAATACGTTCCAATGTTGATGAAATACAATAGTTTCATTTCTGTAATTTCTGAAATTAATTAATTTTAATGATGAAACATGCATTACATTATATTACGATAAGCGCATAGGCATAACTACACAAAGATAGTCATCATTGCCTGCAGGTTTTAAAATACCCGGATTTAACGCGCCTGAAACTTCTAATTTAATTGTATTTGTTTCTATGTTTT
Source organism: Elusimicrobiota bacterium (assembly GCA_043820025.1). Lineage (GTDB taxonomy): Bacteria > RUG730 > RUG730 > JBDRED01 > JBDRED01 > JBDRED01. Next base: position 20,395 of record JBDRED010000039.1, read on the forward strand.
TTAAAACATCAATTATAAACATTGGGTTATATGCCATCTCAAGAGTCGGCCCGTCATATTCTATTGCGAGTTCGTCTTCAGCCTCGCCAATACCCTGGCTTGATGTAGAAACCTTTAACTTATTATCGCTGAATTGATACTTAATTGAATTCATTTTATCGCTTGTCATAAGCGCAACACGTCTTGTTACAGCCATAAAATCTTCTTTATCTATTATCACATGTGTTTCATTATTTTTAGGAATAACCTGTTCATAATTTGGAAAACTGCCTTCAATGAGTCTTGAAACCATAATATGTTCGCCTATCTTAAACGCTATTTGATTGTCTTTTATTCCAACATTTACATTTTCTGTTTCAATTATACTAAGCAGTCTGTTTAATTCATTAACAGCCTTTGTCGGAATAATAACAGTAGTTCTAAGTTTTTTATCAGCCTCGACATTATTTATTATATAAGCTAAACGTCTTCCATCAGTAGCGACAAACTTTAATTTTCCCTTATCCAGCTCCATATACAGGCCATTTAAAACGTATCTTGTTTCATCGTAAGAAACTGCAAACACAGTTTTCTTAAGCATAGATTTTAAAATATCTTTATTTATTACGAATTCGCCGTCTCCTGTATTAAAGTCAGGCAGGACAGGAAAATCATCCCGGTGAAGGCCCATAATTGAAAAATGCGATGTGCCGCTGTCAATATACACCCTTGCGTCATCATTACTCTTTATTTCTATTTCATCTGTTGTTATTTCCTTAATAATATCATGAAGTTTTTTTGCGGGTATTGTAACTCCGCCTTCTTTTAAAACCTCAGCGTTAATATATGTTGTAACGCCAATCTCAAGGTCTGTTGTTGCAAGCTTAACCTTGCCGCCTTCCTTTGCTTCAAAAAGTATATTACTTAATACCGGAAGCGAACTCTTTGTTGATACTGCCGATAGAACGATTTGGATTCCTTGAATTAATTCATTTTTCGCGCACTTAATTTTCATTTTATCCTCCTGATAAATGCAATGCATTTTTGTTTAAATTGTTTTGATTAAAAAAGATTGAAATTATTATTTATTAATCTTTTAATTGACTTACTATATTACTTATTTAATAAATTTAAGTTAGAGTTAGTAGTAGTATGCGCAAAAAATTGTTAATTACTTTTAAAAATCAAAACCGGCTTTAAAGAGCAAAGATTTTTTTAAAAAGTTATGCAATAAAACCTGTTAATAGTTTTATGCAAACACACTACTTATCCAAACAACGAAAAAGTTACCCACAAAAAAATCACTTATCCAATATTTATAAACAAGTTACTAACCGAAAAATTGATGGGTTTTCTTTGTTGATGTTGTAATAAAAACACTGCTTAAATATATTAGAACACATTATATATAATGAAACGAATAATGTAAAGAAATAAGAGGAGAAAAAAAGGGATTAGTCAAGACATGCGACACCCACGGTAAACATAGCCAAACCGAGTAGAGATAATATTCTCAGGACCGCTTGAAATCCCCGCCGAGAATTTTCACCAAGCGCAGAATATTATCTCTACTCAGTTTAATAGAATGAATTTAATATGTTTTATTCGCCTGCGCGGATTTCCTGGGTAATTTTATTGATTAGCGCGCTGAAGTACGGATCTTTAACGGTCTTTTTACGTATCTTTTCGCATGCATACATTACTGTGCTGTGGTCTCTGCCTCCAAAACGGTCGCCTATGTCAGTTGTGGATAGCTCAGTGAGAGTTCTGCCTAGATACATAGCTACCTGACGAGGTAATGCTATTGCGTCTGTGCGGCGTTTGCCTGTCAGGTCCTTTACATTTAAATTAAAATGAGAAGAAACGATCTTTTGTATAATCTCTACAGTAATATTTGTATTCGGATTTTCTTTTGTGATAATATCTTTTAATATATCCTTTGCGCTGTCTACCGTAATTTCAGATTTTGTCAGCAGTGAAAACGCGGCTACGCGGATTAACGAGCCTTCAAGCTCTCTGATGTTTGCCTTTACCTTGGACCCTATAAATAGAAGAACTTCGTCGGAAACAGCTATGCGCTCAACCTCGGCTTTTTTTCTAAGTATAGCTACGCGCGTCTCCATGTCCGGAGGCTGAATGTCAGCAATAACTCCCCACTCAAACCTTGAACGAAGCCTCTCTTCAAGTGTCGGGATTTCCTTTGGCGACGAGTCGCTTGATACAACAATTTGTTTATGCGCTTCATATAATGTGTTGAATGTGTGGAAGAATTCTTCCTGCGTGCTTTCTTTCCCTGCCAGGAATTGAATGTCATCTATAAGAAGAACATCCAGGCTTCTGTATTTTTGCCTAAACTCGATATTTCTATCTCTGCGAATAGCCTCTATCAGTTCATTCATAAACTTATCAGCCGTGATATAAAGCACCTTTGCGTGCGGATTAGTCTGCTTAGCGTGATTGCCGATAGCGTGCAGTAAATGGGTTTTCCCAAGACCCACTCCGCCATAAATGAAAAGCGGGTTATACGCTTCGCCGGGATCCTTTGAAACAGCCTCGCACGCTGCTTGAGCGAATCTATTGCTTTTGCCGACTACAAAGCTGTCGAATGTGTATTTTGGATTAAATTGAAAGGTGTCTTGAGCCATCTCCTTTTTTTGCGTAGGCAGAGGCTCTATTATCTCTTCTTTTTCTGAAAATGTTTGAGAAGATACAACTAAATCAATAAACGGGTCCTGATTTGTAATAGTATTAACAGATTTTTTTATATGTTTTTCGCAATTTGCTTTAATCCAGTCAAAAAAGAATTTGTTAGGAACCTCAATGGAGAATTTCTGTTCATTATATAAGACAGGCCTTGCTCCTTTTAGCCATAAATCTATATTTTCCGCCCCAATTTCCTCTTTTAAAAGAGGAATCACTCTTTCCCATAACTCTTGCGCTGATAAATCCATAGGTTATCCTCAAAATCTAATAAATTACTTTAGGGTTTAAGCCAAAAGTGAATGAATACAATTATCCACAAAGTTATCCACACCTGTGCATAAGTACCCTATTTAAAACCGCTAAACCATGCTTAAGTCAAATAATTGTTGAAAACAATAGATTGTTTGACTTCACACATTGTACACCCAAAACTTAAAATTTGGATGGGTTGTTTAAAACTTCAATTAATATACAATGAAACAGGATATAGTGAATTTTTCGTAAAGATAGAATATAATTTAAAGAGAACACTAAGTCAAGGGAAATAATTTTAAGACGCAGATGACGCAGATAATACCACAGATAACACAAATAGCATTTTCCCATCTGCGCAATCCATGGCCTTATCCGTGAAATTTGCGTCTATAAATATTGATTGACACCATAATGCCCAATAACTATAATGCTTGTTTACAATACCTAATTTAGCAGGATTTTGGAGGAACGATGAAAAGGACATATCAGCCGCATAACAGGCGCAGAAAGAAAAAACACGGCTTTCTAAACAGAATGAGTACAAAAGCCGGCCGGAATGTTTTAAAGTCACGCAGAGACAAGAAAAGAATTAGGCTTGCAGCTTAATCAATAGATATGACAAAGGCGTTAATTGATAGAATAAAAAGCGCGAAGGAATTTTCAACTGTAATTAAAACAGGACAAAAAACAACGACAGGGTCATTAATAATTTATTTTACAACAAACGAACAGTTGTTACATTCGAAACTTGGAATATTAATAAAAGGGCGTCTGGCTAACGCGGTTAAACGAAACAGAATGAAGCGCCTGGTAAGAGAAGCGTTTCGCGCGCAATACGACAGGATAAAGACTCGGATTAATATTGTAGTCTGCGCAAAGAAGGATTTTTCCGACTTGAAAATGCATGATATAGCGCAAGAATTATGCGAAGCCTTGGAACAATGCAAAATTATATAAATAATAAACTGTTACCTCAAATAGCAATATTTTTAATAAAGGCGTACCAAAAGGCGGCCTTTTTTATTCCTCGAAGGTGCAGATTCTATCCTACATGCAGTTCATATAGCATTGAAGCATTTAATCAAAAAGGATTTATAAAAGGATTATATTTAACTATTATTAGAATTTTAAAATGCAATCCTTTTCACCAAGGCGGGTATGACCCGGTCAAATAGGAGATATATGTAATGGAAAAAAACGCGGTTTTTGCAGCAGTATTGTCAGCAATAGTAATTCTTTTGTGGGTTACTATCATAAAGCCAAAGCCACCAATAAAGGATGCGCAAAACACAGTAATGGCTCAAGAGGCTCCGGTAATAGAGCAGTCTATTAAAGGAATTGAAGGGGAAAGGATACACTCAGGCAGAGATGAGAAGACTTTAACTGTTATGGAAAATGACGATACAAGGATTGAGTTAAACTCAAATGGCGGAGTTAAAAGCTGGCTTATTAAAGAAAAAGAAGATAAGGTTGTTGAGCTTGCGCTGTTAGATGAAACAAAAAATCTTGAGGCTTTTAGCCCAATGCAGATATATCCGAGGATAGAGTATACAAAAGCAGGCGGAGACGAGAGAAAGGGAATAACTCTTACCGGCCATATTGGCGATGGGGTGGAAATAAAGACAATATTGTCATTTGGCACAGAGCAGGGCATAGTTAATTGCGAGCTTGTATTATTTAACGAGACAAAGAAGATTCAAAGAATAAGCGATTTTGGCATTGGGCTTGGCCCGGGCATTGGATATGACGAAGCATCCAAAAAGAGCCATTTTAGCGATATGAGATCGCTCATGTGGGACGGGAAGAAGCTGTATAAGAAAATGAAAGAAGGCACTGCAAGCCACACAAAGATACGATGGATCGGCATTGACAGTAGATATTTTCTAGCAGCTCTTATTGATAATAATAATAGTTTTGATAAGGTAACGGTTGATAAACGAAAAATACCTGTGCTTAGGTACAGCGCAGATATAATATTAGAGCCCGGCGAGCAGAAAAAAATATCGCTTTCAGCATACTGGGGCGAAAAGAAATACGAGTATTTGAAAACATTTAATGTTGGACTTGATAAGAGCGTAAAGTTCGGATTATTCGGCGGTATAGGAAAGATTATTTTAAGAATACTAAACGCGTTCTATAAACTAACGGGCAATTATGGCTGGTCAATAATTCTATTAACAACGCTTTTGCAGGCATGCCTGTTTCCTCTTACAAAAAAGAGCACCAAATCAATGCAGGCAATGAAAGGCGTTCAGCCAAAAATTGCGGCCATTCGAGAGAAATATAAGAGCGATCCTAAACAATTAAACATTGAAGTAATGAATCTATATAAAAAAGAAGGAGTCAACCCATTTGGCGGTTGTTTGCCAATGCTCCTGCAGCTGCCAATATTTTGGGCGCTTTTTCAAACACTAAGAAGCGCTGTGGAACTGAGATATGCGCCGTTTATTCTCTGGATACAAGATCTTTCACGGCCTGACACAATAGGGCAGATAGCGGGATTCCCTATTAATATTCTTCCGTTATGCATGGGAATAATGATGTTTGTCAGCCAAAAACTTTCTTCCGGCGGGCAGGACGCGTCTCAAAACACAATGCTTATTATGATGCCTATTGTATTTACATTTATGTTTTGGGGATTTCCGTCCGGATTAGTATTGTATTGGTTTGTCAGCAATATTTATACTACAGGAATTCAGCTTTGGTTTGCAAAAAAACAGAAAGCTTAGAAACGAGGTGATACTATAATGAAAGAAATAGAGATTCAAGGAAAAAGCATTGAAGAGGCGGTTAAGCTTGGGCTCGAACAGCTCGGGGTCACAAAGGATGATGTAGATATTCGTGTGCTTGATGAGGGAAAATCAGGATTATTCGGGCTTATGGGTTCGTCGCCGGCGCGCATAAAAATGACATTAAAATGCGGAGAAGGAGAGTATACGCCTAAGAATGCCGAGGAGTATCATGAAATAGCAGAATGCGTGCAAAATCACGTTGAAAAAATAATAAAATTAATGAAATTTAAAGCAAGTGTTAAAACAGCGTTTCTCGGCGGAAGGATATTGGCAGATATTGAAGGAGAGGACGCTAGTATAATAATTGGGAAGAGAGGGCAAACTCTGGAAGCATTGGAAACTCTTGTCAATCTAATGATCTGCAGAGAAGAAAGGGCTAAGGTAAAGGTTACGCTCGACGTGGAGTCCTATAAAGCAAGGCGGGAAGAGAAGGTATGCAGTCAGGCGAAAACTTTAGCAAAGCAGGTTAAAGAAACGGGCAATGAGTTTGAAATGATGCCAATGCCGGCCTATGAAAGGCGGATTGTGCATGTTACTCTCGAAAAGGATAAAGATATAACAACCGAGTCAATAGGAGAGGGAGCTGACCGCAGGGTTGTAATTAAGCTTAATAAAACAAAAACCTCGTTTAAATAAAATGATACATTCTTCTCAAGATACAATAGCGGCTATTTCAACTCCCGGCGGAAGAGGCGCTATCGGCATAGTCAGGTTAAGCGGCAAGTATTCAGTCAAAATAGCTTCTCAAATATTTTTATCACATGTGAAAAAAGATATCTCCGGCGTTCCGTCGCATACGGTTCATTTCGGATATATCGTTAATAAAGATAATATTTTTATTGACGAAGCGCTTCTAACGGTTTTTAGGGAACCGCATTCCTACACACAGGAAGATATGATAGAGATATCATGCCATAACAACAAACATATTTTAGAACAAATAATGGAACGCGTTATTGATTTAGGCGCAAGGACCGCGCTCCCCGGAGAGTTTACCCAAAGAGCGTTTTTAAACGGGAAGATAGACCTTTCGCAGGCTGAGGCCGTTGAAGCGGTTATAGAGGCTGACAGCAGGCTTGCTGAGGAACTTGCGTGTAAGAATTTAATGGGCAGCGTAAAGATATTAGTCGATAAATGGAATAAAATAATAATCAATATATTATCTAAAATTGAAGTGGCTATTGACCACGACGGGATCGCAGATATTGATATAAATAATTTAAAAGAATCGATAAATGCATTATCGCAGGAAATGTTGAATAGTTGTGTTCATGGCGAGAGAATATCTATACTTCAAGACGGGATAAAGATAGTTATTGCAGGACAGCCTAATGTCGGCAAATCAAGTCTTTTAAATCAGCTTATTAAACAGGAGCGGGCGATTGTCACAGATGTTCCGGGCACAACCAGGGATCCTATAGAGGTCGAAGTAATGATTAGAGGAGTAAAAGCGGTATTTATAGATACGGCAGGACTTAGAAAGATAGAAAAAAATACAGCGCGCGGCCATGAAGAGATTGAAAGGCTCGGCATAGAAAAAACAAAAAAGCATGTTCAAGACGCGCATTATGTAGTGTATATAATTGATTTAACAAATAAACCGGAAGAATATGATTTTGAGATGATCACAGAAACAGGCAAAGCAAAACAAGTGATAATAGCAGGCAATAAATGCGATTTGCCGTGTATTGTAACTGACGAGGATATTAAAAGATTAAAAAACATACAAGGCGTTAAATCTTTTTATAGAGTATCGGCTTTGAGCGGTGAGAATATTCATTCAATTATTGACGAGTTCACAAAAAATATTAATTCAGAGCTCGGAGATAATAGAGAAGGCGTAATGGTAAATTTGCGGCAAAGAGAACTAGTAAAAAAAAGCCGGAGACATTTAGACGCGGCATATAGGGCTGTCGCAAGTTCTGAGAATTGCGAGGTTATAGCCCTAGAGCTTCAAGACGCGCAAAAAAGGCTGAATGAAATCTCAGGAATAGATATTTCCGAAGAGGTTTTGAGTAAAATATTCCAAAACTTCTGCGTAGGGAAATAAAGGAGAGTAAATGAAAAAAATATTTTTGAAGTTTAGCGTCGTTGTAATTATCTGCAATTTGGTATTCACAGGGAGTTTATTAGCAAAAAATAAAACCGGCTCAGAAAAAGATGCGGTAGTTGAGAATACTAAACAGGACAAACAAAACGGAGGAATTTATTTATCCGGAGGCAGTATCACAGGTAACATTGTGGATAAGAACAAGGATGCTGCGAGAAAATTTATTATCGAGTCTCCAACATTTGCTTTTGACGGCATTGAGGATACGCTGGAGCTTTTGTCATACAGGCCTGTAAAATCATTTAATGTTTGGGAGTTTATATATATTTTTACCTGCAATCATGGAGGGTATGGCGATAGAAAAGGAAAAATTCTGACGCAGGCGCTTGAAGATCATACAGTACACTTAAATATTGTTGATTATGTAGTTGTGGAAGCTGTGATTGACAGCGAATGGGATATGCTAAAGCAAGAATACATCAAAAAAACCATAGAATAACACCGGCCTTTAATTATCTCAATATATTGAGTAAAAGAACTCAGTGTATGGGTTTTAGATTATAAAAACATTAATATTTAACTGACTAAATTCCTTAATATAGTCAGTATAATGACTGTATTAAGCACAATATGGTCAATTGCGATGAGGAATGTGTGAATAATTATAATTTCGATATTATTGTTGTAGGCGCAGGACATGCGGGATGCGAGGCCGCTCTTGCATGCGGCCGTCTTGGTAAAAGGACGCTTCTTCTATCAATGAATCTTGATACAATAGCGCAAATGTCGTGCAATCCGTCTATAGGCGGGCTGGCAAAGGGACAGATTGTGAGAGAGATTGACGCGCTCGGCGGAGAGATGGGGAAAATTACAGACAAGGCGCTTATTCAGTTCAGGATGTTAAATATGAGTCGCGGCCCTGCTGTTCGTTCTCAGCGCGCGCAGTGCGATAAAGAACTATATCACACATATATGAAGCAGAGCCTGGAGCAGCAGGAAAATTTATATATTAAACAAGGCGAAGTAATAAAAATATTAAAAGATGGTAAAGGAGTAAAAGGAGTAGAGATAAGAACAGGCGTGGTGTTTAATGCGCAGGCAGTAATTATTACAACAGGAACATTTTTAAAAGGGCTTATTCATATAGGAATGGAATCATTCTCTGCAGGCAGGGCCGGCGAGTTTTCCTCGGATATTTTATCCGATAATCTTAGGGAAATAGGTTTTATCCTTGAGCGGTTAAAAACAGGGACTCCTGTAAGAGTGCATAAAAAAAGCATAGATTTTAACAAGGCTGAGGCGCAGTATGGAGACGAGCCTGTAAAAAGATTTTCGTTTTTTTCCGAAACAGCGCCGGAGAATAAAGCGCTATGCTGGATAACATATACAAATGAGATCACACACAAAATAATAAAGGATAATATAGACAAGTCTCCTCTTTATGGAGGGAAGATTACAGGTATAGGCCCCAGGTACTGCCCGTCTCTCGAGGATAAGGTAGTTAAATTTCCGCACATGGAACGCCATCAGGTTTTTTTAGAGCCTGAAGGCCTGTCTACCGACGAGATTTACTGCAACGGCATTTCATCCAGCCTGCCGCAGGATGTGCAGGAAAAGTTTGTCCATTCAATACCCGCGCTTGAACATGCGGAAATAATGAGGCCGGCTTACGCCATAGAATATGATTTTATTCCGCCATATCAGCTTTTCCCAACGCTGGAAACGAAACTTATTAAAGGATTATATTGCGCCGGACAGATAAATGGCACAACAGGATATGAGGAGGCGGCAGCTCAGGGGTTAATGGCAGGTATAAACGCTGCGCATAAGATAGATAATAAAGAGCCGTTTATAGTAAAACGCAATGAAGGGTATATTGGGGTTCTAATTGATGATCTTGTGACAAAAGGCATTTTGGATCCGTATAGAATGTTCACGTCAAGAGCTGAATACAGGCTTCTTCTAAGAAATGATAATGTTGACGACAGGTTACTTTTTTACGGCAGATCAATAGGGTTGATAAATGAAGAGATTTATTTAAAATATAAAAAATACAGGAGTAAACTGGATACTCTTAAGGCCGGCCTTGAAACAATTTATCCAAACAAGGATGGGATATCATGCGGGCAGTTAATAAGGCGGAACAGTGATTATACCGGCTGGCAAGACAATGTCAGGTGGGATGATTTAGAGGGCAATGAGCCTTGGACAAAGGATTTATTGATAGAAAACGCGAATATTGAAATAAAATATGACGGATATATCAAAAGGCAGGAACAAGAGGTAATAAGACAGGCTTCATACGAGGATAAGATTATACCGGAGAATATAGAGTATGAAAAAGTTAAAGGGCTTTTGACTGAGTCTCGTCAAAAACTTATTAAGATTAGGCCCCGCACAATAGGCCAGGCAAGCCGCATATCAGGTATAACGCCCGCGGATATAAATCTAATACTAGTCTATTTAAAAAGATAACTTTCACAGGAATACATAGTATGCGTAGAGGTGATTTATAAATCACCTCTATATCAGACGAAAGCTTTTTCATATGTGGAGACGCCCTATATGGGCGTCTCAAAGCAGCTAAACATTAAAGCTCTTGTAATATACCATATATTATGGTAATATTACCATATATTATGGTAATAGGAGCGGCTATATGATAGAGGCATTATTAGGGAATAAGACAGCGGAAAAGGTGTTATTATTTATTACTGTTTATGGAGAAGGTTATGCAAAAAAAATGGCAACCGTTTTTAATCTTTCTGTTAACGGAATTCAACAGCAATTGCAAAGGCTTGAAGCCGGAGGAATACTAGTGAGTCAATTAAAAGGAAGAACAAGAGTGTATTATTTCAACCCTCGTTGTGTATTTATAGATAATATCAAGGCTCTTATGGAAAAGGTGTTAAGCTATATGCCGAATGAAGAAATCCAAAAATATTACAGAGAAAGAACAAGGCCCAGGAGAAAAGGAAAGATATGACAGAAAAAATAAACTGGGAATTGGTTACAATAAAAGAATTAGCAGGAATAATTAGTTCATTGCTAACTAAAAATAATATTAGTGCAATTCTGGTTGGAGGAGCCTGTGTTTCAATATATTCAAAAAATAAATATATGTCCTATGATTTAGATTATGTAACTTATTCTACTATACAAGAAATCATTCCCGTTCTGGAAAAATTAGGATTTAAACAAGAAGGAATGAGGCATTTTAAAAATAAAGACTGTAAATATTATATAGAATTTTTATCTCCGCCTGTTTCAATTGGGAAAGAAGAGTCAGTTAAAAGATATAATGATATGAGAACGAAAAGAGGTAGAGTAATATTATTAACAGCCACAGACTGCGTAAAGGACAGGCTTGCGGCGTATTATCATTGGAATGACCCGCAGTCATTAGATCAGGCTTTAAATGTTGCAAAGAAACAAGAAATTAATTTAAAAGATATTGAAAGATGGTCTATTGAAGAAGGGGCGCAGAAAAAATTTAAGAGATTCCAAAAATTGTTAAACAAATAGGCAACAATGATTTATAGCAAATGTTCGAGATCATCTAAGTCCTTATGTCTGCTGCTTGCTTTTTTATTTTTCTTTAGATCATTTAGAGATATGAAATTTATTGCAATATTATCAATAGTTATAACTTTTCTGTTTTTATAGCATTTAGCAAAGGTTACGCCATCTATAGAAGTTAAAAATTCGATACATAAAGGAGGGGTACCCATTCTTATGTTCTTTTCTTTTTCCAGAAAAATACCCTCTTTTAATTCAGGAACATTAAATCCGAATTCCTTTAACACCTCGACTATTTTTTTTGCATTGTTTTTAGATACAGCAATCCAAATATCCATATCTCCGGTAGCTCTAGGATATCCATAGAGAGCAACAGCATAGCCGCCTACAATTAAATACTCAATCTTTTTTAAGTTTAGTAATTGTAATAGTTCTTTGAAGTCTTTTGGTAGATGAATCATAACCAAATAAAATCCTTCTTAATTTTTCTAAAGCTCGCAGCCTTGCATTATATGTTTTATTTCCCCAAAAATATCGGCTATCATTTTCATAAAGAGAAGTAATTTTAAAAACCCTTTTATTCATAATGTTAATTATATCATATATAGTTATTTATTATTAGCTATTTTTTTATCCTAACTAAAATGAGGGATTTGTCCTTTTTGAGAACGGTTATTCTTTCTTCAGAAATATTCTCAAGTAATTTATTATAATTTTCTGCCGGGATTTGTATTGTTGCAAAGTTTTCATTGCTTGAAATAAAACTTCCGCCTAGATTTTTACAGAGCTCTTTAAGCGCAGGGTCGCTGATAGGAGCTACGGTAAAGCCGGGCAGTATTGAGGGCATGGTTTTTAGCGTCTCTTTCATTCCGGAGGCCTTGCCCTTGTATATCATTTTTTGCGACGGCTTATTAATCATCAGACTAATGACCAATAATGCTAACACAGTCCCAATACCGAACACTAGTCTTTTATTAGACGGTAAAAGAAGCGTATGAAGAAAAAATCTCTTTTCTTCAATCTTATCCAGTTTTTCATTTACTAAAGCGTTAAAATTAGCCGGCGCTTTTTTTATCTCAAGACTTTTAATATCTTGCACGCATTGTTTAATCAGCAGAAACTCTTTCTCACAATCTTTACATTCTTTTATATGGAGGTCAACAATTGCGCGTTCTTTAGCATCCAGCATATTGTCAATATATGGAGATAATAAATCTTTTATCTCGTCACACTTCATAAACAGCTCCTTTTAATTTCTCTTTAAGCATCTGCCTTGCGCGCGAAAGCCTTGATTTAACAGTGCCAAAATTAATGCCGCAAATTTTTTCAACCTCTTTATACGAACAGCCCTGTATATCGCATAAAATTAATACGGTCTTAAATTCTTCTTTAAGCGTTTGGATCGCGCTATGAATAATTTCAGCGTGTTCTTGATGCTCAAGTTTTTTAGATACGCACGGGGTTGTGTTATCAGGGAGATCTCTAATAATAGCTGTTTCGCTGTGATCAGTAGAGCTGTCAATGCGAACGGCATGCTTTGCTTGTCTATATTGCAGGGAATCAACCTTATTCTTGCATGTGTTTATAACAATCCTGTATAGCCAGGTTGAAAATTTTGAAGCATATTTAAATTTCTTCAGGCCCTTAAAAATTTTAATAAACGCCTCCTGCGCGCAGTCATTTGCTTCTTCTTCATTATCCAAAAATTTACAGCAAATATTAAAAACAAAATCCTTATATTTATTAATAAGCGTATTAAATGCCTGTCTGTCGCCTTTTTGCGCTCTCTTAACCAATATAATATCTTCGTCTTGCTGACTTTGTATTTGACGGTTTGTAGGAGAATTTTGTTCCATTTGATATAATTTAATACTATGCGTCGCATTTGGTCAAGTGAAATATGGGAGCCGAATATTGAGTAATAGTTTTTATCTGCAGATTTTGGGAACAAACGGGGTAAAAAATTGTCTAATAAATAATAGATAGCATAAAAAATGAAAAAAGTTGAAAATTATACACGATTAACATTTTTTATGATATACTTGTAGGGTTGAATATCATTATAGAAGAGGCAGATGTATGAAATATTATGAATATGTTTGGCGCAGGGTAATTATTATCTTCGCGCTTTTGGTTAATCTAACAGCATGCCTTTACGCTGATGATTTTGTCTGGGAAAACAGGTCAGCGCTTCCCGGAGAACTGGCAGAAGGGTCAGCAGTCGCTATTGACAGTAAAATATACCTCATTGGCGGAGGGTCAGCGCTTTATGGCCCAAACAATTCTGTGGATGTATATTCCCCGGGGACAGACACATGGCAAAAAAAGGCTGTAACACTTCCTGATAAGATAAGTCCGGCTGCTGCTGTCTATAATGATAAGATTTATATTGCAGGCGGCACAGACGGGTATGTTGATTCTGAAAAATTATTGGTGTATGATCCTTCCAATGATTCCTATGTTGTTAAAACAGCAACTTTGTCAGTTAAAAGGTTTGGGGCAAACGCGCATTTCATTAATGGTAAGCTGTATATAATAGGCGGTTATAATTCAGCGCAGGGCGCTTTAAATCTAGTAGAGGAATATGATCCGGTATTAAACAGCTGGTCTATAAAAAGCGCAATGTCAGCAAAAAGATGGGGTTTTGCAAGCGCGGTTTATAATAATAAAATTTATGTTTTTGGCGGATACAATGGCGCTGTAAACAGCTTTAATAGCGCAAGTATTGTGCCCGGAGTAGAGGTTTATAACCCTGCCGCAAACAGCTGGTCTGCTCTTTCCGGTATGCCTTATCCAAAGGCCTTTCATAGCGCTGCGGCTCTGACAAATAAAATATATGTTATAGGCGGAAGGGATGCAGAGGGCGATCATGGCTCAGTCATGGAGTATGACCCAAGCGCTGATGCCTGGACATCAAGGCAGGGAATAAATACTGCAAGAAGGGATTTTGCATTAAGCGTTGTAAATAATAATATTTATATTTTTGGCGGTATTTCAGGAGAGGATAATTATCTATCCAATACCGAGCGCTCATCGCTTATATCATCTGGCGGAGAAAATTTTAATTCAGCATACTGTTATCCGACAGCTTTATATTTATATAAAGGAGATAAACTTAAATTCGCTAATTTCCCGTCACAAACTAAGATCACAATACTTTCTCCGGCAGGGCACATAATAAAAACAATCGAAGCGGACGCAGAAGGGAATATTCAAGGCTGGGACTGCAAAGCTGAGGACAGCGAGGAGCTGGGCACAGGCACATATATCGTGCATGCGAAAGATACTAAAAATAATACAAAGATAATGAAGGTCTTGGTTGTAAGGTAATGAGGAGAAAATGAAACATATTACGTTGGGCATATTACTAATAGCATTAATACAGTCATGCGTATATGCCGGCAGGCCTACGGCAGAGTTCCTTCTCATAGGCCAGGGAGCTCGAGCTGAAGCGCTGGGGCGATCAGTTGCGGCTAATGCGTTTGATTATACAGCCGCATATTGGAACCCGGCAGGTATTTGTTTTTTAGAACATCCGTCTTTAGGTTTTTATTCATCACAGCTTCCTGCAGGCATATCCAGTAATTACGCAGGGTTGATATTACCGTTCGGAAATACTGCGATCGGATTTGATTTTTTATTAAACACTACGAGCATTGAATATTACGATAGAGACGGGATAAAACACGATGAATCAATAGGCGATAATAAAATAAACTATAACGTATCATTTGCAGTAAAACTTAAAAAGGCATTTAGCCTGGGATGCAGTATAGGCGAAACAGGAATGTCTTACAAAGGCGTAAGCCTGGATAACGACTTAGAAGCAAATGGAATTCATGCGAATCTTGGAGCTTTGTATAATAACGAAAAAATAAGCCTTGGCATTGCAGTGTCGCATTTAGGGCAGAAACTCAAATTCCGTGATAATGGGCCAAACGAATCTCAGCCGTCGCTTATGCGGTTTGGCATGTCATGGTATACGGATAGAAATAAAGCAATCTTACTGCTTGGTTCATACGAGCATGTGTTCGACGATCCATACGCAGGAGGCATGCGCTTAGGATGCGAGCTGTCAGTATTAAATTCAATAATGCTTAGAGCGGGCAGCAGGCTGTATACTAATTATAAAAAGATTGTGCCGTCTTTTGGTATTGGCACTAAGAGTTCGTCGATTGTTCTTGATTATGCGTACACAATGTCGCCTGAGGGAATAGGAGATATGGATGCGCATTCTGTTGGTTTATCCTTTATTTTTGGCAGGAGAATGAAAAAGGCTGTTTACGTTGGAGAAACTTCACCGCCGGCTATTGTTGTGAAGTATTTAAAACAAGGAGAGAAAACGCTTACCCCGGGGAATCAAACGGTTTATCTTAATCAAATAAATATAGCAGGCACGGTTTTAAGCGACGCAAATACGTTGCTTACCGATTGTATTATCAAAAATAATGGCGAGATAATTTTTGCAAAACATAATATTAATGATCAAACCTACGATATAAACACAGAAATTGCTTTAACAGAAGGAATTAATAATATTAGAATTGAAGCTGTTGATTCAAAGGGCGGGAAAACTATTTATGACAATATTGTATTAATATATAAAAAGGTATTAACAAAGGGATTATCTATGGATGACTTTGTTAACTTTGTGTCAGGCAAAGGAAAGAATTGGGCTGTATTAATCGGCGTAGACGAGTATCCTGAAAAGAGCGGATTCCAGTCATTGGGATATGTGGCAAATGATTTAAAGGCAATAAAGAACAGCCTTATTGATAATGTGAAGGAATTTAACGACGATACAATCTTTGTTTTCGGAACTCCGGGTATTGTGTCAACTAACAGCCCAAATTATATGGGCGAGCCCACAAAGGCAAATATAGAAGAATTTTTAGGGGATAAGCTTCCGGGTAAGGTCGAAGAAAATGACAGGGTATTAATATTTTATTCAGGCCATGGATTAATGAGAGAAACCAGAAAGGACAGCACAAGGCAGGGTTTCTTAGTTCCTATTGACGGAGAAAAAGATAAGCCTGTGTCAACATGTATATCCATGGACTTAATCCAGCAGTTTTCAGAATCATTGCCTGCAAAGCAGGTGCTGTTTGTCGTAGATACTTGTAACAGCGGGTTGGTTCTAATGCGTAATAAAGGCGACAATGAAAAGAAAGGCATTAAAGAATTAATAACGTCATTCTCGCAGGAATCCAGGCAGGCAATGACAGCAGGGCAGTCATTACAGTATTCGCAGATTTCCAGCAAATTCGAGCAAAGTGTTTACACGCATTATTTTATAGACGGATTAAAGGGACACGCTGACGCGGACAAGGACGGCGTGTTATCAATAAATGAACTGCATACCTATGTGCAAAAAATGGTTACAATTGAAACTGACCATAAACAGGTGCCGCAGATGGGAAGACTTAAAGACGGAGGAGAAGGAGATTTCTTTTTTATATTAAAATAGTAAGGGAAAAATGTACGCATGGCTAAATTAAAGATCACTATATTTTTTATACTAATTCTGGCAGGGTGTGTATTTGCAAGCGCTGAAAATGTTTTTATTGGCGGAAGCACAGAGGTTATTATTTTTGATAATACAGCGCTTCTTAACCAAACTTCCTGGTATTTTAAAGCAGGCGCATCTATTGATACAAACGGAGTATCAATACATAAAGCCGATATAACCGGCCTGAGCGCTATTTTTGGAACAGAATATTTTAATTCCTCTATAAAGCCGCTGTTATTAGACGAGTATAATAAATATTTTATCGTTGTGTATCCGAATAAAACGCCATTTAAGGTAACATATTACGATCAATACAATGTGCTTCCGGACGCAGGATATCCAAAGGTAAATTATTGGAATATAACAGATCCTTCATCTGCTGTGTCTGAAAGTATGGCGCAGTCAAGCGCGGGCGGGTCAAATGTAATCTACGAAAAAGAGATTAAAATCCATCCGGGGATTTATGAATGCAGGTATTTGGCAAAGAACACATATCACACGGATGAATATTTTCTTAGTATCGCGTCATTTGTTGTGACAGGTGCCCCGTCGCATTTTAGCAACCTTGGCATTATTGACGGAGATATAGTGTCAAATGCGAGGCTGGTTTTAAAATGGCAGGTCCTGTTCTCAGGATTAGAAGATTTTGCGCATAAAGCATACGCAGGCAGGCTTTATTATAAAGTGTATCTTAGCGAGGACAATATTAATTTTAAAAAGGCTTATGAAGGATACGACACCTCATTCGAATTGACAAGTTTAAAATATAATACAAAATACTATTGGAAAATCGAGGCGATAAATGAGTATGGGGCTGTTGGCACAAGTCCTATATATACATTTACAACGATCGCAAAGATCGAGCGGGCATTTAATTACCCAAACCCATTTAACCCAAATAAAGAAAAAACAAATATTGTATTTAGCGCTGATTATTCGCAGGAAGTTGTAATAAAAATATTTTCCGAATATGGGGACCCGACATTTGAGGCCGAGTATCATGCTATAGCAGGCGCGAATGAGTATGTATATGACGGCAGAGACGACAGAGGGAAAATATTATATAACGGGTCTTATATTTGCAGAGTTGAAAAGGAAGGCAGAACAGAAACATTTTATATATTGATAATAAAATAGTTTGGTATTTGAGAGTTGATATAAATAATACAAAAACAAATCCATGTCATCCTCGGGCTTGACCCGAGGATCTTTGAGAGAAAATATCTCACGAAGATTCCTGCTTGAGTTTACACTGAGCGAAGCGAATGTGCAGGAATGACAGATATAAAAAGTAGTATTTGGAGTTAAATATAAATAATAAATATTCCGGGGGCATTTGATGAAAAGAAGTTATATAATTATTTTTTTAGTATCACTTGTTTCTCTTCTCTATGCAAAGGCGCCGAATAAGATTGTGTATCAAGGCATGCTGCACGAGTATGGGAAAGCAATAACAGGAGTAACGCGCGATATAACTGTCTCAATATTCGACGTAGAAACAGGCGGCGGGTCAATATGGACGCATACATATACAGGTGTTGATGTAAGCTCAGGTATTTTTACATGCACTCTTGAGCCGTCAAGCGTTGACTGGTCAGCTGATAAGTATTATTGGATACAATTGCAAGTCGGAAGCACGGTGCTTAGCCCGAGACAGCCTGTTAACTCAAAGGTCTATGCTCTGCATTCAAAGACAGCTGAGAATGTTTCTGTCGCAACAGGCGAAGATATTGGCTTTAAAATTGGAGGCAGTACTGTTGCTGTGCTGGGACAGGCAACTGGTTTAAAGATAGAAGGCGATATAGAAAGCACAGGAACAGTGAAAGCAGTAAAATTTTCAGGCGACGGATCAGGCCTAACAGGAGTAAGCGGCACATCTCAATGGTCAGACGGAGCAGGAGGAAAAATTTATTATAACTCCGGCAATGTCGGAATAGGGGTTGCGGATCCCAACGCGCCATTAAGAGTAGAGGGCGATATCGCAGCAGGAATATTTAAAGATACAGAAAATTTTTCGTATTATCTTGATCCCGGCAATAGCGGATTATCAGCAGTGCTTAATGGAAGGATTGGTATTGGAATAACAAATCCAACAGCAAAAATACAAATAGCCGCTGTGAGCGGCGATGTATATATTGTTACAGAAAATCTGAGCGGGAATACAACTATTGGAACATCTAATGGCGGAGAAACAGAAATAAAAGCAAGCACAGGAGATGACTTAAGCTTAAAAGAGGCGCAGGTGTATAGACTAATTATTAAGTCAGGCGGCAATGTAGGTATTGGCACAACAGCGCCCAAAGGATTATTCCAAGTAGGCGCCGGAACATTTACAGTCTTAAGTAATGGCAATGTGGGAATTGGAACAACAAACCCAGTAACAAAATTTTATTTAGTCGGGGGAAACACAACATTAATAAATAACACAAACGGAATAAATTATTTGGACTTATATAATTCAAGCGCATCCGGCACTTACGCAATAAATCAAAGATTTATACAGATTGGGGACGGTAAGACCGTGCAATTTCTTCATGGCACTGACGGAGGTTTCAGTATAGAGAACGCATATAGCAATGCTAATAGTTATATTAGATTCAATACAAACGGGTCTAATGAAAAAATGAGAATCACGAGTTCAGGCAATGTAGGAATAGGAACAACAATACCTGCTGAGGTTTTAGAAGTTTCCGGCACAGAATAAGCAGCAGCCTTTGTCGGCGACGGGACAGGACTTACGGGTATAAGCGGGTCATCACCATGGTCCGATGGCGCAGGCAG
>JBDRED010000040.1:0-38098 GCA_043820025.1 Elusimicrobiota bacterium
CAAAGATCAAAAAATAGCTTCAACAACAAATATGCTTGAGAACTTTTTCTCAAGGTTGAAGCAACATTATAGAAATCATAGGGGCATATCAGAGGCTCATAAGATTGCTTATTTGCAATGGTTTTGTTACTTCAAAAACCACTCAAATTAGCAACACTTTTTAACCTTTATGCCCAGGATGACATAAATTTTTGTCACTCCATCATTTTTAATGTTTCCTCAACCATAACTTCTGCCTTAACATTCCCTTCTCTATTGCAATACGCCCTGACTTCAATCTTATCATCCTTTGACAGGCTTGGAACTCTGTAACTTACTGTCTGTGTTTCATTATTATCCTGCTCGCCAAAAAACTGTTCTATAATTACATTTCCATTTGCGCTCACAGTTACTCTATCTATAAAATGGTTTTTAGGATTTTTGACGTTATGATAAACAACAGCGTCCAGCATCATGGTGTTTTTATCATATCCGGTATCAATTCGTGATCCCGGATGCGCGAATAAATTCTGCCCGAATAATAACATGCACACAATTAATAAACATGCAACCTTTTTCATAATACCTCCGTCTTATTTAGTTTGTTCTGACAAAGCAGATCTATTGCAAACAAAGTCATTATTTTCCATAACTTAAAACTTATTTCTCCGGTTCCACATGCACAATTACATCTTGAACTTCGCTCATATTTTCTAAAACGCAATGTTTAATCCTCGCGGCTATCTCATGCCCCTCGAAAACAGTAATTTTTCCGTCAACCTGCACATGCACCTCAACAACAATAAATCTTCCAACATATCTGGTTCTGCATTTGTGATAGCCCTTAACTCCGGCGCAGCTCATTACAAGGCCGCATATCTTTTGTATTATTTCCTCAGGCGCTGCTGTATCTACGAGCCTGTGAATCGGTTTCCAAAACGATAGAATTCCAACCCTTGCAATAAAGACTCCTATAACGCATGCTATAACTGCGTCTAATATGTGAAGCGGCTCGTATATTAGAGCTGCTCCTATTCCTATCATAACTGCCAGCGACGTAAATGAATCTGACCTATGATGCCAGGCATTCGCTAAAAGCGCGTCACTTCCAATCTCCAGCGCAACCTTCTTTGACCTATAAAAAATAATCTCCTTGCCTACAACGCTTAATCCGGCAAAGACAATAACCCATACAGACGCTTGATGATAATTATGCCGGTAAATATCAATAAATGCGCGGTACATAATAACAAGCGCTACAGAAATCAAAGAAAGCCCCATAAGTATAGCAGCCATATCCTCTATCTTTTTATGTCCATAAGGATGGTTTTCGTCAGCCGGCTTTACAGAAAGTTTTATTCCTAAATACGCTATAACATCAGTAACAAGATCAGCAAAAGAATGAAAGCCATCAGCTATTAAAGCATAACTTTTCAGGCTGAATCCTGCTGTAATTTTCATAATACTCAGAAGTATATTTACAATACTGCCTATTACTATTTCTTTGCGTCCTTTAATAAAATATTCCATGTTTATGATTGTATCAAAATTTTCCTTTATTTTCCAATAAATTTCCGAAATTAGGGGAAAATGGGAACACGAGTAACCGAATTTTGGGGTCTGTCCCTCAGTTCGGATATTCGCAAATTCTTCACAAAACCTTCTAATTAAATTCGCTTTTTTTCCTTTAATATCATGCTTTATTTATAATAGGGATAGCATATATGCCTATATATATGTATGGGGACATTAAAATGAAAAGATTAAACGCTAGAATATTATCATACATAACGCTTTTAACATTTGTAAGCACTCTACTGAATGACTTTGCCTGGGCGCAAGCATTGCCGGCTCCATCCCAAACCCTGATACTGCCTGAGCAATATGGAAAAATCACAGAAAGATATACAGGCAAAAGCGCTCAAAGAATAATATGCGTCCAGGACCTGCACTGCCATCCTGAGGTTCAGAGAAACATAAACGAAATTATTAACTCTGTTAAAGAACAGTTTGGAGATAATTTTCAGATACTTGGCCTTGAAGGAACACCCGGAAATGTTGACACATCATTATTAGGCAACATCCCTGACCAAGAAATAAAGAAAAAGGTTTTAGATTATTTTATTGATAAAGGCGACATAAGCGGCCCTGAAATTTACACCATACTCCACCCGAATACTATGCAGTTAATAGGAATCGAAGATGCTGAGCTTTACTTTCATAACTTCGCCCTGCTCAGTAAATCATTATCCTACAGAAAATTAATAGATAATGTAATCAATAACATCAGGTTTGAATTAAACAGAATTAAAGTATACTTATATCCTGACGACTTAAAGGCATTTGACCTAAGAAAAACAATCTATAGCGAGGGCAGAGAAACTTTGTTTACTTATGTAAGGTTTCTTAAAGAAACTGCCGCGCATTTGAACATACCTTTCGAATTAGAATATCCTCAGCTGGAAAACTATTTAAAAACAAACGAATACAAAAGAAAACTTAACCCGCAAAATATATCCAAGGAAGCGGATTATATATTTGCTCAGCTTCAAAAACTCTTAAACGTAAACGAACTCAGGACTCTGGAAAAGTACAGCAAGGGCGATGCCATGACTTACTATAAATATTTAAATGATTTTTTAAAGAAACACAAAATTGACATTAGCCAAAACTATAAAGACATGTCGTTGTACTTCAGATATTTAGAACATAACGCGCAGATAGATGAAATAAAGATTGTTGAGGAAAAAGAACAATTAGAATACAAAATTAGACGCAGTATGGTAGCCACCAGGCCTGACGCAACAAAGGTCATGGAAGCGGAACGTATTCTAAATCTGCTCCATGGTTATGTATGGAATAAATCAAGCTCCCAGGATGTAGAGGAGTGGCGCGCAAGTAAATACGAATTTTACGATCTGTTAACTCAAATAGGCAACCGTATGCTATCAGAAAACTATTTTCAAAAGAGCATTGATATTATTGACCGGGCAGAAGAAAATATGCTGGACTTTTACATTGACGCTGTTAAACGAAATGAAATACTTACAAAAAACATACTCAGTAATGGAAATAAATCACCCATTAAACTAATAGTCATAGGAGGGTTCCACGCGCAAGGCATTAAGGATGCGCTAAAAAGCAGAGGCGTATCTTATGACCTGGTAATACCAAACCTTACAGAGATGGGCGAAGAAGATTTGTATTTAAAACGCGTTATTGAACAAAGAAACTGGCTGGAATCAGACAGAGCGCCAACACTGGCAAAAGAAATCATGCAGGAACGCGAAGCGCTGATGGTTTTAAGCAAATTCTATACAGGAGAGCTGACAGTAGAGGTAATGGAGCAGATTACATTAGAATTATTAAACACTTATGATTTTAAAACTGCCCAAGAAATCACAACGCTGTTCAACAGATTTATGAAAGAATACTTCAAAGACGATCCTGCTACAAAAATAGCCATCGAAATTAGAGAGTCCCTGACACAAACTAACAAAATAAATGTTGATATATCAATTACCGGCAACTATGTCATAAAGGGACGATCTTTACCTGTTATTACAGTACATCGTGACTCCTTTGTAAAAAATGATGCAGGATCTTACAGCTTATACTCGCCCACACCAGAAGAGCCATTATCTATAGAAACTACCACAGAACAAATAGACTCAGAAGCGAGTGACTTCCTTCGCGCGTTAAACATCACTAATTTTCCTATTTCAGAACTTTTATCACCAATAATCGGTGATAAAGTAGTATTAAGAGGCAAAGATATTATTTCACGCTCTTTTGAAATGAATGGTAATAATATACAAATAGTGGCTAGAGGACAATCAGGGGCTAATGAGTTAATACTTATAAATAATGATTTAGTTCTTCCTAAAAACATAGTAATCCAGATAACAACTAGTGGTGGAAGAGTCTTATCCGGGATTGCAAGAATAGATATAGTTGATAATAACCTCAGGTTACAAATAGGTTATCCCGGATCAGACTTAATCGGAACAAGAACCATTGAGAGCAGAGATATTTTACAAGCTGTAAAAGAATTCGAGAAGCGCTCAAAAACTGAGAAACCAGCCGCACCCGGAAGAACCCGATTAGAAGAGATTGAATTAGCTATTAAAGACATTCAAAGAGAAAAAGAAACACTCAGCATGAAAAGATACCTATGCGAATTAGTCGAAAAAATATTAAATTCTAGTCTAAAACTACTACCCGCGCAAGAAAACGCCATAGCCAAAGACACAACAGCTGTTCTAATCGCAAATAAACTTCAGAAGATGCGAGAACAAGTAAAGGCATTTATCTTACAATCAACTACATGGGAAGGTATTGAAGTTGGGGGATCATTACACTTCCAACTTGAGTCATTAGCCGAAGAATTTTTAGACACAATTATTGCAGAAACAATTGACGAAATTAGAAAAAGAGGCCCGGATAGCATATCTTTGGACGATATTTTCTTTTTAATAGATTCAAAACTAACCCCTGAATATCTAATAGAAAGAGGTGTTTCTAATAATAAACTAAACCAAGGATTACTGAGAATTGTTCTTACTGGCAGTTTACAGCAAGCGCTCACTGAGCAGATTATTCCACAATTATCTCCTGATGTTAATCTAGTATCACAAAACTTAGAATTTCAAAACACTATCAGAGAATTTTTTAAAACTAACATACGCGCATTATTATTAAAAAGCGGCGCCTCCCCTGCGCAGGCAGAAAAGATAATCTATGATCTTAACGCAGAGATAAACAAACTTATTTCACCAGAGCTAATTACAGAAATTCTTCAAGAAACATTGCGTTCGCTATTAAAAGAATTACTAATTGATTATACACTGGAAAGAAGAACAGATAATGTTTTTAATGAATTATTATCCGGAATTATTGCCGAAGAAATAGAAGATCAAGAATTACGAGAAATCATACAAGGAACCCGGCAGGATACTGAAGGCTTTGCCAAAGTAATTCGCACAATATCAACTAATCCGAATTTATTGGAATTAATATCCAAAAACATTCTAACAGAAGGAGCGCTTTCAGGATCATTAGAAACAGTGCTTTCTAGGGATAAGTTACAAAAAAGCTTAGGCCCGATTGTAGCATCTCAAATGGCGCTTATAGCATCCGGCATGGAAAAAGATTTAAAGAAGGGCCTGCTTCCAGGGCAACAAGAATCTTTAAACGCTACTATGTTAAGCAGTTGGCAGCTGAGACAATTATTTAAAGAAACATCACTGGAATCAGTTATAAGCAATGCGAACTTACTATCTCTCTTTACCAGCGCCTCTTTATCTCCTAAAATATCCGAGGTAAATCCTGATAATATAACTAGCGCCATAATACTCCAACCTGAGAATTTGAGCGATTTATTATCAGGCACAAAAAACCTATTCTGGAGATTTTTTATTGCTTATACTGCAAAAGATAAGACTGATTCCATTCTAAGGGCCGGAAAAGATTTGCTTCCGGTAAGAATAATGAAAAACCCTTCTGTTGGTGAGTTTCAAAATTCCTTACTTGCTAAATCAGCTAGAGGAGAAATTGGGGTTCTAAACCCGGGAAACACAATTGCAGGCTCGATTCTCCAACATGACCCATCTGCCAGACAAGAAGGAAACTTTATCTCAGAAAAAGAAACCGTTAGTCTTACAGGAGATTTAGACTCTCAAATATCTTCATTAGAGTCCGAAAAAAAAGATCTAGAAGAAGGACGAGAATACAGCGCGCCCGGTTTTACTATAGAAACAAAAGAAGGAACAATTAAAGGGTATATACTTGAAGATAATTTACATTTAGACATATTGGGCATCAATCCTAACGCCGAAACCGCTTATCGCACAGACATCAGAAGAATCCCTGATTCAGCGCTTCGCGCATTTACTATCTCTCTCTTCAACAAAATAAGAGCCGGAGAAACTAGTCTTACAGATGAATTTATAAACCTTTATCGAATTCAAACAAAACAGCCTGCTTTATCAGATGATGATATACTTACACATGCGCTTTATTCTCCATCAAATATAGCCGCCACTCTGCGAGTATTATCAGCTGTTTTAATGCGCGATGTTTATGCAGATAAAATTATTGACGCCATTGAGGGTTTATCAAAAGATAGATATAATGAGCCAACTCTTAGCGATCCATATTATCTCATAAAGGCCGTATTATTAAGTCTAGGGGAAATTAAATTGAATGAATTTCAAAGTCTAGTAACCCAAGTAAAAAAAGAACAATGGATCGCAGAAAATGTTGTGCCTCTATACCAGTCTCAGATTCAAATCCCAACTTCGCAGATTGGATTATTTGAACTTGAAATGTTAAGCAATTACTTTGGGATGAAGAAAATAATAACAACCAAGCAAGAAGAAAAAATGGTTATTCTTGCTGAAAATGATCTTAGAGGGCCAATAAGCATCCTAGTCTACAAGAAGGGCCTTTTTAGCTATGTAGTACCTGAGGAAGAACGTATTATTCTTGAAGAAATAGGCAGAGGTGTTTCAAAGGGCATAGTAGGGGCGCTTATCGATATTCAAAATACTGTCACCACCTTATTCTCGCCTGTATCCAGCCCTAGGGGTAATGAATTAGTTAAAGTCCCAACTATTGGCCCAACAAAACGCGTTATAACAAGTATAACCAGGGCACAGACCGTTACTATTGAAAGCCTATTAAATGCCCTTGGCATGGAAATAATGGATTCAATCATAAGAAAGAAGATAACACTAAACTCTGATCAACACCGGTCATTTATTCAGGCTTTTGGGCAAGCGCTGGGAAGAGAAAATATGACAATAACGGATATTCAGTCATGGCTGGATGAGAATCATATTATTGAAAACCAAGCCTTGCTAGGATCTATCCTTCGTAATACTATAAGCGCCCGGGCGCAAGGAAGTCAAATAGTAGAAGATCCTGAAAGAATAATTGAATTTGTCGCTGTTTATTTTAATTCCGGAATTATTTTAAGAGATTTCAATACTAAAACAATATCTACCATCGGAGCAAAAGATAGAGCTTCCCAACTCGTGATAGAAAAAGATAACACAGGGAGAAAATACAACCGCCTGGCAAGACTAACACCGGATGAGATTGAAGAATTGCCTCCTGCAGACAGGGCTGAGATCGCGGCGCAGGAAGAGGCAGAGGAAACAGGAGCAGAAGTCGAAATCGCAGAAGAAGAAGCAATAAAACCGGAATATAATGATGAAGTATTTAATTTACATAAAACAGCAAAACAAGGAAGTAAAGAAGAGTTTGAAGGCACATATGGGAAATTAATAAGAAAGTATCTAGATTATGGCGATCTACTATCTATACCTGATAATAATGGAAACCTGCCAATGCACAATGCTGCCGGAGCAGGCAATAGCGCTGTAGCAGAATATTTACTGGAGAGAATTAATTTTAAGAAATTTACAAATGCGCAAAATGCAGATGGCCGGACACCTCTTATGTTAGCAATAATGAATGGCCGCATTAATGTAATACACCTGCTCTTAGATATTGACCAAGATACCACAAGGCCGCTTACTGATATATCTATCAAAGACAATGCAGGCAATACAGCTCTACATTATGCGGTTATGCACAATGATTTTAATACTGCCGAGAGGCTATTAGCGCTTGGCGCAAATGTTAATGCTCAAAATTCCGAAGGAAACACACCGATGCATCTAGCCTTACTAGCAGATACTATAAACTCGGATCTTATAAAATTATTACTAGACCAAACTGATTCATCCATAAAAAACACTGCAGGCCAAACAATTAAAAAAGCTCTAGAATCTCGAGATGATAAAGTTAAAGGCAAAAAAGAAACCCAAACTGTATTTGAAACGCAAGAAACACAATCAATCGAACAAGAAGAAATCTATAAAAAAAATAAAGAATTGGTTTTCAGAGATATTGCTGATTATAAAAAACAACATATTATATCAAATCCCATATTGCGCGTATTATTTGACCCTTTATTTGTATTCGTCAGCTTTATGGAAAGATTTTTCTTATTCGCAGGACATTATATGCAGGGATTTTGGCGGGCTAAGCACATGCTGACACTACAGACATTCAGAACAGGAAAAAGCTATGACGCATTACAAGAAGACAAGGAAACCGAAGCATACAAAGGATTAAACTTTCAAGACTATGAAATAACTACGAAAGATGATTTTAAGATCAGAGGCCGTCATATTTATGTAGCCAATCCTAAAGGCAGTATACTAATATCAAACAACAATGCCGGCACATTTTCAAGCATTTCTGCAACTGTTAAATACTTTATTACTCAAGGCTTTGATGTATCTGTCTATGATTATCCCGGATATGCCAAAAGCAAAGGAACGCCTTCGGAATCTGCCTTATACAATGCCGGCGAAGCAGCTTATACTCAGATGCAAAACGCTTATAGAGCAGCGCATGGCAACATTTTACCTGCTTCAAAAATATTACTCTTTGGCCACTCAATGGGAGCATCGGTTGCAAACTACTTAACGTATACTCTTCCTTCGGCAGGATTAATTCAAGCTTCAGGATTTACTGATTATCAAGAAGAAATCTTATATACATTCAATAGACTGCCGATAATAACGCTGCTGCCCGGAAGCTTAAAGAGATTTTTTAGTGAGTGGTCCGGCATTAGATTTAATTCAGCCGGGAGAATGGGCGCTATGAATATCCCTGTTTTCATAATCCACGGCGAAGGCGACATAATGGTCCCAACAGAAATGGGAATAACCTTAACTGAGATGCTGCCACAAGGAAAACGCACTTTAGTTACAGTATCAGATCTAGCAGATCCGCATAATTCATTATCAAACATGCTGAAAGCATCTTCAATCCAGTTAAACACATTCCTGAATAAGAATATAACAGGATACGCCGAACCCGCCGCAGCTCCTGAAGAAGAGGCAGTTGAAGAAGAAGTAATTGAAATTGACGAAGAACCTACACTCGCAGATTTATTAGCAGCTGCTGAAGTCTATGCAGACCAAGTGCAAATAACCCTGAGCCAACGCATAAGATTATTTTTCAATAGACAATTTAACCCGATTTTCAGAAAAAATATTTCCTTTCCAGGAATTTTCCAAAGAACAACAGGCATAATAAGCGCAGTTGAACCTCCCCCTTCTGAAGAATATCTTAACGCTATGCTTGAAGCTGAAGGACTTACCGTCTTTGGCCGCGGATTTGAAGCTACTGCAAGGAGTTTAATATATTTTAGCGGAACGCAGGTTACGTTAAATACCTTGGCAGATGTTTGGACATATATTAGTAACAACTTTATAGAAGTTGATTGGGCATCCGAAGAACCGCCTAAAGGAATCCATCTAAGCAAAGTTAACTTTTTAAAATACAGATATGTTGCTGACGCGCTAAGAAAGGCAGCTCCGGGGATGAGTCTGAAAATAACATCCGCAAGAGGAGATATTTTAGCAAGGCGCATTCAAGGAAGAGAAGACACGTTAGCAGTATCTATTGATATGCTGGAAGCTTTGGCAATCTATAGAGCCGGCCTTGATAATGACGGATTATTTTTTAAGCTGTGCCAAGAATTAACCTCAGGCACAGAAGAGAATAAAGGCCATGAAGCAAGAGAAGCTGAAGAACTAGAGAAGATACGAGCTGATACTAAAGAAATGGATAACGTAAGATCAAGATTTGCCTATATAACAGATATTGCTCAACGTAATGAAGCAATCGAACAGGAAATTTTGGAAATAGCCCATCAAAGAGCTTTGGCTGAGTCAGGAGACATGCAAAGATTATTTTACGAAACAATCCTGCACATCGAAGCTCTACAGCTTATAGACCTTCGCAACCGCGAAGACACTTTAAACATGAATGAAGAGCTAAGAACAGTTCAGCAAGCGTTAAATACAGCGCGTTCTTCAACACAGACATTATTAACATTTGAAAATACGCTTACTCTTTTTCCATCCGCTATGCAGCAATACGGAAACGAAGTTTTAAATGAAGACTTTTCACCGGCAACAGCGGATAATTTTAGAGGCGAAATCATTATGCCTGTTTCAGGTATGCAGTCATCAGAAATATTGACTGACCTTGAAACAAGAGGAGTAATGACAGACGGAGAAGTAAAACCGGGAATAAAAATCGCATTTGTAGGAGACGCATATCCAATCGGAGCGGCTGATGATGATAAAATCAGAGAGATGGCAGAGGCAGACAAAGTATTTAGCGCTTTAAAGGAACAGGGCGTAGATGAAGCAAGAGTGTTAGGCCCATTGGGATTGCGAGAAATCCTTAACAAGGGACTTGCAGATGAGGATATTGATAGAGTGGCTTATATTAGCAGTGACAACAGATTAATTACAGGATCCGGTTTTATTAGCCCTGAAATAATTGATAAGACTGCAGAAATAAGAAAGGTTGGAAGGCCTACTGAGAGAGAGGTATCAGAAGTCCTAAATGACACTGCGCTGTTTATTTCAAGAGTTGTTAAAGCGCTTGGCGCAGAAGTAATTACCGGTATGCTCGAAGAGTTAAAACCTGATGAAGACTGGGTTTCAAGAACGCAAATATTTACATCAAGAATAACTCAAGATAAGGAACAAGCCTTAAGAGATATTGGGCTTACTCCTCAGACAATAGTCCAAGTACTTAGCCTGGGCTGGATGATATACGGGAACAAAGGCATCTTAAATAATACGAGCAAAGAGGCTTATAAAACTATGCTGCAAAATGAAAAATATAACCGGCTGCGCCAAATACCATTCGGCCTTGCACTTGAGATAGAGGAAGTTAAAACACAGGCTGAGACGGTAGCTATACAAAGAGAAAGCAATATTACGCCTGTTATACATATATTGCCGGAAGGAACTATATTACGATTTGAGCTGGACAGCGAAACAAAAGCTGTAACAAACGCCGGAGTTTTAGATAAACCTGTAACACGTTTAGACGCAATTCCCGAAAGCGCTCTTGCAAAAATGCGAAGTGGTAAAACGCTTCATGAACTAGTTAATTCACTAAATCCTTTCTTGGGTATATTTGAAGACGCATTAAAACGTATACGAGAAACATTACATCCTGAAAGCAAAAATCTTGAAGAGAAATTTAAAGCAATGGCAGCAGCAGCGTAAAGAGGTTAATGAGCTAAAGAGTTATTATCCCCCCTCACCTTCATCCTCTCCCCACAGGGGAGAAGAAAATTTAGACTACAGATTCTATAAAATATATTAAACAGCCTACTTCTTCCCTTTGCCGGACGGGGTTTGTAACCCCGTTCATTTCATATTACTTCTTCTCTATTTTTGACAATCCTACAATGACTAAAATATACGCGATTGTGCGAATACTTATTAAAAACCCTGTCAAATCTCTTTGCATACCTGCGAACGTAATAATGTGCGATACACAGAATATTGTAAACGCCAGCCCAATGAGCATAAACGCTTTCATTCCGCTCTTACTCGCTCCCTTAAACCCTAATACGCTGATAATCGCGCATAAAATAATGTTCACTACATCAATCGGATCACCCATAACAAATACCTCCAAAAATATAATAAATTTTATAATGCAGATTTATTATGCCATGTCAAATTTACATAAATTTAACAAGAATTCAGAAGCCGGAATTCAGGATTCAGAATATTATAATAATTTTCCAATACCTTTTATTGACGGGATTTGTAATTCCATCCGCATGTTTATTTCTTTTGATAATAACAATTACTCGTACTTCTTTCTTATTAAAAATATAGGCCTTTGTTTTACCTCCAGATAACTCTTTGCTATATACTCGCCTATTATTCCAATAAACAAGCTCTGTAATCCGCCAAATATCATAACAGTAAGAGCAATAAACGCCCATCCGGGAACATTAACGTTTCTAAACAGCTTAACATATAAAATAAAGGACATACCAAAAACAGACACGAAAAATGACACAAACCCAAACAATGCAATAATTCTTATAGGAGTATTGCTGAGCGATGTAATACCATCCAAAGCAAATCCAAATAACGCGTGAATCTTAAACTTTGTCTTCCCGGCCTTTCTTTTTCTTCTGTCATAATACACAAGCGCATACTTTGACTCCAGATTAAGTATCATACCGCGCAAATATCTATTTCGTTCAGGAAACTTTTTTAGGTCTTCAAGCGCGCTGCTGCTTAGTAATCTAAAATCTCCATGATTATATACTGACGGAGCGCCCATCTTATCCAAAAACCAATAATATAAATGCGCAGTCCACCTCTTTAAAAAGAAATCAGCTTTTCTTTTTTTGCGCACGCCAAGCACCATATCGTAACCCTCATAGTATTTAACGATCATATCCGCAATACTTGCCGGATCGTCCTGCAGATCAGCATCAATACTTACAACCATCTCCTTAGTTGCGTTAAACAATCCTGCTGTTATAGATCCTTGATACCCGAAATTTCTTCTCAAATCTAAAATCACAATATTTTTATCTTCGTTTTTTAGTTCAATCATCTTTTCAAGCGTATCATCGGTTGACCCGTTATTTACCATTACTATCTCATATCCATCCATAATTTTACCCTGCCATTTATCTAACAGCGTCTTAATTTCAGCATAGGTGTTTTTAATAACTTCAGATTCATTATGACAAGGTATTACAATTGACAGCGAAGATAACTTATTCATTTAACAAACTCCTTTAAAACTTCAATTATATAGTCCAGCGCTTCTTCTTTCATTCCGGGATACACGCCGAACCAAAAACTATCATACATAATCTTATCTGTATTTTTAAGCCCGCCCGCGATTCTGTAATCTTTGCCTTCAATTAGATCGTCAAAAACCGGCTGTTTTACAAGATTCCCTCCGAAAAGATTGCGCGTCTGAATATTATGTTTCTCTAAATATTCAACAACATCATTGCGCGTAAACGAAAGATTATCCTGTAATGTAATTAGGAATCCAAACCAAGACGGCTCAGCGTTTTTAGCCGGTTCAGGCAATATAAAATATTTTTTTAAATCCTTTAGGCCGTCGTATATTTTCTCATGATTCTCTCTGCGCTTTTTTATAAATCCTTCGAGTTTATCTATCTGCGCGCATCCAATAGCAGCCTGCATATCTGTTGTTTTTAGATTAAATCCAAAATGGCTATAAACATATTTATGGTCATAACCAAAAGGAAGTTTTCCAAACTGCCCGGAAAATCTATTCTTACATGTATTATCAACGCCGCTCTCACACCAGCAGTCCCTGCCCCAATCGCGCATAGAAAGCATTATTTTTTTTAACATTGGGTCGTTTGTATATACAGCTCCGCCCTCTCCCATAGTCATATGATGCGGCGGATAAAAACTGCTTGTCCCAATATCGCCCCATGTTCCTGTATACCTGCCGTCATATTTACTGCCTAGCGCGTCACAATTATCTTCAATAAGCCACAAATTGTGCTTGGAACAAAAAGCTTTTACCTCGCGAATATCAAATGGATTGCCTAATGTATGCGCTGCCATGACCGCTTTTGTCTTTTTTGAGAGAGCAGATTCTAAATGTTTGGGATCAATATTACCATTAACGTCAACATCAACAAAAACCGGCACAGCGCCATATTGAATAATTGGCGCAATAGTAGTAGGGAATCCGCAGGCTATGGTTATTACTTCGTCTCCTCGATTTACTCTTCTTTCATCTAAAAGGTGCGATGTCAAAGCCATAAAGGCTATGAGATTAGCAGATGATCCGGAGTTTACAAGCAGGCAATATTTAATTCCAAGAAACTCAGCAAGCTTTGTTTCAAATTCCTTTGAATATCTCCCATAAGTCAGCCAAAACTCAAGACTGCTGTCAACAAGATTAACCAGCTCTTTATCGTCAAACACCCTGCCTGCGTAATTAACCCGCGACTTTCTTTTTATAAACTCCCGCTTTGTCTCAGCCTCAAGAGCCTTATAATATTCCTTTGTCATATCAAGTATATTTTTTCTTATTTCATCTTTCTTACTCACCTTTCTCTCCCATCATTTTTTTTTATTCAGATATTATTTCTATTTGTCATTCCCGGTTTGACCGGCAATCCGAATTTTTCTGTCATTCCGGGCTTGACCCGGAATCTTCGATAATTAATACACTTTCTATAACTTCATATATTCTATTGTTTTCATTAGGCCATCTTTTATGCTTGTTTCCGGCGCCCATCCGGTAAGAGCTTTTAAAGCTTTTGTGTCTGCGCGCGAGTCCATTATCTCTCCGTCTCTATAAGTCAAAGCTCCAAAATTTATTTTACTCTTACTTTTTGTGATTTTTAAAACTATCTCAATAAATTCCTTTATTGAATTGCTGACGCCTCTGCCAATCCCAAATTCAATATAATTCTCTTTAATCTTTGAAATATTATCTAAAACTAATTTAAAAGCAAGAGCCGCATCCTCGATAAATAAAAAATCTCTTTTTTGCGAGCCCGGCGTCATATCAATGCTTAATTCATTTGAAAGTATTCTATGAATTATATTTACAACAAATTTATTCTTCCTGTCCAGCGGGCCATAAATATGCTCCATTCTCATATTAAGTATTTGAGTTTTTCCCGCATATTTTTTTAATTTTTCAAGAAGATGTTTTTTTGAGAGAGAATAATCTAATAAATGCGTATATTTAATGTCGTCTCTATTAAAAAATGTATCTGTATTAATAAAACATTTTAATCCTTTTCTTATCCCTGATTCTAAAAGAGCAATAGGCAGTTCAATATTTACTTTATTAATCTCATCTGCGCTCTTCCCATTTCCATATTCAACAGCTGTGTGCGCTATCACATCAATTTTATTCTCATCAAATATTTTATTAATAGCGGTCTTATCAATATCGTAAAATTTTACTTTATTAATTATTTTTTCTATACGCCAAGTATCAGAAAAACTCCGTTTAAGAATTATTACATTATAATCATTTATCAAAGCTTTTAGTACATAACTTCCTAAAAACCCTGTTGCGCCGGTTAATAAAATATTTTTCACTTAAACTCCTGCCGCTTAGTCATTCTGAGCATAAATTCTCTGCCATTCCCGCGTCTTTGTGTTATTCCCGCGCAGGAGGGATCTACACATTACTTTATATAATCCATTATATCATCAACACTATTAATTCTATTCTCTTTATAATAATTCTTATACCATACTACAGTTTTCTTAATTGTTTTTTCTATTCCCCACACAGGCTTCCAACCAAGCATTGTTTTTGCTTTATTATTATCAAGACTCAAAAATCCTGCTTCATGCGGATTATTATTATCACTCTTGATTTCATAACTAATATCATTCCATTCTTTATTCACAAGCTTTACAATATTTTCTACTGTCATTACTTCGTTATTGTCAGGCCCAAAATTCCAACCGGAAGCAAACTCCTTTTTCCCTTCCAAAAGTTTCTGCCCAAGCATTAAATATCCTGATAAAGGTTCTAATACATACTGCCAGGGCCTTGTTGCCTGAGAATTTCTTATAATAACTTTTTTCCCTCTACTGACAGCGCGCATTATATCCGGTATCAAACGATCTTCCGCCCAATCGCCTCCGCCTATAACATTACCTGCGCGGACACTTGCCAGAAGAGTGTTATGCGCTTTGCCATATTCATTAATATTAAAAAATGAATTTCTATAACTTGCAGTCACAAGCTCTGCGCATCCTTTTGACGCGCTGTATGGGTCATACCCGCCCATTGGATCGCCTTCCTTATACGGCCGCTTATCCTCTTTATTCTCATAACACTTATCGCTTGTAATATTAACAATAGCTTTTATATTTTTCACTTTGCGGCATACCTCAAAAACATTTGCAGTTCCTATAACATTTGTTCCGAATGTTTCAAGAGGCTCTTTGTAAGAATATCTGACCAGCGGCTGAGCCGCCATATGAAAAACAATATCAGGCTTTGCGTTCAGCAAAGCATTATTTAATTTATCTTTATCTCTGATATCGCCTATTATGCCGTTAATATTTAATTTAAGAAGTTCAAAATGATTTGGGGTAGTCGGAGGTTCTAAAGAATATCCTGTAACATCAGCGCCCATTAAAGTCAGCCACAACGCAATCCACGATCCCTTAAAACCTGTATGACCTGTTAGAAATACGGTTTTATCCTTATAAATTCCATTAAATAATTTTTCTTTTACCAGATCTTCCATTTAGCCTCGCCTTTTTCCCACAAATTATTTAAATATATCTTATCGCGCAAAGTGTCCATACACTGCCAAAATCCATTGTGTTTATATGTCACCAGCTGGCCGTCCTTTGCCAAATTTTCTAATGGAGCGCGTTCAAAAACAGAAGCGTCTCCGTCTTTAATATAGTCAAGCACCTTTGGCTCACAAACAAAAAATCCGCCATTTATCCACGATGATTCGCCTTCTGTTTTTTCCATAAATCTAGACACGCGATTATCCTCTTCAATATGCAGAGCGCCAAACCTGCCCTCAGGCCTTACAGCTGTGATTGTTGCAAGTTTACCGCGCGATTTGTGAAACTTAACAAGCTCATTAATATCAACATTCGCCACTCCATCTCCATATGTTAGAAGAAATGGCTCGTTACCAACATAATCCTTTACCCTTTTTATTCTGCCGCCTGTCATAGTTCCCTGTCCTGTATCAACCAATGTGACCTTCCAAGGCTCGCTCGAATTTTTAATTGTTTCCAGCTTATTACGCGCTAAATCTATTGTTACATCGCTTTGATGCAGAAAATAATTAGCAAAATATTCCTTAATAAAATATCCCTTATAACCGAGCATGATCACGAAATCATTAAAGCCGTAACTTGAATATAATTTCATAATATGCCACAAAACAGGCTTTCCGCCAATCTCAACCATAGGCTTTGGCTTAATTTCTGTTTCTTCTCCAAGACGAGAACCTGTCCCGCCCGCCAAAATAAATACTTTCATATATATACTCCTATTTAACAAAAAGATTCCTTGTAAATTTATTATCTTTGCTAAATACTTCTTCTTATTTGATTCCAATTTTTAATTATATCTGAATCATTTAAAGCAATACCCTGGATTAAAACTTCTCTAATAATACCGTTAAAAGGCCTGGTTCCAACAAACCAATTTCCAATAGATATTTTCTCTCCGGAATCCTGAATAGGCAAATTCGCTTTTGTATAGGATACGTTTTTCCCGTTTAAATACACATTTATGCCGTTTGTGTTTACAACTATTGCTATATAATTCCACTTATCGCTCTTTAAAGCAAACATTTTGCTGGTATTCCATCTCTTCCCATCGCCATAAAAAAAGTTAAAATTCAAACCCTGAGTATTATCCTTTTCAACTGTGAATCCTTTAAAGTCTTTGTGTGTTGATATTATATTAGAATAATTTACCTGGTCCTTAAATGGTTTTACAATAAGCTCTATTGTAAAATCCGCGTCTAAATTAATAGGGTCATTAAAGACTTTTTCACTCTTTGGATTTGCATTATAAAATAGATGCATTACCGGCTCAGATTTTCCAATCAGCGCTTCTCTCTGAATAGTATCCGAAGAAGAATTAAAAATTAGATTATTGTTTGGGAAAAAAAGGGAAATTGTTGTCAAAATAACAACAATCAAAAAATATATTCCCCAATCTTTCATAATACCCTGAATCATTAGAGAAAACTCTGTTTTTAAATTTTTAAATAACATTATTATTGAAACAATCACTGTCAAAGCCATAGCAAACTGTAAAGCGATAGATATTTTTCCAAAGAACAAATAACCTATCAGCATTAATACTCCAAACCCGCAGACAGATAAAACGAAACTTACTGCCGCGCCTTTATTTTTTAACATTCCCTTATTTAACGCTCTAGCGCAAAGCACTATTATTAAACAAAGCGCAGAAAAAAGACATACTAACTTAATAACTATCATAACCACTTCCCCCTTTTAAACAATTTTGTAATTGTTTTTTTATTGTTTTGTTTGAACTTTATTACCATTATAACTATTATGCAGCTAAAAATAATAAAATACACTAAATAAAATATATTAAATAAACTTAACAGCGTATTTTTATATTTTATTTTTACTTCATGCGCGCCCGGAGGAACAACAAATACCATCTGTTCCTTTTCAAGCTTATAAGAACGCTCCTTATTATCTATATACAGCCGTAAATTTCTGCTCGGAAAAAGCAAGTAATATACGGTCAATTTATTATCGCTCTTTGTATTAAATGATATTTTATTCGCGTAATTCGCGTAAAAATCAGTCACTGCCATTTTATCAGAAAGATTTGGGATCTTTATTATTCCATTATTATATGAATTTTCCGGATATAAATCCACATCCCAATATCTGCTGATTCTAAGTAATGTTTTATTGCCGTTTAAATCTCTGATCCAGCCGTCAGGCACTACCTGAACAGGTGAAAAAGATTTGTCAAAATCTATTAATTCTATTGGTATATATTTAATATTTTTATTCTCATCATATCCGCGGATATATAAATTTTTTATGCTGACAGGATTATCATTATTTTTAAATATCTCCACATCTATATATTCTGTGTCTGTATCTGTGATAAAATCAAACTGCGTAACAGTAGAATTATTACCGCTATTAACAACATATTCCCTGCCTTGTATTTTTATTGTGAGCAGAGTATTATTTTGCGAAGAAGCTTCCAACGCAAACATATACGCGCCTTTAGGAAACTGTTTTGTCATTGGTTTTAGTTTATAAATACGGCTCCCGTCATGCAATCCGTAACTTAATGTATCATCAATTGCCAAATTAATTTGTTCTTTATGTTTATTCCGCGCTTCTGCGCCGCATATAACAAAATCTGCGCCTGTCCTCCACAGCCAATCATAATCAATTTGTTCATAGTATGGAAATTTAG
This sequence comes from Elusimicrobiota bacterium, assembly GCA_043820025.1. Lineage (GTDB taxonomy): Bacteria > RUG730 > RUG730 > JBDRED01 > JBDRED01 > JBDRED01. Next base: position 18,829 of record JBDRED010000040.1, read on the forward strand.
CTCTAAACCGCAAATCAGAAGCCAGATGGAGTTCATAACCCAAATAATTAGACAGCTTAATATTTTTTTCCACAAACCATGGATAATTTCTAGGCACATAAACATTCCTTTCATTTGGCATACAATTTATATATTTTGGCAGATCCTTTGCGCAATTTTTCTTAATAAATTCCGCCATTCCCTTTTCATCATCTTCATGAAGGAAGATATAGTCCTTAGCATAGATAAAGTTCGCGTCTGTGAAGTCGTAAAAATATGTAGTATTCAATATGAAAATAAATAATATTGCAGTATATATAATTACCTTCTTTTTATACGCCGAGTATACAAAAAGAAAGATAAGAAGAAATAACAGTTCAATAAGTATATTATTCCAACGAAACATATGCCATCTGGGCGCAGGGCCTATGTAAAGAAAAAGGCCTATGAGCGAGAATAATCCAAAAGCCGCTATAAATATCCGCCGGACAATTGTTTGATCCTCTTTCTCTACGGCAGAAATGAAATATATGGTTACTATGATAGAGAAAAAAACATTTGTAATTAGAAGATGCCTGAAATACAGGTGCATATTTCCTAAAAAAGGAACAATCGAGTAAAATATATCGCTTAAGCCGATAGAGCTTCCAAATGATATTAGAAAAGGCATGACTGCTAATGGAGAGCTGATAAGAATTAATTTTTTATGAGCCTCTTCAATCCTGCCGTTCTTGCTATTGGACAGGATGTAAAGCAATATCATACTCAGAGGAATTAATCCTAAATACAACGTAGGCATCTCTGATTCGTTAAATATATGGATTCCATAGGATAAAGATGTTATTAAATCCGCCATCTTTAAAGACACCTCGTGCGCGATTGACTTTAAATTAACAGGAACTGTTGATGCAATTTTATTATATTTTAAAATAGCCAGATAGAACGGCGCTGTAACAAAAGAGGCTATTGCAGGAGGAATAAAAAGGCTGATGATAGCTTTTTTTGACGACTTCCAATCCCCTTTATTCATCATATATACACAATAAAGCACGCTAAAAATAATTACATAAACAATTGCTGAAACAGAGAGCGGAATATACCCTGATAAAAATACCGGTAAATACATACCTGATAATAAAAATAATTTAAATCTATCTTTGACTGATAAAGAAACTAATGCAAAGTACAATAAGACAGGGATTAATGCTACAATATAAAAGAACGGTGGAAAAAGCTTTGCTATAATAGTCTTTGAGGAATATACAAGAAATACCGAGAAAAACAGAGCGGATATTCTATCAAATCCAAAAAACCTTTTAGCGAGTAATTGGCTGAAAAACACAGCGAATACAACATGTACTGCTCCTAAGAATATCATGATAGAAAAAAACGCTTCTAAATTTGAGAGTTTGACAATAGAAAACAACAAATGATGCAGAGGATAAGCGGTAATAATATTCGGCCTTAAGAAAAATTCTGAAGATCCATTTGCAGTAAGAAAATCTACGCCTGAGAATATACCTCTTTTAAATAAGTTGTAACTATGTATAAACTGAGGCCCGTACAAACAAAGCTCATCTATAAAAAAATAATACAGCTTTTTATTACCGCGCCCCAGAATTCTTAAGTATGGGGAATAAAATATAAAGGATGATACTAATGAGGCAATTAATTCAAAATTATACTTTTTAATTATGCTTAGGATTTTTTTCATATTTTCATCTCTGTTTTTTATAAATATATCTTGTTATTATGATATATAAAGCCAGCAAAATATATGTTAATAAATATAATCCGAAAATAACATTGAAGATGCTGAGCTTATAATTTCTATAAACTATCTTTACCTTGTGTTTCCCTGCAGGAATTTCAAATACTGCAAGCCTATTTTCAAGATTATACTTAATACGTTTGCCATCAACATAAACTTTCATAATACTTGCCGGATACAATTGATACAGCGCAGTTAAAGATTTATTGTTATCCGTATCAAATTTCACCTTGTTCGAATAATTCGTATAGAAATTCTTAACTGAATTTGTATTTTCCTCGCCTAAAATCTTAATTATTCCATTATCAAAATTCTTTTCTTCAATAGGCCCTATGGACGGAACTTTATAAACGCTTATTTTGCCTGAATTACCTGTTAAATACCGTCTCCAACCGTCAGGTAATGACTCAATATTCGAATAATTAGAATCAAAGTCTATTTTTTTAATAGGAATCCATTTGTCCGCATACTCGCCCAAGAAAACATTCTTAATCATTATATTTTTAATGCCGTTGGACTGTAAATTAATATCAAATGTATCGCTGTCATTTTCAATTGTAACGCTCAAATCCACAACTTTAACTGCCCTTCCAATACTAATATCATAGTTTTTACCGCCAATAATTAATCTGATTATACCATCCCGGTCTGCGGAACATGTAAATCTAAAGAAATAACCGCCTTTTGGAAAGTTATTTACAATTCCTTTTTTTATCGTCTTATACATTCTATCGCCGTTCCTAAACGAAAACTTTATTTTTTCATTTATATTCCCGGCTAACGCCTGTTTATATTTATTTTCAGCCTCATTATTGATAATAATAAAATCACAGCCTGTAAGCATTGCCCATTCAAAATTTATGTTCCCATAAAATGGACATATATTTCTGTACCCCCGCTCGGAAGCCAAATGCAGTTCATAACCATAATAATTTGAAAGTTTAAATCTCTTTTCTATTAACCATGGAAAATTCCTCGGAACATATGAATGAACCTCATTAACGCAATTAAGATATTTAGGAAGAACCTTGCCGCTGTTTGTTTTAATAAATTCCAGCATACCGGAAACTTCATCATCATGGAGAAAGATAAAATCCTTCTTATTGGCCTCATTTGAACCAAATGTTTTATAAGCAAAGGTAGTGTTTAATATAAATGTAATGCCGATCAAAACGTATAACACAAATTTCTTATCCAATTTAATGTACGCGGCTAGAAAGACTGCAAACATTACGAGTTCAAAAATCACATCATTTAAATCTATATACAACAATGGCCGCGCTAACCCCATATAATTTAAATAAATTCTTACAATAAAAAATGCCGTAAGGGCTAATGATACAATTAGGCTGATTTTTGCAAATTTAATTAATCTTAAACTCAAAAAATAATTAATAATAATAACCATAAAAATTGAGAAAAAGAGATTTGTGATAAGCAGATACCTGGAGTATACATGCATATCTCCCAGCCCGGGCGCTAATGTATAAAACATATCGCTAACGCCAATATATAAACCAAAAGAAATGAGTAATGCGCTTCCGAATATGCCCAGGCATATATAAAGCATACGCTTATCTATTTCCTGTATTAAATGTTTCTTAGCAGTATTAAAAGCAGAGGCAACTAAGATGACTACAGGTATTAACCCGACATACAAAGTCCCCATTCCATTATTAGCAATGCATCTTAAGCCGTATGAAAGCGCGGTAAAAATATCTGACGGCGTCAAAGAAAGATGCCGGACAACATTTCTTAAATCAGCCACAACAGTTGAAGCAATCTTATTATATGACATTATTGCCGTATAAAACGGGAATATGACGATAAATGCAATCGCTATCGGAACAAAAAGCATGAATAAACCATTCAAAGATTTCTTAATAGACCCGTTATTTTCAATAAAAATATGATAAAGCGCCGCAAAAATAACCGAGACTAGAATTCCTGCAGCAGCCAGAGGTATATAGCCGCTTAAAAAACCTAATATATAAACTCCTGATAGAAAAAACAGCGATACTTTACTCTGATTTTTTAAAGAGATTAATCCTGTATACACAAGTAAAGGAATTAATAATACTATATACATAAATGGCGGGAATGGTTTGGCAAAAAGAGTTTTTGAAGAAAACACAAAAAACACCGCCAGGAAAAGCGCCTGTATTTTATCAAATTTTAAATATTTCACAGCTATCAACTGCGAAAAAAACATAGCAGGCACCATATGTAAAAACTCAACAATAATTATTAATGAGAAAAATGATTCCAAACTACAAATATTTGAGAACAAAAAGGATAAATAATGCAAAGGATAGGCTGTAATCAGGTTGGGCCTTAAAAAAAACTGAGACGAACCATTCGCTGTTAAAAAATCAACTCCTGAAAAAATAAAATGCTTAAACGCATTATAACTATGCATAGTTTGAGGAACATATAATGAAAGTTCGTCTAGAAAAAAATAGTAAAGCCGTTCATTCCCTCTGCCAAATACCTTTAAATACGGAGACAAAAAAAGAAACGGCAGTATTACTGACGTGATTATTTGATAAGCATTTTTTTGTATTACTTTCAGAAATTCGCGACTGGTTTTCATATCAACCTCATATATTATTAAAAAAAGATTTTTAACTATTACCCCGGTATCTGCCTTAAGTTAAATACCAAGAACCGATTGAACTCCCATTACATACTTAGACACCTTTGAAGGAGAAACCTCTAAATTTTCCATTGCCTTTTCCGCAAGATGTAAATCATCTGCCGCGAACTTAAACTCTAAAATTACTATTTCAGGACTTGCGCCTCTATATTTTTTATTCGCATAACTATAAAATCTTTGGTCATAAAAATAAATATTTCTATCTAAAGTAATCCGTATTTTATTATCACACGACACAAAATAATCTCTTTCATAACTATTGATAAGCACAGGCGCATCGCTTAAATGGAATCTCTGTTTTAATTCAGGAGATGCATTCGACTTTAATTCATTAATAATATCGTTAAAATTTAAATCGCAAATATTTTTATTAAGCCTTATATTTTCCTGCGACTTCCAGCCTAATTTATTTCGCTTTATCTTTAGTTCGAGCACAGTATCTTTTGTATTCATATTAGAGCCATACCATCTTAATCTGAATTTTGTCCTGGATGACTTCCCCGTTAAATTCTCCCAGTATGATTCCAATGCGTGATTATCAAAATAAATATTATTAACCACACGAGAAGGATACGCTTTTCGAAACATCATATCATGCAATAAAATCCATTGTTTTAATCTATTATACATTCCAACATTTGTTACGAATTTTATCTCGCATCTGGCTTTTTGCAATATTTCATCCGGAATCATTTTTTCATGTATCCTTCTTTATATAGTTTATCAATATCAACCTTTCTGCTCATAATCTTTTTATTATCTATAATTAATATACTCTTCTTTTGCGCAATTAAAGCGTCCTTAGCATCATCATAAGTAATATTTCCGGCCACAATCTTTGCGCCTCCATACTCAGGCTTTTTCATATATGCCATTAGCACAGAATGCTCAATATTTAAGAACTTTGAATTTTGAATATACAAAACAGAGCCGTCCTTGCTTGCGGCTCCGGTACCTGCTTTATCAACAAATATATTATCAACTGACAATAATGACATCTCTCCTACTGACACTGCCTTATCGGAAATAGACTTAAACACAGTATCCTTTACCTCAATAACAGACCCGCTGAAATCAATGCCGTCGCCTCCTGAATTTTCAAAACTGCAATTCAATATTGTTCCGCTCGAGAAATCGCTGTCAAATGCGTCTGATCTTGTATTATGTATCTTTACGCCATCGAAGAAAAACGCGCTATTTGCGACGTTAATTCCATCTTCTGCGGAACTGGTATCAAATGTTACATTCTTTAACCTTACATTAGATTTATAAAATGTTACGCCGCCTGTTATCTTCCATAAGCCATATTCGGCAAATGTTGTATTCCTTATTATGACATTATTCAGAACAGACTCTTTTTTGCTGCTGTAAAAATTTGCATTCAGCGCTGTGATACCTTTCCATGATCCGTCTATTCCTTCAAATATAACCGGTTTTTGAGAGCTTCCGTCACAATTTATTGTTCCTCTGATAATTAAACCTGCCTGAGGCATAAACTTAAGCATTGTTCCGGAATCTATAACCAAATCCATATTTTGCGGGAGTATAAGCATCTGTTTAACAATCCATTCGCCTTTCTTTATTCTTAAAGTCTGAGAATCTTCCGGAACAATAAATCTATTTTCAGCAAGAATTTTCTTGAGTGCATCCGGAGCGATTGGATTTTTTTTCAAAGCCGGAAAATAATCTAACGCGGAAAAATCATAAATTATATTCTGGCTTTTTGGCCTTGCGGTGCCTTTAACTACAAGCTTGGAACTCTGTGGAATATTTTTAAGATATACGCGCGCATAATTCGGTTTTTCTATAGTATATGTCGGAGGAAGCGTAATAGGGAACCCGGATTCGCATAGATCGGAAGTCTTCTTATCTACGCCATCAACATTGATCACTAAATTATTAATCACTGTTTCTTCACTTAAAATATTCGCAAATTCCATATATATTTTATCATTATCCTTTATTATATAGGCGTTTACTACTGCCGGCAGTTTCACGTCTGATTTATATTTTGATGTCCCGGCAAATGTTTTTTTCCTCAACGATTTATCAATAAAAAATTTATCGGTAATAATCCTTGGAAAGTTCCTTTTCTGTTTCTGCAGATAATCCTCAAAATTAATATCCGGCAAAGCAGTGAACTCCTGATGAAGAGTAGTAAGATATCCGTCTTCTTTATTTTTTAACGTTTCTATAAACGAATTATCATTAATTAGTCTTTCTATTTTAATCATAGCCTTCTTATATTCATCATATATAATTTTATCTTGAAGCATTAACGCTGTAAGCTCTAAATTCCTGGAGATGCTCGCAGATTCAAGAGAAATGGGCATCTCTCCATTATAATCATAGGCAATCGGCTCTAACTTAAATGACAATGGATCTAAATAAAACCTTAAATTAATAGACATTATCGGGTGATTTGTTTCAAAAAATGTAAGCAGGGCTAAATACGCGGCTGTTCTTTCTATATCAAAAACTTCGGACGGCTTAATATACCCTTCCATTACTCCGCGCAGCATCCCAACTCCTACCCTTTCCTGGTTAGATAAGACCTCGGATTTTCTTACCGCTTTCTCGTTAAAGACCAATATCGGGACATTGAGTCCGTTTAAATACATAGCGGTCGGGACAGTCTGATCCGGCCCCAGCCATCCAAATTTCTCAATCGCGCGCCATAAATCATTCTCATAAAATTTAAATATTACGCCTTCTTTCCTTCTGTTATGTTCTAGAAGCTCCTTAGAAAAACTTTCTTCAAAAGCCATAATTCCAATAGGATCTCCATTTATCGTAACATTCACGAAAAAATATCTGGGGCATAGGACATCAAACATTCTAAATGCGTCAGAAATAACCGGTTCATATTGGAACCCTCTAACCTTTGGATGCTGAATAGAGAAGCTTCTCATTCCGAACAATGTTTTATCTTTTTTAACATTAAACTTAAATGACCATTTCTTCGGGTCATCCCTATGATCACCTTGATCGCCCTTTAACCGCATTTTTGCTTTAACGGTTTTCCCTTTGTATTGGATACTTACCGGCACATTATCATCGTCTGCCGCAAAGAGATAACCGGACATAGCGTCAAGCCTGCGTTTTTTTATTTTTTCAAAAGACATAAAATCAACATTAATATTAATTGTATCTACCGGATATTTGCCGAGAAGAGCAAAAAATTTGGTTTTATAGGAAGCTCTAAACGATTTCTGAAACACCTTTGAAAAAATTGTTTTATCTTTAGATGGATTATATCTTACCATCATGCCATTATATTTTTTATCATTATAAAATTTTTCAATATCCTTATCGGAAAATTTTGAATATTTTTTTACATACAGATTAAACATCAGCAGAACGATCACAGATATTATACAAATTATAGAAAGAGTTATGTAAATATATCTCTTTTTATTTACTTCATTGTGAAGATTTTTTTCTATAAGAACCATATAATTAGTTATACTCTCCTATTTCTTAACTCCCTTAGTATAAAACCATTTATCTGTAAACGGCACAGGCAGAGTTTTAACAATAACATTGTAATTGCCATTATTAATATCCAGTACTGAATAAGACAATAACGGCGATCCCGCTGTTGTAAGCTGGGCAGGGCATGTGCCAAAGGAGTTTCTAAAATATGGAATATTATCCAATTCAAAATAAGGAGCCGGCCCGAATTGGCTCCAGTCACCGCTAAAAACCGCATTAATTTTATTTTTAATCAACGGCCTAACCTTATCATTCCATACCTTTGAGTGCCGCATGACATCCTGCGCATAACTCTCCGGGGTATCATAGGCGTATTTTTCATATTTGCCATAGGACATGCCGTTAATATCCGGATGATGATGCATAAAAGTAAATCTTAATTTATGGTTTACTGCTGTATCTGCGGGAATCGCAGATAAGAGTTTTAAACTTTCCTTATCCAATCCATAACCTTGAATAGTTCTTGTCCAGTCATAGGCATCATTTCTGCCTTTAACTGTATTTAATAGATATAACTCAACATTGTTCAAATCAACTTTCTTAGAAGTATACCCAACATTTTTATACCAATTTTCTTCGGCATTCTCTCCTCCTTCTCTTTGCAGGTCATGATTGCCGGGCGCAAAATAACAAGGCGCTTTTATTTTTGATAAAACATTATCATTCAAGTCTGCCCAATCTTTCATTGTTCCTGCAGATGTCATATCGCCCATAAATATTACAGCATCCGGCTCCATAGCATTTATTTCATCCACAAAAATCTTTCTGACTTCAGGGAAATTTTGAATTGAATAGAAATGGCCTACTGCCACAATTCTTGTATCAACATCCTTCCCGTATAATCCTGCCGACAAAATACTCATTAATAGCGCAAAAAAAACGATTATCCTTTTAAAATTATTCATCCAATGCTCCTAAAATATTTCTTATTTGGGATTTATTATATGGCTTTACTTAATCTTTTATACACCGGGTATTCTGCTTTGATCAATAAATGAAACTTGCAAATGAGGATATTTATCTTTTAAATGTTCGACCAGCCTAAATATTTTGTGAGAATCATCAACATTTATCATATACATAATATGCGTTGATGTATCTGTATGATCAAGCCTTTTTAGATCGCATGTTTCGCTGAAATCAGCGATAATCCCGCTAATCTCTTCAGCAGAGACCTGTTTTTCCTTTCTATCCCAATGAACAGAAACATATAAATCCTTACTATCAGACTTATTAAACTTCCATTTAAATACTGCGACTACTATTAAGATAAATATAGCAGCTGACGAAGTAAGAATCGTCTGATTAGCGCCCAGGCCCAGGCCTATAGCTATTGCCATAAACAAATATATTAATTCTTCAGGCTCTTTTATTGGCGTTCTAAAACGCACAATTGACAGAGCGCCGACTAATCCGAGTGATAATGCAAGCGATGATTTAACCACTGATATAATCAAACATACAATTAAGATTAGAAAAGGCAATATTCTACTTAACTCTTTTTTCCCTGACAATGTAGATGAAAATCTCTCAAAATGGTATTTTAACATCAAAGAAAGAATAAGCCCGACAAATAAATTTAAGAAGATTGTTGAAAGAGCTAATGGATCTTCTGCAAAACTAAAAAGATTATTCATAAAATTCTCCTTTAATAAAATGAAATATATTATATAAAATACGTGTTAAAAGTAAAGCAACATTTTGTAAAAGGGATGGATTAGTCAACACATGTAGACACCCCTAATGTTATACTTAAATATTAAATCAATATAGGAATTTAATGTTTTTGCTCTGCTTTTTCAGGAGCGGTTTAGAAGTACTGCGCAGTAAAAAATACAGCGCTGCGCTGTGTGAGCCCTGCCGCATCTTCAAATAAGGCCTGACTTTAGTCAGGGCGTAACTTGGCTTGGTTTATTGTTAACTCCGGCAGGGCGAGTAAGGGCGCAGAGCATTTTTTGCAAGTTAGTAATTCTTAACCGCGTATGCTTTAAGCGGAGAAAAATATTAAATTCCTATATCAAGATATATTCATTTAGAGCTGCTCATAAATGATGTTTTGTTTGGATGTTAATTTATCATAGATTCCTGCTTTCGCAGGAATGACAAAGAGAAAGCAGGGTGTCACATGTATTTCCGCATTCAAACATTTTGTAAAAGGGTGGGATAGAGCTGATTGGTTTCCCATGCAATTTCTACTAAAACTGCCTGCTTCCATTAGGCTGATATGCCCATTGGAATCTAAAACGTGTCTTAGTAGAGCCGCTGATTGTTGTCTTTGTGAATCCCAAAACATATATTTTCGCGTAAGTTCCGGTACGCGTTTTAACACATAATGTATGGCCTATAAACTGTGTTCCTGAAAGCCTTGTAAATGCCGCTTCATATCCGGAAGCAGGCGCTTCGGTTACCTGTGAAAATGGTATAATTCCCATATCGCGTATGCCTCCGGCGCTCGTTGTCTGCAGATAATCGCCTGCATTTGCCATATCAGATATCGTTAAAACCGGCCATGTTTCATTTAATACTTCATTACCTGCAAATAAAATTCCCTCTACGCTTAAAGAACCTGCCTGGTCTAATATTGATTCAAGAGTTTCAGTTCCTTCCAAAACATTTGGCCCTGATCCAATATCCACAACCTCGCCTATATCATACATTCCAAATATTCTATCGCCCTGTATATCAACTATCTTCCAGCCTGCGTCATCAGTAAATATAATTTGTGTCCTGCCTGTCTGCCTTTCACTCATTGCCTGCATGATCTTACGCCAAGTCCTAGTCCAGTTTGTCTCTACCACAAGCTCATTTCCCTCAATACCCATTTTAAGAATATTTATTCTTATGTTTATATTATTATAATATTTAAAATCATTCTTTATAGAATCTTTTAAACTGTCATAATTACCTCTATAAAATGGCGAAACATTGTTCATGAGCATAAAGGTATTTTCATCTGAAAGAGACTTTGATATGTTATTTAATATTTGGTTAATCACGCTTCTGTATGATCTTTTATCAAACTTAACAATTGAAGGATAAGCCTGAAGAATCTCATTACCGGCTTCATCAAGGCTTCTGATAGCAATGCTATATTCTTTTTCTTGATCAGGCTCAAAGGCAAATCTAAATCTTTTCTCAACATCAGCTAATTCAATTGCCGCAGTCTTCCAGCTGTTTTGATTATCAATACTAACCTCTATCTTTTCAATAGGCATGCCTCCGGGCCGCGCTATGCCGGATATTACTATTGATCCTTTTTCAAGATCGTCGGAGTACAGCATAGAATGATCTGAAAGATAACGAATATCTCTTCCGGCAATTTTCACTCCGAATATTACAGGCGCGCGCCTGCCTCTACTGCGCAAATCCTGTATTCGATACATGATATCTCTATACATTAAATACAAACTTTCTATCTTTTCTAACCGGGCAAGGTCATATACCGAAACAGCCAAATTATCACAAAGCCTTCTCATATCATTTTCTTTTTCAAATAATACTGTATAGTCTCTGAGCGATAAACTAAATATTCTTTTTGTATCCTTCTCATTTAAATAAAAGGCGTATAATTCTCTATACATACTTTCCATATTGGCCATACCTGCGCTTAGATAATCTTCCTGTTGTACGCCGGATACCGGCTGACTTTTTTTCAAAATCAAATCATTCATTGCATTTAAATTTGAGCCGCTTAGCGGCCGCCATGAACGATCCGCCCATTTCGAAAAAATGCTTGGCTGTTTTGAGTATGAATATTCAGCTAAACGCTTATATGAAATCTCACCTCCCAAAAACTGTACTGCTTCCCATATTGATTTTGGCGCGCATAATCGTTCCATATAATTATCAAAATGCTGCTGTATTAATCCTTCCTCTTCCTTGCTGTTTTCCATTAAAAATTTTAAAGCTTCTGAAAAATATTTAATTTCTTCCTCGTTAACCGTTTCATTTCGCTTATATCTATCCAAAATCTCTCTTCCGGAATTATAAAGCTCTGCTCTAAGATTAAGATTAAACTTTTCAGAAAGCTGTTTATCTGAATTATAGGATGCAAAGTATTCCTGAATGAGCCGGTCAGACCTTTCCTTTTGTTTCATATTTGCATAATCTATCATTTTTTTGTAAACAGCAATATTGGTTTTGAGCGCATCCTGATCGCATTTAAACAGCGCGTACCAATACCGTAATTTTGAATGGACATCAAGTATACCCGGATAACCCTTATCATCTTCTTTTTTTGTCTCTATTGGAAAAAGATCTCTGAAATTTCCAAAAAATGCATTTCCGATATTCTCAACTATATACTTTTTTCCATACTCCAAATCAGAGTCTTTGACAATAATATATACTACTCCATAATTATCTGTCTTTGTTATACGGCTTCCTGCAGCAGCCATCCATTCTTCTACTGTATAACTTTCATAAATTTGTTTAAACGCGTTTATTGCTTTTTCATACGCGTCTATAAGTTCCTTTCTTTTCGACTCATATGTTAAAAGCAGTTCTGAAAAATTGGCAACTATATTATCAATATACTGAGATATATTATCTATCTCCATACAAACAGAGTCAATATGCTTTTTATCAAGTTTTAGCGCATTCATCTCGTCTTCAAGATCCTTGCTTATCAATGGAACAGGGCTGTATCTTTCACCGTCAGTACTTACAGTTACCTTAGGCATTGTTAAAACATTTTTCAAAAATATATTTATTCTTTTTTCTAAATCTTCCTCAAGATCAGCGCCAACTATTTTTTGTTCGCGCCTTAACTCTTCACTGCAATATTTCAAAACATCCTTGCTATACGGAGCATTTAATTTAACAAATGTTTCTTTGTACCCCAAGACAATCGATCTCATTTTTTCCAGGCCTTCATCCGCTTTCTGTTTTGGCATATATTCCGGCATTTTCGCTGAATCAGCGGCATTAAGAAACACTGTCCTCATGATTACTGCTGTTAAAAAAATTATTAAACTTATTTTAAACTTAATCTTCAATTTCTACTCCTCCTAAAACATCAACATGAAAATCACTTTAAAGACATATTCGTTATAATCATTTAACGAAATATTTCTATCCGCATACTCCATAGCGCTGTAATCAATCCCTATTCGTCCCTGCTCCTCTTCCATGAACATGTATGATATACCTAAATTAAAAAGCGTTCTATCAAAGCTCACATTGCTTATGGCTAATGTATTATTATTTATGCTGTATCCCATAAATATATTCCACACAGAAAATAACGCGGCGTTCATATCCATGTTAATTGTAGCGCTTTTATCTTTATTCGTCGTAGCTATTTCCTTTTCTGCGCTTCGTTGAAAACCAATGCCGGGAGACAATGTAAAATCATTTAATATAAAATCTTTTGTTAATCTGAAATCATAATATAAGTTTTCAAAATCATTATTCAGACTCGCTTCGTCTCTATCAATTGAAAAGTCGCTGTTAAAATATAATTTATAGCTTTTATAATCAATTAACGAACTGAGCGCAAGCGCGTCACGAACGCTATAAACTGTTTTCGGAGCGTCGTTTGTGGATATTCTTCTTTGGCTATATTCAATATCCATCTCTGAAAAATCCGTAATAGGCATAGATAATACAATCTTATTAATTGATGTTTGTTTCGTTAATTCGTTAGCATTATCAACATTATCATGATAAGTCTCAAATCCATAAGATAGATATGTATTATCCAAGATATTCCTGCCAAAATTAATCTTTACGCGTTCTCTATCAGAATACGCCCAGCCGGATAATGAAGAAAATGAGCTGGTGGTTATTTCATACTCTAAAGACGAATTCAATATTTCATTTCTATACATTGCCTGAGTCCTGAATGCCGATCCCTTAGTCTCGTCATGAATATATTTATCCACCGCATTATCAAACTGTGAATATTTGGAAAAAGCGGCTTCAGATTCAACAAACAATCCTCTTAACGGATACGCGGTTATACTTGCGCTGAAAACCCTGTCCTTTTCTCTGAAAGGTATTCCTGTATCAACAGTAACGCTGAATTCATCATCCATTGTTGAGACATACTGCATGCTTATGACTGTATTTTTTCCAAGATCTTTCTTAACAGCTGTTCCTGTCACATAGCGCGTATACCTTACATTATCCTCTCCCCTCCACTTCCGGCCATACAGTGGAATAAATTGAAATCCGCTATAGTCTATATTCGCTCTTACAGCATCTAATCTTTGGCTCAAGCTATATTTGGAAAAGAGCGTATATAAATTGCCGATATCAATTCTCGCGTTTTCCTTCTTAAAATACATCTGATAATCCTGCAAAGTAAATTCATTTTCATTAACAGTTTTATCATCAGTAATTCTAAGATTCATTAATACGCCATAATCAGTGTATAGGTCAAGTTTATCACTAATTTCTAAATATACGTCATGCGTATTAAAAATTCCGTTATCCAAATATGATTGATAAGTAGCGCCTGTGATAAGATTTCTATAAATTTCGTAGTTGTATTCAAATCTGGCAGTTCCACAATCGGATTCGATTACCTTAGCTGAGGAAAATGACACAAACAAAAGTAAAAACAAGCCGCAAATAATATAATCACGGCAGATTTTAAAAACATTTATTACATTATTAAATATGTCTTTGGAGAACATTCACTCCCCTTTAATCAGGCAAATTATACTCTAACTTTATTATAATACAACATAATAATTATAGATTGCAAGCGTTAACTCTCTCAAACATTCTCTCTTTTCCATATTTTCCATACTTTACATATTTACCCTAGACTTTTACCTTTCTCTTTGTTATCTTTTAAACATGAAAAAGATCCTCACAATCTCAATATTTTTTATATTTTATGCTTTAGGCCTATGCGGCCAAATAGACGAAGCTGATAACGCCTGGCTGTCCGGAAACTTTGAATCAGCAGAAATTAAATACACTGATCTTATTAATCAAACCCCGTCAGATATTGCGCCATTTCTAAATCTAGCCCATATTTACAGAGCAAAATGCGAATATCAGAACGCAATAAATATTTACAAAAAAGCGCTTACGCTAAGCTCTAATAATAATGACTCGCTAGCTTATATATATACTGCCCTGGGCGAATCGTATTATTACAATAACGGCCTAAAAAAAGCAAAGAAATTTTTTAACGACGCATTAGAAATCGCGCCGGCAAATTTCCATGCTAATTTTGGACTGGCGCGTACGCTCTATGAACAAAATAAATTAAAACAAGCGGAGACTATATTCAACAATCTAACAGAACAAAACAAAAATTTTAGCGGCCTATATTATTACCTGGCTAAAATATACGAAAAGTATCATAACCTTGAAAAAGCGGCTGAATACTATTCTAAGTGCGTAACAAAAGACAATCACTTTGTAGAGGCAAATCTACCTCTTGGACAAAACTATTTGGAACGAAAACTATACGAATCCGCTTATAAGCAATTTTATAAATTAGCAAATATAGACAAGGACAATACCTTTGTTATTGCAGAAATAGAGAAGGTCAAACCATATTTAACGAGAAGCGATGAAGAAATAATTCCAAAAAGAAACCAAAAAGATTTTTTAAAATTTAAAACCTCTCCGCAAAAAGACATCCCTCTTGTTCGTATTGGACTTAACAGCGATAACAGAGGCGACCTAATACCTGTATCTGAAATTACAATTAAATCAAACTTGGATTTTAATTTAATTCAAAATAACAACATTTTGCTGAGCGGCAAAGCCGGCCGGCATTACTCAATAATCTATAAAGAAGGCACAATACTTATTAAAGACAAACTTTCTAACAAAACATTATTAGATTTAAAAAATGCTTTTACTCTTAAACCAAAAAAACTTGCTTACAATTCATTCATAATTGAAAACATTGAATTTGCAAGAGGCTATCCTTGGGCAGGAAAGGAAGACAGACAATACAGAGGACAACTCGAGGTCAATCCGGATAAGGATGGACTGATATTAATAAACCAGGTCAATATTGAAGAATACCTTTACAGCGTTCTTCCGTCGGAAATGCCTTCAAACTGGCCTGCAGAAGCGCTAAAAGCGCAAGCAATCATTGCGCGAAGCTATCTATTACATAGAAAGAAATATTTTTTAGGGCATAAGAAAAACGGATATGATCTTTGCGATGGCCAGCATTGTCAGGTGTATAGCGGTATATACTCTGAAAACACAAACTCTAATAAGGCGGTTGATGATACAAGAAAAAAGGCGCTCAGGTATAATAACACAGTAGTAAACGCTCTGTTTCATTCAAACTGCGGCGGACATACTCAATCCAGCAATGAATTGGAAGGATGGGGCAATGTGTCTTATCTCACAGGCGTTTTTGACGGTAAGGAAGGCGCTCTTGCTCCATATTCCCCTCTTACTTTTGAAGTATGGCTTAAAAATTATCCAAAAATTTATTGCGCCTATCCGGAAGGCTCCAATAACCCTTCTGTCAGATGGTTTAGAATAGTTCCGGCTGATATTATTCAGGAAAAGGTAGATAGGATAAAACAAATTGGCAGTATAGAGAAGATCTTTGCGTCAAAACGAAGTGATTCCGGACATGTAAATGAACTGATTATTTATGGTAAAAAAGATACGCTAAAAATAACTCTCGAATACCGGATCCGGCGGATATTAGGCCTTGGCCCTCTTAGAAGCACACTTTTTTGGATTGAAACAAAATTAAAATCCGGGAAACCTTATGAATTTGTAATTTATGGCGGCGGATGGGGGCATGGCGTGGGTATGTGCCAGACCGGAGCCGCAGGCATGGCAAAAGAAGGAAAAACCTGCGAAGAAATCCTTAAACATTATTACAAAGGCGCAAAAATCACAGAATAACGAAATAAGTTCTAAGTTTTAAGTTACATTTATTTTGTCTAAGTCTACATCGGAAGATTTACTCTTTTGATTTTTCTTCTCTTGTTAGCGGCACAAACCTAACCTTTGATATAATTTTCTTTATAATCTTTCCATCTTCTGTTTTCTTGAGCACCTCGAGATCCTGAGCGCCAAACACATCATCAACCGGAATACACATAACACCGCCAACTTTTAACTGTTCAATAAGCGGAGACGGAATATTATCTGCGGCGCATGTTACTATTATTCCATCATACGGCGCGTATTCTTTCCATCCTATATACCCATCGCCATATTTTGTATAAACATTTTTATAACCAAGTTCTTTAAGAATTTTTGCTGCCCTCTCATATAAATCTTTAATAATCTCGATCGTATAAACCTTATCTGCTATCTCTGCCAATACAGCAGTTTGATAGCCTGACCCTGTGCCAATCTCGAGCACTCGCGATGATTTATTGAGATCTAGAGCTTCAGTCATTAAAGCGACTATATACGGCTGAGAGATAGTCTGACTGTGTCCGATTGGCAAAGGATAGTCTTCATACGCTAATTTTTGAAATTCCTCAGGCACGAATTTATGACGCTGAACCTTACGCATAGCGCCAAGCACAGCTTTATCCTTGATACCTCTTGCAATAATCTGCTTTTCTATCATAAACTCCCTCGCATCTTTATAACTCTCATAACAAAATGCCCCGGATATTAGAATTGCAAAAAAAACAATAATAGAAATATTTTTTATAACCACATTAATTATTTTAGCCTCATTAACGCAAAATGTAAAACCTATAAACTGCGAACCTTAAGAATATATACCTTCCCGACTTCAGATCATTTGTTGTAACCGCAAAAAGCAATTACTTAATATGCTCGCCCGGCATTATAAATATAATTAAATTAAATTGAGGTACCGGGGAATTTTATTTAGTAAGCTGCA
Organism: Elusimicrobiota bacterium; assembly: GCA_043820025.1. Classification (GTDB taxonomy): domain Bacteria; phylum RUG730; class RUG730; order JBDRED01; family JBDRED01; genus JBDRED01. Next base: position 36,538 of record JBDRED010000040.1, read on the forward strand.
ATTTTAAAAGAGCATCGCGCTTTATTGATTGTGAAATTATTTTTCATCTTCTTCTGTACTGAGGAAAGTAGAGGCAAGATCTTCCTGTATTTTATCATAAGTATCGAGAATTTTTAAAAAGACATCAACAATATTTTTATCAAACTGTGTGCCTGCTCCATCTTTTAACTGTTGTTTTGCGTCTTTTAATTCAAGTTTTTTCCTATATTTTCTATCTGTAGTCATAGCGTCAAACGCGTCAGCCACAGCTAGTATTCTTGCTAATAAAGGGATCTCTTCTCCTTTTATACCAAAAGGATATCCGTTCCCGTCAATTCTTTCATGATGGCTTTTGATAATAGGTACAATTTCTTTAAACATAGACATAGCAGAAAGTATATGCGCGCCCTTTAATGGATGCTTTTTTATTTCATCATACTCTTCCTTGTCTAGTTTCGATTCCTTAAATAAAATATCATCCGCTGTTCCAATCTTGCCAACATCATGGAACACGCCGCTGATTTTTAATTTTTCAATATCCCCATTATTTATACCCATAGCTGCGCCAATTTTTACTGCATAATATGATACCCTGTCTGAGTGTCCTCTTGTATATATGTCTTTCGCATCAACTGTTAGCCTTAATGCTTCGACTGTATCAAGATATCTTTTACGCAATTCTTCATAAGTCTGATTAAGCTCCTCATTTTTTTTATTAACCATGGAATGTAAAAATGCGTTATTTAAAGATGACGCAGCTTGATTTGCGTATATCTCGAGTATCTTCATCCCATCATCAATGTTCCTGCTCTCAACAAAAATAACGCCTATCGTATCTTTCAGCTCATTAATAAGAGGGAATATCACTCCTCCGTCAGCAGTTGTGACTATTTTATCCTCTCTTGCTTGTCCGATAAGCTCCATGAATGAAGGCTCTAACATGTTAAAAAACTTTTTTATATCAACATGATATTTTCCTAATCCTCTAAAAATACTTTTCTTTTCTTGACCGCTTTCACTTATATCATCAATCATAATAAAAGCGTTCTTGCTGTAAACAAGAGCTATAAGCTCTCTTAAAATATCTTCCATAATACTATCAATTGGCTGAAGCTGATATATCTTTGGAACGGATTCTAAGATTTTATTCAGACCATCTCTAAACTGCTTAATAGTTTTCATCATAGATATTGATTTTAGGCCTGACTCGACAAACACCATAAGTTGATTAAGATCATCTTGTTTTTCACAATAGCCCTGAATATCCAGCGCTCTTAAGCTTTGCAAAGGCGGAGCAATATCTTTATATCCGGTAAGTAAAAGTATATATACATCTGTGTTAAATTCTCGAATTTTTTCTACTACTGTGTTTCCATGGATTGGAGTCATTAGGTAGTCTAGTACCAATAGGTCAAACCCTTCGTCCCGAACGCGTTCAATAGCGCGTTCCGGATTTGTTTCTCCTTCAATATTGTAGCCTCTACGCCTAAGTTCTGAGGTAACTATTCGAACAATACCGGGCTCATCGTCAACAATCAGGATTTTGTATTCAGAGAAAGGCGTTTTTTCAATTTCTTCAACA
>JBDRED010000041.1:0-27108 GCA_043820025.1 Elusimicrobiota bacterium
TGCAATGTTATTATAGGTGAAGCTGAGGTTATTTCCATCGCAGACTCCGGCGCTGTTTCTCCAATACCAACCCTGCCTGTCCCCACAAAATGGGCAATGCTTTTTCCATATAATCCTAATGATATATAATTATTGCCTGAACCATCCGCTTGATGCGTATAACTTATCTCTGCGCAATTATAATTAGCTGCTTCTTTGCCTAAATGATACCTAAGCGCGCCGGCGTCCGGCATGCTTGGATTTAACATCTTTAAAATTATCGAAGTACCTGCCCAAGGTTTGTTTAAGTGTAATGCTGCGCCCGGATTTGTTGTTCCTATTCCCACATTTTTTTTGAAATACGCGTCTCCTGTGGATGTGATTGTTGAGACTATTACTCCTAATGAGTCCTGCACTTGAAGGCCGCTTGATCCGTCATTTGTCTCCAGCTTTATTGTCACGTCTGCAGCTGCATATAATGACATAGTCAATATTAAAATCATACTTAATACGCTAATAAAATAAATTAACACTTTTCTCATATAAGACCTCGTCAATCCTAGCCTTCTAATCATAATTTAAGCATAAAAAACTAATAAATCAAGTGCTTATCATGAATAATCCCTAATATCAATACATCTTTTACTGCCTGAGTTCAAATCTCACCTCGGGCAGATTTTAATAATTAGGCCAATTGGCCACAACCTCCCAGCCGCTAACGCCATCTGAAACGACCCATACAGAATCATTTCTGTAATACAATCCAAAGAAACCTTCGCTTACACCGTTCACTGTATCGCCTGACAACGCGGCGACCGCAACATTTTGATCTGTAGAACTTATATCTTTAACAAAATACATTCTGCCCGGGCATGCGCTGGGATCAGGCAGGTAAAAAATGATGTAACCCGAATCATTACCTGCCAAAATCACAGCAGCGTCCTCAAAATCAGCCAGATTATAAGTACCTGAACTGGTATGCACATAAACCTTAGCTCCCATGGTCCCATAAACAAATAAATTAGAGGTTGGATTTGTTGTGCCAATACCGATATTACCGGAATCATAATATATTTTATCTGATGTTCCCCTGTCCCAGTAAGTGTCTGTGCCTGCAAAGGTATTTGTCGATGAGGCAATCGTTCCGTCCGGCATTTTAAAGCCGCCTGTCATGGATTCCATCTGGCCGTTAATACTAACTCCGTTTAATACATATAGCGGAGACTTACCTGATATTGAAGAAACATACAAATTATTAAAATCGCCTGCATCTGCCTGAACCGTTGTGTCTGATAATATATCTCCCGCAACATGCAAAAGCTCTAACGGGTTATTAGTTCCTATCCCTATATTGCCTGCGCTCTTTATAGTCATATAGTTAGGTGCTCCGTCATATCCCGTAAAGTTCAAATCTGCGGTAGAACCTAAAACAGATGAGGTCGCAAACTGTATATAACCTGTTGTCCCGTCATTAACTATCCTTACCTTAGTATCAGCATTTAAATATATTCCCGCATTACTACTGCCCGCGCCTGAGAATAATGTCGTATCGCTCTGTATTGAACCGCTTGATCTGATATTGCCTGTTACCTCTAATGCTGACCCCGGATTTGTAGTTCCTATTCCAATGTATCCGCCATCCTCTACAAACAGGCCGTGACCTGCATCATCGTATACCTTTAATCCGTTTGCATCTATTGCCTTTGCTCCGGCTCCAATAAAACTGCCGCCTGAAGATATCTCTACGTCATAATCGCCGTTTCCAATATTAATAAATTTAAATTTGTGGTCATAAGCAGAATATTGCCAAGCGCCGCCGCCATTCCATGCCCCATAAATTCCGCCTATTATTCCCGGAGTTATTCCCAGCCCATATCCGGTTCCGTTTAATCCCTCTGAAAGATACACCTGTCCTTTTCCCACTGCGCTTGAAATCCAAACTGTTGATACAGGATCTACAGCGCCGATTCCCAGATTCCCTGTAACATAAAGTTTTCCTGCTTCTGAAACCGTAAAAATATCCACAGCTGATGCAGGATTATTTGAATCATGTTTTACTCTAAAATAATTTGATGTGCCTGTCGAATTATTATCTATAACTACAGCTACATCCTCAGGCCCTTGAAGAGACATATATTCAGGCGTTCCTGTCTGGCTTTTTAAGACTCTGTAATTATCTCCAAAATCTACTTGATAGCCGTTACTTAGACGAATATTACCCTTCGAAATATCTAATTTCTGCGCAGGATTTGTCGAGCCTATGCCAATAAAACCTTCTGTTACTATTAAGTTACTATTCATTGTAGATACTGCTGTGGTTGAGCCTACAATTACTCCGCCTCTTCCAAGATAATCACAATATATTTGTAATGACGAATAACCTCCGCTATCTTTAAACTTTGCCCATTTACCGCCTACTAAATGCTGAAATACCATATCCGGCGTATCTTTATATTGCAATTGATATTGCCTTCCGCCATTTTCTATAAATTGTAAATATTTACTGTTACCTGTTTCCATATCGCCGCTGTCTTTGACATGCAATCCGACATTATCTCCATAGTCCAAAAAATAGATTCCATTTAACGCGTTTGCCGATACGCTTGAAGTCTTTACCTCCGCTGATTTTATATTATCCGTAACTTCTAATTGTTCAATCGGATTATTAGTTCCAATACCAATATTTCCTTCGTTATAATAAATATTACTTCCTGCGCCCTTATCCCATAATCCTCCGCCAAAAGACGAGGTAGAAAGCATTACCGTGCTATCAGGCAGTTTAAAGCCGCCGCTTCTTGATTCGATCATGCTGTCTGAAACTATCCCTCCCATAAAATATGCCAAGCCGTTAGATGTTACGCTCGAGATTGTTAAATCATTTGAGTTATTTATAAACATCGAACTTGACCCGTCATTTGTATCGAGCTTTATTATAATCTCAGGGGCAGAATTAATATTCGATATGTTAAAGATAAGGATTAATGAAAATAATATTAAATGTTTTTCATTTAATCTCATAACTACCTCGAAAATTCATAACACAGCTTAATAAAATTCTAAGGAGCATAATAAATGTGTATAGTCTCCCACCTGCTTGTTCCATCTGAAACGAGAACTACAGCGTCATCTCTATTGTATAAATACCAGTTTGAATCACTTTGGTTAAAATAATCGCCGCTTAAGGCTGTAAGCGTACAGCCATAAGATGTGCTTCTGTTTTTAATGAGATACATTCTACCCGGGCATGTCGCAGGATCCGGCATAGTAATAGTCGGATTAAGGCCATTTACCAGAATTATTGTAGCCTCGACACTTGCCAAATTTGTATTACTTCCAACATTTAACGTCCTGGCACCCATTGTGCCATAAACATATAAATCCGACGCAGGATTCGTAGTCCCAATACCTACATTACCGGAATTATAATAAATAATACTGCCTGAGCCGGCGCTCCAGAGACTTCCGCTGCCGCCAATTGTGCTGGTAGATGTCATAACAGTTCCGTCAGGCATTTTAAAACCGCCTGTCAAAGACTCTATCAGTCCATTTACGCTGACTCCGTTTAATACATAAAGCGGCGACTTGCCTGATATAGATGAAACATATAAATTATTAAAATCACCCGACTCTGCCTGAACCGTTGTGTCAGATAATATATCTCCGGCAACATGCAAAAGCTCTGACGGGTTATTCGTTCCTATTCCTATCCTGCCGCTGCCCTTTATTGTCATGTGGTTAGGAACGCCGTAATAACCTGTAAAGTTTAAGTCTGCGGTTGAACCTGACACCGACGAAGTTGCAACCTGCACATAACCTGTTGTGCCGCTATTTGTCAGTCTTATTTTGGTATCTGCATTGAGAACAATGCCTGCGTCGCCGCTGCCACTGCCTGCATACAAGGCTGTATCACTGCGTATCCAATCTGTAGCTCTAACATTGCCTGTTACATACAAAGGCGTCACAGGATTGGTCGTTCCGATCCCCACATACCCGCCATCTTTTATAAACAGGCCATTACCGCCGTCATCGTATACCTTTAACCCGTTTGCATCCAGCGCCTTTATTTCCTTTCCTATAAAACTTCCGCCTGATGATATCTCGACGTCATAATCGCCGTTTCCAACATTAATAAACTTAAATTTAAGGTCATCACTCAAATCTGCTATTGCGCCGCCGCCATTCCATATTCCATAAGCGCCGCCAATTGCGCCGCCTGTAAGAGCCAGTCCATAAAGAGGCCCGCTTAATCCGCCTGAAAGATACAACTGCCCGTTCCCTACAGTATTTGAAATCCAGAGCGCAGATGTAGGATTTGTTGTTCCTATACCTACATTGCCTGTTACATAAACCTTACCTGCTTCTGAAACCGTGAATATATTTGTAGCTGCCGCAGGATCTGTTGAATCACGCATTACCCTGAAATAGTTCGAAGACCCTGTTGAGTTATTGTCTATTACTACTGCCACATCCTCAGGGCTTTGAAGAGACATGTACTGAGGCGTTCCTATCTGATACTTTAATACTCTATAATCATCTCCAAAATCCAATTGATAGCCGTCATCCAGACGGATATTGCCTTTATAAATATCTAGCTTTTGAGCAGGATTTGTTGTGCCTATACCTATATAACCTTCTGTTACCAAAAGATTACTGTTTAAAACCGATGATAGAGTGGCCGAACCCACTATTACTCCGCCAGCCCCGCTGCCGTCGTGATATACTTGAAGCGATGAAAAACCTCCGCTGTCAGTAAACTTCGTCCATTTACCGCTGGACATTTGTTGAAATACCATTTCAGGCGCTGCTGTATATTGCACCTTGAATTCGCTCCCGCCGCTTTCTCTAAATTTTATCTCTTTTCCGAGGCCTGTTTCCATATGCCCGCCGTCTTTTATATGTAACCCCACATTATTTCCATCATCAAGCAGGAATAGCCCTGCAGATGTGCTTGCCGACACGCTTGAGGCCTTTACCTCCGCAGATTTTATATTATCAGTTACTTCTAATTGTTCAACCGGGTTATTAGTTCCAATGCCGATATTGCCTTCGTCATAATAAATATTACTTCCTGCGCCCTCAAGCCATAATCCTCCTCCTAAGGAACTTGTTGATACCAAAACAGTCCCATCAGGCATTTTAAGCCCGCCTGATTTCGATTCTATTTGGTTGTCGGAAATAATACCGCCAGTATAATATGCCTGGCCGTCTGAAGTTATACTAGATACAGTAATATCATTTGAATCATTTATAAACATAGCGCTTGATCCGTCGTTTGTTTCGAGTTTAATAGTTACATCCGAAGCTGAATAGAGATATGTATTTAATATGGCAAGAATAAATATTTTGCATAATAGCATCTGCTGCTTACTCATAGTATTCTCCTTTTTATGCTATTATAATTAAATCATATACACATTATAATACAAGCGAAGAAGGTGTGAAAATTGTGAATTTTTTGTGAATACTTTGAAGTTATTTTGACCGGCTAAATACCGGGCTATTTTCAGAAATAATATGCAAAAGCTCAAACTGCCAGTTTGTTTTAGCGTTAAATGTATTTTTTCCTAATTTAACAATAACCTCATTTCCATTGTTTAATTGAGAAATATTCTCTGCCATACCCCAGCCGACTGTATCAACTGCCTTGATGCATGTTTTTATATGGTCCTTATTTGCACCGATAATACGGGTATTAGTAAAATCCGGCCTGTAAATTTTAAATACCGGATATTCATTTGACTTTCCAAACGGCTCCAGCATCTCAATTCCTTCTAAAAAACCTCTTGTTATATCACTCGATTCCATTGAGGCGTCAATAAATATTTTTTCATTTAAAATATCTTCTGTTATAATATTTTCGCATACATTTTTTATTGATTGTTCAAAACCTTCTAATTTATCACAGCTCACCGTAAGGCCTGCCGCTGCTTCATGCCCGCCAAACTTTAGGATAAAATCCGCGCACTCCGCCAGTAAATCAACGGCGCTTACTCCGTCAACACAGCGCATTGAGCCAATCGCTTCTTTCCCTTCTTTTGCCAGCACTATAGAAACCTTGTTATATTTTTTCTTTATAGCTGAAGCCGCAATGCCTGTAACTCCTCTATAAATCCCTGACTCATAAATAACAAGAACCTTTTCTGCGCCGTTTTTTTTCTCTGCAATTTTATCAGCTATATCAAAAGCTTCGGCCTGTAAATCTTTTCGCTTAGCGTTTGTTTCAAGAAGTTTATTAATTAAAATTAAGATTTTTTCAGGCTCATCCGACAACAGTAAATCTATCACAATCTCCGGAACACGCATCCTGCCCGCTGAATTAATGAGCGGCGCAAGATTCCATGAAATATCGCGCGCAGTAAATTGCGCCCTGTCAGAAAAAACATGATTCACCAGGATATTAAGCCCCTTGTTTCCTGAATCTCTAAATTTCTTTATGCCAATTTTAACAATTGTTCTATTCTCGTCAATCAGCGGCACAATGTCCGCTATTGTTGATAAAGCAGTCAAGGGAAGCGCGGTATTTAAATATTCCTGAATACGCAGATTTTGTTTTGTCAGCATAATATCAAGAATCGAAGCCGTAACCATAGCGTCTGCTAACGCGCGATGAAGACCGCCATGTTCGATACAAAATGATTCTGCAAGCTTTCCCAGGTTATGCCTTATACCCGGGTACATCATTCTAGACATTTCAAGCGTATCAATTACCTGATTTTTAATTTTTTTGTTTAAATGTTTTTTATATTCCTTTTGAAGAAACCCTAAATCAAACTGCGCGCTATGAAAAACAAGGATCGCATCGCCTAAAAATTTGTCGAACTTTGGAATAACCTCTTCCATATAAGGAGCGTTTTTACACATCTCGTCAGTTATTCCGTGAATATTTATAACATTATCCGGAATTTTATTTTCCGGTTTAATAAGCGACGAAAATGTGTCTTTGACTACGCCATTAACAATTTTTACAGCTCCTATTTCAATAAGTTCATTATTATTCGGATTTGAACCCGTTGTTTCTGTGTCAATAACAACGAGTTCCTTTTGAAAATAGTGATCATAAGAAAGATGGAGAGCATGTCCGAGCTTAAAAACCACGCCGCACCCTGAAAGCTCCCTAAATGGATATATAGAATCCTTTCGTTTTGGGTCAATGACAGCTTCAGCCTCAGGCAGATTTTTCTGCGGCTCATGATGATCAGTAATAATAACATCAATTGAGCGCTTTTTAAGATTAAACGCAACCTCGCTATCTGTTATACCGCAATCTACAGTAATAATGAGTGAGATATTATATTCATCAACTACAGGATAGACCTCATTACTAAGGCCATACCCATCTTTAGGAATAAATGTAACAGCATTAATACCATAGCGCTCTAATATACTCTTCATTAGCACTACAGATGTAACCCCATCAACATCCTTATCGCCATAAATAAGAATTTTTTCTTTATTTTTTATAGCGTGTTTGATCCTAATAACTGCCTTTTCCATGTCAGGCATTAAGAATGGGTTATGAAGATGCGTTATGTCGGGATTTAAGAATTTTTTTATTCTTTTTGTAGTGTCATGCCCTCTTTGTACGAGCATATTTAGAATAATATCCGGTATATCGAGGCTATTAGATAACTGCTCAACTTTTGATGTGTGAAATTCTTTTTCTAACCATTGCATTGTTTTTTTCTACTCATGGCCTTTTTTGCCGAAGCCACTATTTTCTCAGCCGTCAATCCATAAACCTTTAATAATTCATCCGGTTCTCCTGATTCGCCAAAAACATCTTTTATGCCTATCATTTCCATTGGCGCAGGAAAGCTGCGGGCAAGCTCCTCGGATATTGCGCTTCCCAGTCCGCCGATTATTTGATGTTCCTCAGCAGTTACAACAGCGCCTGTTTCCCTGGCAGTATTTATCAATGTCTGCGTGTCCAAAGGTTTTATTGTATGAACATTTACAACCTTTGCCTTGATATTTTCATGCTCTAAGATCTCAGCTGCGCGAAGCGCTTCCGAAACCATAACGCCGCACGCAAATATTGAAACATCGCTTCCTTCCCTCATAATATTCATTTTACCGATCTCAAACTCAGTGTCTTTATTTGTCATAACAGGAACAGCTGTCCTGCCTAATCTCAAAAACACAGGCCCTGATATCTCGGAAATCTTTTTCGTTGCTTTGATAGACTCATAATAATCGCATGGCACAATTATTTTCATATTTGGAATTGCTCTCATAATCGCTATATCTTCCAGAGCCTGATGCGTTGCTCCGTCGGGCCCTACCATAATCCCGCTGTGTGTTCCTACTATCTTTACATTAAGATTTGAATAACAAACAGTATTTCTGATCTGATCCCAAGGCCTGCCTGTAGTGAATATACTATAAGCGCACGCGTATGGTATTAGCCCCATAAGAGAGAGTCCTGCTGAAATACCTATCATATTCTGCTCAGCTACGCCAACATTAAAAAATCTATCCGGAAACGCGTTAGCGAATAAGTTAGACATTGTAGACGCTGTAACATCCGCGCTTAAAACAACAATTTTATTATTTTCTTTGCCTAATTCCGCAAGCGCCTCGCCATACCCTAGTCTCGTAGCTTTTTTTTCCATATAATCTCCAATAAGTTTAACGAGTTTTAAAAGCGGCGCGAAGTATCGTCACCGCCCTGCCTAACACATGGCCCAGCATTCATGCGGAACCTACCCGACTTTAACGGGGCAGGCTAAGTTCAGGATGACGCAGCAGCGTCACTTATATTCCTATTGCTTTATTCTCTATCTCTTGCAATGCTTTATCTCTTTGTTCTGCATTTGGAGACTTGCCATGCCAGTCTGCAATATTTTCCATAAATGATATGCCTTTGCCTTTTATAGTTTTTGCTATTATGACAGTCGGCTTTTTCTTAATGGTCATTGCTTTTTTATAAGCGTCTAATATTTCATTAAAATTATGTCCATCAATCTCAATAGCGTGCCAGCCAAATGATTCCCATTTCTCTTTGAGAGGCTTTATTGACATAACATCGTCCACAAAACCATCAATCTGCAAATTATTATTATCAACTATCGCGCATAAATTATCCAGTTTAAAATGAGACGCGCTCATTACCGCTTCCCAAATCTGGCCGGACTGAAGCTCTCCATCTCCCAGCAGTACATATACACGCGAATTGATTTTTTTATTAATCATGCCAAGAGCCATGCCAACTCCAATAGACAACCCCTGGCCTAATGAACCTGTGGTTGTCTCTATCCCGGGCAGATTATAGCAATATCCCGGATGTCCCTGCAGTTTTGTGCCGCATTTTCTCAAAGTGCATAGCTGTTTGTCGTCGAAATATCCCTTACGCGCTAAACATGAGTATAAAGTCGGACAAACATGCCCCTTTGAAAATATTACCCTGTCTCGTTCTTCCCATGCAGGATTTTTTGGGTCATGTTTAAGAATACCCCAGTATAGTGAGACCATAATCTCAACGCATGACAGAGAACCTCCGGGGTGGCCGCTTCCTGCTTCATATATCATATTTATTATATCTTTCCTGACTAATTTACCGGCGTCAATTAGTTCTTGAATATTCATTTATCCCCCATTAATACATATTAAAATAAAAAGTTATTATATATTCTTTACTCTATATATGCAAATTTTATTTATAAAAACTAATATTTAAAGTTCCACTCATCCTTTGAATATTTCTCATTCAATAAGCGGTTCGCTGACTTAATTTCATCATCATCAAAAGCTCGTTTATTAAAAACCGCTCCAATTTCGTATTCCCAGCCTTTTAAAACATTATCGATCAGCTCCTTCAATAAACCGCTATTTCTTTCTGTAAACATTGGGAGCTGAATGGTTCCCTGTTGTAAAATAAGCTTTTTTGTCCTTTTTTGGGCGCTGCCAACAATCTTCTTATCATCTAAAAAAATATCATAACTTACAGGTTCGTCAAAACAGCTATATGTTAAACTATTAGTCTTCTTTTTCACACTTTTAAGTGCAGCAGGTATTCCCATAAAATTTAGACCTCTGCATATAGCGCTGTGAAAACACTTATAAGAACTATTAAGATCTCGAGGAAAAGAACCTTCATCAATAGGCGCAATTAAACTGTAAGAAATATCATATTCATGCAGAACAATACCGCCGCCTGTAGGCCTGCGAACAGCAGAAAGTTTTTTTTCTAACCATTGTTCTTTTAGGCTTGCGACCTTTTGAGCATAGCCGTATGAGTAACATTTCTCATTCCATCCATAAAAACGCAAAACAGGTTTTTTAACAGCAGATTCAAGACATTTAAGCAATGCTTCATCATAAGCCATATTCTCAAAAGCAGACTTGTCATACTCATCAATAATTATATCCCATGTATTTCTCATATAATAATCCTTAGATAACTAACTTGAGGAAAATTAATACGCCAGATCTTGAAGCTTAACCGCCTTAACTTCGTCCAGCCTGCCGACCGGCGTTGTATGAGGCGCTTTTTTTAGTTTATCAGGGTCGGTCTCTATCTCATCCGCAATCTTTTGCATAATGACAATCAAAGAATCTAATGACTCTCTGCTCTCTGTTTCAGTTGGCTCAAACATCATACACTCCGGTATTGTAGTCGGAAAATATATTGTCGGTGGATGTATGCCATAATCAATCATTCGTTTAGCTATATCTAATGCCCGTATACCGTTTTTAGCAAATTTCTTTGCAGTCAAAACAAACTCGTGCATACATGGCTCATTGTCAAATGGATAATCAAATATTTTTTTTAGTTTTTGCAGAAGATAGTTTGCATTAAGAACCGATACAGCGCCCACATCCTTTAATCCTGATTCGCCCAGCTGTCTTATATACACATATGCTCTGATAATCGCGGGAATATTACCATAGAATGCTCTGACCCTTCCAATAGACGAATCTGACTCTAATTGTAAAGAAAACTCGTTTTCTTTTTTTATAACTCTTGGCAAAGGCAGAAATTTTACTAAGTCCTTCTTAACTCCAATTGGCCCGGAGCCGGGCCCGCCGCCGCCATGCGGAGTAGAAAATGTTTTATGCAGATTAAAATGCATTACATCAAAACCCATATCACCGGGCCTTATCCTGCCAAGCATTGGATTTAAATTTGCTCCGTCGTAATAAAGAAGCGCGCCTTGATTATGCGCCATAGCCTGAATCTTTGTTATACCATTATCAAACAAACCAAATGTGCTCGGATTAGTTATCATAACAGCAGATACGGTATCATCCAATAATGACTCTAAATGAACCAAGTCTACATTCCCTTTATCATTGCATCGCACCTCAATAACCTGCATGCCAAGCAAAGCCGCTGACGCAGGATTTGTTCCATGCGCTGATGTGGGAATTATAATTTTATTTCTTTTATTATCATTTCTGCTTTTATGATACGCGTTTATAATCAATAGCCCTGTAAATTCGCCATGCGCTCCTGCAGCGGGCTGAAGAGACACAGCATCCATCCCGCTTATCTCAGCAAGAAAATTTTGAAGTTCAAATATTATTTTTAAAATACCCTGCGCGTTTGACTCGCCGGAGTATGGATGCATTTTTGTAAATTTCGGATTTGCCGCAGCCTTCTCATTCATTTTTGGATTGTATTTCATTGTGCATGAACCAAGCGGATAAATACCATTATCAACGCCAAACACCTTTTTGGAAAGGTTTGTGAAATGTCTTACCACGTCGATCTCAGCCACGCTTGGTATATTAATACCTGATTTCTCCGATCTTAGAAATTTACTGTTAACATTTTTTTTAACTTCCCTTTCTTCATTTTCTAATAAATGAATCATATACGCATTGGGTTTGCTATGATGTTGAAATATTAGTTTATTTGACATGTTTTATTATCTCCCCAACCTTTTCTATAACTAAATCAAGAACGCTTTTTGATTTGGTCTCAGTTACTGAAACAAGCCAGCTTAATTCAAAGCCTTTTATCTTCAATGGCAGGCCTAAAACTATATTTTCTTGTTCCAATAATTTTTGAGCCATTTCAAAATTTTTTGTATTATCCAAACTTAACACAAATTCATTAAAAAATCCTTTTTTAAACTTTACGCTTAATCCATTTATTTTATCCAGCCCATCCGCTAGATAATAAGCGTTTTGCATACACTTAAGCGCTGTCTGTTTAAGTCCATTTGCGCCCATAAGAGATAAATATATCGCAGCGTTAAGCGCGCACCACGCTTGATTAGAACATATATTACTAAGCGCTTTTGCCCTTCTTATATGCTGTTCTCTCGCCTGAAGAGTTAAAACATAACCATCATTATTATTCGCGTCCGTAGTTTTTCCAACAATCCGCCCGGGAATATATCTTACATATTCTTTCTTAGCCGCAAAAATGCCTAATGTATTTCCGCCGAAAGCAGGTTCAAGCCCCAAACACTGGCCTTCGCCTACTACAATATCAGCTCCAAGATTACCCGGCGGCTCTAAAATCCCAAGCGATATTGGATAAGTAATAACGATAAGCAATGCTCCGTTTTTATGAGCTATATCCCCTATTTCCTTTATATCCTCTATCATGCCTAAATAATTTGTCTGCGCTATAACTATCGCAGCTGCGTCTTGAAGCTCTGCGTCGAGACTTAACTGCGATGTGAGACCATTAATATTATCCGCAAATTTTATTTTTATGTCAGAATATTTAAATCCCGTATTTACTACGTCAATATACTCCGGATGCGCAAGCGAACTCATAATAACCTTCTTTCTTCCTGTAATATGCGCGGCAGTCTTGACAGCTTCAAATGTAGCGGATGCTCCGTCATAAAGAGAAGCGTTTGAGACCTCCATACCTGTTAATCGCGTAATAAATGTTTGATATTCATACATTATCTGCAAAAGGCCCTGGCTCATCTCAGCCTGATATGGAGTATACGCTGTGACAAACTCGCTGCGGTTTGACAATGCCCCGACAGCAGAAGGTATGAAATGATCATATATCCCTGCTCCGAGAAAGCTTATAACTCCGTCAGTGTTATTCATGTTTAATATTGTTTCTATCTCAGATAACAGCTCTTTTTCCGGCAGAGGCGCAGGTAGATTTAATTTTCCCGATAACCTAACTTCCCCGGGAATAGAATTGAAAAGGCCTTCAATATCAGAGAGCCCTAGTTCTTTACATATCTCATCAATATCTTTTTTTAAATGCGGGATAAAGCTCATTCTCTATGCACCTGCCTCTTTGCTGACAAATTCATTATAATCATTCTCGCTTAACAAATCATTTAAATCTGAATCAGTTACTCCTGTCACCTTTATCATCCACCCTTTTTCGTAAGGGCTCTGGTTAACCATCTCAGGCGATGATTTCAAAGTCTCATTTATTGCGCTTATACTGCCATTAACCGGTGAAATGAGGTCTGATACAGCCTTAACTGACTCTACAACTCCAAAGCTTGCGCTTTTTGCTATTGCTTTGCCAATTCCGGGAAGCTCGACAAAAACCACATCGCCAAGCTCGTCAACCGCGTGCTGTGTGATCCCGATTATACAAACATCCCCATCTTTTTTTACCCATTCATGACTCTTTGAAAATTTAATTTCTGACATATTATTCCTCCTCCTTAAAAAATTTTTGGGTATTAGAGGGCGCAGTCCCTATTAATGGACAGTCCCTCGCTTGACTTTTTCGATCTCAGATCTGCGCTAAAAAAATATTTTTAGAGCTGATTTTGCCTGCCATAATAGATGTTTCAGAGAATTCGTTCTAAACAGATGATTCATTATATATGACGGCCTTGTATAAAAATCTCTGTAAGCATCTACAATAATCTTCTGATATTTATCTTTATCTTTTAATGTCCATGTATAATCATTCATTATTTGCTTTGGGTCATTTACATAATCCATCCAAAAATCATGAAATCTTCCTTCCTTTAATCCTTGTTCATAAAAAACGCTCTTAGGAATTGGGGCAAAGATACCGAATACCACATAGTCGGCTTTGAGCGACTTTGCGTACTCAACCGTTTTCTTTGTTTCCTCGTCACTCTCTGTGGGAAGGCCTATCATAAAGTTCGCGTAAGTGTGTATTCCCTTATCATAAACCATTGCAATGGTTTTCCTGGCCTTTTCCAGATCTATCTTTTTATTAATTACATTCTGCATTCTTTCAGTCCCGGTCTCAACGCCAAACTGTATCAGATTACACCCGGCTTTCTTCATCTTATCGACTGTCTCTTCATCAAGAACGTCAACCCTGCTCCTGCAGTTCCACCTAATATTCAATTTTCTATTTACTATCTCATCGCATATTTCTATAACACGTTTTTTGTTGCATGTAAATAGCTCGTCGAAAAACAGAAAATCCCTTATCTTATAATTTGACACTATTTCTTCAAGCTCATCAACCACATGGTTTGCAGATCTATAATGAAATTTCTGATCTCCGTCTAATTTTGAACAAAAGTAGCATTTAAAAGGACAACCTCTAGACGTTATGACGGTTGTCATGGGGCTTCCTATAGCGAGAATAGATGAATACTTGCTATTATCAATTAAGTGTCTAGCCGGGAACGGAAGTTCGTCTAAATTCTCTATACGTTCGCGTATTATTTCCTTATTCTTAGGGGAATCTTTTGTGAGAGCATTTGGTATAGTGTCTATTGCTTTTAGCTCATCTTCTTCTAAATATTTTGCTAATTTAGTAAAAGCTTTTTCCCCATCGCCGCAAACAACATAATCTATCTCTTGGATATCGATTGTCTGCCATGGATATATTGTTGCATGCGGCCCGCCTGCAACGATCTTTATATCCGGCCAATTTTTTTTAACCTCTTTAGCTATTTTTATCGTATCAAGCAGATAATATGTTGAAACATATAAACCTAAAATATCAGGCTGCTGAGCGCCTATATGGTAAATTACGTCGTCAAAATTCATATTAAGTGAAGGAGCATCGCATACGCAAACTTCATAATCTGTATGTTTTTCAATATAACCGGCAAGCGACAAAAGACCCATAGGCGGATAATTACCGGAATCAACCTCAATACTAAGCTGAGGCGTATTGCCAAAACAGTAATGATCTCTTGTTGGAAATAATAATAATATTTTCATTCGCAAATCCCTTATTCTGTATTCTTAGTTCTATATTCTATTATTTAATGGCCTTGATTCTCGACGGCGGCCAATATACAACTAACGCCTTACCCTTAATGTAATCTGTATGCAAAGGCCCCCAGAATCTGCTGTCATAACTCGCATCCCTATTATCTCCCATTACGAAATAATGCTTTTCAGGCACAATAATCGGCCCAAAATTATCGCGTATTCTAAACTGTTCAGGCAAAAACTGATCGTTAGGATATGTATTAAAATCACTATGTATCACATAAGGCTCATTCTGCGCTTCTCCATTAACATATAAAACCTTATTACGAACCTCTATTGTATCTCCGGGCAGGCCAACGCATCTTTTGATAAAGTCCTTTGTTGTATCCTCAGGAAAAGCAAATACCACAATATCCCCGCGCTTTGGGTTTGTTAAAGCTGCAATGCGCTTCAGATAAACGCTCAACTCTTTATTAGCGCCTATCGGCAGTCCAACGCCTTTATCAGCCGGCGTTATATGAACAAACGGCAGTCTCCATCCATAAACAACCTTATTCACAAATAAATGGTCTTTAATTAATAACGTATTTTGCATTGAACCGGAAGGTATTTTAAACGCCTGCAATAAAAAATACATTATTAAAAATGCAAAAATGAGCGCAGACATACCGGTATTAACCCATTCAAGCAGCCAGTCTGTGAATTTTTGGCCATTATCAGAGTTAAAATATTTCTTAATTAAAACAAGTATTATCTTTGCGGTAATTAAAATAACCGCGATAAATATCACCTTTCTTTCCATATTCATTTGACTAAAATCCATTAATCCTCCTTTTCAACTCCAAGCACTGCGCTAAACGCCTCTTGCGGTATAGCGATTCTTCCGAATTGTTTCATTTTTTTCTTTCCCTCTTTCTGCTTTTCGAGCAGTTTCCGCTTTCTTGTTATATCGCCGCCATAACATTTCGCTATCACATCCTTTCTCATTGCGCGAACATTTTCTCTTACTATTATCTTTCCGTTAACACGCGCCTGCAGAGGAACTTCAAACATCTGCCTGGGTATTATCTCTTTTAATTTAATAATTAAATTTCTCGCCTGATGCGACGCTTTTTCCCTATGCGTTAAAAACGCTAAAGCATCGAGCTCCTCATTATTGACTAATATTTCTAATTTTACAAGATCAGACGCGCGATAACCTATATACTCATAATCAAGCGACGCATGCCCTTTTGTAATTGATTTTAATTTATCATAAAAATCAAACAATATCTCAGCTAATGGCAGTTCGTAATTTAATATTACTCTTTTAGTGCCAAGATACTTCATATCTATAAACCTGCCTCTCTTATCCTGAGAAAGCTGCATTACACCGCCTACCATATCTGAGAGCGTAATAATTGTGGCATTAATATATGGCTCCAGTATTTCCTTAATATCAGCCATTTTTGGCAAATGCGATGGATTATCTATTAATAAAACTTCATCATTCTCTAATACAACCTTATACTCAACGTTTGGCGACGTTATTAAAAGCTGAAGGCCATATTCCCTCTCAAGACGCTCTTTCACAATATCCATATGCAAAAGTCCCAAAAGCCCTAATCTGAATCCAAAACCAAGAGCCTGAGAAGTCTCGGGCTGATAGAAAAAAGACGCATCATTAAGTCTTAATTTTTCCAACGCCTGCTGAAGAGATACATAATCACTGTTATTTATAGGATAAAGTCCCACAAAAACAAATGGTTTAACGACTTTATAACCAGGCAGAGGCGTTGTTAATGGATTCAATTTGTCAAATACCGTATCCCCGATTTTTACGGAATGTATATCTTTAATACTCGCAATAAAATATCCTACTTCTCCGGCGCTTAGACTTGCAGCTTTTTCCAGCTTTACACCCAAGTATCCTACCTCATCAACTTCATAAACAGATCCTGAAGAAAACATTTGAATACTCATTTTTGGAGTAAGCCTGCCGTCTATCATGCGCACATAAATTATTACTCCTCTGTAAGGATCAAAAACCGAATCAATAATAAAACATTTTAATTTACCGTCAGGATCGCCCTCCGGAGGCGGTATATTTATTATAATTGAATCAATAACCTCTTGAACGCCCATTCCGGTTTTGGCGCTTACATGAAGCGGCGGTAATCCAAGCATAAAACTTTCTTCAATCTGCTTTGTTACGCTCGGAACATCCGCATTCGGCAGATCTACTTTATTAATTACAGGAATAATATATAATCCGCTCTCCTCAGCTAAATGCACATTCGCAAATGTTTGAGCCTCAATGCCTTGAGACGCGTCAACTACCAAAAGAGTTCCCTCGCATGCGGCAAGAGACCTAGACACCTCATAAGAAAAATCAACATGTCCCGGAGTATCAATAAGATTTAAGATATACTTTTCACCGGTTTTATCTATATAATTAATACGAATAGCCTTTGCTTTAATAGTAATACCTCTCTCGCGCTCCAGATCCATATCGTCTAAAACCTGATCCTTCATCTGGCGTAGAGAGAGAGTGTGTGCGTGATCTCAAGTATCCTGTCTGCGAGCGTTGACTTGCCATGATCAATATGCGCAATTATAGAAAAATTTCTAATATTCTTTATCTTCATTTTTTATGCTCATTGAAGTTTATATCTTCATTAACTCTATAAATTTATGATTTTTACAAAAGAGACTTTCTAAGTATTTTTTCAATAGAACTTCTGTCATGCGCAGCAAGAAGCTGTCCGGTAATTTCTTCCGCCTCTGTAAATGACACAGATCTAATTGCTTGTTTAACTTTAGGTATGGCAATAGGGCTCATACTCAATTGCTGAAGTCCCAGGCCCACTAATATTTTCATAAAACGCGGATCAGAAGCCATTTCTCCGCACATACTTACACTCTTACCCGCTTTGTTGCAGGAATCAATAACAAACTTTAATAGGCGTATAACTCCCAAATGCATTGGATCATACAAATCGCTGACATTCTCATTTACTCTATCAACAGCAATGGTATATTGAATAAGGTCATTTGTTCCAATACTCAAAAAATCCACCTCATCAGCGATAACATCAGCGCAAAGCGCAGCGGACGGCACCTCTATCATGGCGCCTATCTCAATATTTTCATTAAACTGAATATTTTTCTGACGCAGGTCATCCTTTACCTCACTTAATGCTTTATTAGCCTTTCTAAGCTCCTCTATGCCGGATATCATTGGATACATAATTTTTAAATTTCCTTCTGTGCTCGCCCTTAGTATGGCTCTAAGCTGTGTTCTGAAAAGTTCCGGGTATTTGAGGCATAATCTAATAGCGCGCAATCCAAGAAATGGATTTCTCTCCGGAGCGAATCTAAGCTGTTCCGCCAGTTTATCGCCTCCCAGATCAATAGTCCTTATTATTACTGAATATGGAAGCATACTCTTCGCAACTAATTTATAACTTTCATACTGTTCTTCTTCACCAGGCAGATCAGCTCTGTTAAGATATAGATATTCAGTTCTATACAATCCTATACCATTACCGCCATGCGATAATACAGATTTAACTTCTCCCGGTATTTCAATATTAGCAACCAGGTTTATAGTACGATTATCTGTAGTAGTTGCGGGCAAATCGCGTAATTTTTCTAATTCCTTGTCATTCGCCTCAAATTTTTTCTTTTCACGCTCATAGTTTTCCATAACTTGCTTTGTAGGATTTATAATGACAATGCCTTCATAGCCATCAATAATAATCGTGTCGCCTGTATGAATCTTTTGCGTTATGTCATGAAGGCCGATAACAGCAGGTATTTCAAGCGAACGCGCCAAAATCGCGGTATGCGAAGTGCGGCCTCCTATATCTGTCACAAAACCTATTACTCTATCTTCTTTCATAGATATTGTGTCAGAAGGAGACAGATTGTGCGCGACTACAATAACCGGGGTCTTAATAGACTCCAGCGCTTTTCTTTCTTTTCCTAATAAATTATGTATTAATTTTTTTATTACATCAACGATATCCCTTTCTCTCTCTCTCAAATACTCGTCATCTATATGGCTAAATGTTTCCGTTACCTTATTAAGAATCTCCTGCAGGGCAAACTCAGCATTTATTCCTTCTTTAATTCTAGTAACAACATCTTCCGTAAATAATGTGTCGTCTAAAATCAATAAGTACGCATAAAATAAACGCGCATGTTTTCTTCCAAGTTCTTTCAGGACTCTTTTATGCGTAGCCTTCATTTCATTTTTTGTTTTAACAAGCGCTTTTCTAAATCTGAATATCTCTGCCCTCATCTCATTTTTTGGAACAATACGTTTGATAACACAAACTTCTTCTTCAGCCATTAAAAATGCCTTGCCGCAAATAATACCCGGAGATACGCCAATACCTTTAATCATTTTATTAACCTCGCTTTAATCGTGATGCGTAATGCGTTGCGCGATAATAATAACACTCGAACATTTATTACTATTCATCGAAATGACTATTAATTAATGCCTCTAATGCATTCATCGCCTCTATCTCATCATCTCCATCGATTATAAACTCAAGCTCTGAACCTGCTTCAGCAGCAAGCATCATAATTCCCATAATGCTTTTTGCGTCAACCTGCATAGTATCCTTGCTGACCTTTATTGACGATTTATATTTATTCGCGGTTTCGACGAGCAAAGCCGCAGGCCTTGCATGCACTCCAAGTTTGTTTAAAATTTGAATCTTTTTTTTAATCATGCTATTATCCTTAATAATACTAATAGAAATACAATCACAGTAGTAATATAGATTAACTTGACTACTGATACTTTATAATAATTTGCAATAATAAATACTATTTCCAAACCCACAAGCGCAAAAATTGTACTAATATTAAAATTCTGCACAATCATAAACACAAAAAAGCCGGCAGCCAGCAGAATAAGCGCTAATAAATGTATTCTTGTATATACCTTAAAATCATGCCAGCGCCTAACATATGTAATAACCTTTGTGCCAATATGATACGCTTTAAAAACGCCCCAAAACCTCATATACAAATGCGGAATGTTATAGCACACAATAAACAACAATAAAATTAGAAAATAATACTCATTTGAATAATAAGCGCCTAAAATAAAATGACGATATTGCGTAAGATAAAATAATAAAATTATTATTAGCGCGGAAAAAGGCCGCCATGTACCCCAAAAAAATGAATCTCCGATAGCTGATAATGGTCCTGCCATTGTGCTCTTTAAGGTGCGTATTTCTTTTGTAAAATCAACCCCTTCAATTTTCATGCGCTCTTCATACGCTACGACCAATCCGGCAATAATGCTAACCATATATGGCTGAACATTAAAAAATTCTAAATGCCTTTTTAATGCATTAAAATACCCCTCTTTATCATTAGTAAATTTTTTCAACAAAGGCTTAAGAATAAAAACAAAACCAACATTTTGCATTCGTTCAAAATTCCATACAGCCTGCAGTAAGAAAGAACGAAGCCCTATATAAAAGAGATCTCTGTTTTGAATCATAATAATACCTTTGCCTTAATGCTGTTGTCCATTATGCGCCGCCTTATGATGCTTAAGGGATCTTTGAAAAAAATGATTAAACATTGCGGCAAAACCTATAATAGGCAATATTGAGTAACTCGCCTCCAGCGCTTTAATAAATGTTAAAGGTAATTGAAAATACAGCACCTTTGCTATTTGTTCTGTAACCGGCAGCACGATGATTAAGTACACAAAACTAGCAAGAAAAAAAAATGTGATAGAGTACGCCATTACAAACGTAATGCAGGCAGACTTATGATTATTTATACAATCATCTACCTTTCTAGCCATCCTGCTATTCCAAGTGCGGACTAATATTTCTATATGCTTAAAAAGATACACAATAGGAAGCGCTATCAGAATAACAAACATAGTAAATGCGTCTCCCCTGTGCGGCACTGTATAATTAACGCCCAGCACAAGCGTTGTAAAAATTGTTAAATTAATAGGCACCATTGCGCCGACATATATGAGATTAACCCATAACATTTCAAATATTATACCGATTGCAAACCCGGTATTGATATCTCCTAATATCCAGCCAATAATAGGAGCTGCCACTATCGGCCTTGAAATCATAAAATTACCGACTACAGTCGCGTCGAGACTCAATAATGCGCCAACAATACTTATGATTAAAAACATAATTATAACCCTTGCTTTTTAAGTTCTTTTGCCACGTCTATACGTTCGGCTTCCGGAAGCGTCCTGCTTTCAAGCTGTAAACCTTTATTGCTTAAAGCGCGCAGATATTCAACATCATCCTTGCTTACTGAAATTGTCTCTAGAATTTGTTTTTTGCCTTCAGAAAAATGCATACCGCCAATATTAATTGAATTAATTTTTAAACCGCCTTCAATTAATTGGAACGCATCTTTCGGACATGATACAAGCACTAAAGTTTTATTCTTATCAAAATAACCTTGTTTATACTGTTCAATAGCTGTATCTATGCGTTCAATATAAACATCAACATCGCTGGGAATAGCCAGAGTCATTAGGGCTTTCTGCATCTCATCACACGCAACAATATCATTCGCTACAACAATGATTTCAGCGCCTATCTCTTTAAGCCAACCCTCTACTACCTGTCCATGTATTAAACGATCATCAATTCTAAAAAGTATAATTGACATTTTACCCCGCCGCCTATCCAAGTTTTAGTACGCTACTGCGTCATCTATCATTTACACCCTTTTGCTACATCTTTTATGCGCAATATGTTTTCTTTAGCCGCATCCGTTATCTTTACAGTTAAATCTTTTAGATCACAATTATTCCTTTGTGTTATTGCTGTTAAAACCATTGCAAGATTAACGCCGGATACAACCTCAACTTCGTCGCAATTTAAGAACTTTAACGAAGCATTACAAGGAGTGCCTCCAAACATATCTACAAGTATTAGAACCCCTTCAACCTCTTTCCATTTGCCTATTATTTCCTGAATTTTTTTGTTTAACGTATCTAAACCCTCGCCCGGATAAATTCCAACTGCCTGAATATATTCTTTTTTACCCACAATATGTTCCGCAGTATCCAGCAGAGATTCAGATAAACCCCTATGCGTTACGAGAATAACCCCAATCATCAACAACTCCCGTTAAAAACTTAACCTATTTAATTCCTTATATTTACTATGATATAAATCTACAATTGCCGAGGATAATTTTTTTGGATCATGCCGCGCATACTTCGCGCTCTCAGACATTTGCCTGCCAAAAAAATCTCCGGTAACATATGCTGTATTACCAAACACATTCGCAGAATCATAAGCTATGGGATACGATGCTTTTTTTGCGTATTTTTCCAACAAATCCTCATCAATCCTTTTTGTATTAATTAATATATAATCTATACAAGAAGCGCCTATATGATCATTAAGCGCCTGCAAATGGTCTAATGATGAAAAATTATTTGTTTCTCCGGGCTGTGACATTATATTACAAACAAACACCTTAAGAGCCTTAGAATTTCTAAGAGCTTTATTAATATCATTTATTAATAAATTGGGAATTACACTCGTATACAAACTTCCCGGCCCAAGAATAATAATATCCGCATTATTCATGGACTCAACAGCCTCAGGAACAGCTTTACACTCAGACGGTTCAAGAAAAATACTTTTAATTCTGCCCACACTTTTGGATATGGCTGTCTCGCCTTTTAATACTTCTTCTGTTTCAAGCTTTGCCCTGAGAGCAACCTTATGAAGAGTCGCAGGTATCACCTTTCCATCTATTGCCAAAATCTTGCTGGACTCAACTATGCCCTTTTCAAATCCGCCGCGAATATCCGACATAGCCATAATAAACAAGTTTCCAAAACTATGGCCTGCAATATCTCCCTCGCCTCCAAACCTATATTGAAACAACTGTGACATAAGCGTTTCTTCTTCAGCCAAAGACACTAAACAGTTCCTTATATCTCCCGGGGGCAGTATGCCATATTCTCTGCTTAATCTTCCTGAGCTTCCTCCATCATCTGTCACAGTGACAATTGCCGAAAGGTTTTTATTATACGCTTTTAGGCCTGAAAGCAGTGTTGAAATACCTGTTCCGCCGCCAATAGCTACGATATTTAAATCAGAAAATTGTTTCATAAGTATACCAAACTTTAAAGTGTGAGGGGAGTATTATAATCTCACCTTAATTAATAACTTAACACTTAGCGCTTAAAACTTACTTCAATGGTTTCAATATATCTCTATGAGTAACGCGTACAGATATATTTTTCTTTTCTAAATGGTTCTTTAGCTGATTAGAAATAACAACAGACCTATGCCTGCCGCCGGTGCATCCAATTCCAATAGTCAAATAATGCTTTCCTTCCTCTATAAATGAAGGTATAAGAAAATTAAAAAGACCATATATTTTATTTAAAAACTGTTTAGCCTTATTATCATTTAATACGAATTTTTTTACCTTTTCATCATTGCCTGTATAAATACGCAGGTCATCATAATAAAACGGGTTCGCAAGAAATCTGGTATCCAGAACTATATCCACCTCCATGGGCAGTCCGTATTTATATCCAAAGGAAATAATGTTAACAACAAGCCGCGACACCTCTTTTTTTGAAAAAGCGTTCTTTATTGTTTCACGCAGCATAGCAATGGTCAAATCGCTCGTGTCAATTATATTATTCGCGTTATCTCGTATTTTTTTCAGACTCTTCCTTTCCATTTTTATGCTTTCCAGAACTGTTTTCCCTCCACCGCTCAGAGGATGTTTTCTTCTGGTTTCGCTAAATCTTCTTATTAAGATTTCGTCCCGCGCCTCAAGAAAAAGAATATGATAATTGATGCTTCTCTTTTTTAAATCATCCAATATGAGAATTAGGTCATTAAGAAAGGTTTTTTCCCTTATATCTATTCCCAGCGCGACCTTATTCATTGTATTACCGGACTGCATAGACAGATTTGAAAATTTCGGGATGAGCGCTATGGGAAGATTATCAACGCAGAAATATCCAATATCCTCGAAACACTTCATGACCTGGCTCTTTCCTGAACCTGATATACCGGTAATAATAACAAAACTAAAATCTTTCATTGTTATTTCCTTTTATTCTTCATATACCCAATAAGTTTTTTATTAAGCTCTTTTACAGGATTATATCCTTGATTTCTAAGCGCCTGATTCATTGCGGCAATTTCAATAAGTATTCCCAAGTTACGTCCGGGTTTAACAGGCACAGTTATCTTTGGAATATTAACTCCTAAAATATTTGAATAAGTATCAGTGAAACCTAATCTCTCATAACCCTTTGTCGCATCCCATTCCTCAAGCTCAATAACAAGCTGTATAATTGTTTTATCCAGCACTGATCCCATTCCAAAAAGCATTTTGATATCAAAGATACCTAATCCTCTTATCTCCATATGGTGCTTAACAATTTCTTGCGCTATTCCAACGAGAATGCCTCCTGCTTTATGTTTTAGCGTAACTAAATCATCAGAAACAAGCTGGTGCCCTCTTTTCAACAGCTCCAGCGCGCATTCACTCTTTCCTATACCGCTCTTTCCTGTTATTAGTATACCTAAACCATAAACCTCAACAAGCACGCCGTGCATGCCGATAGAAGGAGCAAAGACATCCTCAAGATAGACATTCACTTCATTCATAAATTGAGTAGTAGCCATTGAAGTTCTGATAAGCGCAACATCAGCATGGTTACACTCGTCAACAAGCTCCTTTGGCACTTCTAAATTTCTTGAGATTACTAAACATGGCACATTAAATTCTAATATTTTTATTAACGTTTTTTTTATGTCGTAAGAGGAAAGTGTTCTTAAATAAAATATTTCTGCGTTTCCTAGAACTTGTAAGCGATGATAAGGAAAGTATTCAAGATATCCGGAAAGAGCTATTCCGCACCTATTAACATCAGAGATAGAGATCACCTTATTCAATCCGACATTCTCCTCTGTAAGAAGCGCCAGATCGAATTCTCTCCTTTTTCTCTTATAAAACTCACGGACTTTTATCCCATGCATTATACATAACCAATCCCAAAAGTTTTCACATCAGCGCGGCACAATAATACCGCAGTCCAATTAATACTCGTCTTCTTCTTTTATTATATCAATAACCTCGTCCGAACTCTTCGCTTCTAAAAGCGATTGTCTAAAGTATTTATCCTTCAAAAGATGAGATATCTTTGCTAATGCTTTTAAATGCGCTCCTGCTGAATCCGGCGGCGCTATAAAAAGAAAAATTAAATGTACCGGTTCGCCGTCAAGCGCGTCAAAATTTACACCTTTTTTGGAAACCCCAAAAGCGGCATAAATGCTATCCACTAAATCAGATTTTCCGTGAGGTATTGCTATTCCCTGCCCTATCCCGGTTGAACCAAGATCTTCCCTTTCCATAAGAATATTTACAACATTATTTTTTTCTTTGATTTTTCCGCTTTTATGCAAGAGGTCTACCAACTCTGTAATCACATCTTTTTTTGTTGAAGCTTTAAGGTCAACTGTAACTAAATCCTTTGAAAGAAAGTCTAATATTTTCATAATTTATCCCCTTACCTCCCGATATACTGTTAACTATTCAGCCCGAACTATTTCATATTTATCCGGAGAAACTCTTCTTAGAATTGACATTTTCTTTGTTTCATCATCTACAAAAATTAAATATGATTCTTCGCTTTTTCTCAAGGCTGAAACAGCCTGCTCCTTCGTCATAGATGGCAGTTTATTTTGCTTTTTAGCGACAATATCATAATCCGGAATAATGCCCGAAGATATGTAATCATATTTTGTGCGTGTATGAGGATGATATAATTTCAATTTATCCTTAAATTTTCTTAACTGATATTCCATCTTATCAATCAATATATCAACAACTACCCTAACTTCTTGCCCATCCTTTTTTATAACAAATGTTTTAAATGATGTTTTCACTCTAAGCTCAAGAAAATAAAAGTATTTTTGCATACTTACCGTTAAATCAATAACCTCAATCTTCGCAGAAAAGATCTCTAATCTAGTAATCTTCTTTTTAATATAATCCAAATCTTTTTTTGCTATGTTACAGCCTTTTGAATGAATTTTTACCTGCATAAATCCCTCTTTTTTATAAAGATTATCTTTTATACTACTACTACCCGTCATTACTGTCAAGAAAATAAAGCAAAAGTCAGCTTACAGACACAACCTTTGGTTTATAACCATCAATTTCTGAGTCATTAAAAAACCCATATGATAAAATTGTTATCGTATCTCCAACTATACCTTTTCTAGCCGCAGGTCCATACAAAACAACATTTTTAGAGCCTTTTGGTTCTTCTATCACATACGTTTCAAGACGTTCACCATTGTTAAGGTTCAAAACATGAACCTTTTCGCCGGGCTTCAAATCTGCAGCCTTTAAAAAATCAATATCCAGGCCCAGGCTCCCTTTGTAGTGTATATCTGCGCCTGTTATCTTTACCCTATCTATCTTTGACTTTAACATTTCCCTCATCATAATTACCTCACACTCCTCAAAACCCGCTGTTTTTATTACGTTTCTTTAATGTCCGCACTACGCGCTGCAAATAAATCAGGCCTGGTGAGACTCGAACTCACAACCAACGGTTTTGGAGACCGCTACTCTAGCCAATTGAGCTACAGGCCTAAATCGTTGTGCGTTGTGCGCAGCAGCTCAGGGTTTTTGCGCACCGGCCCCGGGATACAAATCAAGACTCTTGACCATTGACTGCCTTTTATTTTATCTCTTTATGATCCGTTCGTTTTTTGCAAAATTTGCAATACTTTTTTAGTTCAAGCTTCTCAGGATGTTTTTTCTTATCCTTGTCATAATTATAATTTCTTCTCTTACATTCACTGCACGCTAATGTTATTAATTCTCTCATTTTTTTATCCTACCTCTTTATTCAATAATCTCGCTAATAACGCCCGCTCCAACAGTTCTTCCGCCTTCTCGTATCGCAAACCTCAATTCCTTTTCCATTGCTATCGGTGTTATTAATTCTGCCTCTATCTTTATATTATCTCCGGGCATTAC
>JBDRED010000042.1:0-4312 GCA_043820025.1 Elusimicrobiota bacterium
ATTGCAGACAAATTTTGCGCCATGAGATTCCCGCCTTCGCGGGAATGACAAGATCGGACAGATGTGTTTAAAAAGTGTAAATGATGCTGTGATACAGCTAGAGCCTCTAGAAAGTGTAAACGATGTCATGATACTCGGCAGTTAGAAGCTAGGAACTAGGAATCAAAAGTGTTCAAAACCTTTAAAAACAAGCTGTTCTAATTTTTCCCCATCTTTTAACCAAATCCCATTCAACTTGTTATCAATATACCCAATCTCATACACAGCAAAATCTGAGTGCTGTAATTTATCAATATTCTTTGGGCTTACAGTAAACAAAAGCTCAAAATCTTCTCCGTCACAAAGCGCATGTTTAATCATATCGTCATTTGTATATAAACTTTTGCAATCATCAGAAACAGGGACATTATTTTTATTGATTACAGCTCCTTTTATTGCGCTGGCTTTAAGAATTTCATTTAGATCTTTCATTATACCGTCGCTTAAATCTATCATAGCGTTCGCTATCTTGTTTTCAGCCAAAAACCTACCTTGTTTAATACACGGAACAAAAGAATAATGTTTTTTAACCAAACTTGCGCCAAGCAAACCTGTAACAAAAATTTTATCTTTATTTTTCGCGCCTTTTCTATATAAAATATTTCGTTTTTCAACCTTTCCAATTATAGCAATATTTATCACTAAAAATTCATATGCTTTAGAACTATCTCCGCCTATTACAGAAACATCAAACATATCAGCGCACTGATTAATTCCTAAATATAACTGTGTTATATCCTCTTGCGTGAAATCTTCAGGAATACCAAGAGAAACAACCGCGCTTTCTGCCCATCCACCCATAGCCGCAATATCACTGACATTAACAGCCATAGCCTTATAACCAACATCCATTACTGATATTTTATTTAAATCAAAATGAATATCCTCAATCAAAATATCAGTAGACACAATTTCATACAAAGTTTTATTAAATTTCAAAACAGCGCAGTCGTCCCCAATACCTAAAACCACATTATGATTTTTGATTTTTGTCATAGCGTTTATTTGATTGATTAATTCGGTTTCTGATTTATTCATAAAGCCTCTTAAGTTAAAAGTTAGATTTTAGAAGTTAGAAGTAAAATCTGTGTCATTGTCCGGCTTGCAGGCTGTGTCACATAAACAATTGTAGCAAGTATGTCATTGCGAGCCCCATTTTTCGCGGCGCAGCAATCTCTTTGCGCTAACTTTAAGATCGCCACGTCGCAAAAAACGCTCCTCGCGATGACATTCTCGCTTTTCTGACATAGCCCTGTTGGACAATCCAAATGACAAATTACAGAATATCCTTTAAAAATTATCCTTTCAATCCTGTTAATCCTGTCAAAAAAATATTATTTTATATTCTTTAAACTCTCCTCATACGGCGCTCTAAACACCCCTTTATCCGTAATAATCCCCGTAATCAACTCTGCCGGCGTAACATCAAACGCAGGGTTATAAACATTCACACCATCAGGAACAATCTGTTTTCCTAATCCTTTTATAATTTCATTATGGTCACGTTCTTCAATAGGAATATCAGCGCCTGTCTTTAAATTAAAATCAAATGTAGAAAACGGCGCTGCAACATAAAACGGTATCTTATGTTTTTCAGCAAGGACAGCAACGCTGTATGTCCCGATTTTATTAGCTGTGTCACCATTTGCAGTTATCCTGTCTGCTCCGACTATAACCATGTCAACACCTTTATCCCTAATAACATGACCAGCCATGTTATCGCAAATAACAGTAACATCAATATTATTCTGCTTAAGCTCCCATGCAGTAAGCCTGGCGCCCTGCAAAAGAGGCCGCGTCTCATCAGCAAAAACCTTAAACTTTTTTCCCTTCTCTTTTGCCATATAAATAACAGCAAGCGCTGTGCCATAACCGCTTGTAGCAAGACCCCCTGCATTACAATGTGTAAGAATAACAGAATTATTTTTTATAAATTTTTCTCCGTTTTCGCCGATTTTCCTGCACAAAACCCTGTCTTCCTGCAAAACAAACTCTGCTCTTTGCAAAATTTTCTGTTTTATTTTAACTATATTTTCATTTTTAGAATTTTTAATAATCTCTGCAATACTGTCAAGCGCCCAATGCAGATTAACTGCTGTAGGCCTGCATTTCCAAAGATAATCCAAAATTTCAAAAGCCTTTTCTGAAAATTCTTTATAATTATCTAAGTTAATTTCACGAACACCAAGATACGCTCCAAATGCGCCTGCAATGCCAATCGCAGGAGCGCCCCTAACTTTTAAAGTTTTAATCGCTTCCCAAACTTCCTGTACAGTATGACACTCAATAATTTTATACTCAACAGGAAGCAAAGTTTGATCTATTAGTAACAATTTATCTTTTTTCCATACAATTGTTTCAAACACAGAAACCCCCTTCTCACACTATCGCTTTAATAACCAATACCCATGAAACCATCACTGTATTATGTAAAATATGAATAAAAATACCCGGCGCCAGACTACCTGATTTTTCATAAAGATAAACAAACAACAACCCTGTAATAAAAATAATAGGCGCAATAATAATATTAAAATGCATTAAAGCAAAACATAAAGAACTTAAAATTGCGGCCAAAACAATGCCTGATCTTTTACGTAAAAAAGGATAAATCATACCTCTAAAAAATATCTCTTCTGTA
The DNA here is from genome assembly GCA_043820025.1 of Elusimicrobiota bacterium. Classification (GTDB taxonomy): domain Bacteria; phylum RUG730; class RUG730; order JBDRED01; family JBDRED01; genus JBDRED01. The sequence continues at coordinate 2,681 of JBDRED010000042.1, forward strand.
ACAGGCCCGACAATACAAGAAAAAATTATCAGACTCAAAATATTTACCTTTGACTCATCCTCTATCATCATCGGAACTATCGGATGCGGAGGAATATAAGCTCCGACATATTGCACAACAATAAAAGTTATAACAAGCGCAATAAAAAGCAAAGGATATGCTGTAATATAAGAGATAATCCCAAAACCCAAATTTTTCATTACATCTTTTTTATGAACTCCCATAAAATGCACACCCTGATTATATTTTCTTTTCATATATAAAATTAAAAACATACAAGGCAAAATATTCATGATCATCATTGAAAGATAAATATTTATTCCCATAAACTTTTCAGGATCAACTTGTAAAATATCAATCAAAATCAGCTCTGCAAAAACAATATGTTTAAGCAAAAAATAAAAACAACTGTACACAATAATAAATTTTGCTAAATCCAAAAAATCAAACTTTAAATAATACGAAAGTTTTATTCTCTTTATATTAAAAACCTGAATCTTCAAAAATCTAAATATTAAACCAAAAAATGCAAATACTAACCCAAGCAATAAAATCAAAATCAAAACCACAAACATCAATTTAGAAATCACCCTAAACTTAAAATTTCCTACAAGTTTTTCCTCAATTTTTTTCATATATTCTGCATCAGAAATAACTTCTTTCAAATCTGTTGATTCCTCAGATTGTTCAGACACAGACTCAGATATCTCTTTTATTTGCTGACCGGGAGTTTTAACAGAAATAACAGAAAAAAAACCTATTGAATAGATTACGATAAATGTGAGGATGATATAAAGATAATTTGTTTTTAGTATTTTTGTAAGCAACGGATATGCTCCTTGTAACACACTTTACATATTCGTAGAGACGCATCGCATGCGTCTCCGAACTAAGATAACTGCCAGTTCTGAGACGGATTCAATCCGTCTCTACAATTAATTTTTATTTTAAATGTCATTCCCGCGCAGGCGGGAATCTTAAATTCAAAATTTTTATAAACCTGAAAATAGACCGCAATGGTATTTTGCAAAATCACTCTTGGTTTCAATATGATTTTGACTTTTCTATTGCTCTATTTTCCATTATCCATTGCTCTGAATTTTAAAAGACCTTCGGTCTTTTAAAATTCGGGGCGACTGGATTCGAACCAGCGGCCACATGACCCCCAGCCATGTGCGCTACCAGACTGCGCTACGCCCCGCATAGCTTTATTCAATATTTATATCACAGCATACTACAATAAACAACGCTAAATTATCGTAGAGACGCGCCGAGCTTGTCTCCGAACTAAGATAACTGCACGTTCTGAGACGGATTCAATCCGTCTCTACAATTATTTTAAACACACGCTAATTAATTGTAGAGACGCATTGCATGCGTCTCCGAATAAGCTATTATCTCCGTTCTGAGACGGATTCAATCCGTCTCTACAATTATTTTAAACACATGCTAATTAATCGTAGAGACGCATCGCATGCGTCTCCGAATAAGCTATTATCTCCATTCTGAGACGGATTCAATCCGTCTCTACAATTATTTTAAACACACGCTAATTAATTGTAGAGACGCATTGCATGCGTCTCCGAATAAGCTATTATCTCCGTTCTGAGACGGATTCAATCCGTCTCTACA
>JBDRED010000043.1:0-22952 GCA_043820025.1 Elusimicrobiota bacterium
ATAGGCATAACAATAGCGAACTCTTCTCCTCCATAACGTCCAATAATATCTGTGCTATAAACTGTGCTTCTTATTGTATGGCTTACAACCCGCAACACCTCATCGCCAATTAAATGGCCATACTTATCATTAAATTCCTTAAAGAAGTCAATATCAATCATGAGCAGAGCAAGCGAATGGCCATAACGTTCAGCTTTCTTAAGCTCAGCCTCAAATCTTTCATCCCAATAGCCTCTTGTAAAGAATCTTGTCAGCTCATCGCGCCTGGATTTTTCCCTAACCTCTTCATACAAATAAATCTTCTTAAAACCTAATGCTATTTGACGAGAAAGAATGATGAAATACTTAATAAGATAGTGTTCAAAATACTCCTTGTGCGACGAAAACAAAAAAGCGCCTCCTGTAAGCGTGCCATAAATTCCAAAAGGCACATACATACATGATTCTATTTCTTCAGGCATCACATTGAAATGCGTTTTCCATAACTCATTCTCTCTATCAATCACAATTGGCGACGACTCTCCAATAAAATACTGTTCTTCGGAAAGACATGGCTTTATTCTATTCCATAATACATCGGTCATTTCATGAGAATACACCGGCCTGTACTCGCTGATACTGCTGTCATATAAAAACATAACATATTTATCGAGCATAAACGCGTTATTTAAAAATCCAACTACCAAATTGACCATATCATCAAAGGCAGTGACAGCGACCATCTTTTTTGTGAGTTCATATATAGAGGCCATCATCTTTATATCTCTATTATACCTAGCTACATTTTTTTGCAGAGCGTTACGGTTTGCTTCCATGATATGCAGTCGTTCTTTCAGATCAATATACTCAGCATTCATCTCGTCGTGTTCTTGTTTTTTTGTAAGCGAAGACACATAAAGCGCGCTGCTCACTGCAAGAATAAAGATAGTCTGAAACTGCATTAAAGATGAATAGGGATTAATAACTAAATTATAGATAACATAAAATATCGCAAGAAGAAGCGAGACCTTAAACTGTTTTGGAGCATGTTTGTATCCAAACCATAACATAAAAATCGTCCACGCAAAGATATATACTATCTGGCCTTCTGTGCCGTAAATATAATCCGCAATAACAAGAAGAAGTATTGAGATAACCGTAACAATAAAACCCTGCCTTCTCACCATACGCAATGCTTTATGAAACAATTTATTATTTTTCATTGTATTACCACTCTATTTCTTCCTGAGGTCTTAGCTTTATATAAAGCTTTATCAGCTTTATCAATAATATCAAGAACGCTCTTATTATCACCCGGCTGAGCTATGCCTATACTAACCGTAACGCCGCACTTCTCTTCAATAATTCCACGAATCTTTTCCGCTTTCTGAAACGCGCTATGAATATCTGTCATAGAGAGAAGCAGGACAAACTCCTCTCCGCCATACCGCGCCACAAGGTCTGTCTCACGGCTGTTTTCTTTGAAAACCCTGGAAACATCCTTTAAAATCTTGTCTCCGCTTAAATGCCCGAATGTGTCATTGTATCGTTTAAAATGATCTATATCAACCAACAAAAGAGACAATGGTATTGAATAACGCTTTGAACGGTTTATTTCTTCTTCACAAATTTCCATAAAATAACGCCTGTTAAAAACGCCTGTTAAGCTGTCTATTATAACAAGCTCCTGAATTTTGCCAAATAGAACCGCATTTGTTATGGCAAGAGAAGCGATATCAGCAATAATCAGCACCATTCTGAGATCTTCCTCTCTATAAGCGCCTGCGTACGAAGCTCCAATTTGTATACATGAGTGCATAGTCTCGCCATTCCAAAGCGGAAGTATCATGAGCGACTTAAACTGTGAAATTCTTGCGATATCAGCTGAAAATCTATAGTCTCTGCGCAGATCAGTAATAAGCAGAGGCACCTCTTGTTCAATAACCCATTTAACAAAAATATTATCTGTCTTTAAATCAACAATAGATACCTCTCCAATATTTATTATATCGTTTATATTTTGTATTATTAGTTTATTAATTTCTTTGTATCCAAGCGTAGAGTTAAAAACATTCGCGAGATTACTCAGCCTATAATGTTTATCCAGCCTGTCCCTCAGAGCTGTTAACAGCTCGCTGTCTTTATGATATCCCAGCTCTTCTTGCGTTTTCTTTTCATCAAGCTCCTCAAATAATAAATTGTGACGCCGCTCAATTAAATGATCTCTTTTTCCATACCTCTGCAATAAAATCAGGCAGACCCAGAGATACCCGACCTCAATCAATAAATATATTTTTTCAATACCATCTACAAACAGGATACCTGAAAAACCCATAAGGCTGATAAGCGCTGTAATAATTATGGCTGTGAATAAACCATAACTAAAAAATGTTACAACTGTAAAGACTGCGAAATACGGAAAGAATAAAACAAATTGAAAGTGCTGAGCAAGCACATGATAGAAAAGAATAAGGAATAGGGCAACCAGTAAAAGAGGCAAAACAATATACTGGATTGTATTGTTATTTTTTACTTCGCCCATTTTTGACTCTCCGATTCCCAGAATTCTTTAAGCCTTGCTTTTAATAATTCTATTGAATCATTATTTTCTATAACATAATCAGCTTTTTTTACCTTCTCTTCGTTACTCATCTGATTTTGTAAAAAGAATTCAAAAACTCCACGGCCCCAATTTCTGTCATTAGCCAGTCTTTTTTGTATAATATTTTTTTCAGCTGTTATAACAAGCACCTTATCAGTATCCTTATCCATACCTGTTTCATACAAAAGAGGAACATCAATAACAACTACCTTTGTCTCAAGTTTTATGGTTTCAATCCTATTTAGTATATCGTTAATTATAAAATCATGGGTAATAGCGTTTATCTCAGCCAGACTTTTAGGATTTGTCATTAAAATATCTCTTAATTTCCCGCGGTCTACCTCATCGCCAAGGCCGAGAATATCTCTGCCGAAATTTTTAATAAGCTCATTATATAAATACCCGTTTTTGATATAAAGAGACTTACAAACATTGTCCGCGCTTATTACCCCGGCTCCAAAAGAAGCAAGTATATTGCCTGCTGTTGTTTTCCCGCTGCCTACTGTGCCGGTTAATCCTAAAATGAATGTTTTCATATATATTATTATACTTTGTTGGGATATTTAGACAAGCGAAAATTTGATGACGTATATAGCAGCCACAGATACCAAACTAAGCAGCACTCACGCCCCTTCCATCTCTTCCCAATTATTCCCAACCTCAATATTAACGCGCAAAGGAACTCTTAATTTAACTGCATTTTCCATTATATCTTTTATTATTTTTATACACCTGTCAACTTCTGAATCAGGCGCTTCTAAAATTATTTCATCATGTATTTGCAAAATCATTTTTGAAATCATTTTCTCGTTCAAAATTTTCTTTCCAAGATCCACCATAGACTTCTTAATAATATCAGCTGCTGTTCCCTGCACAGGAGTATTTATTGCCATACGCTCGCCTGCAGAACGCACATAAAAAACCGGACTTTTAATCTCTTTAATAAATCTTTTTCTTCCAAAAAGTGTTTTTACAAACCCGTTTTTTTGGGCAAAGCTGATTGTATTATCCATGTAATTCTTTATCTTGGTGTATTTATTAAAGTACGCGTTAATAAACGAGTCCGCCTCTTTTCTGGGAAGGCCAAGATCCTTTGCAAGGCCAAATGAACTCATACCGTAAACCAGGCCAAAGTTTATGCGCTTTGCAATATTTCTCTGTTCATTGGAAATCCCGGATAATGGCATTCCAAATATCTCAGAAGCTGTAACTGTATGTATATCTTTATTTTCAATAAACGCTTTTTTCATGGTTTCATCGTCGGAAAGCTCAGCAAGCACCGTCAAATCTATTTGACTATAATCCGCGGCAATGAGCTTACAGCCTTTTGACGCTACAAACGCCCTGCGCACACGCCTGCCTGTATCAGTCCTTATTGGAATGTTTTGTATATTCGGACTGCTGGATGATAACCGCCCTGTAGCTGTAAGTGTATGATTAAAGGACGTATGCAGCCGTCCTGTTTCGGGATTAACGAGCAAAGGAAGAGCGTCAACATAAGTTGATTTTATTTTTGCCAGCTCGCGATATCTGATCATAGCGTCAGGCAATGGATGCGATTTTGCTAAAACATTCAGAACATATTCCGACGTAGACGGGCCTGTTTTTGTCTTCTCTATTACCGGAAGCCCCAGCTTTTCAAATAATATCACGGCAAGCTGTTTTGGAGAATTAATATTAAACTGCTCTCCTGCGCTTTTATAGATTATTTCTGTCAGACTCTTTAACTCTGTTTCAAATTCAATACTAAGCTTCTTTAGATAATCACAGTCCAGCTTAACGCCATCCTCTTCCATGACTGCTAAAACCCTGCAAAATGGCAGTTCAATTTCTGTATAATGTTCCTGCAAACCATCCTCTTTCATTTCAGTATTAAGCAGATCAGACAGGCTGTATAATTTTTCCATCCTCTTTAATGTTTCGTCCATTGTCTGAGGCGCAGAAACCTCTTCGCCTCTATACTTAAACAAGGCGTCCTCAAACGAATTTACCGAAGAATCCAGAATATAAGCTGCGACTACAGCGTCGAACACAATATCGGTGTCTAATTTAATGGAAAAATATTTATTTAATATTTTATAGAGTTTTTTAAAATCTTCTGTAACAAGAACTCTATTCTTTCTTGATAAAAACTCATTAAAACTTCCGCGCCATTTGTCTCTATCATTAAAATCAGCAAACATAAACCCGGATAATGGCGAATATAGCGCCACTCCCTTTGAGAATAAATCTTCATACCAAGCTATGCTGTATTTGGTTTCGTTAAGCGGGCTAAATGAAGCGATTACGCCATACGAAGACTTTGCAATATTTTCATTTTCTTTTCTTGGCGCTGAATTATTATCAGATTCAATTTCCTGCAGTAGTTTATTAAACTCAACCACTTTAAGAAAATCCTTGAAAGCCTTGCTTTGAAATTCATCCTTAATCGCGTAACTCTCTATTTTGTCGTCGATCGGCACATCATAATTTAAAGCTATAAGATCATAGCTTAGTTTTAACTGTTCTATATTCTGCTCAATTTTTGATTTATACGCAGGCTTTAAATATTCAAGCTTTTTAATAATCTCGGGAATTGCCCCATATTCAGAAATAATATTTTGAGCAGCCACCTTTCCTATGCCTTTTACTCCGGGAATATTATCAGAAATATCTCCGAGAAGCGCCAGATAATCTCTAAGATTTCCGGGCTTAACTCCAAACTTCTCCTCAACACCTGCCTCGTCATAGATTACATTTTTGGGCGCAGCTAAAACCTTTACATTCTTGTCAACCAATTGAAGTATATCCTTGTCTCCGGTCACAAGCACAATCTCCGCATCTTGTTGTTCACTGCGCGCTTTTTTGACAAGAGTAGCTATAATATCATCTGCCTCAAATCCCTCTCTCTCGATATATGGCAGACCCATAGCTGTTACAGCATTTTTAATGAGCGGAATCTGTCTTATAAGTTCCTCAGGCGTCTTTTTTCTTTGCGATTTATATTCTTCGAACATTTTATGACGAAATGTTTTTGCCGGATAATCAAAACACACGATACAATAATCAGGGCGGTTATCCTTAATTATTTTTCTAATCATTTTTATAAAACCATAAACAGCGTTTACAGGCATACCGTCTTTGGTAGTCAGCATAGGCAGAGCGTAAAACGCTCTATGCACATAAGCAGTACCGTCAATAATATAAAATGATTTTTTTTCCATATTGTTACTTCTTTAAAGATTATCTCATTTTCTCTCCGCCGGGGGCGGGGGAGATTATTTGGCTTTCTCTTACTGCAGGCAATAAAGGGAATTAAAATTACTTTTTAAAAAATAAACTGCAGTGGCAGTGTCCGTCGCGCTCAATCTCTTCCTTATGCCATTTACAAGGACATATCTTGTCCTTGTCTTTTTCCTTATCGCCTTCTACTATCCTGCACGGACAATACTGAAACCCAAACTTAATCTTATTTTTTGCGAGCCCTTTAATTACCATATTTAATATTTCCGTATCAGGATTTAAGATATAGCCGCTTCTCTCAGAATATTTTTTTGCGAACTGCATTATCGTTTTTTCTTCCCGGTTAAATTTATCTTTTTCTTCCATTTTACACCTCCTATACCCGTCATCGTATTGTTTAAAATATTGAAAATTACTTAAATATTTACTTAATTCATCGTCAATAATTTTAATACTATTTTTAACTCTCGTCTATCCCCCCTAAAAACATTGTCATTCCTGCGAAAGCAGGAATCTTTATTAGTCTTACATCTAACAATTAATCATTTTTCCTAACGATATTAGTTAACTTTTTCAAAGATGCCTGCTTCCGCAGGCATGACATATACTGTCATATTTTTTCATTTTATTTTTGACATGACTACTCGTCATACCCGAGTTAAACACTTATTTATCTCTTCTTTTGAAATAACTCCTTCGCGAATTATTTTAATTCCATCGCCTGCTGCATCAACAATCGTAGAAGGCACAGAAGAATACTTCTTTTGGTCATCAATAACAAAATCTACCAGACCGTTAAACAGCTCCTTAAGTTTTTCAATATCGGTTAATACCTCTTTTCCTGAAATGTTAGCAGAGGTAACCAGCAGAGGCGTTTTAATTTTTTTTAAAATCGCCCGCATAATAGGATGATCCGGCACTCTGAGAGCTATTGTCTCACTAGTCCAATTAAATGTTTTCATTAAATAAGCTGACGGCCTTGCAATAATAGTTAACGCGCCGGGCCAAAAAGCGGATACCAGTTTTTTTATTTTATCATCAGGATTAAGTATAAGACCAAGAGCAGATTCAATATCCGCAGTCTGAAGAACAAATAATTTTGATTCAGGCCTCTTTTTAATATCATACAAACGTTTTAATGCCCGCTCATCGTTAATTCTTCCGGCAAGGCCATAAATGGTGTCTGTGGGCACAATCCCGATCTCGCCATTCAAAAACCTGCGGACAGCATCACTAAGATCCTGCCCGCTTAATCGCCCTTTACAAGAAAACACCTTTGTATTACTCTGCAATCACGCTCCTCAACTTACAAACCCACTCGTCCGCAAGTTTTATTGGCTTTTTTCTCAGAAACTTCGCATCATCGTCAGCGCACGCAATAACCACACCTTTTATTTTTACACAAATACGTTTTTCAAACTTATCAAGAATTATTGTTTCAGCGCCAATAGTTCCTTCATTCATGCTTTGAGAAATGATAACACCGGCCGCGAGAGCGCGATTATAAGGCGATTCGTTCCCTGATCCGGCATAAAACCGTATTGTAGTAACTCCGTCTATCAGAACATCGCCTATTTCGCCATTGCTTCCGATAATCTTTTCCACATTAACCCTTTTATTAAGCTTTCCATCATAAGGAGAAGAAATTATTTTACCGGCTGACAAATGAAATAATATTAATATACTGAGCAGAATATGTTTATTATATTTAGACAATCTTTTCCACCAAACCTTTCAACCCTATTATGTTTTATCTTCTTCATATTTAAATTTATACATAACCTCGCCGTCATGAACAAAACCAAGATCCTTCCTTGCGCTTTTCTCCACATAAAGCATATCATTTTCCAGTAATTCCTTTTCATTCTGAAGCGTTTTGCGCCTTTGCCTAAGCTCATTCATCTCTGCTTTTACCTCTTCAACACCGCGCTTGCCTTTTAATAGACTGCGAAATGTTTTATTCGCGAAAAGAACTGCTGATAGAGCTAAGATAAAAAATAATACAATATATTTGGATGCGCTGTGTTTCATGAAATACCTCATTTAACACCCCCCTGAATTTTCTTTCAATTAATTTCAGGTTCCAGCTTCTATTTAAGAAGCGGGACAGCGGGATGCATAACTTCCTTTATTCGATATTTTGTATCTGTTCCCTGATCTTTTCTACTTCAACCTTGCCCTGCAATACAAGATTTTTTCCATTCATCTGACTAAGTTTATCTCCAAGCGTATTAAATTCTCTGGCCAGCTCTTGAATAATAAATCCTATCTTTTTTCCCACCGGGCCATTTTCATTTAACGCGCTTCGTAAATGCGTTATATGACTGCCTATTCTGACAAGCTCCTCTTCGTACCCGCCCTTAAATAACATCATGACAATATCTTTCTCCACTGTTCGCTCATCTGTCTTTAACTTTATATGGCGCTTCTTTAGCTCGCTTATTTTTTTTCTCACCTTTTTTTCAACTTCATGCTCTTCGGATTTTTGGACCCGCTCAAGCTGTTTAAATGTTCTATAAATTTTATCAACATAAGTCACAAACTTTTTCTTAAGCCTTGCGCCTTCGTTTTTTCTTGCTTCATGTAATTTCAAGACCGCTTGATTCATTACGCTGTTTATCTCTTTATCAGATACGTCAACATCCTTTTGCTCGCGCGTGTTCCAAATATACGGAACATGGAGCAGGTCCCTGAGAGCAACCATATCCTTCTTTCCCAACTCGCGGGCTATCTGAGAATATTCTTTAAAGCCTTGTATAAACGCTTTCTTATTTATCATCTGCTTTGCCTGTGTGTATTTAAGTTCTTCCCATGATATATGCACGTCAACCTTACCCCTTAGAATATTTTTTTTAATACAGGCCCGCACCTTCTCTTCAAGCGTCAAATCCCGCATTGGGAGATGGACCATAATATCCAAAAACCTGCTGTTTATAGTTGTGATAGTAATATCCCATTTTCGCTTTTTATCCTTAATAATACTGTGCGCGCATCCTGTCATGCTAATCATTTATACAATCCCCCTTAATATTTCTTATTATAATTCGTGTCAGATTCTGTCTCGCTTTTAAACAATTCTTATACAAAACTGCGCATCTATATAAGTCCAATACCGACGCGCCTTTATCCGATAATTCGCGAAACGTGTGAAACAATCCCTTTCTTTTAAAACAAACCGGCAAAAGTTCAGTCATAGGAAACACAAAAAAGTAATCATCAGATATTCCTTTAAGGATACTAAAGGATACATTGTGTTGTCTACAAAAAAGAGCCGCGTGCCAGGATTCCATATCAACTAAACACGCTTCTTGAAAACTATTTTTTATATCAGTTTTCAAATTCTTATCTGCTAAGCCATTAGTTGTGACAATAGCGTTTCTATAATTTAGTTTCCTAATGGTTCTTTTCTTACTGGGACACTCCTCCCCGCCGCTAAATACACCCTCGAGGAATATCCCCATTTCACTTACAGGAATACTCCCTTGGTCATTTATTACCTTACAAGGCATGACACAATCGCCGACATTTAGCTGAGGCACGACAGCGCCGGCCAAACCGATAAAGACAATGTGTATATTTTCCGGCAGAGCATTCAATATAATTGATAAATTCTTAACTACCTTATTCTTTCCAACGCCCATACAGCCTGTATAAACAATTGTATTATTAATTTCGTAGGATTCTAAAAATATTTTCTTTTCCGGTATAATATTTTTACTGTTTTGGGAAAGTTTTTTTAGGTTTTTGGAAATATCTTTCATTTCCCATTTCATTGCAGATAACAAGACTAGTGTTTTGTGTTTCATAAATATTTACTTGTCTTTCCTGTGCTCCCTCTGTCTTTCCTGCGTAGGCAGGAATCCCTTGCCGGACACGGTTTGTCACCCCCCTCACCCTAACCCTCTCCCCACAGGGGCGAGGGAATAATAAATTCCTAATTGCCGGACAGGGTTTGTCACCCTAAATAAAGAACTGAATTATTTATCTTTTGGGGACACTCCTCTAAATAAACCCTTGATGAATGTCCCCAATCAACTGCCTGCAATGACGTATGCTTTACTTCTTTATCGAATAAAATACTTCTTTGCCATGAAACTCAGAAGCATCGTCTAATTCTTCTTCGATCCTTAATAACTGGTTATACTTACAAATACGATCTGTTCTTGACGCAGACCCGGTTTTGATCTGTCCGGCATTTGTTGCCACAACTATATCAGCGATTGTTGTGTCCTCTGTCTCCCCCGCTTCTATGAGAAACAACCGCTGTATAACCTGCTCTCTTTGCCATTTCAATAGCATCTAAAGTCTCTGTTAATGTCCCTATCTGGTTTACCTTAATAAGAATTGAGTTTGCCACACCCTTCTCAATCCCCTTCTTTAAAATCGCAGTGTTAGTTACAAAAAGATCGTCGCCGACAAGCTGTACCTTTTTACCTAATCTGTCAGTAAATTCCTTCCAGCCGTCCCAGTCATTTTCAGCTAAACCATCTTCAATAGATATGATTGGATATTTTCCTATGAGATATTCGTAATAATCTATCATCTGGCTGGATGTTTTAATCTTATCGTTCTTCTCTCCATTTAAAACATATTTTCCATCCTTATAAAACTCGCTCGACGCAGGATCAAGCGCTATCTTAATATCATCGCCCGGTTTAAACCCCGCGGCCTTAACAGCTTCCATAATAACCTGGAGAGCTTCTTCATTAGACGATAAATTAGGCGCGAATCCGCCCTCATCGCCTACAGCAGTATTATAATTTTTGTCCTTTAAAACCTTTTTAAGAGCATGGAAAACCTCTGCGCCCATTCTCAAAGCCTCTTTAAAACTCTTTGCTCCTACAGGCATGATCATAAATTCCTGCAAATCCACATTGTTATCTGCATGTTGTCCGCCATTAATAATATTCATCATTGGCACAGGCAGTTGTTTCGCGTTTACTCCGCCAATATATGCGTATAGCGGAAGCCCGCAAGCTTCAGCTGCGGCTCTGGCAACTGCTAATGAAACGCCCAGTATCGCGTTCGCGCCAAGTTTACTCTTATTATCTGTGCCGTCTAATTCTATCATTACTTTATCAATAAGCACCTGATCCCTGGCGTCCATGCCAATAATTTCAGGAGCAATCTTTTCATTTACATTGTCTACCGCATTCTGAACACCCTTACCTAAATATCTTGATTTATCGCCATCTCTAAGCTCAACTGCTTCGCCCTCGCCTGTTGACGCGCCGGAAGGCACTGCAGCCCTGCCTATTGCTCCGCATTCAAGCTCAACCTCAACCTCAACTGTCGGATTTCCTCTTGAATCTAAAATCTCCCTTGCCCAAACATCGATAGTCTCTGTCATCTTTTCCTCCTTTTACTCGTTACGCGTTATGCGTCGTGCGCATTTTGTATTTATAAATTATTTCTTCTCCTGATCTTCCTTTCTGACTTCTGACTCCTGACTTCTGACTTCTATTTATATATTATCTCTTTTCCTGCTTTTAGTAATTTACTTAATCCCTGCTTGGAGCGAGATTCAATATAACATCTTACTATAGGCTCTGTGCCTGAAAGCCTTATCCCTAACCAATCTCCATTTTCGCACTCAACCTTAAATCCGTCTAACCTGTTCACTTTTTTAACCTTATTACCCGCAATAACGCTAGGTTCAAATGTCATAAGCCTTTCTCTTAGCGAGTCCATTACCGTTTGATCCAGCCTTAGATTTGTTCTTTCTGAATAAAAGATTCCTACCTCTTTTTGAAGATCATTAAGAATTTTTTTAATACTCTTTTTTTCCATTGCAGCCATCTCAACTGCCAAAAGACACGCTACTATTCCATCCTTTTCCGGAACATGGCCTTTTATTGTAAGCCCGCCGCTTTCCTCGCCTCCTATTACCAACGACTCCTTAACCAATATATCGCCGATATACTTAAACCCTACAGGCGTTTCACGAAGCTCAAGTCCCCATTTCCCGGCAACAGCGTCTATAAATGATGATGTCATAACACTTCGCGCAATAATACCTTTCCATTTCCGCGTCTTAGCAAGATGATTAGCTAAAAGCGCGATTACCTCATTAGCAGAAATATAAGACCCATCGCTGTCAATAATCCCAAATCTGTCAGCGTCGCCATCGCTTGCTATTCCCAGTCTAAATTTTTTGGATTTTACCATCTTAATAATTTCAGTTAAATAAACCTCAGCAGGTTCCGGATGGTGGCCGCCAAACATACAGTCGCGGTTTTCATGCACAATAGCGTACGGGATTTTATGTTGTTTTAGTATTTCACCGAGATATCCCCGCCCTGCGCCGTGCATAACATCAACAGCAATTTTTATTTTTGATTTTCTTATAGCGTCAAAATTTATGAGCTGTGACACGCGTTTTAAGTATGTCTTCTTAAATGACCTGACAATTATCATTTTTTTCTTAACAGCTTCATTAAATGGAACTCTGTTTATTCTTGATGTATCGTTCTGTATTTCATTACAATTTATTTCTATCTGTTTTGTTGTTTCAGGAAGCGCCGGCCCTCCCCATGCAGGTGAAAACTTGAGTCCGCTATACATATACGGATTATGGGAAGCTGTAATATTTATTCCGCCGCGCGCTTTTTTTCTTATTATTTCATACGCAATGGTTGGGGTTGGAACATCTTCACTGCTATAACTTACCTTAAAACCATTTGCGGCAAACACCTCGCTCGCAGCTTTAGCAAAGTCCTCTGACATAAACCGCGTGTCATATCCAACAATTATTTCACCCCTCGTGTCTCCGTAGTGGACAGTCCCGCATGCGGGGACTGTCTCCTGTAAACCTATCAAATAATCGCAGATTGCCTGCGCAGCGCAATACACGCGGTCATAAGTAAAACCTTTTGCTATTATATCACGCCAGCCTGACGTGCCAAATTTAATCATAGTTCCTCCAAGAATTAAAAGGGGACAGTCCCGCATACGGGGACTGTCCCCGGTGAACCTCTCAGTAATATCTACATAAGTTATTATTATAATAAATACAGAGAAAATTTCATCATTTTTTTTACAGCATGCTGACAGGATCAACATCAATGTTCATATGCATACCTTTTGACAGGCGATAGGATTTAATGATATTTATCCAAACTTCAGAAGGGACAGTCCCAAATGCGGGGACTGTCCCCGGTGAAACTTCTTTCACCACTATATGCCATCTGTGATTGTTATATAATTTTTTAATTGCTGACTGAAACGGCCCCATTAAAATTATCCCTCTTTCCTTGAAATCTGTATCATTTCTTAATCTATCAGCTAACTCTTCACAAGCCTTAAATACCTTATCCTCATCAGGCCCTCTTAATGTTATAGAAATAAGCCTGGAAAAAGGCGGATAAAAAAGATCCTTTCTCCATTTTAATTCTTTTTCATAAAATGCTTCGTAATTATATTCCCTCATCGCGTTAACAGAATAATGATTAGGATAATATGTCTGAATAATAACCTCTCCTTGTTTTTCGCGCCTGCCGCTTCTGCCTGCAACCTGCATAAGAAGCGAAAATGTCCTCTCTGTCGCTCTAAAATCAGGAATATTTAACGCTGTGTCAGCCGAGATAACGCCAACGAGCGAAACAAGAGGAAAATCAAAACCTTTCGCAACAAGCTGTGTGCCTAATAAAATATCATACTTATGATTTTTAAAGTCATTATAAATATCCTCTATATGATTTTTTTTATTTGTTACATCTGTATCCAGCCTTGCTATTCGCGCTGACGGAAACAGCCTCACAAGCTCCTTTTCCACCCTCTGCACACCTGCGCCATACTGCTTAATTGCCGCGCTTGAGCATTTAGGGCATACACTTGGCTTATCCGACGAGTATCCGCAATAATGGCATAAGAGCTTATTATTATCGCTATGCATAACAAGCGCAAGGTCGCAGTGAGGACAACGCAAAACATGTCCGCACTGCCTGCAGAAAATATATGTCGCAAAGCCGCGGCGATTAAGAAAAAGTATAATCTGTTCGTTTAATTCTAAACATTTTTTTATTGAAGCTTGGAGCATTCGTGAGATCATACTAAAATTTCTCGCTTCGTATTCCTTTCTAAGATCGATTATGTGGATATTATTAGAAGTTAAAGCTGCTTTATCATAATTAACTAGTTTTCCGTCATTCTGAGGGCTGCTGCCCGAAGAATCTCCGTAAGAGGTTAATTCACTCGAAGATCCTTCGCTTCGCTCAGGATGACGACCTCTCTCCCCATACACCTTATTCGGCAGAGTCAATAAATCATACTCGCCCTGCTTCTGTCTATACCATGTTTCAATCCTCGGAGTAGCGCTGCCTGCAAGATACACGGCATTATGATATTTTGCTCTCCACTGCCCGATTATCCTGGCATCATACGCAGGTTTTGTATCCTGCTTATATGTATCCTCCTGCTCTTCATCAACCACAATAATTCCAATATCAGAAAACGGAGCAAAAACAGCAGACCTGGCGCCCACAATAATATCTACTTCTCCGGCCTGCGCTTTCTGCCAAATAATAAATTTTTCTCTATCAGTAATCTTGCTGTGCCACACAGCTACCCTATCGCCAAATCTCGACTCAAGCCAGCTTACAGCCTGGGGCGTAAGCGCTATTTCAGGCACTAGATAAATCGCTTTTTTACCTTTATCTAAGACTTCCTTGATCGCATTATGATAAACCTCTGTCTTGCCGCTGCCTGCAATCCCATATAAAAGAAAGGATTTATATTTCTCTGTGTAGAGCGCTGATTTGATTTGTTTTATTACAGCGGCCTGTTCGGTTGTCGGATTATGAAAAGGGATATTGATAACTGATTTTTCTATACCATCTTTTTTATTTTTCTTTACTGCGAATTTTTTTGGTGTGATTCCCCATAGAGCCTCGCCTAGAGAACAGAGATAATAAGCTTCAATCCATTTAGCAAGGCTTAACAACTCGTCATTTATGATTGGCTGTTTATCAAGGATATCTTTAATAGGTTTTAATTTAGATGTATCGCCTTCTACAATATCGACTATAAAGCCTATCTTATATCCATCTGCGCCAAATGGAACGCGCGCGCGTTTGCCGATTATCGCAAGAGCGTCTTCAGAGGGGACAGTCCCGCATGCCGGGACTGTCGCCGGGGAATATTCCGGCAGAGCATACTCGAAGAGCGTATTCATTGGTAATGGTAATGCGATTTTTACGATTTGTGGCATAAGATAAATTCCTTCGTTTGCGGGGCCTGAAGGCCCCGGGCTACATCGTTTGAGTTTAAATACATCGTTTTTCTCTTCTCTCTCGTTGTAGCCCGGGGGCTTCAGCCCCCGGTATTTAAAATATCATCAATATTATAATCTATCGATCCTAAATACTTGTAATCTTTAAAATCTGTAACAATATTTTTACGGACTGGATTATTTAAAACATACCTAACATGCGTTGTTAAATCATCTTCTTTTCTATGAATATAATCATAAAAACTTTCCTGCAAACCATATCCAGTCTCTTTTTTTAAATAAAAACTACTCCTTTGTTTAAATAACCTAATCGCTTCTAATATATTACTGTGTACTGTCCCCTCAATAATAAAATGAATGTGATTCGGCATAAACACATATATATAGTTTATAATATTTTCTTTTTTAATTTCTTCTTTCAGAAAATTCACTACATTAATAATTATTTCATTTTTATTAAAAATTATTTTTCTTTGGTCTGAACATATTGTCACAGTTAGACGAACATTACCTTTGTAATTGTTCTCATTTAATCTATGTTTTTTTCGTTTAATTATTTTTTTCATAGTTTACTTCGTTTGTGTTTCCGGGGCCTGAAGGCCCCGGGCTACATCGTTTGAGTTTAAATACATCGTTTTTCTCTTCTCTCTCGTTGTAGCCCGGGGGCTTCAGCCCCCGGGTTGTTTCGTTTGTGTTTCCGGGGCCTGAAGGCCCCGGGCTACATCGTTTGAGTTTAAATACATCGTTTTGGTTTCCGGGTCGTCCGAGTTGTATTATATCGTATCATATTTCCACAAATAAAAAAAGCCCGGGGCGCGATTTGCGTCCCGGGCTTATACAGGGGACGGTCCTAAATACGAGGACCGTCCCTGATAGCTCATTATGCCATTGATGCCATAATTTCTGCTGTTTTTAAATCTTCTTCATCCAATCTGTCTTTCTCAAGCATTTTCCTCTTCAGGAATGGATTAATAAGCTTACGAAATATTGCTCCACCAACAGACTTACGCGCAGGCGCATCTAATATCACCTCTGCGCCAACATTCGCATCAATCAAAGTTTGTGTAATACCTGCCTCTTCCTCAGGCGTAAACACAGGCGCAATAACAATCGGCGTCTCGAGCACTAATACTCCATTGTCTGTCTTTGCCTGCACTGCAGTAGACATACCTTCCTGCAGGGTAAACTCTAATGTCAATGCACTGCCATCATTTGCGCGAATATCTTCAACCTTACCCTCAACAAGCTTGCCGCCCTCAACCACATCGTGCGTAACTAATGCAGTGTGTATAACTTCATTGCCTACCTTTCTGCATACTACAACCTGCTTATATTCACTACCTTGCGCCAATTCCTTTAATTCATCTGCTGTGCGGTAATAAGCAATACCCCATTCTGCATTATACAGAGCGCCGCTGCGATCACTAACGCCATTTGCTAATTTATCAAGTTTCTGATCATTCATAGCTGAACCAAATATTTCTTTAAATTCAGCTACAGCTGCATCTTTATTACCATGTTTGTTTAACAATACAGCCATGATCAACTCAAACTTAAGAAAATTCTTTATCATGCTTCTATCAGGCTCTGCTCCAATAACAGACCGAATATAATCTATCATTTCCTTACCGGGCGCTGTGCCCGCAGAAACAAGCTCGCCGCTTGGTGATACATCAATTGCAGATAGTGTCCCTGTTCTTATTTCGCGTATTAAATCATCATAATTATCTCCTGCTTTGTTACCGCGAATTTGTTGCAGCGTTGCGGGACCAGGCACATAAATACCGCCTGTACTCATTCTCTTTGCGCTGTCAGCGCTCAAATTGTCTCTATATGATGTGCTGTCACCGGTAAATACGACTGTCTTACCATCATTTATTTTTGCCAGAAATTTTTGCACCTCAGTATCTAGGTTTCTACCTTCAACATCAACTACAATATAATCAGGTTCGCCTTTGACTATAGCCTCTCTAGCCTGTCTATAATACGCTTGGCTTACCATAGCTTGTATTTGAGCTACTTGCGCAAGATTCAGTCCCTTTTCTACTGCTTCAGTAACATACTTCTCTGCGTCTGCAGGAGTCATTTTCTGCACATACATTAAGTTATACATTAAGCTCTCTAAATACCAGTATTTATCCCCAATCTCCTCCTTAGAATCAACAAATGTAGCAAGCGAATGCGCATTTTCAAGCATACGCACTATCTGCGACATTGGGATAGCTGCCACAGAACCATAACGCGCTATTAATGCTTCCATTTCTTTTGCTACCAGAGCCTTTTCATCATCCTCATGGCTCTTAATGCCTGTTGAATATTCATTTGCATCTTCTTTGGTTAAAATACTATTCATTCCTTTCCTTACACCTGCATAGCTCTTTGACATAATTACCCTATTGCCTATTCTTACAGGACGCACTAAATCATCCATTTCTTCTACAAATACATTATCTTCCGCTACGCCAAACTGACCTGCAATGCTTTGAGCAAGCTCCGCGTCAGCTTTATTTTCCCTTAAACCCGCTGCTTCTAAAAGACTGCTAAACGTGCCTACTCTTTTAACACCCATCTGAGGCATAAGCCCTAGTAATGCTTGCTCTCCACCGTAAGACTGCATGCTTCGATCGCCTTCTACCCGAGGTATTTCGACTGATTGTTGTAATGGTAATCCTAATTCTGTGTACAATGGATTAATATGCTCTTCTCTGAAAAACATTTGCTTCTCGTATGCTCCGAGACTTGGAAGGCGCATATTATTATCCTGAGTAGTTCCAAATGGGAACCTACTAAGATTAATTAATTCTTGATTCGTTAATACAACGCCTATATTATAAAACGCAAACTCTTCGCCATAGAACCCACTATATAGATCGCTCATAATCTGATGAACAGCTTCCCTTATAGAAAAAACTTGATATTGTGCCAAATTATTTACCAGAAGAGTATCATGAATGTAATCCCTTTCCTCTTGTGATAAGAACCCAAATATTGTATTTACTGTATTAAATAGCAGTTTTCTCATCTCATCATCGCCGCCTTCAACATTTAAATCATTTATCATCATTACGCCTAGCGCTGCTGCCTTTGCCTTTGCGCCTTCAGCTCCGGCTACAGACGGCAATCCGGCATAAATCGGGAAAATATTTGGATTTGTCAAAGCTCCGATTGAACCCATACCAGAAAAAATCAAATTCAAGTCTTCACCCTTGTATGGAAGCTCATAAGGATCGAACATAATTGCAAAATGCACAACTCCATCATTGTCTTTATATGGCACTCCAACCATAGCAAATGACGAAGGCACTCTTAATGCTCTATCATAAGACTTAAGTTCTTTCCTTACAGAATATGCGAGCCTGCCATTCTCTTCTATTACGCGGTCTAAGATTGCCCTACTTCCGATACTCGAAACCGTCTTAGAAGAAAATCTTGAATTAAGTATTGCTACTCCATCATTAATTACTAAGGTTTCTCCTTCATTTAATACAAGCTCAGTATTTTGAAGTACAACATCCCCATGAATTTCCAGAGTGCCGTTTCCTTTAATTATTGCTTTATCTACAAGAAGCCTGCCTTCACCTGTTATAATGACCTCGCCACTAATAATAGAATTTTTTTCATACTTTCTTACATTAGAATTAGCAACCTGAACCCAGTCTGCCTCAGGAACCGCAGCAACATCAGTTAAATAACTGCCTCTAAGAGCGCTTAAACTGCCTACATCATCCCAGTTATTAACAGCTGCGCCCATAAACTGCATATCAGGCATATTATCTATTATACGAGTTCTTTCGTCAGCGTTCTCTATCCCTTTACTAAGCAGAATCGCATCAATCGCGTCTCTATCATCCTGCGTACTTCCTCTCTTTTTATAGTGAACTACATACCATTGATATCTCCAATCAACATCACTAACATTTCCATGAGGAACAGCCATCCAAGCATTTAAGTCATCCTGGAAGTAACATTGCACAACAGTTTGGAATATTGATACCTGATGATGCCAAATTAATGTAACAGGTATTCTGAACTGCTCATGCCTATCCCAGTTATAGTAATAATCATTTCCATTCATATCTTTAGGCAAGGTAACAGGTATATTAAGCGCATCAAACAGCCCCAAGTATACCTTCTTTGAGATTACATCAACAAATGAGTTTGCAAATATGTCTGTAACAGGATTAGTATATAAGAATTCTGTCAAATCCTGAGCACTAGGCTTTTCCAGGAACGAAACCAAAGCCCCATTATTATCTGTAAAGAATAGTCCTAATGATGTTAATTTCTTGCCGCTTATTTGCGTGCCTGCTATATCAAAGGTCTGGCCTGCCACATATCTTTGTACATGTGCTCTTAAAGTATTATCTTGTGTATAATTTGCTCTTAAATCATTCAAAGAGTTTATATTTGCCGCGCCAATACTAGTTAGATACACGTTAATCGTTTCAATAAGGCCTTGTGTTTCTTTTGGCCCAAATAAAGCAAATACCTTATCATTACCTGATGCAACTCCTGTCCATAATGCGCTATTATCAGCAATAGTAAACTTCTGGTCATTAGCCACAATAAAGACTCTTCCATTTCTGTCTGCCGCCGGCTGAAGCATTATGCCTGCCATATTATTGAATAATGATGACAAAAATGTTGCCTTGGAACCAATCTGCTGAGGATCAAGATCGAAATATACAGGGCCCACGATCGCTTCAGCAACGCGCGTCTTTGAGCCGCCTGCCGGCATAACTAAAACCGGACCCGTTTCTAAAGTCCCTCTTCCTATATAATCTTCAACTCTACTAATCATACCCATCATACCACAGCGGTCATGCGGCCAGGTCTTATCTTTTTCAAGACTAATAAATATGTTGATCCCGATATCTTCTGCCAAATCATGCAGCATTCTATAGTAACCTATAGGCCCGGAATGATTATTTCTGTCAAAGTTTTTAATATTAATAAGAAGTGATAAACCTTTTATGCCATGTTTACTACCAAATGATCTAATTAAGGTTTCTATCTGTTCCGCGGTCATCTTTTCAAAATCTAGTGTAAGTTTTTGTATTGCAGCGCCCACTTTTTCATCAGGATCAGAAACAGGCTGGGTATGGCTCATAACAAATACAGGATATTTATCCATCATAGCTTCTCCATATCCCTGCGATATTACAACGAAGTCAGGATATGCTACTCCTATTTCAGATAAATAAACAAATATATCAGAAATAATAACTCCCTTTCTAACATTCTCGTCCGCATCACTGCCTTTATCTTCATCCATTAACGCAACACCTGCATCTTTTGCTAAGACTAAGTCAGCATTCAGCTCATCTCTGCCACCTTCGTTCTTATATACATCAGCCTGCGCCTTCATCTTTATATTTTCAAGTTTGCCTTCTGCGTCAATGCGGAGCGCCTTCTTCTTAAGATCGCTAAGCGCTGTTCTTTGTACATCAGTCTTTACAACTTCATCACTATACTGAATCGCATTAACTCTTTCAATCACACCGCCCGCAGATTCCATCTTATCTTGAGGTGTTACAGCTGAATCAAGAATAGCATTAAGTTCAGCTATAATCCGGTCTATATTAAGAACCTGCGGCTGTACGTCCTCATCCATTCTTTCATCATCACTGCCGTCATCGCCGCTGTCATCATCGCCGCCGCCGCCTGCGCCGGGAGCCGGAGCAGAACCAAATCTTCCAACACCATTCATTCTACCATCAACGCTTGCAAGCTGAGCGCTAACACTTATAAACTCACCAACAGCAGCTGTTGTAGTCGTATCACCCACTGTAATTGTAACTACCCCATTTTCAGCTACCTTTATTTCTCCGCCATATATTGCGGGGCTGCCGGGCTGAGCCGAGCTTTGCATTTTTCCATTCATTATAGGCACAATATTTCTAAACTCAGTTTCAGTAAGGCCGGCCAGCTTAAACATAGCCATTGCTGTTGTAAGCTTAAGCCTCTGAAGGTCAGCAGGAGAGTTTACCGTAATCCCATATTGCGCCATAACTCCCGCGGCTTCAGGAACAGCAGATAAGAAATTTTGAAGCTGTTCTTCAAGTGAAAGACTACTTTGCTGATACATACTTAGAATAGCGTATGTATCCATTGCTGTTTTCGGCATATAACCAAGCGTGCCTGCCTGCGCTGTTAAACGCGCATAGTACACAGAATCATCTACTTCCTGCGTAATGTTTGGCGAAATTAATATGTATGACACGCCGACATTTCTTAAAAGCTCTGTGATACCTTCTGAGTGGTATCCGCCTGCTATTAAAACTGAGAGCGATGTTTTCTTTTTATAATCGCGCGGCGCGTTAAGCGTATGCTTTACAAGAGAACTGTTACGTTTTTCTGCAACGCCATAAAACTTTTTTATAATATCAATTGATCCTTTAATGCTTGGCATCGCGTCTTTTACGCCATATTCCCAGGCAATATCAGACTTACTGCGGTTAATAAAATCCTGAAGCCTTGCGTTAAATTCAGCTTCCTCAGCAAGATAAGTCTTTCCTTCTTTTAATGTTATTTTATTCGATATATAATTTTCCAGGAGGTTTATGTATTTATCAAGGTATACTACTCTTTTTTGATCAGGAGTCACAGCAAGCATCTCGCGGATATCCTGCTGAAGCGAACGTTCCTCGTCAACGAGAGCCGCCGTATTTATCGACTGCGACAATCTGACATATTCTAAATATCCATCAAGAAGCGCGTAAGTGTTTTTTATCGCAATGTTTTTTCTGGAAATAAGTCTGTCCAAATATATGTAAAACCTGTCACTGCCTTCCTTTTTAAACATTTCAAGACTACTCTTTTCCTTCTTTGAAAGGTGTTTTGACATAAGCATTACAACATCATTTGCTTCCTTATTTATAGCAGCCATCTTGCCGAGGCGCATACGCTTTTCAGCAAGCATTAAAACCTTTGAAAGATTAGGATACTCAAGATCAAACACAATACCGAAATCCGTTGAATACTGCTTTAATCTGTTTAGATATTTAACAACATTTACTTGGCCTTTAAAGTGGTCAGAAACCAGCTTTTCAAACTCAAGCTGATCCTTTGAATATATTTTGGATTTTGTTTGAGCCAGCTTATCCTTCAATAGTTTTGTGCCTTCCAATGCTTTTTTTCTAAGCTCAAGCGACTGAACCAATAGTTCGCCATCCTCATTATAAAGCCTTGAGTCCTCAGCTCCGGCAATAGTAATATTTTGACTCTCTGTCGCAAACTTTTCAGCGCCTGTCATAACGCCGCGGCCAACCAATTCATCCACTAAACGTTCACGAACGCCAAATCCTTTCGGAATATTTTCAACAAAAGATGTATCAAGCTCGCCCCATGCGCCCTCTACAGATACAACCTTCATCTCATCGCCATACCCTTCTTTTAGAGATTCAAGTATAGCCGCTATATTATTTTGCACCTCGCTGTGGCAATGCAGATCCTGAATACAAACGACTGTATTTTTTCCTGAACCGCGGAATCTTTCGAGCACACGCCCGTGTTCCGGCGAGAGCACAAATTCATTGTTTACCAAATGATCCGGAGACACAGCTATTCCCGCAGGCTGAGCGAATGCGTACTGCAGTCCGCCGGACGTAATCATCATCATTACTGTAACAATACTCGAGATAATCTTTCTCATAATACCTTTCTTCATTTCTAACACCTCCTAAAGTGTTTTTTTCATTTTAATTTATTTACATACCTCTTTGCCGGATGGGGTTTTCAATCCCGTCCGCATGTTCAGTTCGGGCGATTCGTGAATCGCCCCTACACTTTTTCCACAGGCACAAAAAAAGCCCGGGGTTGTGGCCCGGGCTTTAACATTACATATTTAATTGTGAAATAACATTAGCATCCTCGTCATCGCTGTTTAAACTTTTAGCTGTCTTTCTCTGAATGCTGTTA
>JBDRED010000044.1:0-2160 GCA_043820025.1 Elusimicrobiota bacterium
CAGAAAAAATAATTATGACAGTAGAAGTGTTTGATAAAATTGAGGAGAAATCATATAAATTTCGCCATGTGATATTAGTGTAGGGCCTTGATTCATCAAGGCCGCAACCAAATGTGGCATTCAAACGGCGGACTTGATAAATCAAGTCCCTACAGGAACACTAACAAAATGTAGGGCGCTAACAAAATGTAGGGCGCTAACAAAATGTAGGGCTTTGATTCATCAAAGCCATAGAGGTTAAAAATGAAATTTATTAACAATAAAGGCCTTGCCGTAATAACAGTATTAGGAGTAATGCTTGTTTTGCTTATTATGGGAATTGCCTTTATAACTACATCAAAAATTTCAAGAAAAGTCGGAACAAATCATCTTGCAATGATAAAAGCGCGCAATGCTGCAGAAGCCGGGCTTGAGCATGCTCTTGCCATGATACAGGAAGACACTTTTGCTCCTACAAGAAGAGTGGATTCTTATCAGGATTTTTGGGCAGAGACTTTTTATGATGTAGAGTATTATAGCAGTAATATGCAGACATTTAAGACCAAGAAAATAACGCATTCTTCTTTTAAAGAGGCATATTATGTAATGGTAGAGGATGAGGCAGGAAAGATTAATATAAATTCCTGCGCATATAATACTTCTTCGCCGGTTGGCTCTGCATTAAGAGATATTGATATAAATGAAATAGGAATTAATAATGAACAGTGGCGTAATTCATTTATAAACAATAATGACAGAAGACGTTTTTTTCCTGAAGACATATTTTTATATAATCATAAGCCGTTACCGGGAGATAGAGATTTTCCTTATGAGGAAATACGCAAATATATTACAGCTAAATCATATTCCTGGATGGGAGAAATTGTAAATCTCTATGACTTTTGGAGCGGGCCTGTTTATGGAAGTATTGTAGATGATTTGATTAACATGATTTTAAAATATGGCCCTTCAAATTTGGATGTTGTTCAAACTGCTTTAAATATGAAAGATACTTTTGACCAAGATAGTTTTTATACAGAGAGAAACGGTAAGGTTGGTAAAGATGCGGGAGTGTTTATTAATGAAGTAATGCCCGGCTGTTTAACTGACAGAACTAATGAAGATCCAAGATGGGTTCCCGGTACAGGTTGGTTTATAGAAGTTTATAATCCGTACAGACAAGGTTCTGCGCTATATACGGATGAATACAGCAGATGGAAATTAAAATGGGAAACAGGCGGCGCTCCATATATGTATGGATTTGAGAGGGATATGCAGGCAGGAGAATATTTTATATTAACTGATGATACAGGCCGTTTTGAAGCTGAGTTTGGCATAACTCCTAATAGAAAAGTTCATTCAGGATTTATTGTGCAGGGCGCGGATAAAATAGAATTACTGAGCGAGGCTGATTATCTTATGGACCAGATAGATATTTCCGGAGTAGCCTATGACAATTCTGTTGAAAAAAATGACCCAAGAAGCTCAGAAAACAGCAATTTAATAGTTCAATCCAGATTTTTTGCAACTCCCGGAGCGCAGAACAATAGTTTTAATATTCCATGGCCGTCGTCTGACAAGGCTTTTTTTCTAAATGACGGAACTCCGGCAGGGGCGTTTGACGTCACAGCTCTTAGCGCGCTTAAATATATTTATGCGGATAAAAGCGCGTGGCAGTATATAAATCTAAGGTATGATAGAGACGCAAACGGCAATTACTGGGTAAATGATTCAAATCATAACGGCCTATTAGATGATTCTGAAGCCGAATGTTTTAGTCTGCTTAAAGGTTTTTATGATTATGATAATGCATTGCCTGATTTTTATGATGATATAGACGGCAGGGGTATTGGTTATTCCAGATTCAGGCTTTCAGGCAGAATTAATATTAATACTGCTTCTTTTATAGTGTTAAGCTGTCTTCCGGGTGGAACAAGAGCGGCCGGCGCCATAATAAATCATAGAAGATGGCTTGCAGATAATAATGACTATCCTTATAACAGATATAATAATATTTATGACGTTATTATAGCATTCAGGGCTGCCGGTTTTTCAGACAGCGAGGTGGAGAAAAGTTTTGAAGATATTGTGAATTTAATCACAGTAGAAAGCAATGTTTTTAAAATAACCGTAACCGGTGTATATTTAGATAGTTATGAATGCACACTGGTGGCATTGGTG
>JBDRED010000045.1:0-30541 GCA_043820025.1 Elusimicrobiota bacterium
AAGCTACCCCGGGGATAACAGGCTGATCTCGCCCAAGAGTTCATATCGACGGCGAGGTTTGGCACCTCGATGTCGGCTCATCGCATCCTCCTGCTGGAGCAGGTGGGAAGGGTTTGGCTGTTCGCCAATTAAAGCGGTACGTGAGCTGGGTTCAGTACGTCGTGAGACAGTACGGTCCCTATCTGTTGTGGGCGTAGGATATTTGAGAGGAGCTGTCCCTAGTACGAGAGGACCGGGATGGACAAACCTCTGGTGTGCCAGTTGTCGCGCCAGCGGCATGGCTGGATAGCTAAGTTTGGAATGGATAAACGCTGAAAGCATCTAAGCGTGAAGCCAACCTCAAGATAAGATATCCCGTCAGTTTTCTGACCTAAAGACACCCGGGAGACTACCGGGTTGATAGGCTCCGTGTGTAAGTCCAGTAATGGATTAAGCTAAGGAGTACTAATAAGTCGTGAGGCTTGACCATATTATTAGAATTTATGTTTACTTCGATTAAGTAACTATGATGTTCTTTTTGTTCATATCATTTCCCGGTGGTTTTAGCGATGGGGAAACACCCGTTCCCATTCCGAACACGGAAGTTAAGCTCATTTGCGCCAATGGTACTACAATGGTAACGTTGTGGAAGAGTAGGTAGCTGCCGGGATTTTTATTTAGTGTCTAGCCGGAGTGGTGGAATTGGTAGACACAAGGGACTTAAAATCCCTCGAGCGGCAACGCTTGTGCCGGTTCGAGTCCGGCCTCCGGCAAGTACTTTGAGATTTTGCCGGTAAATAGATGATGATCGCGGGGTGGAGCAGCCTGGTAGCTCGTCGGGCTCATAACCCGAAGGTCGACCGTTCAAATCGGTCCCCCGCAACCAATTAATTAAAAGGGACAGTTGTTAGTTTTTGTAAAACTAATAGCTGTCCCTTTTGTTAGTTAATGGTTTAAAAGGTTTAAGCGGCGCTACTGCGTTGTTCCGGTATATTTGTTTTGCTCACTATAAACTTAGGCGAGAATCTAAATCTTTCTGTCATTCCGGACTTCCTGCCCAGTCATATGCATTGGATTCGGAATCTTCGAAATATGTTTCACTTTCATAGACGTGGGGATAACAACGGAAAACTTTAATCCCAGAGGGGATAATCCCTCATAAGGGCACAGTTTCCGCGCTTGTTCTTTTCGACTTTCATAAATTTTGTATTCTATATTATAATTTTCTCTGGATTTCCGCTCTTCTTTGTCATTCCAGCCGACGTTTACTTCGTCATAGGCGGGGCGGAGATGATAAACTTTTTTTATTTTGTATTCTTGGTTCTTTTTAGGGATTAGTCAATACATGCGATACCCACTGTAAAATTGTTAAGAGTATACTTAAACAAAAAAATATTAAATTCATTCTATTAAGCTGAGTTGAGATAATATTCGTAGGATGTTGAAAATTCGAGCGGCCATGGTGTCCCGCCTTTAGGCGGGACGAGCGAAAATTTTCATCAAGCGCAGAATATCCTCGGCGGGGATTTCAAGCGTTCCTGAGAATATTATCTCTACTCAGTTTGGCTATATTTAACGGGGGCGTCGCATGTATTGCAGTATTCCCAATTCTTGGTTCTTTTTTTATTTGGATTTTTATTTTTAAAATGCTATATTATTGACGCAAAATAATAATTTGCGGTAAGCGCTATACAGTACGTATAAATAAAAAAAGGAGGGATAAAATGGATTTATCTCCTGTCTCTGGCAGAGCTCTTTGGAAGAAGATACTGGAAATTGTCGGCGGATATGTGCTTTTTATTACATTGTTTGCCGTATTTTTCTATTTTTTATGGATACCTATGCCGGATCCTAAAATATTCTTTTTTATTGTTGATATAGCTTTTGTTTTTCTTTATTTATTCATTTTTACAAAATATGCAAATTGGATTATTGGTAAAGATGATGTGTGTGTTAGAAATTATTACATGAGAAATCACTTTGCAATATATTTTACTTTTACATTTTTCGCATATATTGGAACACCACCCAATAATCCGCCATTTGATTATAATAAATCGCTTATGGCTCATATCTGGGTTCTTACGCTTGTCTTAATGATAGTTTATATCGTTAAGTATAAAAGGTCTGTTAAACAGCTTGAAGGCAAATAAATTTCTAATGATTTAAAACAAAATTACGAAAGGCAGGATAATAACTTGTTTAAATTTAAAGGCGGCATACATCCAAATGATTTTAAGATAACAAAGAATACTTATATTCAGGATGCGCCTATTCCCACTATGGTTATTATACCTTTGCAGCAGCATATTGGAAGTCCTGCTGTTCCGCTGGTTAAGGTAGGGGATATTGTAAAAACCGGTCAAAAAATCGGAGAGGCGAAAGGCAATGTTTCAGTGCCTGTGCATGCGAGTATTACAGGCGTTGTTAAGGATATAAAGAATTGCTTAACGCCTATCGGAGTGCCTGCGCAGTCTATTGTTATTGAAGCCCGGGGCGAAGAACAAATTGAGACACTGCCAAAATTATTTACAGATTATTATAGGTATGACTCATCTGAATTAACCGCAATCATAAAAGAAGCAGGAATCGTTGGATTAGGCGGAGCGTCTTTTCCGACTCATGTTAAGCTTTCTCCACCGGCGAATAAACCTATCTTAACAGTAATTGCGAATGGCGCTGAATGCGAGCCATTTCTTACAAGTGATCATAGACTAATGATTGAATACGCGCATGGTATTATTGAGGGTTTAAAAATTGTATTGCATATAGTGGGCGCAGATAAAGGCGCTATTTGTATTGAGGATAATAAGACCGAAGCTATTCTTGTTATGAGACAAGAGGCCGCAAAACAGCCTAATATGGAAGTATGTGTTTTAAAGACACGCTATCCGCAAGGCGCCGAGAAACAGCTTATATATTCAGTAACAGGCAGAAAGGTGCCTCCGGGCGGCCTGCCAATGGATGTTGAATGCGTAGTGGATAATGTTGGAACGCTTTACGCAATTAAAAACGCATTCTTAAAAGGCAGAACATTGACTGAACGGATTGTTACTGTAACCGGAGATAATCTTGAAAGGCCTGCAAATCTGCGGGTAAGAATAGGAACTCCTATTCGAGAGCTTTTAAATTTTTGCGGATGGAATGGCAAGGCCGGGAAGATTATATCAGGGGGGCCGATGATGGGAATTACTCAAACAAGTATTGATGTTCCTGTTATTAAATCCACGTCAGGAATACTTGTATTAGACGAGAATTCCATAAAAAACGAACCCTATTCGGATTGTATAAAATGCGGCAGGTGCATAAAGAATTGTCCTATGAATCTTATGCCATGTTTAATTCAGGTATATTCGGAAAAATTAATGTGGGAACAGGTTGAAAAGTTAAATGTTTCTGATTGTATTGAATGCGGATGCTGTTCTTATGAATGTCCGGCAAAACTGCCAATTGTTCAGAGCGCAAAATGGGCGAAGGTTGAGATAAGAAAAATGAGGAGCAAGGCTAAAAATGGCTGAAAAATTTATTGTTGAGGTTTCGCCTCATATCAGGTCAAATAATTCTGTGCAGTCAATTATGCGAGATGTCATAATTGCGCTCATGCCCGCGCTTTTTGTAAGCGTTTATGTTTTTGGTTTGAGAACTCTGTTTGTTGTTCTTTTAAGCGTTAGCACTGCTGTTTTGACAGAGCATCTCTTTTGCCTTGCAGTGAAAAAACAAAGCACGGTGCTTGATTTGAGCGCTGTTGTCAGCGGACTTTTATTTGCGTTTGTTATTCCGCCCGGTTTGTCTTTTATTTTAGTGATTATTGGTTCGGCAATAGCAATGCTTTTAGGTAAACTGATTTTCGGAGGATTGAGCCATAATCCATTTAATCCGGCATTAGTTGGACGAGCAGTTCTTTTAGCTTCATGGCCTATAGCAATGACAACTTGGTACAAACCTTTTTGGTATAAATATTCTATAGACAGTATTACTTGCGCAACACCGCTCGCGATTGTAAAGATGCAGCTTGCTGACAATCTGCCAAGTTATAAGGATCTTTTTTTTGGTTTTAGATCAGGATGCATAGGAGAAATTTCAATTTTAGCGTTGATAATAGGAGCGATGTATTTATTAATTCGACGAATAATAGATCTTTATATCCCATTGTCTTATATTGTGACTGTAGCTGTTATTTCATTTTTTATGGGCGCGAATCCATTGTTTCATGTTTTAAGCGGCGGGTTGGTGCTAGGCGCGTTTTTTATGGCTACAGATTATTCAACATCTCCTCTTCTGCCATTTTCAAAGATATTATTTGGAATAGGATGCGGTGTTTTGACTGTCCTTATACGATTAAAGGGAGGATTCCCGGAGGGAGTTTGTTATTCAATACTTATTATGAATATGCTGACGCCTATATTAGATTATTATGTGAAGCCTTTTAGATATGGAGGCAGGATATGAAAAAACTGTTTTCTCTTGGCTCAATACTGCTTTTCGTATGCTGTATTGCTGCATGCGCGTTAGCGCTCATCTACAATATAACAAAGCCTAAAATAGAACAAAATGAAGAAAAGAAGAGGATTGAATATAGAAAGAGCGTTCTTCCTGACGCTATAAGATTTGCCGCTATTGAAAACAAAGAAAATATATTTATTGGTTATGATGAAAATAATAATGAAGAGGGATTCGCAGTCTCTGTAAAAACTAAGGGGTATGGCGGCTCAATAGAGATGATTGTAGGAACAGACATGAACGCGGTTATTAAAGGTTTAAAGATTGTAAAACAAACTGAGACGCCCGGGCTTGGCGCTAATATTGAAAAGGAATCCTTTCTTATGCAGTTTAAAGGGATTACATGCAATAACGCTTTTTTAAAAAAGGAGTCGCCTAATGGTTCTATTGACGCATTAAGCGGAGCTACAATTAGCTCTGAAGCTGTAGCTGCGGGCGTGCGCGACGCGTTAATTGAGGCCGGCGAGTTATGTAAGTCTAAGTATGCGGATGGCGTATATGACGCTAAGGCTAGAGGGCATGGCGGCATTGTTCAGGTTAAGATAAATATTGAACATGGCAAGATTACTAATATTAAAGCTATAGGAAGTTATGAAACTCGTAAATTGTGGAATAAGGTAGTTGATGATTTAATTCCTAATATAATAGACAAACAAGGGATAGAAGGATTGGATGCTGTTTCAGGCGCTACGCGCAGCAGCAGAGCATTATTAGAGGCTGTTGGTATGGCGCTTGAGGCAAGTAAAGGAGCGTTGGATGGAAAGTAAACTCAAAATATTAATGAATGGTATTATACAAGAAAATGCTATTTTAGTTTTGCTTATAGGGTTATGTCCTTTGCTCGCTGTGTCAACCAGTTTTTCAAATAGTTTGGGTATGGGCTTAGCAACTCTTTTTGTTCTTTTGTGTTCGAATATGCTGATATCATTATTTAGGAAATATATCCCAAATGAAATACGTATTCCAATATTTATTGTGATAATCTCTACATTCGTTACAATTACAGATTATGTAATGGCAGCGTATTTCCCGGCGCTAAGTAAATCGCTTGGCGTTTTTGTTCCTTTGATTGTTGTTAATTGTATAATTTTAGGACGAGCGGAAGCATTCGCGTGCAAAAAACCGTTTTTACTGTCGCTGGTAGACGGATTAGGAATGGGTATAGGTTTTACATTAGTAATATGTATTATGGGAATTATTAGAGAGCTTTTGGGAAGCGGAACGATTTTTGGATTATTTACTGTTTTTAAACAACCGGCGCTAATAATGATACTTCCTCCGGGCGGTTTTATTACAATAGGAATTCTTTTAGGCGTAGTAAACTGGTATAGAAGGAAGAAAGGGGATATTCATGTCTGAGATAAGTTTGTTCGGAATATTCATGGCAGCTCTGCTGATAAATAATATGGTGCTTATTAGATTTTTAGCGCTATGTTCATTTTTTGGAGTGTCAAATGATATTGAGGCTTCTATTGGGATGGGAATGGCTGTTACCTTTGTAATGGTAATGGCTACATCTGTAAGCTGGATTATATATTATGGATTGCTGGATCCGGTCACAAGTGTATTTGGGCTATCTGTTAATTTAGTATTTTTACGCACAGCTGTATTTATATTGACTATAGCGTCGCTTGTTCAATTTGTTGAAATGGTAATGAAAAAATTCTTTTCATCTCTTTATAAAGCGCTTGGAATATTTCTTCCTCTTATTACTACAAACTGCGCGATTTTAGGAGTGGCGTTTTTGAGCATTGATTATAAATATTCATTTATTCAATCTGTTGTATATGCTTTGGGCGCGTCTCTCGGATATACACTGGTTATAGTTTTATTTGCAGGGATTAGAAGACAGATCGCGTTAGCGCCTGTGCCAAAATCATTGCAGGGATATCCAATAGCATTTTTTACAGCTAGTCTAATGTCGCTGGCATTTTTAGGATTTAAGGGATTGTTTGGATTATAGGGAGATCGTAGTATGAATTTAATTATTATTGCAGGGATGATATTAGGAATACTTGGGTTTACTTTTGGCATGCTTCTTGCGTTTTCTGCCAGAAAATTTGCCGTAAAAATGGATCCGAGAGTAAGCAGTATAATGGGAGCGCTTCCGGGCGTTAACTGCGGCGCTTGCGGTTATCCGGGATGTCCCGGATATGCTGAAGCAATAGTGCATGACGGAGCTAGTGTTAATAAATGCACAGTTGGCGGCCATGAAACAGCGGAAGCTATAGGAAAAATCATGGGCAAGGATGCGGGCGGCGCTAAAAAATTTGTGGCGTTTGTTAAATGCAGAGGGGATAAACAAAATTGTCCGGATAGTTCGAAATATAAAGGAATAAATGATTGCGAAGCAGTTGCTCTTATGGGTATGGGCTATAAAAGCTGCAGGTATGGCTGTTTTGGTTTAGGAAACTGTGTCACTGTATGTCCTTTTGACGCTATTATAATTGAGAAACATTCAAATATTCCGAAAGTCTTGGTTGAAAAATGCACAGGCTGTGGATTGTGCGCGAGCGCGTGCCCCAGGCATATAATCGAAATTGTTCCCGGAGATAAGACAGTGCATATTGCGTGCTTATCAAAGGATAAGGGAGCGGATGTCAGGAAAATATGCAAGGTTGGATGTATTGCATGCTCTATATGCGTTAAGATTTGTCCTCAGAATGCTATAACAATTATAGATAATTGCGCGCAGATTAATTATGAATTATGCAATGATTGCGGCCTCTGTGCGCAAAAATGTCCGACAAAATCTATAGCGCATACTAAAGCTCTCTCTCTTTTTTAAAACCATGAAAAATTATGTTGTTCTTGTTACCACAAAAAATATTAATGAATCAAAAAAAATTACAAACAAGCTTCTGAATGATAAACTCGCCGCATGCGTAAATATCATTCCTAAAATTTTATCTTATTATTGGTGGGAAGGTAAGGTTGTTAATGATGAGGAAGCTTTGCTTGTAATTAAAACCGCAGAGCCTGCATTAGATAAATTAATTCAAACTCTAAAGGCAATTCATAGCTATGATGTTCCGGAAATTATTGCTCTGGAAATTGAAAAAGGCAATGATGACTATCTAAAATGGATAGAAAAATCCATTATGAAATAGGAGTTATGGCGTGTATATAACTAAAAGATTTCTTTATTTATTAATTGCTGTGTTTATGGCAGTTAATCTATATTCAGATGAGCCGGTATCTCTGCCGGTTTTGTCAAAAGATACAGGTAAGATAACGGATACCTATATAGGTAAATCCTCAAATCCGATTGTTATAATAATTCAGGATATGCATTGTAACGGGCCTATTCAAAGAAGTATCAGCGAAATACTCCGCCAGCTTAAGACCCAAATAAAAGAAAAATTATATGTCGTCGGAGTAGAAGGCAATGAGGGCGTAATAAATACTTCGATTCTAAGAAATCTTCCCAGTGATAAATTAAAGGAAACGCTTACGCAGTCGCTTGTTGATAAAGGGCTTATTACGGGCGTTGAATTGTATGATATCGAGAATCCAAATAATATTATTATTATCGGCGTGGAAGACAAGGAAATTTATAATAAAAATCTGGCGCAGTTAAAAGACATGCTTTTTCAAAATGATAAATGGAAGAGGGATTTTTTGTTTCTTACAAGCAGGATAAAAGCGGATAAGAAAAGATTTTATAGCGATACATTATGGCATCTCGACAAACTGCATACTAAGTATGAAAAAAATAAAATATCATTATATGCATATCTCGATAAATTACGCGCTGCCGCTGATAAAAGAGGCGGCGCGCCTACGGATATATATCCAAATCTTAAACAGGTGATAAGCGCTAATGAAAATATTAAGATAGATCAATTACGGTTAGTCGAAGAGATAGAGGACTACTTTTACCATGTTAAACTTGCGGCCTGCGAAAATGAACATCAAAAGGAGATAGTGTTCATTGATAGATTTACCATGCTTGTTGAGTCGTATTTTGAAAATGCGGTTAGCTCAATATCCAGCGAAAATGTTGAAGGCAATATGGATACATTCATCCGCGCGGTTAATAAAAGATACAGGCTTGAGATAAAAGACTTACGAGAAAAACTTAAAAATGCTCAGGAATTCTATATTACTGCTCGTAAACGTAATGAAATATTGGTAAAAAACTTATTAAAACAGATTAAAGAACGGAAACAGGCGGTTGATAATAATAGTCTTGGCGTGATATTGATCGGCGGTTTTCATACACAAGGCATTGAGGATGTTTTGCGAAGCAAAGGCTGTAGTTATATTACAATAATGCCAATTGTCAAAGGCGCGCCTGGTTATACCAAGGATCTGTATTTTGAGAGATTAAAAAATGAAGAAGGATTGGGCGGTTCGGAATAAAAAAAGCGGGAGGTAAATAGTGAAAGAAGCGCTTTTCTATACTGCTCTTGAAAAAAACAAGGCTGTCAAGTGCGGGTTATGCCCGCATATGTGCGTAATAAAAAAAGATTTTCTTGGCGTTTGCAATGCAAGAAAAAATGTGGAGGGAAAACTTTATTCGCTTTCTTATTCTAAGATAACATCCTTTGGGCGCGACCCAATTGAAAAAAAACCTTTGTATCATTTTTATCCCGGAAGCGGTATATTTTCTATAGGTTCTTTTGGCTGTAATTTAGCGTGCATATTTTGCCAGAATTTTACAATAGCGCGCGCAAAAGAATTCGATGTTCAATGCGCA
Source organism: Elusimicrobiota bacterium (assembly GCA_043820025.1). Taxonomy (GTDB): domain Bacteria; phylum RUG730; class RUG730; order JBDRED01; family JBDRED01; genus JBDRED01. The sequence continues at coordinate 9,182 of JBDRED010000045.1, forward strand.
GAGATGCTTCCCGAGGATCTTTTGGCTGAGGTTAAAAAATCTAATACAATAGGCGTTGCATATACTTATAATGAACCGCTTATAAATTTTGAGTATATTTTAGATTCCGCAAAACTTATTAAGGATGCCGGGTATAAGAATGTTTTAGTTACGAACGGATTTATTAATGAAGAACCGCTTAGAATGATCCTGCCATATATTGACGCTGCGAATATTGATTTAAAGGCGTTTAATAATAATTTTTATAAAAAGGTGTGTTATGGCGGTTTGGAGCCTGTGAAAATGGCAATAAAGATTATGCATGAATCCGGCGCGCATATTGAACTGACTAATCTAATTATACCGGAGCTGAATGATAATATAAAAGAGATTGAAGATATGACGCGCTGGATTGCGGATATCAGTAAAGATATACCGCTTCATTTCTCGAGATATTTCCCCTGTTATAAGTGTGACAAACCTGTGACGCCGTCAGAGACGCTTGTAAAAGCGTATAATATGGCGAAAGGCTTGCTTAATTATGTATATGTTGGTAACATCTTGCTTCTTGAGGGTCAGGATACCGTATGTCCGTATTGTAAAAATATAGTTATAAAAAGATCAGGGTATGAGACAGATGTTATAGGACTAAAAGGAGATAAATGTAAGGAGTGTGGTAAGAGATTGAATATAGTATGTTCATGATATATCGAATTTAAGATTAATAGTATCTTTAGAATACTAAAAGCTCGTCATCCTGGGCGCTATTGCCCGAAGAATTTTCGTGTGAGTTTTATTGTTCGGAGATCTTTCGGGAGCGGTGCTCCCTCAGAATGACGTAATGGATTAATATTAAAATAAAGCGAAGTAGTAAATATTGAAATAGGTAAAAAATTACTGAAAGAAATTTTTTAAGGAGAAATAAGATGTCCGAGAAACATAAAAAAAACCATAAAGGATTTGTCCCTGTTTGCGGCGAATGCGGCGGGAAATGCTGCAAATATATAACCATTGAGATAGATAAACCTACATGCAAGACAGACTATGATAATATACGATGGTATTTATTACATGAAAATATTTATGTGTATATTGATGAAGATAAAGATTGGTTCATAGAAGTAAAGAATAAATGCAGGGAATTATCGCCTAAGGGCAGATGTTTAAATTACAAAGACAGGCCGGATGTTTGTAAAGAGCATGGAGTAACAGAGGATGAAGAGTGCGAGCATTATGGGAATCCTTACACAAAGTTATTTAAGAGTATTGAGGAATTTGAAAAGTATTTAGATAAAAAAAAAGATTGATTGGAGATTTAAGAAAAAGAAGAAATAGCTATGAATAAGAATAAAAATTTTATAAAGCCAATTACTGCAATACTTCTGTTTATCATTCTTTCAAGCTGTAAGAATAAACCTGAATATTTAGAACAACAAATATTTTTAATGGATACTGTTGTTGAAATAACTTTAAAAAATACAGTTAATGCTGACAAGATTTTTCATGACGCTTTTCATGAAATGAGCCGTGTTGACGAGGAATTCGATAGATATAATAATAAGTCATTTGTGAGCAGGCTGAATAACGGCGATATGGCGGCATTAACTGATGAATTATTAAAAATAATAGAAATTTCCTTAAGTATTGGGGATACAACTTATGGCGCGTTTGATATAACTGTTGCGCCGCTTGTTGATCTTTGGGATTTTAAAAATTCAAAAATACCTCATGAGAGACAAATAAAGAATGCGTTAAGATTTGTCGGATATAATAAAATAATCTTAAATGAAAAATCTAAGCTTGTTATAGCTAAGGGAGTTAAGATTGATCTCGGCGGTATTGCAAAGGGTTATGCGATAGATAGAGCGGTGAGTGTTATTAAGGAACAAGGAATGAATAGCGCTTTAGTCAATGCCGGCGGCGATGTGTTTGCGCTTGGCAGAAAAGGCAAAAGGCCATGGAAAATAGGTATACAACACCCTAGAAAGAGCGACGCGCTGTTGGGTGTTTTGGAAGTCGAAAATAAGGCTGTTGTTACTTCAGGCGATTATGAAAGGTTTTTTATTAAAGACGATAAAAGGTATCATCATATAATCGATCCAAAAACAGGGTATCCCGCTTATGGCCTAATAAGTGTTACTGTGGTTGCTGATTCTGCTGAATACGCTGATGCTTTAAGCACAGGCCTTTTTGTGCTTGGAAAAGAAAGGGCTTTAAAACTTATTGAGTCTCTGCATGATGTTGATGTTATACTTGTAACGCCTGATATGGAGATCATAGTTACAGATGGAATAAAAGCTTATTTTTCAATAACAAAAAGGTATAAAATATGAAGAAATGGGATGTAATATTAATTCTATTTTTATTATGCAGCGCAGGAACGTTATATTTATTTAGATACTTTGGTAGTAATGCGGATTCTAATTCTCTATACGTTGTTGTTTATGAAGGGAATGATGAGATAATGCGGACCGGTTTAAGTGAACATAAGGAATTTAAGGTCGCAGAGAATAGAATGACAATTGAGATTAAGGATAATAAGGCGCGCGTTTTGGATAGTTCGTGTGCTGAACAGATATGCGTAGAGACAGGATGGATAGCAAAGGCAGGGCAGTCTATAGTATGCGTTCCAAACAGGGTGGTGGTTAAGATAGCAGGTAAGGATGAGGGAATAGACGCGGTTAGTTATTAATCTAATTAAGGGTTGGATGAGAATAAATAATAATAGGAAAGGATTTAAATAAAATTGAATAGGGATAAGAAGATTATTATATTATCATTATATGTTGCTATGGCGAGCGTATTGCAGATGAGCGAGAATTTACTGCCAAGTATACTTCCGGGGATAAGAATCGGATTCGCTAATATCATAACACTGATTGTCCTCTATAAATACGCATTTAAGCATGCAATGATTGTAGCTGTTTTAAGGGTTATTGTAAGCAGTCTTTTGCTTGGCACATTCCTTGGCCCGTCTTTTGTTCTTAGTTTTTCCGGCGCTGTTGTAAGCGCAATGATAATGGGGATTATTTATAAACCGGTTAGAGAAGGATTTAGTATTATCGGAATCAGCATTTTAGGCGCGTTGTCGCATATATTGACACAGTTTTTTATTGTATATTATCTTTTTGTCCTGCAGGCAAATCTTTTGTGGATGCTGCCGGTTATTATTATAGGCAGTATTCTTTCAGGTATTGTTACCGGATTAATAGCAAGATTTGTAATTAGAAAAGAATTTCGAATGTAATAAGAGCGCGTTAATATCGGAAAAAAATTATGGGAAAAAAGATTGTGCTTGGTTCGCGGTCTCCGCGAAGACAGAAATTGTTAAAAGAATTAGGGCTAAAATATAAAATTATTATTCCTGACGGAAATGAGATAAGTTTAAAGAAAAGGCCGTCCGCAATAGCAGTGGATATTGCAAAGCAAAAAGCCAAAGAAGTCGCGGATAAGGTTAATCAAGGCATAATAATATGCGCTGACACGATTGTTGTGCATTTAGGAGAGATTATAGGAAAACCGAAATCTGTAAGCCACGCGAAAACAATTTTGCGCAATATAGGGAAAGGGAAGCATTATGTTTACACAGGGATTGTTGTTAAGGATTTATATACAGGCAAAGAGTATAAGGATTATGCTGTTACAGGCGTTAAAATGAAAAGTATTCCGGAAAATAAAATTGATTATCTGGCAAAAAAGAATTTAGATAAAGCCGGAGCATATGGAATTCAGGAAAAGGGCGACGATTTAGTAGAAAGTATAAACGGCGATTATTATAATGTTGTTGGAATGCCGGTAAAATTACTTGTTAATATAGTTAAAAAATGCGGAATAAAAATTAATAAAGAAAAAGCGCGGAAGTTATTTAGAAGCGCAAGTTTTGGTAATAAATAAAATCTATTCTTTGTATGTGACTGTGATTTTCGCTGTTTGGCTTAGCTGACTAAACCAAGAATTTAGAATGAGCATCTTTTTTTGAGACATATATTTCTGAGCAAATGATTCTCTCTCCTGATTGAAGTTCCGCATATTGCCATTGGCCATTTGGTAATATGCGTCTTGTATTTCTTTTGGACTTACCTTAACAGAGTCTGTTATAAGTAATTTAATCTTATCGCCCATTATGCTGTCCTTAACTTTATCTTCAAAGTCCTGCGCTGTTTGATGCAGATGATATCTTAAAGTATAGTAATATGTCCGAGAGTCAAAGCGTCCGTCTTTTTTAAATGCCGGGAAATTGCTGATCGCGCTCATAATTTCAGTGTCGCTGACATCAAAACCAATCTTTTTTGAAACGCCAAGCAAAAGGCTTTCCTGCATGAGCATTTGCAGAGATTCTTTTCTTGCTCGAGAAACTTCTTCAGGAGTAAGCGCTTTTCCTGTTTGAGATTCCGTTTGCCTAATCATTCGGTTAGAGGCGTTTTCCAGGTCTTCAGCAAAAATTTTTGCGCCATTTATTTTTGCCACAGTATTATGTTTTTGAGAAATATAGTATCCGCCAAATCCTGCGAATGTCGCGACTACAAATCCTAAAATTGTAATAATAAATATTGCTTTCATGTTTGTTCGTAAAAACTGCATAACCATAATTAGCGCTCCTTAAATTCTATTAAAGTATTTTTAGATAACCGCTTGTTTTTCGGTATGTGAGTTGTGAGCATTACGCGTGTTTGAGTGTTCTTGTTCAGCTATTGTCTGCGTTTCGCGTAATGGTTCTGGTTTTAGCATTTTGCAATTCCCTTCAAAGGTTGAGCCTTCCGCGATTGAGAGGTTTCCGGTTGTAACGTCGCCAATAACCTTAGCGTTAAGAAGAATTTCCAGCCTTTCTGACGCGTATATGTCTCCTTCGATTACCCCTGCTATCACGACTATCTGCGCTTTAATATTGCCTTTAATATTTCCTTTTTCTCCCAGAATAATCCCTTCGCACTCAATGTTTGCGCCCTCGACAAAACCATCTACGCGCAAACTGCCTAGGGGCATAATTATATCGCCTTTAATCTTTGTGTCATGACCAATGATTGTTTCTATTTTAGGAAGAGGTTTTTTTTGTTTTTCTTGAGATTTGTTATTGCCGAATGCCATAATGTGACTCCTTTATTTTCGTTTATATCGTCCTACATAATAGAGAGGATTTCTTGCTGTATTTTTAAAACGAACTTCATAATGTAAATGTGTGCCTGTGCTGATCCCGCTTGTGCCCATTAACGCAATGAGCCGGCCTTTTTTTACCTGATCGCCGCGAGAAATTTCAAAAGATAAAAGATGCGCATAGCGTGAAGAATAGCCATTGCCATGATCTATGATAATAACCCGGCCGTAACTGCCCCATCGCCCTGCGTACAGTACCTTGCCGTCGGATGTGGCAAGGATAGGGGTGCCGGACTTATTTGCTATATCTATGCCTTTATGAAATTCAATACGGCCTGTTAATGGGTGCACACGCGAACCAAAACGCGAGGTAATTCTTCCTGTTGTGGGCCATATGCTCGGCCTGGATGATTCAATGCCACGCTGTTCGTCAAGATAATTAAATATTTCATTTGAACTGTCCAATCGCGACTTAATTTCTGAATTTATTTGATTAATCATTGTATTAAATTCCTGCATGGAGAACTTAAGATCGCCGCTTAGATAACGCTGCATAATTGCTTCATCAGCCGGGAGAGGCCCTCCGACGCCTTCAGCTTCCAGGATAGATTTTTTTGATTTTAATCCAAGGAGCAGGCGCATTTCTTGGTCAACTTCCTTGAGTTCATCTAAGAAATTTTTGTTTTTTATAAGTTCTTCGGAAAAGTGTTCTATTTTATTTTGAAGTATAATATTATTAGCTACAGCTGATATGTAATCAATATGCCTAGTAATAATAAAAGATGTTGTGACAATTACAAGAAACAGAGCTAAGGAGCTTGAGTAAATTACAAGCAGTGGTATAGAGAGTTTAAACGGCCTTTTGTTTGAATGAGGAATAAACATTATAGTGAAACGCTTTTCTTTAAGATTTATTAAAAAGCGTTTCAGCCTGGAATCATTCATTGCCGGCTCCCTGTTTTAGTAATGATTACATTACAATATATATATTAAAGAACGACGGATGTCAAGGTTTTACATATGCGAATTTTTTGTGAAGCAAGAAAATATGCAACAATTACATGGGGTTTTTAAAGTCGCTGGTATTTGACGGACTCTTAGTTCTTGACATGATTTGGAGTTTGCTGATAATATAGTCGGACAATTGCTTTTGGAGGTTATATGTCAGAACTAAGAAAAGATCCTGTTATAGGAAGATGGGTTATAATATCCGCGCATAGAGGAAAGAGGCCATTTGATTTTAAGGTTGAAAAAGAGCAAGTATCAGATATATCAAACTGCCCATTTTGTATGGGTAATGAACATATGACTCCTCCTGAAATTATTGCTTTCAGAGAAAAGGATAGCAAAAAGAATGGGCCGGGCTGGTGGCTGCGTGTTTTTTCAAACAAATATCCGGCGCTTCAGGTTGAGGGAAAGGCAGAGAGAACATTCGAAGGCATGTATGAAAAGATAAATGGCATAGGAGCGCATGAGGTTATTGTAGAAACTCCTAATCATAAAGAGACTATAGGTCAAATGCCGCAAAAACAGGTTGAGGATATTTTATGGGCATATAAGGAAAGGATACTTGATTTAAAGAATGATTCGAGGCTCGAGTATATTTTAATATTTAAGAATCATGGAAGGTCAGCCGGCGCTTCACTATCTCATCCCCATTCACAGCTGATTGCCACGCCTACACTGCCTAAAAGAGTTAAGGAAGAGATGAATGGAGCAGAGGAGTATTTTAATAAAAATAATAGTCAGTGTGTATTTTGCGATATTGTAAACCAGGAATTAGAAAAACCCAAACGTTTAGTAAGAGAGAATAAAAGTTTTATAGCGATTTGCCCATATGCTTCAAGATTCCCGTTTGAAGTCTGGATTCTTCCTAAGGCTCATGAAGCGCATTTTTGCGCAATAGAAAAGAATCAGATTGCTGATTTAGCTGAAATCATGAAGGATGTTTTAAAAAGACTGGAAGTTGTTCTTGAGTCGCCGTCATATAATTATATGATACATAATTCGCCTCTAAATACAGGGCAAATACCTTTTTATCATTGGCATATAGAAATAATACCTAAACTTACCAGTGTCGCAGGTTTTGAGTGGGGCACAGGATTTTATATTAATCCGACTCCGCCGGAAGAGGCGGCAAAGTTTTTGAGAGAAGCTTGAGATACAGAATAAAAAGAGGTCAATTATGAACATTATTTTTGCTAGTACAGAATGCGCGCCTTTCGCGAAAACCGGAGGGCTTGCGGATGTGGTAGGCGCTTTGCCCGGTGTATTGCAGCGTAAAGGACATAATGTGTGCGTTATTATGCCTTTGTTTAATAAAATCGATAGGAAACAATTTGATATTACAACAAAAATTACACATCTGCATCTTTCCTTGGGCGGAAAGAGAGAGGTGTTTGGCCTTAAGCAGGCAAAGCTTGCTCACAATGTCCAAGTGTATTTTATTGATCATCCGGGATATTTTGGAAGAGATGAACTTTATAGAGAGAATGATACGGATTATCCGGATAATGCCGAAAGATTTATTTTTTATTCAAAAGCTGTTCTTGAGGCCGCAAAGGCGATTAATTTTCAGCCTGACATTATACACGCGCACGATTGGCACTCAGCGCTTGCGCCGGCCATGTTAAAAACTATTTATCATTACGATAACTTTTTTTATAAAACAAAATCTGTATTCACAATTCATAATATCGCGTACCAAGGAATATTTCCAAGATCTGTGTTGGCATTAACAGATATTTCAGATTCAGAGTTTGTTCCGTCAAAATTAGAATTTTATGAAAAGATTAATTTTATGAAGGCGGGTATTATCTACTCGGATGCATTAAACACTGTAAGTAAAAAGTATAGTATGGAGATACAGGAGTCTCATGAAAACGGCAAAGGATTAGAGGGAGTTCTGCTGAATATTACAAAAAAGGTGCACGGGATTTTAAATGGAGTGGATTATAGTATTTGGAATCCGGAGAAAGGGAATAATATTGCGGCTGAATATTCATCAAAAAAATTGCTCGGCAAAAAGAAATGTAAGAAAAACCTGCAGGAGATTTTTAATTTGCCTGTAAAAAAAGACGTTCCGGTTATTGGAATGGTTTCAAGGCTGGACCCGCAAAAAGGGTTTGCGCTGCTGGAGAAGGCTATGGATAAGCTAATGGCTCTTGACCTTCAGTTGATTGTGCTTGGCGCGGGCGATACTTTTATCGCTGAATTTTTAGAGAAAGCGAAAAATAAATATCCTCAAAAAATAGGAATCTGTATTTCGTTTGAGCCGGATATGGCGCATAAAATTTATTCAGGATCTGATATGTTTCTTATGCCGTCGCTATCTGAGCCGTGCGGATTAGGCCAGCTTATTGCGTTTAAATATGGAAGCGTTCCGATTGTGACAAAGGCCGGAGGGTTATTTGACACAGTTAAAGATTATAATGCTAAAACGCAAAAAGGCACAGGATTTTGTTTAAAGGATTTCTCTTCTGACGCGCTTTTTAACGCTGTTAAGAGAGCTATGGAAGTTTATGTTTCAAAAAAGGAATGGAAAGCTTTAATGGTAAAAATTATGGAGCAGGATTTTTCTTGGGAGAAATCTGCGCATAATTATACCGAGCTATACGCTGAAGCGATGAGGCTGCCCAGATGGTAAAAATTTTAGAAAATTATGATGTTGTGGTAATAGGCGGCGGGCCTGCCGGATATAGCAGTGCGCTTTATGCCCGCAAATATGGATTGTCAGTCTGTTTGATTGAAAAAGAATTTTTAGGAGGAGTATGTCTTAATAGAGGATGTATGCCTACGAAGGTTATGACTTCAGCAGGCAGACGAGTAAATGATTTGAAAAATATTCAAAGCTATGGAGTAACTGTTAATGGATTTAATTTTGATTACAAACAATTTAATAAAAGCAGAATAGATATTATTGGGAGATTAAGCAAGGGTTTGGATTATTCGTTAAAAAAGAGCGGAGTGGTTATAAAAAGTGGTTTTGGAAGTATTGTGTCTGATAATGTTGTTAGGATTTTTAAAGATAATGAAAGCGTTGATGTTGAAGCAAAACATATTATTATAGCTGCCGGCAGTAAGCCGAGTATCCCAAAGTTTTTAATTGGGAAAGAGAATGTTATTAATAGCGAGGACTTTTGGTCTTTGGAAAGTATTCCTCAGAACATCGCAGTTATAGGCGGCGGAGTTATTGGGTGCGAATACGCGTCTGCATTGTCTGCTCTTGGATATAATATTACTCTTATTGAAATGGAAGAAAGGCTTTTATTGTCTGAAGAAAAGGATATATCTCAGGCTTTATACTCAGAACTTAGCAGGAGCGGGATAAATATTCGCTGCGGAGAAAAAGTAAATAGTATTGAAACTAATAATGATAAAACACTGCGGCTTATTCTATCAAAAGGCGGGCCTGTTACTGTTTCGCTTGTTGTTGTATGCGCAGGCAGAAGCGTGAACCTGGATGGTTTGGGGCTAGAGAATGTTGGCGCTATAGACCCTAATACTTTGGATAGAAATAAGTTAAATATTAAAAATAATATTTGGATAGCCGGAGATATTGCGGCAGGCCCTCAACTTGCGCATAAGGCGTACTACGACGCAAAATGTATTATAGACAGCATTCAAGGCAAGAAAATTGATGTAGATTATTCTAACATGCCAATAGCTATTTTTACAATGCCTGAGATTTCCAGAGTAGGATTAACAGAAGAAGAAGCCTCGAAAAAATGCGAAATAATGACGGTTAAAGTTAATTTTGCTGAGGTTGGGAAAGCGGTTGCGGAACAGCATGCCAGAGGATTCCTTAAACTTGTGTATGAAAAGGACAGCGGTAATATTTTAGGAATAAGTATAATTGGATACTGCGCAGGAGAGCTTCAAGGTATTTCGTCTGTAATAGTTCAGAACAAAATGAGCATTAACGATCTTAAGGCTATTAAGTTTGCGCATCCTACTCTTTCTGAAGTTTTTCATTTAGCGGTTGATAGAATTTGAGGATAATTATATGACGCAAACATTGAGAAAGCCCGAATGGCTTCGCAAAAAGATGAATCTTCATGAACTTAGAGAAATGAAATCTCTTTTGCGCGAGCATAATGTTCATACGGTTTGCGAGAGCGCTTCATGTCCAAATATGAGCGAATGTTTTAAAAAAAGAACAGCTACATTTATGATTATGGGCGATATTTGCACTAGAGGATGCAGGTTTTGCGGAGTGACAAAATCAAATCCTTTGCCTCTTGATAAAAATGAAACAAAAAATATTGTAAAGATTGTTAATGAATTAGGTTTAGAATATGTGGTTATAACTTCTGTTACGCGAGATGATATTCATGACGGCGGGGCCGGTCATTTTGCTGATGTTGTCGGCTGTGTCCGCAAAGAGTGTAAGAAGGTTAAGGGTATTGAAGTTTTAGTTCCTGATTTTTATGCTAGAGCTGAACAAAAAAATTTGATACAATTAAAAATCAAATTAATAATTGAACAAGGAATATCGGTTTTTGGTCATAATATAGAGACTGTGCCCAGGCTGTATAAAAAGGCGCGGCAGGGTTCGGATTATCAAAGATCTTTAGATGTGTTGTCTGCCGTAAAAAATGTAGACGAGAATTGCGTGACTAAGTCAGGAATAATGCTCGGACTGGGCGAGACTAGGGAAGAAATAATTGATGCGCTTAGAGCATTAAAAAATGCTGGATGCGATATTGTTTTATTTGGACAGTACTTAGCTCCGTCAAATTTACATATTTCTGTTGAAAGATATGTTGATCCTTCAGAATTTTTAGAGCTGGAAAATATAGCTTTAGATATGGGTTTTCGAGGAGCGCAAGCAGGTCCGTATGTAAGAAGTTCATATAAAGCTATGGAAATATGGAGAAAAATATGCAGTTCGAATGTTCGAGAAAAATAGCAAATTTACCGCAATATGTTTTTAATGTCATAAATCGTTTAAAAAAAGAAGCGTATGATAATAAACTGGATGTTATTGACCTGGGTATGGGTAATCCGGATATGCCTACGCCTCAGCATATTATTGACCGGCTGTGTGATTCTGTTAAACACCATCCCAATACGCACAGGTATCCCCAGGCTAAAGGTATGCCAAGATTCCGCAAAGCAATTTCAGAGTGGTATAAAAAGCGTTTTGATGTTGATATTGATCCTGAGAATGAAGCTTTAGCTTTAATAGGGTCAAAGGAAGGGATAGCGCATTTGTGCATGGCGTATCTAAATCCCGGAGATATAGCGCTTGTTACTAATCCGGCCTATCCTGTGCACTGGAACGGAGTATATCTTTCTGACGCTCAGATTCATTTTATGCCTATCAATGAAGAAAATAATTTTATTCCTGACTTAACAAAGATACCGGAAGATGTGGCTAGGAAGGCTAAGATAATGTTTCTTAATTACCCTAATAATCCAACTGCCGCGGTTATGGAAGATTTAGAATTTTTTAAAGAGGTCGTTCGGTTCGCGAAAAAATATAATATCATAGTTGCTCACGACAACGCGTATTCTGAATTATGTTTTGATAATTATAAAGCGCCATCCTTTTTACAGGTTGAGGGAGCTATGGATGTTGGCGTGGAATTTCATAGTTTATCCAAAACTTATAATATGGCCGGATGGAGAGTCGGGTTTGTAGTAGGAAATGCGGAAATACTTAAGCCATTGGAAAAACTTAAGAGTTATCTGGATTACGGAGTGTTTACTGCTCTTCAGTTGGCCGGCGCTGCTGCGCTTGAAGGGCCTCAGGATATAATTACAGACCTTTGCGCGCTATATCAAGATAGAAGGGATAAGTTTGTGTCAGGACTTCATAAGCTTGGCTGGATGGTTCCAATACCAAAAGCTACTATGTATATTTGGACAAAACTGCCTGAACAGTATCAACATCTGAAGTCAGTGGATTTTGCAGAGCTTCTTATTAAAGAAACAGGAATTGCCGTAGCTCCGGGCATAGGGTTTGGAGATTGCGGCGAGGGACATATTAGAATGGCGCTTGTTACGCATACAAATAGATTTCATGACGCGCTATTAAGATTAAAAAAATTTTTAAACGAACCTGAGAAAAAATAGTAAAACGGAGAAATGTTATGAAAAAAAGCGTTAATATAGGTTTGATTGGTTTGGGCACAGTTGGAGCGGGAAGCGTAAAAATATTAAATGACTTGGCAGTTCAGATTAAAGATAAGGTGGGTGTTCCGATTAATTTGAAGCGTATTGTTACTAAGGATACTTCAAAGGCAAAAGGAATAAAATATGATAAGCGTATAGTATCCAAAAATGTTGATGATATTTTAAATGATCCTGAAATTGATATAGTAGTTGAGCTCATTGGAGGATATGAGCCTGCGCGCACAATGATAATCAATGCTTTGAATAAGGGAAAACATGTAGTAACAGCTAATAAGGCTGTTATGGCAAAGTATTGGCACGAAATACACGATACTGCCAGAAAAAATAATGTCCTCGTATATTTTGAAGCAAGCGTAGGCGGCGCTATACCGATCATTCAAGGAATAAACGAAGGACTTTCCGCAAACAAGATTAATGCGATCTACGGAATATTAAACGGCACGACAAATTATATTTTAACAAAGATGCTGAAAGACAAGCTCTTATTTAGCGAAGCATTGAAAGGCGCGCAGAAAAAAGGTTTTGCCGAAGCTGACCCAACTATGGATGTAAAGGGAATAGATGCGGCGCATAAACTTGTAATATTATCTTCTTTGGCGCTGGGGGTTGAAGTAAAACTGAGCGATGTGTATTGCGAGGGCATAGATGAGCTTGACCTTAATGACGTAAAGTATGCGAATGATGAGTTTGGCCTTGTTGTTAAACTTTTGGGTATTATGAAGCGGGCTAAAAATGGAGTTGAGTTAAGGGTTCATCCTACGCTTATTCCAGAATCGCATCTTTTAGCGTCTGTTCAAAATGAATTTAACGCTGTGTATGTTAATGCAGATGCGGCAGGGAAGACCATGTTTTATGGAAAGGGCGCCGGAATGATGCCTGCAGCAAGCGCGGTTGTCAGCGACATTATTTATGTGGCTAGGCATGTTGCGAATGAAACTGCAGGAAAATTGCCGTTGGTTAAACATTTGGCAGGAAAGAAAGTAGCGCTGGCTAAGATGGATGATGTTGAATCAAAATACTATCTGCGGTTTACCGTTATTGATGAACCGGGCGTGTTCGCAAAAATCGCCGGAATATTAGGAAAAAATAAAGTTTCTATAGAATCATGCATTCAAAAAAAATCAGATACTAAGGTAGTGCCGCTTATAATTATTACTCATCTCGCAAAAGAAAAGAATATTAAGAAAGCTCTTAAAAACATTGATCATTTATTAACTACGAGAAAAAAGAGCATACTATTAAGAATCGAGGATAAATTATGAAAAATTATTATGGAATTATAGATAAGTATAAAGACTTTTTGGATGTAAGTTATAATACGCCTATTGTTACTTTGTATGAGGGGAACACGCCGCTTCTAAGAGCAAAAAATATTGAAAGGCTGTTATCGTTTGAGAATGAGCTTTACTTAAAGTATGAAGGACTAAATCCTACAGGCTCATTCAAAGACAGAGGCATGACCTTTGCTATTTCTAAGGCAAAGGAATCCGGAGCAAAGGCAGTAATGTGCGCGTCTACAGGCAATACATCCGCGTCTGCTTCTGCTTATGCGGCTCAGGCCGGGATGGAATGTATTGTTGTAATTCCTGAAGGGAATATTGCTCTTGGAAAATTATCTCAAGCGCTTATGCATAAAGCAAAGGTTATAGCAATAAGAGGAAACTTTGACGCTGCTTTAACAATGGTAAAAAAGGTAACAGAGAAATATCCTGTAGTGCTTGTTAATTCATTAAACCCATTTCGAATAGAGGGGCAGAAGACAGGCGCTTTTGAGATTGTAGATGTTTTGGGCACTGCGCCTGATTTCCATTTTATACCTGTTGGCAACGCGGGAAACATTACTGCATATTGGAAGGGATATAGGGAATATATTAACCATGGAAAGATACTCCCAAAAATGATGGGTTTTCAGGCTGCAGGAGCTGCGCCTATTGTTTTGGGCAAGATAGTTGAAAATCCTGAAACAGTGGCTACAGCAATAAGGATAGGCAATCCTGCGAGCTGGAAGAGCGCTGAGTCAGCTAGGGACGAATCAAAAGGCGTTATTGATATGGTAAATGACGAAGAAATATTGGATGCTTATAAGTTGTTGGCTTCGCAGGAAGGCGTTTTTTGCGAGCCTGCTTCAGCCGCAAGTTTAGCGGGATTAATAAAGTATTTACAAAAAGGATATTTTAAAGATATAAAAAAGAAAAAAATAGTCTGCGTTTTAACAGGCCATGGATTAAAGGATCCGGATAATGCGGTTAAGGTTTCAAGCAAGCCGATAACTATAGAAAATGATTTTAATATACTCGTTAAAACAATTGGTTTATAAAAAGAGTTTTGATTAGGTATCAAATGAAACTAAAAAAAGAACTTAATCTTCTCAATGTTTTCTGTATTGCCTCCGGAGCTATGATTAGTTCCGGACTTTTTATACTGCCCGGTTTAGCTCATGCCAGGACAGGCCCATCTGTTATGATTTCATATTTAATAGCGGGTTTACTTGCGTTAACCGGAATGCTTAGCCAGGCAGAGCTTGTTTCAGCTATGCCAAAGGCGGGCGGCACATATTTCTATGTAGTGCGTAGTATGGGGCCTGCGGTTGGCACTGTCGACGGCCTCGTTACTTGGTTGTCATTAACGCTAAAAAGCGCGTTTGCTTTAATAGGTATGGCGGCGTTTACCGGCCTTATCACGCCTATTGATATAAAAATAATAGCTATAATCCTATGTTTGTTTTTTATTGTATTAAATTTAATAGGAATAAAAGAAGCGGGATTTGTACAGATTGTTATTGTAACGATTCTTTTATTAATATTACTTTATTATGTTTTTAGAGGCGTGCCTGTTATTAATGTCGCAAATTTAGAGCCATTCTCTCCAGGCGGTATCGGTAAAATATTTTCTACGGCCGGATTTGTTTTTGTATCATATGGAGGACTTCTAAAGATTGCGTCTATTGCTGAAGAGGTAAAGGATCCGGGCAAAAATATTCCTATTGCAATGATTTTATCTCTTGTTGTAGTAACAATTTTATATTTTTTAGTTGTGCTTGTCACAACAGGAGTGCTGGATGGTGAAATCCTTAATAAATCGCTTACCCCAATTTCCGACGGCGCAGAGGTTTTTTTGGGACATGGAGGCAGGCTGTTACTAAGCATTGCCGCTTTGCTTGCTTTTATTTCAACTGCTAATGCGGGTATTATGGCTGCATCCAGATATCCGCTTGCTCTTAGCAGAGACGGACTTTTGCCGGACTTTGTAATGAATATAAGCGCGAAATATAAAACCCCTTATGCCGCTATTCTAATTACCGGATTAGTTATGATAGTTTCGCTCTTTTTAAAATTGCAGTTACTGGTAGAGTTTGCGTCAACAGCTCTTATTCTAACATACATATTTTCGTGCCTATGCGTCATTATTATGAGGGAAAGCCATGTTCAAAACTATAAGCCGTCATTTAGTTCTCCATTATATCCATGGATACAAATAATAGGGATTATTGGATTTGGTTTTCTGATGTTTGAGATGGGAAGCGAGCCTTTAATTTTAGGGCTAATACTTATTGTGATTAGTTTATTTGTGTATTGGTTTTATGGGCGAATAAGGACTAACAGAGAATTCGCGTTATTACATTTGGTTGAAAGGCTGATTGCAAAAGAACTTACAACTCATTCGCTTGAAACAGAGTTAAAAGAAATAATCAGGGAACGCGACGATATAACAAAGGATAGATTTGATAAAATTATTGAAAAGAGTAAGGTAATAGATGTGGATGGCCCTCTGAATAATGAGGAATTTTTTAAGATAGCGGCTCATGAAGCGTCTGAATGTGTGAATGTTTCAGAGGATAAAATATTTGATAAACTTCTCCAAAGGGAAAAGGAAAGCACTACAGTTATAGATAATGGAATTGCGATCCCGCATATAATAATTGAGGGGAATGGTATTTTTACGATTTTGCTTGCTCGGTGTAAACAAGGAATAGATTTTTGTAAGGGCGCTTGTAAAGTTCATACTGTGTTTATTCTAATAGGAACCAGGGATGAACGAAACTTCCATCTTAGGGCGCTTTCCGCGATAGCGCAAATTGTTCAGGACCCGCATTTTGATAAGCATTGGCTTAAGGCAAAGAATGAGGAGTCGCTAAGGGATATTATTCTTTTAGGCGAAAGAAAAAGACAATGATAAATTTTCTTTATTCACTACTATAAAATAAATCTACATTTTCGTAATTCATTTCACGTAAAATCTAAAACATTAAAAATCAAGAAAAATCTAATTTTTTTTTTGCGAAATCTTTAGGAAGAAATTGTGAAGTTTTTGTGAACATGTCTTTAAAATAAGCGTTTAGAATCAATAAACGCTTTTTGCTATTCTCCAAAACACGGCAAAATATGCAAATTCCCGGTTTCGCACAGGCTTGCAAAAAGCATATTTTACGTTAGCATTATAGTAACGAAAAGTGTGTAATAATGAATGGCAAATTTTTAGGAGAAGGAATATGAGGCCAAGTAGATACTACTGGTTCTTATTGTCAGCTATAACTTTTTTTATATTTTATGCGCATACAAATTGTTTGGCTGCGGATAATATTGTTGGAAAAATACAGTATCAGGGAAGGTTGAAACAAGCGGGTGTGCCTGTAACAGGTAAAAAAAGCATGGTCTTTAATATTTACAATGCGCTGACCGGCGGAGCGCTTCTTTGGAGCAGTGGAGTAAGGCAGATAGATGTTCTAGACGGGATATTCGAATATACGCTCGGAAAGGATGTGCTCTTTTCTGAAACACTGTTTTCAGTCACTCCTGTTTACCTTCAAATTATCATAGACAATACAATACAACTTTCACCGCGAATGGAACTTCTAATTACTCCTTACGCTATCAAAGCGCGCAAGGTGGATTGGACAGGGATACAAGGAGTGCCTATTGGTATCCAAAGTATTCTCGCAGGAGACGGAACTTTAGCACAGGATAGTATAGGGTCCTACCAGATAATAGACGCAACTATTACTGCGGTAGATATTGCTGATTACGCTATTACAACAACGAAGATTGATACTGCTGCTGTAACCACTGAAAAACTCGCTGATTTATCTGTGACTGAATTTAAAATTTCAACAGACGCTGTTACCGGCCAAAAAATAAAAGATGGAACAATTTTAGATGTTGATATCAGCACATTAGCCGCGATCGGCATAGATAAGATAAGCAGTACGGTTATGGCCGAGGGAGAGGGTATCAGCCTCTTAGCGAATGATTTGGGTTATATTACTCTTGCAGATACAGTTGTATACGTTTCAACCGGAGTTATTGGCGCGCAGCAGTTAAAGGACGGAGCTGTTACAAACGTAAAAATTCTTTCAATGACCTGGACAAAACTGACAGATGTGCCGGCCGGTTTTGCCGATGGAATTGATAATATAGGAGGGACTCTATCAGAGGATAGTATTGGTTCATATGAAATTATTCCGGATACATTAACAACCGTAGAGATTAAAGATGGAAGTATATTGGACGCTGATATAAGCACAATCACGGCAATAAGCGTAACAAAGATTTCAAATGTAGTAATGGTCGAGGGAGAAAATGTAAGTTTATTAAATAATGACGCCGGATATTTAACAGGTTACGTTGAAATAGACCCAAAAGTAGGTATTGTGCCTGTTTCTAATGTTCCAAAATGGAATGGCGCAGTATTGTCAACAGGAACGATATATGATGTAAGCGGAAATATTGGAATAGGCACAAGCATGCCAAGCGGGTCGTTCCAAATAAAAGGTTCATTCAATACAACGATCATTACAGTTACAAACGATTACACGGTAACAAATAATGATTATGTAATTGCGGCTGACGGCGCAACTAATTCTGTGAGAATTTACCTGCCGACAGCTGTAGGCGTGCCAGGGCGTATGTATGAGATAATTGCGACGAATGTTACGAATTCAGTAATTATTGATCCGTACAATAACGAAACAATAAATGGCGAACTTACGTACACCTTTATTGGACAATATGAGTCAATTACAATAATATCGGACGGAAGTAATTGGTTCATAAAATAAATTTAGGAGGTGGAACAATGAAGTTTTTAGGCATAAGTTTTAGAGGGATGGGAAAGAGGTGGTTGTCGGGATGTGTCATTGCGGCTATTTTAACACACTTTAGTATAGGTGTGGTATATGCTACATACATTCCGAAGCCAAAGATCGATCAAATCATAGAAGGAGATACTACTGTCGAAACAATCGACGAAGGGGATGGGTATATCGAACTGAGAGAAGATAACTCAACTGTAATAAGAATTACGGGCGAGAATGTTGGTATTGGAACAACTGTGCCTACAGAGAAATTGCATGTAACCGGGGATATTTTGTCAGACACGACAATTCAGGCGGGTATAGGTGATTTTGATACAATATACGTATCATCTATATCAGGTAATTCTCCGCTTCATGTATTGACAAATTTAGTCATGAACGGACATGATATTCTTTCTTTGAATAATTTAAGTGTATTGTACGGAGTAAGCGCTGCAACAGGAGTATTCAGCGGCGCAGTAGCAGCAGCAACATTGGATACAGGGCATGGAGCGAATGAACTGTATGCAATGAATCAGGATGTAGAATCAACGGACGCAGTAACATTTACAACATTAGATACAGTGCATGGAGCGAATGAACTGTATGCAATGAATCAGGATGTAGAATCAACGGACGCAGTAACATTTACAACATTAGATACAGGACAGGGAGCGAATGAACTGTATGCAATGAATCAGGATGTTCAGACAACAGACGAAGTAACATTTGCAACAGCAACGGTAACGTATGCTTTAGCAGCAGCAACGTTAAACACAGGCCAAGGCGCATATGAATTATATGCAATGAATCAGGATGTAGAATCAACGGACGCAGTAACATTTACAACAATAGACACAGGCCAGGGCGCAAATGAGTTGTATGACATGAACCAGAATGTTCAGACAACAGACGAAGTAACATTTGCAACAGCAACAGTAACGTATGCTTTAGCAGCAGCAACATTAAACACAGGCCAGGGAGCGAATGAGTTGTATGATATGAACCAGAATGTGCAGACAACTGACACAGTAACATTTGCTGAGGTAAAAACATCTACTGTGAGCGCGCAAGGAGCGGGTGGTTTATATTTAGTTGATGACGGTAATAATGGAATGTTCGTTGAAGACGGCGGCCAAGTTGGTATTGGAACACTAAGTCCAAACAGCTCTTTACATGTTAATGGATCGCTGACTCTTTCATTGGTAAATAAAACCAATGATTATACTGCAACAGCAAACGATTACATGATAGCAGCTAACGGATCGGGCAACACAGTTACAATAGCATTGCCAACAGCTTCAGGAATAACAGGACGCGTCTATGAGATAGTCGCAACAAATGTTGATAATCAAGTAGATATTGATCCGAATGGAGCTGAAACCATTAGCGGTATGGCAACTTACACATTTAGCGATCCTTATGAGTCAGTAACAATAGTTTCTGACGGAACGAACTGGGTAATTAAATAATAAAGGAGTGAAGGTTTAGCAGGAGGCGCAATGTTTAAGATCAAGGAGAGGGTGTTAGTGTGTACGCTGACACTAACAGCCCTTCTCCTTCTGTCACAGCAAATATTTGCAACATACATACCAAAGCCTGACGCTATAGATACGGGTGATACAAGCGTAGATACTGTAGATACAGGCGATGGATATGTAGATGTTGTAGAAGATGGCACGAGCGTTATTCGTGTGACAGGCGATAATGTAGGCATTGGCACGACTGAGCCATCGGAAAAACTGGATGTAATAGGCGATATAAAATCCAGCGCAACAGTGCAGGCTCCAATAGGCGACTTTGATACAATATATGTTTCATCAATAGTTGGAAGCTCGCCTGTTTACTTTCAAAATGATATAGATTTAGGCGGTAAAGGTATAAGCGCATTAGGCAGTTTAGATGTGACTTATGGAATAACAGCTGCAACTGCAGTTTATTCAGGAGCAGTGAGCGCTGATAAAATAAATACAGGATATGGAGATTATGAATTATACGCAATGGATCAGGATCTAGAAACCGGCGACTCTGTAACATTTGCAACATTAGACACAGGCCAAGGCGCGAACGAATTGTATGACATGAATCAAAATGTTCAGACAACTGATAGTCCTACATTCGCAGAAGTTATAACGAGTTCCGTTTCCGCGAGAAACTCAGGTGGTTTATATTTAGTTGATGATGGTAATAATGGAATATTTATTAAAGACGGCGGTAATGTTGGAATAGGGTCAACAAATCCATTATCAAAATTAGATGTAATAGTTGCAAATGGGGGGGAAGCCAGAAT
The DNA here is from genome assembly GCA_043820025.1 of Elusimicrobiota bacterium. Taxonomy (GTDB): domain Bacteria; phylum RUG730; class RUG730; order JBDRED01; family JBDRED01; genus JBDRED01. The sequence continues at coordinate 29,752 of JBDRED010000045.1, forward strand.
ACAAACAGCCAATTACGCTTCGATTGGAGAATCAGCATTTCTTAATTTCCAGGGAAGAGGGATTATTGGATACTCAAGTTCTACGGCAATGGGATTATCCGCTCTTGAAATGCGTACTCCGAGCAAACATATATTAATCAATACGAATGATACGATTTTAGATAATTACATATTTATAAATGGAACCAGCAGTGATTATATAAAATTTGGTACGCTTGGAACAGAGAGAGTAATGATTAGCTCCGCTGGTTATGTAGGGATAGGATCAACAATTCCAGTAACGAAATTAGATTTAGGAACTGACCTGAAGAATACCAAATTAGCGTTATATGGAGGAGGAACTGCATGGTATGGAATAGGCGTACAATCCAATCAATTTAGATTGCATGTTGGAAATAGCGAGGGAAGATTTTCGTTTTTAGACGCGCCCGCAGGGAATGAATTGCTTACAATTAAGGGAACAGGCAATGTTGGGATAGGAACAACAACCCCGACGGAAAAATTACATATCAATGGAAATGTAAAAATTGCCGGAACACCGCCTAATACTTCATTAACAATAAGCTCAAATTTATCTACAGGCGGGAAATTGATAACAGCGTTAGACCCTATTATGGCAGATGGTGATGCTGTTAGATATGATTTAGGGCAGTCTCAAACAACTTATAATTGCGTAGAAAATAGTTTTGTTATGGTAAGCTCAGGAGCAACTTCTAATTATTATCAAGTAGGATTATATGGGAAATCTATAGCGTCATTTGTGGGAACAGGCAGGGTTGGTATTGGAGAA
>JBDRED010000046.1:0-28350 GCA_043820025.1 Elusimicrobiota bacterium
CTTGCAAAGCATTGTAATTACAAAAAATCTAAAAAGTCTTACATGGACAAATTTTACATCAGCAATCACAGAAATTTTTATTCCTAAAAATTAACATTTCTACTTTGCTGAAAAATTAACATTTTCGCTTTGCCTTGACATGAAAACTCGCTGATTCAAATTACTTTTGACAATTTAGCAGGAATGGCTTATAATTACTAATCAATTCAAATTTCAATAGAGGAAATCTTTAGAGAGATCCACGATTTTCAATACGGATTTAACTAAAAATTATAAAAAAAATGTATTTGCTTCTTTCAGCAGTCTTTACAATCTACATAACAGGGCTCTTGGCTTTAGGTTTTAATTCAAAGCCCAGATTAGCTTCTCTGATTGGTTCATTTGGCGCAATATCAGGGTCTTTGTTGTGCGCGATACCCGTAGTAAAGGTTTTGTTTTTCGGAAAAGAATTATTTTTAAATGTTGTGTGGAGCCTTCCTTTTTCCTCATTTTACGCGAAGCTCGACGCTTTATCCGCGATTTTTTTACTGCCATTAATAATTATTGTTGTTCTTGCGTCTTTTTATGGAGTTGAGTATGTGTTACACTGGCATAATAAAAGGCCTATAGGCAGTCTGTGGTTTTTTTATAATTTTCTTGTCGCAAGTATGATAATGGTTTTGATAGCTAATAACGCTATTCTATTTTTAGTCTCATGGGAAATAATGTCTATTGTTCCTTTTTTTCTCATTACATTTGAGGCCGAGAAAGAAGGCGCGCAAAAAGCCGGGTTAATTTATCTAATCGCCACGCATTTAGGAACAGGATTTATTTTTGTAGTTTTTATTCTGCTTAGCAGTAAGTTTGGAGTTATGGATTTTGACAAATTCTTTGTTCCTGCAGGGCATTTAGCGTCTATTGTTTTTATACTTAGTATAATAGGATTTGGAACAAAGGCGGGTTTTTTTCCTTTTCATGTTTGGCTGCCTCATGCGCATTCGCAGGCGCCAAGCCATGTGTCAGCGTTAATGTCAGGCATAATGATTAAAATTGGGATTTACGGAATCCTGAGAACAATGACATTTTTTGATTTGCCGGAATTATGGTGGGGAGTTGTTTTAATATGCGTTGGTTTAACCGGCGGTATTTTTGGGATTTTGTTTGCTTTGGTCCAAAGGGATATAAAACGCATTTTGGCTTATTCCAGCGTCGAGAATATTGGTATTATTGCCGTTGGTTTAGGTGTTGGAGTTATTGGTATTTCTTTGCAGTCGCCTGTTCTTATTGTGTTGGGATTTTCAGGAGTCTTTTTTCATATTTTCAATCACGCGATTTTTAAAGGCCTGCTTTTCTTGTCAGCAGGAGCGGTTGTTCATGCGAGCGGTATTCGCGACATTGATAGGTTAGGCGGTTTATTAAAGAAGCTTCCGGTTGTCGGAGCATGTTTTTTTGTTGGGTCAGCGGCTATCTGCGGACTGCCGCCTTTGAATGGATTTATGAGCGAATACTTAATTTATTTTGGGAGTTTTAAGGGGGCATTGGTTAATGGAGTAATGCCTTTGATTAGTTTTTTTGTTATCGTGGGATTAGCTCTTATTGGAGGATTAGCCGTTGCTTGTTTTACAAAGGTGTTTGGTATTGTTTTTTTAGGAGAGCCAAGGAATTTGCATGCTTTAGATATGAAAAAGATTGGTTATTTGATGAAAACACCGATAGTTTTGCTGGGAATGATATGTTTTTTAAGCGCTGCAGCTGCGCCTTTTTTTATCAAATTATTTAATCCGATTATATCGCTTTTTACGGATTTGCAGTTAAGTATTGTAACTTTAGATATATCAAGAAACTTAATAAATGTTGAATTAGTTATTTTCGCATTTTTCTTGTGTGCGATTATTGTTTATTATATAAGACGCAGGCTGATAAAAAATAAAGTTGTATCAAAGGGTTTGACATGGGACTGCGGTTATGAGCATGTGACGCCAAGGATGCAGTATACATCATCGTCGTTTGTTCAGCCTATAGACAAATTCTTTTCAGCGGTTTTAAGGCCAAAGATTGAAAAATATCTGCCTGAGGATATCTTTCCAAAAGACGCAGGTTTTGTTTTGAAACATTCCGACACTCTTGAAAAAAATATTTATACGCCTTTTTTTAATAAGATAAAGAGAGTGTCCTTAAAACTGCAGTGGTTTCAGTATGGGTATTTGCAGTTATATGTTTTATATATTTTATTAGCTTTAATAGTAATTATTGTTTGGAAGTTGGTGTAGCCTATGAAAATAATCAGCATAATTAATTTATTATTAGCGTTATCTTTAGCGCCGTTATTTTTTTGTGTGACCGGGAAAACAAAAAATATACTTGCAGGCAGAAAGGGCGTTTCGATTTTACAGGTTTATTTTGACTTGTATAAACTTTTTAATAAGGGAATTGTGTATAGCAGGACAACCGGTTTTGTATTCAGGATGGCGCCGATTATTATTTCATCCGCGATTGTAATAGCGCTGTTTATTATCCCAATAGGTTTTAGCGATTCTATTATCCGTTTTGACTGTGATCTTATAGTCTTTGTTTATTTGTTCGCGCTTATTAAATATTTTATGGTTTCGGGCGCGTTAGACACAGGGTCAAGTTTTGAGGGTATGGGCGCGAGCAGGGAGATTTTATTTTCTCTGTTTTCTGAAATCACATTGTTTATTATTTTGTTCGTTTTGGTTGTAAAAACAAAAGCGCTTTCTCTGTCCGTAATATACGGCTCATTGGAAAACGGAATGTGGATGCGGGATTTACCCTCGATGATTTTATTGATTGTCGCATTGTTTATCGTTTTTCTCGTTGAAAATTCAAGAGTGCCTATTGACGACCCTAATACCCATTTAGAATTGACCATGATACATGAGGTAATGATTCTGGATAATTCAGGAGTAGATTTGGGATTAATATTATATACATCTGCAATAAAATATTTTATTTTTTGCGCATTAATTATTAGTTTTATTCCGTTTAGATTTAATAATTTAATATTAAACGAAGCATTATTTTTCGCCGGTATTTTTTTGCTAAGCATATTTGTGGGTTTTTTTGAGTCAGCTATTGCAAGGGCGCGATTCAAAAAGGTGCCGCGGCTTATTATTTTAGCCGCAGCTTTCTCTATTTTAGCGTTAATACTTGTAATGAGGTAGATGATAAATGAATAGTCTGGTGGAAATGTTAATAGTCTTAATTATTTTAATAAATTTATATTTCTTAGTATCAAACCGTATTGCTATATGTATTAAGCTTGTGGCTTTGCAAGGATTTATAATAGGGTTTTTAATTTTAATTATTAATGGCGCATTTCATTTGCCCGGTTTAATTTTATCTGCTGCCACGATATTACTTAAAGGAATAGTTTTTCCAATATTGCTTTTCAGAGCGTTAAGAGAAGCTGAGGTTAAACGCGAGGTTGAAGTGTTCGTGAGTTATTCCGCGTCTGTATTAATAGGAATTATCAGTTTAGCTGTTTCTTTTTGGCTCGTTTCAAAGATTTATTTTCCAATAGCTCCGGTCTCAACATTAATGGTTTCTGTCGCGTTCTCAACCATTTTTATCGGTATATTTATTATTATCAGCAGAGTTAAGGCTTTGACTCAGGTATTGGGATATTTGATTTTAGAAAACGGTATCTGCCTGCTTGGTATTTCATTGCTTTTAGATCAGCCGATAATTGTTGAAATGGGGATTTTATTAGATGTTTTTGTCGCGATTTTTGTTATGGGCATAACTATTTTTCATATACAGAGAGAGTTTGAGCATATTGATACGCATAAGCTCTCTAAACTTTCCGACGTGCCGGATAGCATTGGAGAAGAGAAATGATTTTGAGTTTAATATTAATACCATTCATAGGAGCGCTGTCAGCCTTTGTCCTGCGCAAAGATTCGCTCAGAAAAGCGGTATTGGTTTTTTCAGCCTTTGCGCATTTCATATTATGTCTGGGTTCATGGCGAATAGCATTTGCGCCTATTTTTGGGGGCGTGTTTAGTATTGATAATTTGGGAAGATTGTTTTTGAGCGTGACCAGCATTCTATTTTTAATTTGTTCCGTATATGTTGTAGTGTACTTAAAGGCTGAACGAGAAGGAATAAAGAAGGATATTGAAGAAAGATTTCTGTTTAGAAATATGAATCAAAATATATTCATCGGATGCCTGCTTTTGTTTCTTACGTCTATGACATTGGTTACTCTCAGCCGGCATTTTGGAATTTTGTGGGTTTCAATGGAGGCTACAACCTTATTTAGCGCGCCATTGATTTTCTTTCACAGGCATCATCGTTCGCTGGAGGCTGTATGGAAGTATTTGATTATTTGTTCCGTAGGCATAGCGCTTGCTTTAATTGGAAATATATTCCTCAGCGCCGCGTTTTCTACGAGCGGCGGAAATTCAGTGGATTTATTAATAATAGAATTAACTAATAAAAATATTTTTGTTAATACGTTTTGGTTAAAGGGCGCGTTTATATTTTTATTAATTGGTTATGGAACAAAGATGGGTTTAGCTCCAATGCATTCGTGGCTGCCTGACGCGCACAGCGAAGCTCCGTCCGCAGTTTCTGCCCTGCTGTCAGGAGCGCTTTTAAACTGCGCTTTTTTAAGTATTCTCCGTATTTATCAAGTATGCGGAGTTCATGGGCTCGGGGAATTTTGCAGGGAGCTGTTTATTATGTTCGGGGTATTGTCTATAGCCTTTTCTGTAGTTTTTATTATAGGGCAAAAGGATTATAAGCGTATGCTTGCGTATTCCAGTATTGAGAATATGGGGATTTTGATATTGGGAATCGGGTTAGGCGGAAGCGCTGTGTTTGGATCGCTTCTGCACGCGGTTAATCATTCTTTTGCTAAGGCTATGTTGTTTTTAGTATCCGGAAATATTCTGCGCGTGTATAAAACAAAATTGGTTTACGAGGTCAAAGGTGTTTTTAAAACTTTAAGATTGTCGGGTTTTTTATGGTTTGCAGGATTTTTAGTAATTTCAGGCATGCCGCCGTTTGGAATTTTTATCAGCAAATTTATTATTTTAAAATCAGCCTTTAATCAAGGGCATTATATTTTAGGAACTCTGTTTTTAATTATGTTAGCAATGGTCTTTATTTCTATGGCTGTTATTTTTATTAATATGTCTATTGGAGATTCGAATATTGATATAGACGATAAAACCGTTAAACCGAGTCTTGGACTGTTTATACCGCCGTTAATGTTTTTTATTTTGGTTTTATTTTTAGGACTTTATATACCGCAGTTTCTAACTAATTTTCTAACAAGCGCAGCATCTGTAATAGGGGGCGGGTTATGATAGAAAATTTGCCCTGCGTTAGTAATTGTGAAGTAATCAGCCTGGATTCTATCCCGAATCTGACTATAAAGGATTTTAGGGAGTGTGTTTTAAAAAATATAAAGAATGGATGCAGGATAGTAAGCTATTTTGGAGTGAGTTTAGCCGGTTCTGTCAGATTATATATTGTTTTAGCTGATCAGAAAATCGGTAAATTTATAATAATGACCGCTGATGTTGAGGATGAGTATGAGTGTTTGACTCTTGAGTGCGCTCAGGCTCATCTGTTTGAAAGAGAGATATATGAACAATGCGGCGTAAATCCTAAGAATCATCCGGCATTAAAACCTGTTCGTGTTTTTTCAAAAAATCTAGTGAATAAAGACTTAAAAATTAATAAGGTTAAAGGCGAGGATATTCATGAGGTTGCCGTAGGCCCGGTTCATGCAGGTATTATTGAGCCCGGACACTTTAGATTTCAATGTTATGGCGAGAATGTTTACTATTTAGACATTTCATTGGGCTACCAATATAGAGGGATTGAACGCGCGCTGGCCGGAGGGCCTGACAAGAAAACAATGCATTATATTGAGACAGCTGCAGGAGATTCAACGAGCGCGCACGGTTTGGCTTATTCAGGCGCGTATGAAGCGCTTTCAGATTGTAATGTTTCTGAGCGCGCGCATGTTTTGCGCTCAATAGTTTTAGAGCTTGAGAGGCTGGCTAATCATACAGGCGATCTTGGAGCTTTGGCAAATGATATTGCGTATCTGCCGACAGCGTCTTTTTGCGGAAGACTGCGCGGTGATTTTCTTAATCTGACTGCGTTAATATGCGGCAATAGATTTGGGCGCGGCATGATATGCGCCGGCGGAGTTTTATTTGATATTGATGATGCTTTGATAACAGAATTGTTAAAAAGAATAGAAATTATTTATAGGGATTTAGAGTCTGCTGTTAATCTTTTATGGAATACTCCCTCTGTTATGGATTTTTTTGAAGGGACAGGAGTTTTGACTAAAAAGCATTGCGAGGAATTAGGGATTGTCGGACTGCCTGCGCGCGCGTGCGGTGTTTCTCGTGACGTAAGATCAGATTTCCCTTTTGGTAATTACAGGTTAGATCAAATACCCGTATCAATACATTCGTCAGGAGATGTTTTAGCCAGGGCTTATGTCAGATGGCTGGAGATTCAACGTTCAATAGTTTTTATTAAAAATAATTTAAAGACTCTGCCAAAAGGAAAAATACAAACAGAATTAAATAAAACTATTCCAAACAGCCTTGTTGTTTCGGTTGTGGAAGGTTTTAGAGGAGAAATTTGCCATACTGTGATTACTGATAAAAAAGGAAAATTTAGTAAATACAAGATTGTAGACGCTTCTTTTCATAACTGGATAGGCTTGGAGATGGTATTGCGCAATGAACAAATATCAAATTTTCCGTTATGTAATAAAAGTTTTAGTCTTTCTTATTGCGGACATGATTTATGATTAGTTTGGGGTTATTTATATGCTAAAAATGTTAATTGCTCGTATAAAACAAGGATATAAAACAGTTCCTTTTCCTAAAAAAGAACCTAACTTGTCTGAAAGGTATATGGGAATTCCTGTTATTAATCAGTCAAAGTGCGAAAAAGAAAAGTGCGCTAAATGCGTAGATATTTGTCCTGTCAGCGCTTTTAAGATTGGCAAAAATGGATTAGAAATGGATCTTGGCAAATGTATGTTTTGCGGTGCTTGCGCGCGGGTTTGCCCTAAAGGAGTGATTTCGTTCTCTAAAGATTATCGTATGGCAGTCACAAATAAATCTGATTTAATCTGTAATAGTAAAAATAAGGAATTAAAATTAGCCAAGGCGCTGAATAAAGAAATGCTGAGAGTTTTTGGAAGGTCTATTAATTTGAGGCAGGTTAGCGCAGGCGGATGCAATGCCTGCGAATCTGACGTTAATGTGCTGACTACAATTGTTTTTGATCTTTCAAGATTTGGTATAAATTTCTCGGCGTCGCCAAGGCATACTGACGGACTGCTTATAACAGGGCCTGTAACAAAAAACATGGAGCTTGCTTTAAGGAAAACCTATGACGCTATTCCGGAACCCAAAATAGTTATTGCTGTTGGCGCGTGCGCTATTTCAGGCGGCATTTTTTGCGGACACAACGAAACTTATAATGGGGCGGCTGATATTTTGCCTGTTGATCTTTACATTCCCGGATGCCCTCCTCATCCGATTACTATCTTAGACGGGCTTTTAAGGCTTCTTAATAGGCTTTAGATATTAATTTAAGCGCGTGATTGACTTGCCAATGAATTCATGGTATAAAACGAATAAGTTATAAAGGTATATTTATAGCGAGGCTAAATGAAAATAAATAGAAAATTATCAGCGCTGATTATTTTTGCGGCTTTTGGAAGCAATGTGTTTGCCGGCGAGTATTCTCTTAGCGGGTATGTTGAAACAGGAGAGAGGCTTGCTATAGAAGATTATGAAGAGGAACTGGTTGCAGATAACTACACTTATCAAAATTTTAATTCAAAGTTCGAACAAAAAATCTCTCCAACGTTATCCTGCTTAGTAAACATGTTTTCATATAATAAAAATTATGACACCAAGGATGTTTATGATAATACTTCCAATATCTATAAGATCAAATTAAGCAATGAATGGAAAAATGATACAAAACAAAAATACGCGCTAAATTTTTGGGTGGATTATAAAGATAAAAGATATGATAACGCAGCTGTAAATAGTTATAATCAGCTAAAAATTAAAAGTAGTATTGAGAGAAAAGTTAAGGATGATTATAAATTAAAATTGACAGCAGGAATAAACAGCTTTGATTTTATAGAGTCTGACCAAAAGGATTTATTTAATGTTTTGGGTAAAGTTGAAGGCAGTAAATATATTTTGACTGATATAGTACTAGGGTCAACATATAAGGTTGAGTCATCTAATAAGAAACTAACAGGCAAAGATAAGATTAAACAGGAAGTTTCGAGTTTTATAGATTACAATGTTAAGAGCAAATTGATTTATAAATTATCAACTGAGCTCAAATACGGCCAGCGGGATTCAAGGGACGACGAAGATATAGACGCTGATTATGAAACAGATTATACATATTTTAATTATATGTTCAAGACATGCCATAGGTTGAATGATACTCTAAACACCAGTTTAAAATATGAATATTATAAGAAAAATCATTTGGCTGATGTTTATGACTATAACAGAAATTCTTTTTCTACTTATTGGAAGTATGAGATCATGAGGGATAAAGTATCTAGTATATGGTTAAATATATTTGGCGAGTATAAAAAAATTGATTATGAAAATGCATTGGATAATAACTACAACAATAAAAATATTAAGCTCAGGCTGAACTATAAAATAAATGAAAAATATAAAACCTATATGATACTTGAAGACAGCTTCTATGATTATACTAATGCAGTTAAAAATAAAGATATACTAAATTTTGATCTGGGGTTTGAAAAATATTTTATGAATAATAACTGCATTCTTTCCTTAGCTTACAAGCGGACATTTATTTCCTATAAATACGGGAATGATATTGCCAATAACGGCATAAGATTTTCATTTAAATTCACATTTTAAAAATAATCAATACATAAAAGTATTTCAAATATTACGGAATATTATTGAAGCGAATAAAAATTAGAGGTGTAAATGAATAATTTAATTAAACTTATTTTATCTGTATTATTATGTCAGGGAGCAGGAGTGGTAGGCGGGTTTATTACAGCAAAGACAGTTAAAACTTGGTATGTAACTTTAAATAAGCCGTCATTTAATCCGCCTGACTGGGTTTTTGGGCCTGTATGGACATTTCTTTATTTATGTATGGGCGTGTCATTGTATTTGGTGTGGAAAGAATCGGATAATAATGTCATCAATAAAGCAGTAATAGTCTTTTTAATTCAGCTTGTTCTTAATTCCCTATGGTCAATATTATTTTTTGGTGTGCGGTCTCCTTTCCTTGCGCTGATAGATATTATTTTTCTTCTTATTGGAATCGCGCTTTGCATAATACTATTTTATAATATCTCAAAACTTGCAGGTTATTTAATGATGCCCTATTTTTTATGGGTATGCTTTGCAGCAGTATTAAACACCTCATTGTGGCTCATGAATAAATAGGAGTAAAATTAACAAACGAAAATTTTGCGGTAAAGATGAAAATCCCACATATGAAAATTAATGATAGAGTATCTTAATAATAAACGAATAAAAAGGGTTATAGAAGATAATTTTGAGACGATATTTAAGAATATGGATCCTTTAAAACATGCTTTTATAAAAACTGCGGCATAATTATCAATGTTGTTAATCTTGACTTTTCGGTATACATAGGTTTTACTGTAATAGTGCGTAGAATGAATGAAAAGGAGGGAAAATAATGTCAGAGGAATTAGAGATAAAACTTGGTGTTGCGCGTTGGGGATTGTTTCTACTTTGGATCGGCCTTGCGTTTCTATTTCAATTCTCTTCAAATGTTACTTGGTTAGGTATTGGAGCTATTCTGTTAATTCTCCAGGGTATTAGGAAACTGCAAAAGTTAAAGGTTGAAATTTTTTGGGTTATACTCGGTTCTATACTATTCCTTACAAATTTGTTTGACACATCTAGTATAAGCGCGCCGATTATACCGATTATTCTTGTTGCTGCAGGTATATATTTTGTGTTTTCAGCTTTAAGGAAAAAATAGGACAGATTATTTAGGGACGTTTATAGAAGTATGAACGTCCCTTTCAATTAACCGATCAGTTAGTCTCAGCCACTCAAGATAAAGTTTTTTAATATTTGTTTCAAGCACGATCTTATTAAGCCTGTGGCTGAATAAGGTGTTTACGCAGTGTGGAGATTCTTACAAAATCAAGGTCAATGTTTGGTAATTCTTCCTAACGGATGTTGAACCAGGATAGAATGCCGCCGATTATCACGGTAACTACTACAAGATTTGTTAAGAGGTGTCTATGCGTGAAGTATCTGATTAATTGTTCTATCATATATATCCTTTCAATAATATTTTTCTGCTAATATATGAGACGTAAAAGCGAACAGTTTGTTACAGTGTTACAGTTTCATTTTTTGCCGGTATAGACGCGTTAATGCCTTGTTCTTTTAAGGATTCTTCAAAAATCTTGGATTGTTCTATTTCACCATGCACGATAAAAACCTTTTTTACCTTGTGGCCGCAGCCTTTTACAAAATCCAGAAGGCCGTTTTTATCAGCATGCGAACTAAATGCGTTAAGCGTTACAACCTCAGCTTTTAAATCAACCGGCTGGCCGAATATTTTTACAGTTTTTTCTCTTTCGACAATTCTTCTGCCAAGCGTGTTTTTTGCCATGAATCCTGCAATGATTACTGTGTTTTTAGGACTGCCGATATTATTTTTTAAATGGTGAAGTATTCTGCCGTTTTCGCACATGCCTGAAGCGGATATTATTATCATAGGCCCGTCTTCAAAGGAAAGCCTTTTTGAGTCATTTACATCTGATATGTATGTAATATTATCATAACCAAGAGGATCCTCTTCTCTTTTGAAAGCTTCTTTAGTTATTTCGTCAAAATATTCCCAATTCTGCCTGAACACATTTGTAAGGTTCACTGTAAGAGGGCTGTCAACATAAATAGGCAGTTTTTTAACCTTGCCTCTTTTTATTAATTCGCTAATAAAATAAACAAGAAGCTGAGCTCTTTCAAGAGCGAATGATGGAATAATGATCTTGCCTCCGCGAGCTACTGTGCTGTTTATAGCTGACGCTAATTCATCTTCCGCGGCTTCAATCGTGTCATGCGTTCTTGCGCCGTATGTGCTTTCAATAATTAAATAATCTACATCCTTTGGAATTTCAGGATCTCTGATTAATGGCATCTTTGGCCTGCCAAGGTCAACAGCATAAGCAATGCGTGTGTTTTTATCTCCGGTCTTTATGTCGAGGACAGGTATAGATGATCCCAAAATATGGCCTGCGTCAAAAAATGTTACATCAATATTGTCTGTTATTCTCTGTCTCCTATGGTATTCAACAGGCATAAAATATGGAAGAGTGTTAATAGCGTCGTTGACTGTGTATAGAGGCATCCTGGGAGGAAGATCTCTTTTTAAATTTATTTTGTTAACATATTTTACATCTTCTTCTTGAACATGACCGCTGTCAGGAAGCATGTAATCACAGAGTTTTTGCGTTGGAATTGTAGAATAAATATTTGATCTGAAACCCTTATTAACCAGCGTAGGGAGATTGCCGCAATGGTCAACATGAGCGTGAGATAATATTACGGCGTTGATTTCTTTAGGATTAAAATTAAAGTTTGAATTAACTTCAAAAGCCTCATCTCTTCTGCCGTGGTACAGTCCGCAGTCTATTAGAATCTTTGAGCCATTAACTGATATGAGATGCATAGACCCTGTTACAGTCTGCGCTCCTCCAAGGAATTGAATTGAAATTGGCATTGTTCCCTCCGGTTGAAAAATTTAATATATTTTACATTACATATGCGCTGACTGCAATAATTAAGTTAGCCGGAATTTAATAGGACATTATCACTTTGCCGCTGCATTTTTAATTTTTAACTGTCAATTTTTAACTGTCAAGGCAAAGCGAAAATGTTAATTTTTAACTATACAAAATCAGCATTTAGCGGTAAAATATACAAACTCATCATAACATGTCACATATGTCATGCATATAAATCAAAAAATATAGGAGATTAGCATCAATGATAGAATTGCTATCAAAAATTATTTCTAATATTTCAGTGCCGCAATTAAGTATATTATTCCTTTTAGGTTTGGTGTTGGTATTAGGCACGCTTGGAGGGCATTTTTTTCATAAGATTAAGATTCCTCAAGTTGTGGGATATATCTTTGTCGGATTGATTATTGGAGAAACCGGATTTAAAATAGTTGATAAAGAACTAATAAATTTGATAGAGCCTTTAAATTATTTTGCGCTTGGGCTTATAGGTTTCATGATAGGAAGTGAGCTTAAAAAAGAAACATTAATTAAATATGGCAGGCAATTTACAATTATTCTATTGGGAGAAGGGTTGGCTGCTTTCTTATTCGTCTCTGTGTTAGTGGGTGTTTTTGGATATTTTTACCTGCATGATGTAAATACTACGCTTGCGCTGGCTCTTATGCTTGGCGCCATTGCGTCAGCTACAGCGCCTGCGGCTACTACAGATGTTCTCTGGGAATACAAGAGTAAAGGCCCGCTGACAACTACAGTATTGGGTATTGTGGCTCTTGATGACGGATTAGCGTTAATTCTTTTTGCTATAACAGCGAGCATTGCGTCAGCGCTATTGGGTTATGGCAGTTCAGTTTTAACTATCCTGCATCCTATTTATGAAATATGCACTGCAATTGCCGTGGGAGTTGTTTCAGGTTATATTTTAAGTAAAATTGTAAAAGCGCATAATGAAGAAGACAGAATACTTGCGCTTGCATTAGGCACAGTTCTGCTTATTCTTGGAATATCAATTATTATTAAGGTAGATATTATTTTAACATCAATGTCCTTAGGCGTAATGCTGGTTAATTATGCTCCGAGAAAAAGCAAGGAAATATTTAAATTAGTAGGCAAGTTTACTCCTCCAATTTATGTTATGTTTTTTGTATTGTTTGGCGCAAAGCTGGAGTTTAGCCATGTAACATTAATTGTAATAATAATAGCTATGCTATATCTTTTTGGGAGGACAGCGGGAAAAATGTTTGGCGCATATTTTGGCGCTTATATTTCAGGGGCGTCAGAATCTATTAAAAAATATCTGCCATTTTGTTTGTTCAGCCAGGCGGGCGTAGCTATAGGTTTATCGCTAATGGTAGGGCATCGTTTTCCCGGAGAAATTGGTAATCAGGTTGTGATTGTAATTACTGTGACTACATTTATAGTTCAATTAATTGGCCCGATGTTTGTTAAGTACGCTATTCAGAAAGCTAATGAAGCAGGGTTGAATATCACTGAAGAGGACCTTATAAAAAAAAGCAAGGCTAAAGATATAATGGACCAAAATGCGCCTCTGATTTTACAGAATATGACGTTAATGGAAGTGTTAAAGATATTTAGCGAGCATGACTATCTCTACTATCCCGTGATAAAGAAGGATAAAGTGCTGGTCGGTATTATTTCAATAAGCAGTATCAGGCATACTTTTGGCACCACGGGCCTGGATAATGTTATACTTGCCCATGATCTTATGCAAAAGGTTGTTGTTACATGCGCGCCGGAGACGTCAATGCTTGATGTTAAGGAGTCATTAAGGGATTATAAGGTTGATTGTATGCCGGTTGTTTCAGAGAATAAAGAGTATAAGGGAATGATCGAGGATAGGGCAATATCAAGGCTTGTATCTAAACGTATGATGGAGCTCCAGTCTAAAATCGATGCATTAGGGTGATAATTTTTATGAGCAGCAGAGATGATATTTATAAACAAGAATTAGAAAATATTTCAGGTTTTGTTTTTAACAAAAAGGTTGCAAATGTTTTTCCGGACATGCTGAAGCGTTCAATACCGGGGTATGAGGCTATTGTTAATGTGATTGGAGTTTTGGCAGGCGAATATGCCCGGCCTCAGACTAATATTTATGATCTGGGCTGTTCATTAGGGGCGTGCGCTCTATCAATGCAAAAGTATATTGACAAAAAGGGATGCAAAATAATCGCTGTTGATAATTCTGAGGATATGATAAAACGATGCAAAGAAATTTTAAAATCAGTTAGTTTAAATATTCCTATTGAAGTTATTTTAGGAGATATTGCGGATGTTGATATTACGAATGCTTCAGTAATTGCTATGAATTTTGTTCTTCAGTTTTTTAATCCTGAGAGGAGGGAACAGCTCCTAAGAAAAATCTATAACGGAATGAAAGAAGATTCAGTTTTTATTCTTTCAGAAAAGATAGCTGGGGCTGATAAAACACAGGATGACGCGTATAATAAAATGCAGTATTTATTCAAGAGGCAGAATGGTTATTCTGACCTTGAAATAAGCCAGAAAAGAACAGCTCTAGAGAATATTCTAATTAGTGATACTTTGGAGATGCACATTAAACGTTTAAAGGAAGCAGGATTTAAAGACGTAAATGTCTGGTTTCAATGTTTTAATTTCGTTTCTATGGTAGCGATTAAATGATTAATTATTCTGAAGCATATCAAGAAATCAAGAAAAGCGGTTTAGCCCGGTGGATAGATATTTTAACTGAAAAAACTAATTATGCATTCAAATCCGGAAGATATGGAGACATACCTAAATGGCAGAAAGCGTACGATGCTCTTCCTAACGTTGAGCCTGCGGAAATACATTTAAATAATTCTGTAATACAAATAGGCACTCAAGATGATATTTCTGCTGAAAACATGAATAAATTGGAGCAGTGTTTAAAGGAATTTCATCCATGGCGAAAGGGGCCGTTTAATATTTTTGGTATACATGTTGATACAGAGTGGAGGTCTGACTTTAAATGGGATAGATTTAATGATCATATTACTACGCTAAAAGATAAAGTGGTGCTTGATATAGGCTGCGGGTCAGGATATCATACACTTAGAATGCTCGGAGCCGGCGCAAAATTGGCTATTGGAATTGAGCCGAATATTGGTTATGTCTATCAGTTTTATTCTCTTCAAAAATATATTAATGATCACAAAGCGTGTGTTCTTCCTATCAAAACAAATGACCTTACGGAAAATATGGAATGCTTTGATACTGTATTTTCCATGGGAATATTATATCACAGAAAAAATCCAATAAAACATTTGCTTAGCTGTTATTCATTTTTAAAAAAAGGAGGAGAGCTGGTTTTAGAAACCATTGTGAGTGATGGAGATGAAAATACGGCGCTCGTTCCTGAGGATAGATATGCTAAGATGAGAAATGTTTGGTTTATTCCATCATGCGGCATGCTTGAAATTTGGCTAAAGAAAATAGGATTTAAAGAAATAAAATGCGTGAATGTTAGCGAGACTACCGGTGATGAACAGCGCACTACAGAGTGGATGAGATTCCAGTCATTGTCTGACTATATTGACAAGAATGATCCGACAAAGACTGTCGAAGGCTACCCTATCCCAAAACGAGCTGTATTTATCGCAAAAAAGTAACCGAACTGAGGGACAGACCCCAAAATTCGGTTACTTTTGAGTAACCGAATTTTGGGGTCTGTCCCTCAGTTCGGTTACTGCTGATAAAGCGCAAAATTTACTATCTAAAAGCCTCTCTAAATGATATAATTAAATAATATTTAAATTCTACGGAGATCAGGTATGAAAAAAGTATTATTTGTTGGTATTGGCGGGTTTATGGGGTCATCCCTTAGGTATGTTATTACTGCAAAGATACATAATATGATGTCAAAACCATGGTTTCCATATGGAACACTATTTGTAAATATTGCAGGGTGTTTTGTACTGGGTCTTCTCAATGGTATCTTTGAGGTTAAACATATATTTGGGCACGAAATGCGTTTGCTGATTCTTGTTGGTGTGCTTGGAGGTTTTACTACATTTTCAACCTTTGGATATGAAAGCCTCACTCTTTTCCGTGAAGGACAGATGATGGGTATGGCAATTAATATTGGTCTTCATATACTCCTGGGACTAAGCGCAGCGTATTTCGGATATAGGCTGGCATTTATTTTCTAACTATTATTGACTGGAAATATATTACAAAGAGTTTTTTCTAGACATTTTACTCTTCTATTATTAATATAATCATTCATAAACAAAGAAGTTTTTTTAAAAATCAAAAATCGTTTAAACTTTCTCTTTCTGTTATCCTGAGCGGAGCGAAGGATCTTCGAGAGAGGAAGCACTAGCGTAGATCCTTCGAGCAGTAGCTTTTAGGATGACAGCGGGAGCGGTTTTATTAGGAGGGAAATATGAATATCGGAATTATTACAAGCGGCGGGGATTGCGGAGGGCTTAATGCTGTTGTTAAAGGAGCCGCTCAGATGGCTAACAGCAATAATATAAATCTTTTTGTGATCCCAAATGGGTACGCAGGATTGTATAATCTTGTTGAATTTGATTCGCTGGTAAAATTAGACCATAATAGATCTGACGAGTTTACATCAGTGCTTGCAGGGTCAGAGGCGGGCCACTCAAGAGTAAAGATAAAGAAGATTGATGATGATAAAAAATATGATCGTATCAAAGAAGGGCTTAAGAAATTTAATATTGACGGGCTGGTTATATCAGGCGGCGATGATACGGGAAGCGTTATTGTAGACTTGTCTGAGCAGGGTATTAAGTGCGTTCATGCTCCAAAGACAATGGATTTAGACCTTCAAACATATTCAGTAGGCGGTGATTCAACTGTTAATCGTATTGCTGACTTTGCTTATGACCTTAAAACAACAGGAAGAACGCATAATAGAGTAATTGTTCTCGAAGTCTTTGGCAGATATGCAGGGCATACGGCTTTTAGAGGCGGTGTTGGAGCTGAGGCTGACGCTATTCTTATTCCTGAGGTGCCTACTAATTTTGACGCGCTTTATGAAGATGTTAAGAAAAAGCTTTGCGGGCGAATAGAGAGAAGCGATGTTCATGCGGGAACATATATCATTGTTGCTGCTGAGGGTATGACAGATGCTAGCGGAAAAGAAATCGTTGATGAATCCGCAGGTATTGATTCTTTTGGACATAAGAAATTAGCTGGCGCAGGTAAATATGTATGCCAAGAGCTTACAAAGAGGTTTAAAGCTGATCCTGATATTACAAAGTTCATGAAAAAAACAAAGATGTATGTAAAGGGGCTCTATGAAACTCCTGAGGTCAGGGAGGTAAGGCCGGGTCATTTGGTTAGATGCGGAAAGTCCTCGGCATTTGATGTTAATTTTGGAATGGAAGCCGGCGGCGCTGCTGTAATGCTGCTCTCAAATAATATTTATGGAGTAACAGTAGTTGATGTGAAGGATGGAGTAATTAGATATATGAAAACAAAGGATGCTATAAAACAGCGTCATGTTGATACAAAACTTGTCGCGTTTTATGAGAATTTGGGTGTTTGTTTTGGAAGAAAACCGGAACGAGTTAAACCTGAGTTTAAAGAATTCATAGGCATTCCGGAAAGACATTTATAAATAAGTGTTTGAGTGTTTAAGTGACGCTACTGCGTCATCCTGAGTGTAACGAAGGATCTCCGAAAAGAGGAGTTACTCACGAAGATCCTTCGGGTAGTAGCCCTCAGGATGACGTCTCTTAGTCATCGTGAGGAGCCCTGTCATAAACAGGGCGACCTGGCGATCTTTGCTAAGGAATCCTTTAACGAAGATTGCTTCGTTGTCTACTCCTCCTCCCAATGACAAATATTTTCCGCATAACACATAACGCACGACGAGGTATTATGAAGCTTGGTTTTCACTGTTCTGTGAGAAACGGCCTTACCGGCGCTCTGGAAGAAGCGCGCAGTTTAGGCTGTGAAACCTTCCAGATATTTAGCCACAATCCAAGAATGTGGCGGGATAAGACATATAATCCGGACGATATTAAACAATTTAAAGAACTTCGTAAAAAATACAATATAGCTCCTCTAATCGTTCATACTCCATATCTTCCAAACCTTGCGACAACGGATAAAATCATACATAAAAGATCAATGAGAGCGTTAGAATATGATTATAAAACTGCAGGTGAGATAGGAGCAGAGTTTTATGTTATTCACCCGGGATCATACTCCGAAGGTTCTACTAAAGAAAAGGGAATACAGAATATAATAAATAACATAAAAGAGGTTTTAGATAAGGTTAAAAATGATGTAATATTTTTAATTGAAAATGTTGCTGGCGGAGGACGAAGAATAGGCGACTCATTATTCGATATCAATTACATATTAAAAAAGGTTGGGTATCCGAAAAGAACAGGAGTTTGTCTTGATACGTGCCATCTATTTGGCGCAGGGTATGATTTTACTACAAAGGAAGGTATGGCCTTATTGGAAAAAGATATTAAAGCAAGCTTTGCTTTTAATAATATTTATTTTATTCATTATAATGACTCAAAGACAGAGGCTGGTTCGCATAAAGACAGGCATACGCATCCCGGAAACGGATATATCGGCAAAGAAGGTTTCATTAAATTTATAAGTACGAAAGGCCTAACTAATGTTCCCGGAATAATAGAAACTGCAAGTATCCAAGCAAAAAAAGACATGAAATTTTTAAAGAGTTTAATGATAAAAAAATAAGTCGAGAGTCTATTACATTAAGGTTATTGGCTAAAAACAATGGAAGAGAATAAGTATTTATGTCATCCTCGGGCTTGACCCGAGCATTTTCGTAAAAGAAATATCTAACGAAGATTCCTGCTTGAGTTTACACTGAGCGAAGCGAATGTGCAGTAATGACAGAATTATTTTTTAGCAATATTTAACGCATATTTATTATTCACTCAGGCTATAAAATATGAAATCTTTACAGGGAATGACAGAATTGTAATCTTCAGAATACTCAGTATGTTCGACGCATTTTGCATAACGCACTACGAATTAATGCGGGGTTAGAAAGGTTAATACTCTCTTTAAGAAATTACTTCCTGCGGCTTTTAATATCTTTATTGGCGATCTTGTTGCAAGCGCGTATATATACCTTCCAATATCCTCAGGCATCAGCATCTGATGCCTTTTTGGTTTCTCTTTATAATCATTAAAAAATTCAGTAGCTATTCTAGCCGGATAGATTGTTGAAACCTTGATTTTATGTTTCTTTAGTTCCCAAAACATTACTCTGTTAAAACCTGTTACAGCGTGTTTTGACGCGCAATATGCTGAGTAAGGAGGGACTCCATAAAGCCCGGCTACAGATGATACGGTTAAAATATGTCCGCCATGATTCATTCTTCTTACAGCCTCTCTTGTGCATAAAAAAACGCTGTTTACATTGGTCTCCATTAATGAGTTCCATTCTTCAAATGAAATATCTTGGATCTCTTTTCTTAGTCCTTTCCCCGCATTATTGACTACAACATCGATCTGTCCAAATGCCTTTTCAGTTTCTTCAAAAAGATTTTTTACATCGCTTTCTACGGATACATCCGTTTTAACGGCTATACAGTTAGTATTGAAATTTAAAATATAATTTTTAATTTCTTCCAGCCTGTCGATTCTTCGAGCCGCAAGCGCGATTTTTGCTCCGTGTTTTGCAAACTCCACGGCAGTAGCTTTTCCTACGCCGCTGCTTGCGCCTGTAATAATAACTACTTTACCTCTTAAATTCATTTTTATTTACCATCCATTCAATTGTATTTTTTATTGTATCCCTGAAATTTATCTCAGGCCGCCAGCTGAGAACTTTGTTAGCTTTGGTATTGCTAAAATATCTAAATTTAGACGCGGAGTCAACATTATCAGCTGTTAGAGGAAGAGGTTTCTTAGATATAAATTCCGCGAATAATAATATGTAGTATAATAAAGAACTTAGAGTTTTTGATAGAGTTTTTTTGGGATAGTTAACACCCAGCTCTTCAGCTATTGTTTTATTTATTTCCTTAAATGAAATATTTTCTCCCGATAATAATATTTCATCGTTAATAATATTGTGTTTTAATAATTGCGCAATGCCTTTGGCAGTGTCTCGAACATCAATAATATTTGTTCCGCCCGGCATATTGAACGCTATCTTACCTTGTTTAATCCCATTAATAAGATTTGTTGAGTTTGTTCTGTCGCCCGGCCCGAGCATAAGTCCGGGGTATACGATAGCGATATTCATTCCTTTATTTCTGTATTCAAGAACTTTTTCATCAGCTTCATGTTTTGTGAGCATATAGTATTTATGTTTTCTTTTCGCAATACTCCAGTCAAATTTGAATGACTCATTAATAGGATTAAGCGGGTCGTTGTTATAGCCTAGCGCTGCGACTGAGCTGACGTGTATAAAATTTAAAACATTATTTTCAAACGAGGCTTTTAATACGTTTTCAGCGCCGGTTACATTAATATCTTGAAGCCTGTCCTTATCCTTTAAAGAAAATGAAACAAGCCCTGCAAGATGAATGACTGTGTCAATGCCCGAAAAATCATTTTCTATATCAGTGTAATGGCAGATATTTTTATTATAGAGATATTTTATGTTTGTAAAGTTTGAAAAATCGAATAATTTATTTTTGTTTTCTCTAAGGTCAAGGATTGTAATATCAAGGCCGTCAAAATTATTTAAAAGATTTTGAATAAGATACCGGCCTAAAAAACCCGCCCCGCCTGTAATAAGTATTTTTTTCATGATTGATATCCGTTAGAATTTGTCGCTATACCCATGTTTGCTCAATATTTTTAGATAAAATGGCTTTAAGTAAACAGCGATTACGCATACAATAATTCCGGCAAATACGTCGGAAACATAATGATACCTGTTATAAAATGTCGCGATTGACATAAGAATCACAGCAAAGAGCATGATAGGGAAAAAGCTTTTAAAATATCTTTTTACCATAATCAATGACACACACGCTGCCGCAACATGCGAGCTTGGCATGCACGCGCCTAATGTTTCTCCGTACTCCATTAAAAACGCCTGAATATAAGTTATGAAATATCCCTTTAATTGGATTGTGTATATATCTTTAAATTCGAATCTTGGGCCATGAACAGGGAATAAAAGAAATACAAAATAACATATTGAATAAGCTATTAGTATTGTTTCGATAAAGTCGTTCAGCTCGTCAAAACGTTTTTGGAAACACAGAATTAACGGCGGTAAAAAGATCATAGAGTAATATGAAAAATACGCTAATGTTAAAAGCTCAGTTAAAGGCCTGGATACTATTTTCTCGAGTAATATTGTAGGGTGAAATCCTAAAACTGATAGTTCAAAATTGTATATGTAAGCGTCCATCATCTTGGGCGAGACAATTGGAATTAGATAGTTAAGCTCTTTGTATGTGTAAATTAATAGAATAATCGGATACATGTGCCGCGCCAGATAAATTATTCCGTATTTATTTTTTGAGTATATTTTTGCTATCAAAAAAACAAAGGCAATTATTATTATATGGCTTAATAAATATGGCCAGTATTCAGATATGCCCGCTCTTGAAAAGATAAGTATTAATGAGATTATTAAATAATATCCAATGATAAGTATGTCCATAGGGTAAATAAGTCTATGAGTGTTTGAGTGTTTTAATGTTTGTGCGTTATTGTTATTCATTTATTCTCTCATTTATAAATAATTAAAACCACACCCGTCTGTCTTCCATCTTGATAGAGGGGAAAACTTGGTGTCTTTCGATTGTTTCCGGGTTCCACCTTCTATCAAGAAGGAGGACAATGGTATGTATTAAACATTTAGCGATTATACTATGAATCATGGATTTAGGCAATATTTTCATCAAGCGCAGAATATCCTCGGCGGGGATTTCAAGCGGTCCTGAGAATATTATCTCTACTCAGTTTGGCTATGTTTACCGGGTGGGGGCACATGTATTGACTAATCCCTTTTCGCTATTCCGGCTATTCGCTTATAATCGAGCGGGGTGGATAAGATAAAAAAATATTACAAAAATAAAAAATATGATAATATATAAACAAATATTTTTTGGAGGTATTATGGGAAACAAGAAAAAGAATTTCATAGTAGATTTTTTTGAGAAATTATTTAAAAAGCTTGATCAGAAATTAGAGGATAAGTCAAAAGGGTGCGCATGCTGCGGCAATGACAAAAACAAAGAGGAGAAGAAATGCTGCAAATAGCTGTAAATTGGTTTATATATTCAATTATCAGGTTAAATCCTGAAACCAGCCTGGCGCAGTCTGTAAATTTTTTTGTATATGATACGATTAAAATATTACTGCTTCTCTTTGCAATGATAACTGTTATGGGGTTTTTAAGAAGTTTTATACCTCAAAATAAAATTAAAAATTGGCTCTCAAAGAAAAAAGGATTCGGGAATGTTCTTGCCTCAATGTTTGGCGCAATTACTCCTTTTTGTTCATGCTCTTCAATACCCATATTTATTAGTTTTTTAGAAGCCGGCATTCCTCTTGGCGTAACATTTTCATTTTTGATAACGTCTCCTTTAGTGAATGAATATTTGGTAGTTCTTATGATAGGTTTTTTTGGCTGGAAAATAACAATTATCTATGTGCTGTTAGGCATTGTCGTGGGAGTCATATCAGGCATTATTCTAGGAAAGATGAAGCTTGAAAAATATCTTGTGAAAGATTTTGTTGAAGCATTAAACGAGCCGTTTTCCGAGAGCGTTTATAGTGGAGTTATTGACCGAATTAAATTCGGCCTGCATGAAGCTAAAGCTGTAATTCAAAAAATATGGAAATGGGTTTTATTTGGCGTTGCAGTCGGAGCTTTAATTCATAATTATATGCCGCAGGAATTAATAAACAGCGTCATAAATAAAACAGGTATATTTTCCGTGCCTATTGCCGTATTATTGGGTGTGCCTATGTATGGAAGCTGCGCAGCTATTGTGCCTATTGCTGTTGTTTTATTTCAGAAAGGAATACCATTGGGCACTGCGCTTGCTTTCATGATGGCTATTGCCGGACTTAGCCTGCCTGAGGCAATTATTTTAAGACGCGCTATGAAATTAAAGTTAATAGCAATATTTTTTGGAATAACAACGCTTGGAATTTTATTGTCAGGATATATAATAAATTATTTTAATTTAAAAGTATAAGCTGGGGCCTAAAGCCCACAGGCTATATTAATTGAAATAAGATTAATATTGGTGAATAATTTATGAAAAAATATTATTAGTGGTTTTCGCGAGCACAGGAAAAGCGATATTATTAACATCTCTTACCACGATGCTTGCTTTTGGGTCATTAATGTTTTCTGTATGGCCCGGGTTTAGGAGCTTAGGCGGGCTAATGTTTATTGGAGTGGGCGCGTGTTTTATTGCTACTGTAATAATATTATCAGCTATCATAGCGTTATCTGACAGAAAAATAACAAAGTAATTGACTGTCAACGCTTCTTATGATATTCTAAAAAAACAAATTCGCTAGGAGGTGTTACATGCGAAATTCCAAAATTTTTATTACGATTTTTTCAGTATCTCTATTTACAATGCTTCTCAGTTCGTGCGCTACTACGCCCAAAATAACGCGTACAGCTGTAGATGAGCAGATTGATTTAAGCGGAAACTGGAATGACACAGACTCAAGGATGGTATCACAGGAAATGATTACAGATTGTCTTTCTCGGCCTTGGTTAAATGATTTCATGTCAGCTAAAGGCAATAAACCAAGAATAATTGTGGGCCAGGTAATGAATAAGAGCCATGAGCATATAAACACAGAAACATTCGTTAAAGATATGGAGAGAGAGCTTATTAATTCCGGAAGAGTATATTTTGTGGCTGATAAGGGACAAAGAGAGGAAGTTCGAGAAGAAAAAATGGATCAGGCAGAGAACGCAAGCATGGAGACGGCAAAGGATATGGGCCAGGAGACAGGAGCTGATTTTATGCTAAAAGGCCAAATTAACACAATTTTAGACGAAGCAGGCAAGACGCAGGTGCGTTATTATCAGACAGAGCTTGAGCTTATTAATATATTAACTAATGAAAAGGTCTGGATAGGCCAGAAGCAGATAAAGAAAGAGATAAAACGAAGGAAATCAAGCTTCTAAAAAAATATACTCCCTCACCCCAAGCCCTTGACTGGGCAAGCTTAATCCTCTCCCTCTGGTGGGAGAGGAAATATTTTCAGGTTCTAAGAGGATATGTTGATTAAATCTTTTACAAAAATAATTCTAATGTTTTTTCTTGTTAATATAGCGCTGTTCCTGCAAGGCTGCGCTGCGCAAAGAGCGCAGTATTATAATAATCTGGATAATTTGATAGTCAATGAACAGTTTGAAGAAGCGTCAAATTTAGTAGTTTCCTCTAAAGAGGATTCTTATGGCAAAAATAACGCTCTTTTATACTATCTTGATTTAGGCTTTACAAAACATATGAGCGGGAATTGGGAAGAAAGCAATATCGCTTTTGAGAGGGCCAAACAAATTGCCCGGGATTATTTTACAAAAAGTATAACTCAGGAAAGCAAGACACTGCTTATAAGCGACGCTATGAGGCCTTATTACGGCGAGGATTTTGAACGCAGTCTTATCAATATATTCTGCGCTCTGAACTACATATTTTTAGACAATGAGCAGGCTGCTCTTGTTGAGGCGCGGCAGGTTGATCATTTCTTAAATACTATCCAAATAAAATACGGGCAAAAAAGCAGATATAAAGAAGACGCATTTGCTCGATACCTAATGGGTATGATATATGAAAACCAGCATGAGTATAACGATGCGTTTATTTCTTACAGACAAGCGATGAAGGTATATGAATATTACGCAGGTATGTTTGATACTCCGCTTCCGATTTCGCTTGTGGAAGACGCTATGCGAATGGCAAAGCGTTTAAAATTTAATGATGAAATTAGAGAAATTGAGAGTAAATATCCATCTGTGACAGACGAAGAAAAGATTCCGGATACTTATGGAGAGCTCGTTCTTTTTCATTACAACGGCAAATCCCCTGTTAAGAGCGAAACTATATTTGAGGTTAGCTTTGGCGAGGCGTGGATACATGTTGGGTCATTTCAGCCTGCTGATGAGGAAGAAGCTGATTTTGAGCAGGCCGGTTCAATTGCGCGGACAATATTGGCTGATGAAATGATTAGGATTTCCTTTCCTAAGTATGTTGATGCGGAATATGAAATTCATACAATGAACGCGAATACTGATGTCGGAAATTCGCAAAATTCATTTCTTGTAGAGAACATTGGAGCAATTGCAAAGAAGAGCTTGGATGATAAGATTGACCGCACTAGAATTCGCGCAATTGCGAGGGCCGCGATAAAATTTACATTGGCTAAGGGAGCTTCTAATAAGGTTGAAGAAAAAACCAGGGATAAAGGGCTTGCATGGCTTACAAAAAAGGTTTTGCAGGTTGCGGCTAACGCTACTGAGCATGCGGATAAGCGCAGCTGGAGGTCATTGCCTGACCAGATAGAGATGGTTAAAATGTATCTTCCCGAGGGCGCGCATGACGTGCATTTAAATTTTAAGGATAATAACGGGAATATAATTGAGACAAAGGTGATTTACGGCCAGCTTATTAAGCGCGGACAAAAATCATTCGCAGTTGTAAGAACAGCGAAATAGTTTATATTATTATCGTGAACCATAACATTGTCAGCATGACAAAAGAAGGAGATCGTTTATGAAAAAAATAGTTTTAATTACAGTTTTATTTTTTGTATTTAGTAATTTTTTGTATGCAAAAAAACCGGATTGGCTTAATGGCGTTAGCAGGAAATATAATTCGGAAGAATATATTATAGGCGTAGGCATGTCGTCTAGTCTTGATGACGCGCGTTCAGCCGGAAGGGCAGAAATAGCAAAGGTATTTGAATCTAGGATTGCGCAGACAGCTCAGTCGTATCAGTTTGAATCAAATAGTAATATAGAAAAGAAAAAAAATATTGATTCAGGTATATCAAGCGATATTAAAACAATGGTTGAGACTGATGAAATTCTCGAAGGAGTTAAGATCGCGGGCACATATTATGATAAAAAGAAGAAAACATATTATGCTTTAGCTGTGTTGGATAAACAAAAAACAAGAATAGCGCTGGCTCAAGATATTGCTGATAAGGAAGAGATTGTTGAGACAAATGTCGCTATTGCCGATAAAGCCGGTTCGCCGATAGAACAGGTAAAGGCATTGAATCAGGCTATTGTGGCAGCTAATGAAAAAAACGGACTTATCGCAAAAAAACGCGTTGTTGATTCTATGGCTATGCCGGAGATTACAGATAATTCTATTCCAAGCTTAAAAAATAAAAAAGATAATGCTGTTAAAAAAATACTTTTTGTGATAGAAGCTCAGCCTGCAGAGCTTGCGACCATGGTTGCAGGAAGCGTTGCTCAGTTGGGATTGCGCACAGCTGTTGCTGAGCCTGAAGAGCCATTAAAGAATACGTATGTTGTAAACATTAAATGCTCTTTAAATGTGGAGCCAAGCGCTCGCGAATATAAAGACTGGAGTTTTTATCGTTGGGATGGGACATTTGAAATGTATGAGAGCGCAAATAAAGATAGCGCTCTGAACAGCGCTAATAAGCAGGGAGAGGTATCTCATATGAATGATGAGGCTGCTAAAGAAAAGGCAGTATATATGGGGTCAAAGGCATTAGCGCAGTTAGCGGAAAGCAGTGTTAGGGAATATTTAGGAAATTAAGTAAATGAGTTTATAGGGTTTTAAAAGTGAGGGGGATTTAGAAGTAAATAGTGAAATAGTAAATTGGAAACAGGAAATTTTTTTTGTAATAAATTGTTAAAGGAGGATGAAAATGAAAAAAGTGTATGTATTGACCGGGTTGGTGTTAGTTGCAGCGCTTATGTTTGGGTGCAGCACAGCGCAAAAAAAACCTGATTGGGTTTTAAAGGGCGGCGGAGCATTTAAGCAGGAAGCTAAGGTTTTTTATGGTGTGGGAATTGCTGAAGGCATAACTTCAGAGGCATTAAGAAGAACAACAGCTGATAATAGAGCTATTGGCGAGATTTCAAAACAGGTTTCAACTGTGTCAACATCTCTTATGAAGGATTATATGAGCTCAGCTTATGCGCCTGAATCAGACCAGGTAAAGGGAGAGCAGTATATTGAAAACACGGCGAAAACATTTACAAAGAATACTTTGGCCGGCGTAAGAATTGTTGATAGATGGGATAATGGTAAGGTGGCATATTCGTTAGCAACCCTTGATTTAGAAGAGCTTAAAGGTATGGCTGACCAGATACAGACAATGAGCGAAACAATGAAAAATTATATTAAGGAAAATGCTGAAAAAGCGTTTCAATCATTGGAAGAGGAAGAAGCAAAGTATTAATATAGAATACAGGATTCAGAATACAGAAGAATTATAATAAGAAATGAAGATGCGGGCGGGGTGATAAACCCCGCTCTTTTTTATTTTATAGATATAAAAGCGAAAATAGTAAAATTACATAAAAAATGCTAAAATATATACGTCAAAATTGAAAAATAGCAAAATCGAAGAGCAAAAAACATTAAAAATACATAAAATATTAAAAAACATGTTGACAATATAAAAGAGATATTGTATATTGTTAACATCAAGGAACAAGGTTGTTTCTAATAGTCGAGGAAATGATTAGAGATTACAGACACAGAAGTCTACTTAAAGCAAAAATGCTTAAGTAGGCTTTTTTTTTGGAGTTTTGTAAAGCAGCAAAGCGCAAAGACGAAGGCGTCTATTTAAACCGAAAAGGTTAAAAAGACGCCTTTTTTTATGGCGTCAAAAGGAGAAAACAAATGTTAAAAATTAAAAAAATGTTAGGAATAGGTTTATTGGGAGGAATGGTTTTGGCCAGCGGAGCGTTTGCTGAGCCGCCGGTAGCATTATCAGGAGATGTTAGTGTAGTATCTGATTATGTATGGAGAGGCCAATTGTGCGATGACGATCCTTCTCTTCAGACAGGTATTTACGCGAGCGCGTTTAATTTGAGCTTAAGTTTATGGAGCAGTTATCCTTTGAATAGCAATGATTCTGTTGATTGTGAAGAGGTGGATTATACAATTGAATATGGAAAGAGTTTAGGATTGGTAAGTTTAGCAGGAGGTTATGTTTATTATGACTTCCCAAACAATGGATCAGCATATGCTACGGAATTATATGTTAAAGCAGGCGCGGATATTATTGCGAGCCCGTCGCTAACTTATTACTATGACTTTACAGATTCAAGCAATACAAAGAGTTATATTTCAATTGACGGGTCTTATGGAATTGGTTCTTTGTCATTAGGCGGCCATATAGGGTTTTATAGCGATGATCAGGGATCGGATATTGGACTGACAGCAGGCTATGAAATAAAATTGCCTAGCAGCGCGCTTACTCCAAGTGTTAGTTATTCAATACCCTGTGGTAATCTTGCGGATACACAGGATTCTAAGTTATATGCAGGAGTAAAGTTAGGATTTGGACTTTAAAAAATTAAAATTATGGGGTCAGGTCTCCACATTCCACATTTTTGTGGAATGTGGAGA
>JBDRED010000047.1:0-7709 GCA_043820025.1 Elusimicrobiota bacterium
TCTAGAGTAACCGAATTTAGGGGTCTGTCCCTCAGTTCGGTTATTGCTTTGACGCTACAATTTGATAAAAATGCTTTACAATTTATGTTAAAAAAATTATTCTATCTTCAGTTGGTTTGATTTTTAATCAGAAGAGGGGTCTAATTCTGAATAGCAGAAAATTTGGCGATGGTAAGAGAGGTGGTGGAATGATAGTAAAAAAATAAACAGGGCAGGTGAGGAAGGTGATGGCAATGTTTTATTCAGTAAAACAAATACATTTTAATATAGGTAATTTTATCCCGGCTTAATAAAGAGCCGGTTTTTTTACGCCTATATACAAGGGAATCAAGCTTGAAGGCCATCACAAAAAAAGTATTTGCAATTACACTTTTGTTTCTATGCCTATCTTTATACTTGTCTAAGTTAGACTCATCAAAAAGCATTAATAATAATACCGTAGCTTTTGAAAGTATATTCGCGAATAAAAACGGCAGAGCCAGAGACTATTTCATGCTGTTAAATAATATTAATGGTTTAGATCCTCTTATTAAAAAATCTTTACTGCTCTATGTTTTAAACGGAGAACAAAGCCTAATGAATTCAGAAATAGCGGAAGATGCGCAAAATTTGCGTAGAAAAAGAAATTGGCATTATGAATTAAGGGACGACCCCCTCAAAAAACGCAGATTAGAACCGGGTGCGAATACACTTGAGGAATTTGGAATTTCTCAGCATGAGTTTGACGGATTAACAAATGAAGTACAATCTGCTCTTGAAAAAATACGCGAACATTTATTAATAGATAGAGGACGCGCATTGACATCTTTAGAGCAGATACATTTAGAAAAAATTATAAAGGTATTAAAGATAAATCATTCTGAAAAGGTTATAAAGATTATAGAGGAATATATTGATACTCAAATTAAAATAAGAGACCTGGAATCTGATTACAAAACAAAAGCAATTTCTTTAAATACGATAACGAGTCTAACTGATTTGGCGCCAGGGCAGGACGAATATCCTTTTGGAAAATTTAAATTAAACTTTAAAAATCATATGCTTTCAGTTTGTTTAAAAGCGGATGGTAAAACATATTTATATCGTTTGCCAAAAGAAATAGGTATGTATAGAAAAGTGAGACGCGTAAAACCAAGTCATTCTAAAGAAGAATTTTTGTTGTGCGAAAGATTTAATGGCACAACAGTCATATTTAATAAACAAGGGAGTCAAATCGGCAGTTATGAAATTGCAATTGAGGATATCAACGGTTACTTTAAAAAAGACGATTTAATTGTGTTGTTTACAAAAAATATGAGATATCCAAAAATAATTTTTGGCAATAGGATGGATATTTATATATCAGATTATTATCAAGAATCTTTTTATGAAGACAGGCTTGGGTTTTTTTCACGTGCAAGAATTAATGAAATGCTAAAAAGAATGCCTGATTTTACGGCAATTAAAGAGAGTTATTTGAGTAACATTATAAGTATTCACAGAGACGATCTTTATTACTATTTCAGTACTGAAAGTAATGTTTGGCAGTTATTTTCACATATGAATCATGCTTTATTTTCAAAGTTAAGTTATAATTTTCTCTTGTTCATTAATTCGCTTGATGAACAAGCGCTTAAAATTATATTGATGAGATTAATGGCGTTCTCTGAGCCGGATTTTCTTAATATTGCAAACAATATTGGAAGAATGTTTCTAGTTAATGAGATTGCAGTCGAAGATTTGAGGGTTAGAAGTTTTGCGCATATGGTAAATTATTTTTTAAGAACTTTGTTATTGGCGCGTCAATATAAAAGAAATCTTTCTGAATTAATTTGCGGATTTGAAGAAAGCCTTTCCCGATTTGGCGTTATTTCTGCACTTGCGACATTCCATTATAATATCCACAAGGAAGTCTGTGGGTATATAGACTATAATTATGACTCATGTCTTTACGCTTTTTTAGAACAAATGGGCAGTGTTTATATTGCTTATGATAATATTTTATTGGAATTGGAGGAATTAACAAGAGAGCTGTTTCCAGATAAATGGCAAGAGTGCATGGAAATGGCTGCGGCTGGAATCAACCCAAGCATAGCGCAGTACGACAGTGGAGCATACAGAGCGGATATTAAGACCAAAATGGAGAAATTGTGGAGTAAAGAACGAAAGCTCTATCATTTAAGCTTTTTAAGATATGGCGTAAGTCTCCCTGCTGAATCCGGATTATCTTTGATGAAGATTAAAACACGACTTTCTGACGAAGAAAGATTGTACGCAGTCTTAGATACAGCAGAAAACGGTATAAAAGTAAGCTTGAAAAATTTAGTGGATGGAGTAATGAAATCCGATAACTGGTCATCATTATTGCATGACGATTTTCATTATACAGCTCCTGATCAAATAACATTATATAAAGATTTTAAAGAATTAAATTGGGGATATATTCAAACCGAGGAGGCATTTCTGCGTGCTGCCAATTTTTTTGGCGTTTATGATGAAAGAAAACTTTCAAAGCTGAAAAAAGTTTGGGCTGTTTCAAAGAAAATTGAGCTGGTTAGGGAACATGTTAAAGCATTGGAAAAAGATAAAAAAAGTGGAGTAGTATTTTATCCGTGGGGTGATTTTGTAACGTACGCCGAGGGAAGCCGGAATGTGTGGCGTATATTAAGAGGTTTAATGAGAGCCGTAAATATTAATAATCTCGATGACATTTGTTATATTTATTGTTATTTCAGTTGTTGTAATGTTTCTTTTGCTTCTCTTGAGAGGCTTGCGTTTGCAGTATAAAGGGTGTCACATGTATTGCAGCATTCCCGGCAGGCAGTATAAATTAAGTTTTAATAATAACAAAAATCTATTATAATAATAAAAATTAAAGGGTAACAGGTCATAAACTATGTAGAGTCATCCTTTATTATTCGTAATACACAGTTGGGGGTTTCAAGTCGGTCACTACGGAAGTGAAAATCTTGCGAGGTATTTATGTTAAAGATTGGAGATAAGGAATTAAAGAGTAGATTGTTTGTCGGTACCGGTAAATTTTATTCTTATGAAATCATGAGAGACGCTATTACCGCATCGGGCGCTGATGTTGTTACAGTTGCTCTGCGGAGGGTAGATATTTCAGCTCGTGAGAACGATATTTTAAAATTTATTAATAAAGATGTTCAGCTTATGCCTAACACCTCCGGAGCAAGAAATGCGGATGAGGCTGTAAGGATTGCAAGATTATGCAGGGCAGTAACAAATGCTTCTTGGATAAAGCTCGAGGTTGTGCCCGACCCTGTTTATTTATTGCCTGATCCAATTGAAACTCTAAAGGCTGCTGAAATTCTCGTAAAGGACGGGTTTACTGTATTGCCTTATATAAATGCTGACCCTGTGCTTGCTAAATATTTAGAAGAGGCGGGATGCGCAACAGTTATGCCGTTAGCAGCGCCAATTGGAACAAATAAAGGCCTTAAAACAATCGATATGCTAAAAATAATAATTGAAATGTCAAATATACCGGTAATTGTTGACGCAGGTATAGGAAGGCCGTCAGACGCAATGGCAGCAATGGAGATTGGAGCAGACGCTGTGCTTGTTAATACTGCAATTGCAGTAGCGCATGATCCTGTGAAGATGGCCGGCGCTTTTAAGGATGCGGTTATTGCCGGAAGGAAGGCATTCGAAGCCGGTTTGGGAAAGGTTAGTGAAAAGGCAGAGGCGTCAAGTCCCTTAACAGGATTTTTAAATAAAGGGTTTTAAACTGAGAAGGAATGTATTCTCAGTGGCCGCTCAAATTGCCAACATCCTTCGAATAACATTTCTACTCAGCTTAAAACAGCTTTTTTGACAAAGGGGTGCAGGTTGAAAAAAAAAGAGTTTTTATCGCTTATCACATTTGATCCTGCGGATAAAACATTATTTGAAGATCTTGCGCAAAAAGCAAGAGCGCTTACTATAAGCAGGTTTGGCAGAGTAAAGAGCGCATACATTCCTTTATATCTTTCTAATGAATGCGATAACACATGTTTATACTGCGGATTTAATAAGTCCAATAAATTTGATCGCAAGACTTTGAGCGCTGATGAAATTAGCGCTGAATTAGAAACTATATACAAAAAAGGATTTAAAAATATTTTACTGGTTTCCGGAGAGAAAAAAGATTTTTCCAATATATATTATTTAGCTGACGCTGTCAGAATCGCAAAAAATACCGGATTTCATTCTATTTCAGTCGAGGTGGGAGCTCTTGATGAGAATTTAGCAAAGACTCTTGTTGATTCCGGAGCGCAGGGTTTTGTTCTTTATCAGGAAACTTATAATAGGGCTGTATATTCTTCAATGCACATTTCCGGAAAAAAAACTGATTATGATTTTCGTTTCGCCGGTCCGGAAAGGGCTGTATCTGCCGGATTCAGACACATAACACTAGGATTTTTGGCAGGCCTGGCTGATCTTGTTGAAGAGGCGCAAGCTCTATATGAACATATTTCATACTTAAAGAAAAAATATTGGGAAATCGAATATGCAATCTCAATCCCGCGAATTACAAACGCGAAAGGAATAAATAGTAATTTTATAAAAGTCAGCGATAAAAAATTCGCGCAGATTCTTATGGCTTTTAGGATAGCGTTTCCTGATATGCCAATACTAATGTCAACGCGCGAATCTGAAATATTTAGAACAGGCATGACAGATATTTGTGTGTCAAGTCTAAGTATCGCGTCAAAAACATGTCCGGGCGGATACAGTAATGATAATAAATCTGAACTTGAGCAATTTTCTACTACGGATAACAGGCGTTTGGAAGAAATAGTCGAAATGCTTAAATCAAAAAATTATGATATATGTTTTAAAGATTGGCAGTGTGAACTGAATGAGAGATAAGATGAGTTGTTCAATTTTATCTCTCATAGGGGCTTGATAAATCAAGCCTATACAACCTAAAAAGTATATAAGGAGTCTGTTATGATCAGAGGCGTTTATTTAGTTTCAGGGCTGAGGTTTCATAAAACATTCGATGAATATTTAAACGCTGTCGAGGCTGCGCTAAAAGCCGGGATAAAAATTTTCCAACTGAGAGTAAAGGATGAATTAAAAGATAAGGATCATATCTTTCTTGCGCATCGTGTTCGAGAGCTGACAAAAAAGTATAATGCGTTATTTATTATAAATGATAGGCCTGATATTGCTTTATTATGCGGCGCTGACGGGCTTCATCTGGGGCCTAAAGATATGAGCGTGCATGACGCCAGGCAGATACTTGACAAGGAAAAGATTATTGGTTTGTCCTGCCATTCAGAGGAAGATGTAATGAATGCATTAAATCATGATATCACTTATTTATCTGTTGGCCCGGTATTTAAGACTGATTCTAAAAAGAGTCCTGATAAGATCGTTGGCCTGGACCTTATTAATTATGCTTTAGAAAATACGCATCTGCCTGTTGTAGCTATTGGCGGTATAGGATTAAAAGAAATACCAAATGTCCTCTCAACCGGCGTAAAATCAGTTGGCGTGATAAGAGCTGTAATGGAGCAAAAAAATATCTATAACGCTGTAAAAGAATATATTTCGATATTTGATCAAAATCTATTAAAATAATAGAATTATCCACATATATCAATAATTTAAAAAACGCTAAAACATGTTGAAATATAAGCTGTTTCAACGTTTCTTCTTGTATTATCCACAAAAGTTTAGTAAAATAGCCTAAAGTTACATTTTTTTAGTGGCACAGCGCTGTTCAAAGATAGAAATTTCAGCTGCAAGTAACTTAAAAAGGAGGGTTTAAATGACTGCAAATAAAAAGATCCTAACAGCAAATGAGATGCGCATATTTGATGATTGGGCGATAAATAGTATAGGGATCCCGGGTATTATCCTCATGGAAAACGCAGGAAGAGCAGTTGCTGATGAGGTTTATAACTCATATTTTGCCAAGAAGTCAGGCTATTCTCAGGTGGATGTTTTTTGCGGTATGGGAAATAATGGGGGTGATGGCCTGGTTGCTGCCAGGCATCTTCTGATACGTGATATTAAGGTGAAGGTTTATGTTGTCGGCGGAATATCCGGCTTAAGCGCAGATTCTGAGCTAAATTTTAGAATACTTCGCAAGATAGGAGCTGTAGTAACTCCAATATTGACAGAAAAGGACTTGTCCCGCGTGAAGCTTGGCAAAAAGGATGTTATTGTTGACGCGCTGTTTGGAATAGGGCTTAATCGTGATATTTACGGAATACATAAAGATACCATTGAATTTATGAATAGCGCTAAATTTCCAATAATATCTGTTGATGTGCCATCCGGATTAAACGCGAATACCGGCGAGGACTGGGGCGCATGCATCCATGCAAAGAAAACGGTTACCTTTTCTTTCCCTAAAAGAGGATTTCAGGTAAAGTCAGGCAAAGAAGCTGTTGGTAAGGTGATTATTGCGGATATCGGCTCATTTAAGAAAAAAATAACCAGATAATGTTGATTGTAAATTGTGAATAGGGAAAATATTCTTCAAATAAATTTTTTTAGGAGGGAAAGTGGAAATAAATAAAATTATCAGTATTGGCGTTGATATGGGCGCCTCTGATGTTCATATTTCTCCAACAAGAGTTCCAATGATAAGGGTTCTTGGCGAATTAAAACCTATCGAAGGTTTAGAAAAATTAACTAAGACAACTGCAAAAAATTTAATTTATAGTATGTTAAGCGAAGAGCAGAAAAAGATATTTGAAACCAGTTCCGAGCTAGACTGCTCATACGAGCTTAATGGTGTTGGAAGATTCAGGGTAAATGTTTTTATGCAAAAAGACGGCATTGGAGCTGTATTAAGAATAATACCAACCAATATTCCAAGCACTGACGATTTAAAACTATCTGATCCAATAAAGGATTTAGCAAAATTGAATAAAGGGCTGGTGCTTGTTACAGGCCCAACCGGCAGTGGAAAATCCACAACTCTGGCATCTCTTATAAACACTATAAATAAACAAAGAAAGGACCATATTTTAACTATTGAGGATCCTATTGAATATGTTTATGAACAGGAACAATGCGTGATTACTCAGCGCGAGGTTGGCGGTCAAACTGAAACATTTGCCTCTGCTCTGAAGCATGCTCTCAGGCAGGATCCGGATGTTATTCTTGTAGGCGAGCTTCGCGACCTTGAGACAATACAAGCCGCTTTAACACTTGCTGAAACAGGCCATGTGGTATTTGCCACACTGCATACCACTGACGCTGCTCAGACAATTGATAGAGTTATAGATGTGTTTCCGCCTCATCAGCAGCAGCAAATAAGAGTTCTTTTATCAAATACCCTAAAAGCTGTTGTGGCGCAAAGGCTTTTATTAACAGCTGATGGAAAGTCACGGGTCGCGGTTAGGGAAGTGATGATAGTGACGCCTGCTATTGCAAATCTTATTAGAGAAGGAAAGACTCATCAGGTTTATAGCGCTATTGAAACCGGCAAGGTTTTTGGAATGATAAGTATGGACAAGGCTGTAAGTGAACTCTTTAAGTCAGGAGTAATATCAAAGGAGACAGCGCAGAGTATTACGAATAAGCCGGGCGGCCAGGCTCAGGTATAATGAGTCTAAAAATATATGTCAAGGCAAAGCGAAAATGTTAATTTTTCAGCAAAGTAGAAATGTTAATTTTTAGGAATAAAAATTTCTGTGATTGCTGATGTAAAATTTGTCCATGTAAGACTTTTTAGATTTTTTGTAATTACAATGCTTTGCAAG
>JBDRED010000048.1:0-17361 GCA_043820025.1 Elusimicrobiota bacterium
CTTGCAAAGCATTGTAATTACAAAAAATCTAAAAAGTCTTACATGGACAAATTTTACATCAGCAATCACAGAAATTTTTATTCCTAAAAATTAACATTTCTACTTTGCTGAAAAATTAACATTTTCGCTTTGCCTTGACATTTATTTTTTCGCATTGTTTTTTTCGCATTTTTTCGCGGGTAATTTAAGACGTAAAATAGTTTATGTTTATGCAAATTGTCTATTTTACTGTGTTTATTTATAAAGGGCTAAAAAATACTTCGTCAAATATTTATCGAACAACAATTATCTTACCTGTTTTTACGTCACCTGCTGATTTGATAAAATATAAATAAATACCGCTAAAAACAATCTCTCCAACATCATTTCTTATATCCCATGTTAATTCATCTGTAGATGGGTCATTCTTATAAATACTGCGAACAAATTCGCCTGATACAGTAAATATCTTTATCTCAACATCCGCAGTTAACGCAGTAAATTTAATAAAAGTATGGCCTTTAGAAGCTTTGAACGGATTTGGGTATACATGCGCATTTCTCAAATTATCAGCGGCTAAACGTCCGCTTTGACTTATGCTTGTTATTTGCGTAGGTTGAACATAGTAAATATCACTGGATAAAAACAAATTACCGACCATTTTACCCATACGCGGCACCAGGCTATATCCTCCTCCCTCTAATGTTTTGCTTCCGCCTTGATTAAACCTTCCATGGAATATTTTAAAAACACCGCCGCTTAAAGTTTCTGTAGCGCTCTGAGACCGGCAGACGAGACTTGATAAAATAATATTTATTATCAGAAAAGATTTTATCAGCTTATTCATAATTAAATTCCTTTTTCTTTTTGAGTTTAAAATTTTCCAAAGCCATTGATATTGTAACCATATGCGTATAATCAAACTCTTCATAGTTACTTAAGGCGTAATCAATATTTATTTCATGTATGACCACTCCAAAGCCCGCTGAAATGCCGGTGCCAATATCTCTCTGCCTGTATCCAATCCTTATTACAAACGGATCATACACCTCAAGCTCTGTGCCAATACCAAACCTCATTCTATTCTCGTCCAGATCCAGCTGAGTGCTTACAAGAAAATCTCTGCCTCCCAGAATATCTTTCGTATATGAAACTCCAAATCTTAAAACCCTTTCCAAATTAGCTTCTGCTACATAAAACCTTATCTTTGAACTTACAAGATTTTGAATTGCTAATCCAACATGCAGTCTGCCATCCAAGAAATGCGATAGTATTCCCAAGTCAATAGCATGCGCCCCGGCAGTACTATCATCAAGCTTTTGATTAAGATATTTATAACTAACTCCAAATGCTACAGGATAACCATTTATTGTAAAATCTCGCGCATAGGCAAACATTGCGGCTAAATCATGCGCATTAGTTTTACCTATAATCTTGTCATACTCGTCATATGCATCCATATCCGACAATGACAAATATGTAATACCAACGCCAAAAATTCCCCAGTCGTATGGCTTTGAATTAACGCCCACAAATCCATGAGACAAATCCTCAAGCCACCTGTTATATGAGAATAAAACCTTGGGTCGTTCTGATTGGGTTAGTCCGGCGGGATTCCAATAAAGAGCGCTTGGGTCATCTGATATTGACACAAATGTCTCCCCCAAACCTATTGCTCTTGCGCCGCTTCCTATCTTTAAAAAATTGCCTGCATTTGTGCCAACTCCTGATTCGGCAAATGCAATACATATTGATATTATTAAAACTACACAGAACAGGCTTAATGTAGTTTTATCTATACGCATGGCCCCCTCCTAAAAAATTGCATTGATCCATTTCCACAATATAAATAAAGCATATTATAATACATAGTCAATGAAAATAAGGCTAATTTCAACGAATTTTCACACAATATTCACGTTTTATTCATTTGCAAGTCAGTAGTTCTTAATCCCGCAGCTTCTATGCAGAAAAAGCATTAGATTTTATCGTTACAACTTTTTTGAGATATTAAGTAAATTATGAATTGTAATTTGCAGTAATATATTCTAAAGCCTCCGGCATCAGCGTGTCCATTTGCAGGATATAAAGAGGCGTATCTTGCAGTAATTTCTGAAAAGATATTAACTTAACCGCGTCTTTTTCAGTAGTTAATCTGATTGTATCTTTTTTAAAATTATTAATCTTATTTACATCTTTTTCAGTATATGAATGATGGTCAGGAAAAACGATGTTTTCTATGATATTCGCGCCTAAAGCAGAGACTGTTTTTTCAAATGAATAAGGATTAGCAAGCGCTGAAATAAGAACTGTGTTTTTTTTAGTTAAAAATGTTAGAGGTAAAACTTCGCTAAAATCATTAAAACTCTTTAAACAGGTTGGCGCATATTCGGATGTAAATACATGCCCGGAGAATAAACTCTTTAAACGATTCAATATATCGTCTAATCGTCCTTGATTTATCATATTTGATTTTGTAACGATAATAATGTCAGCGTATTTTAATGACGAAACAGGCTCTCTCAAAATACCTCTAGGCAGGCAATATTCATTCCCAAATGGATTCAATGCGTCGATAAGTATAATATTTAAATCTTTTTTTATTTTTAAGTACTGAAAGCCGTCATCCAATATAAACAACTCTGCGTTCGAAATTTCCTGAGCAATATGCGCCCTATTTTTTGAAACGCCAAGTATTATTCCCGGTATTCTTTGTTTAATGAGATATGGTTCATCCCCAACAGCATCCGTCTCCGGTATATCATCCTGATCTACAATAATAGGCATAGATGTCTTTCGTTTATATCCGCGAGTTAACACTGCTGTTAATTTTCTTGTAGAGAAGGCTTCCGCTATCTTTATCACAACAGGAGTTTTACCTGTCCCTCCGGTAGTTAAATTTCCCACGCTAATGACAGGTTGTTTAATAGTAATTAGAGATGCTTTTAAATTGAATTTTCTGCGCAATACAATAACAGCGCAATATATCGTTGACAAAATATATAGAAATAAATTTAGAGGATTAAGCTTGGAATGTTTATTAATTAAATTGAAATACATTTCATGAAGAGTATTTTGTCGCATAAACCCTATCCCATAGTTTCATAATTAATACTGCGCAAATATATCCGACAAAAGCGCCACCAATAATATCGCTGAAAAAATGCGCTCCGATATACACTCTCGAAAAAGCGATTGAAACGCCTATTGTGTATATCAATATTTGTTTTTTCTTTATGACCTTAGCCAGAAAATACGCCGCAGCAAATCCTGTCTGAGCATGGCCTGAAGGAAAAGACCTGGAAAACAATTTTCTGAACATCGTATTAATTACTATCTTTTGCTGTTCAACAAGAACAGCCATATCGCCCAAAGGCCTTGGCCTGTCAAATACGCCCTTTAAAATCTGCACTACAATACCGCCGGCAGTTATTACAACGCCAAATAAAATTATGTTTTTTACGGCATTTCTTTTATCATGGTAATACAACAGCAGCCCTCCTGCAAGGAATGCCGCCCAGCCATAGCCTAATATTGAACAAAATCCAAAATAAATAGAAAAGATTTTATTGTTTAACTTATTATTAAAAAATAGAAAAATATTTCTATCAAAATCTTTTAATTCTTCCCACAATTCCTTCTTTGGAAGAATTCCGCCATCAATTAAAGACGGATCCAGTTTTGACGTATCAAAATCATCAGCCAGATAAAATTTAAATGTTCTAACCTGTTTGCCTTTACGCGCTATATATAAATCATCCAATTCTTTCCAGATTATCGGCGAATACATTTCATTTGGATTATCTCTAAATCTATTATCAGTTACAAATAGCGCCCTGCCTTTATATGAAAACCCTCTCTGCCAGAAATCATACTGGTCAATCTTGTTGTTTAGGCAATATATCATTGGATGGCCGGGCACATAAAAACCCATCTGACTCGCCAGGTAATGCCTGTGTGTTACGATAATAGGCAGGCTGTTTTCATCATTTCTATAAGCCTTGCGTAATGAGTCAATTTCATTGCCGGCATCCTTCCATCCGAAAAGTTCATCTGTTACATCATACGCTTCTTCCGGCACAGGAATAACCTTAAACAGCGCATGAATCGGAATCAGCAATGTTAAAATTAACCCGGATCCTAAAACAATATTGCGCATAGCCGCAGCGCGCTTTTTCCCTGAGGATTTTAACCTGTCATAATACTTGCACATAAAATCAGCGACTAATATAACAGCGCTCATATAGCCTAGCGCAGGCCAATGCGGAAGTATCTCATTAAAACTCGCGATGACATTAAAAAAAACTAATGTTGGCGCTGACATCCAAAAAAGAAATGAATAACGCGCATCTTTCAACTTAAGCCATACATATAAACCTTTCCCCACTGAATACCAAAATATAAAAAAGAGAATTGGAGAAATATATCCTGCTTGAGCTCCTAAACATTTTCCAAGAAGATTAAATGAAAAATTTATTTTTGACTTGCCAAATCCATGAGCAAGCTGAAAACCAAATGACGCCCAATTATTCTCTATGTTCCAAACAATCACGGGAATAAATATTATAAATCCTATTAATATTGAAATATAAAATTCTTTTTTTTTGAGCCAAAATCTATATTCTTTTGTGAATAACAAAAACAAGAAAACGCTTCCGGGAAGCAGAACGGCGTTGTATTTGCTCAGCAAACCTAAACCAAACAAAATTCCTGTAATATACCACAAATACGCTTTTTGCTTTGTGATTATCTTATAAAATAAATATAAATATAGAATCCAAAACAAACTGAGAGGGACATCCGGGACTGCCAGCACACTGCCAAGAAATGAAAAAACCGGAGTAACATTAAATATTATTATTGACCAAAAACCGACCCTAACCCCAAACATATCCTTTGCTAATAAAAATAAGAAATATGATGATATTGATGAAAATAAAACTGCTCCGAAACGAACAAAAAATTCATTTCTGCCAAAAATACAAAACGCTTTAATCATGCAGGCAATAAACGGCGGATGATCAAAGTACGAGAGCGACAGATAATGAGCATACTGCCAGTAATGCGCCTCATCATCTCCAAGGCCCAAAAAACCAATTACTAATAACCTTAGAACAAAAGCAATAGCAATTATCCAATATGTCCGCGCATAATAATTATAATTTATTGTATTCCGAGTCTCAGTTTCCATACATTAAATAAATACCTCCATAAAATTGAAGCGTTTAGTTTCGACTGACCGGCCCTTCTTTCCTCGAACTGAATTGGAACCTCAATAACTTTCATCTTATATTTGTAACAGTAATACAAAATTTCTGTGACAATGAATGGATCTTTTGCCCTTAGCTTTGGAAGTATCTCTTTGACAGCTCTATTAGTAAACAGTCTAAATCCGCTTGTAGGATCATTTGCTTTTATTCCAAGAACAATCCGCAAATAAAACCCGGCGCAAGCGCTGATTATCTTTCTAATTAATGATCTTTCTTCATCTTTACCGCTAGAAACATATCTAGACCCAATTACTACATCAGCAGATAGTGACTTTACAGCTTTAACAAAATCATAAACATATTTTGGATTATGAGAAAAATCAGCGTCCATTTCAACAATATATTCAGGGTTA
Organism: Elusimicrobiota bacterium; assembly: GCA_043820025.1. Taxonomy (GTDB): domain Bacteria; phylum RUG730; class RUG730; order JBDRED01; family JBDRED01; genus JBDRED01. Next base: position 5,603 of record JBDRED010000048.1, read on the forward strand.
TACTCCAAAGCTTTTTTAAATCCTGCTGCCCCGGCATAACCTCTGCCTCTATTCTCAGTCCTTAATAAACACCGGACCCTTTTATCCCGTTTGCTCAGCTCCTTAACAATATTTGCAGTACCGTCGGGAGAATTATCATCAACAACAAGAATATTTAAATCTAAATCAAGCGCAAGCAGTTCATCGCATAATGTTAAAATTGTATCTTTCTCATTATAAGTTGGTATCATAACAACTATCATTTAGTTCTCTCCTGATTTTTAAATGCTTTTGATTATACAAACTTTAAGATTATATGACTAGAATTTTATGGGACACCACACTAGATTTTAACTTTTTCAACTAATTCGGCGCCTGATTCGTTACTAATAATCAATCTATCTCCGGAATAATGCCATCCAAAATCAATTTCATATTCGCCTCGTTTTTGAAATGAAGGTATTTTTATATAAATTTTTTCGCTAATAATTTCCCCCGGAATCCAATTAGATGTGTTCTTTAAAAAAATATCATGGTCAAATTGAAATTTGAATTGTTTTCTGTATTTAATATTGCGCAAAATGCCTCCGGCTTTATTAACAATTTTAATATCACTTTTTTTATAATCAGGAACCGGATAATTTAAGTGTCCATAAAATAAATAATCTTTTTCAATTTTTTTTAAACATTTCCAATGTAAAGTAAGCCATATATTACCGTCAGGCTTACTGTTTGTAGTATCCAAATTATAACCTAAATACAAAATATTATCGCCAAATATTATATTTTTCTTGATCCTATTTTCATATTCGCTTTTATTTTCATTATTGCTGAACACGCATTCACCTTGATTAAGTTTGAAAGCATCGGCTAATCGCACCCCTAAAAGTTTACAACTATAAACCGGAGATTCCGTTTTATTGAATCTCCAGTTTAATACAGCAAAAGCTCCTTCTCTGTTCCCTTGAACCAAAAAGCTATCATCGTTTGAAACTGCGGGAACATTATTATCGATTAATGTAATATTACTATTCAAATGCCCTATATCTCTATAAAAATCATCCTGATAAACTGACAACTCACAACGATAACACGATTTAACATAAACATTACATTTTTTGTTAAGCGAATTTAGATATTTCATTACCGCTAACGATCCCTCGCCATTATAGCTGGTTTCCATGCCAATAGAAGTCGCGCCTTTTAATCCGCCTGCTAATAAGTTATAATATGAAAGCCCATAAGGATAATATTTAATTATCACAGCAATATTAAACAAACTAAAAATAATCAGCGCAGGGAAAAACCTAATTAACTTATATTTTTTAGAAAAATAAGAAATTGTATTTGTAAATCCATACCCGCTGATAATTGCTATAAACACAAAGACCGGCATAAATAATCGGACACCGTCATATTTAGGAGATTTCGTAAACGCATTAAGAGCGAAGAATCCAAATAAAGATATAGAGACTAAACTAAAATATATATTCTTTTTTTTATTTTTTATATGAAAGAATATTCCTGCGAAAAAAAACAGCAGAATATTTACAGGGATTGTAATGAAAGCCATTACAAAAGGATATGTCCATGTATTTGACTCAGTTTCCCTGCCAAAATACAGTGAAGTAAGTCCATAATGACCTAAATGAAATTTGAAATAATCAATAAGAGAATTTACCGGTGAATACCACCACTTTGGGCATAACACAAAAAAAACTAAAGAGCCCAAAAACACATATGCTATCCACCATTTGAGCAATTTGTAATCCTTAATATAAATTATCCATGCAAACAATATTACCGGAATAACCGCAGCATTCAATTTTGTTGCAAATGCTACTCCGCATAAAAATCCTGATAATAAAATAAAATATTTACTTTTCTTTATTAATGGGAAAGTCATAATTGCGAAAAATGATGTAATCATTATCGGGCCGTCTAAATCTGCAAGATGCGCATTTATGAATACTCTGGGCATTAAAATCAAAAATAAACAGCCCGCTATAGCTGTATACAAATCAAAATATCGATAAATAATAAACAATATAAACCATGAAAATAATGCGTATAAAATCGCTATTCCAAGACGAGCTGCTGTAGCATTTCCTATATATTTATGAAATATTATCCAAGAAACGCCAATAACTACTTTAGCAAATGGCGGATGTTCTTTATTGACAGTCCAATATTTATTAATATTATCTTTGGACAAAACCGATAAATCGAGTTTAATTAATTTATCACACCATTCAGCGTAACTTATTCCAGCCCTTATATATGCCGGTTCATCTGTTGTAATTCCTATACCCCTTATAGTGAATACAATGGAAATAAAAATTAGAATTGGCAGTAAAATAAATACCAGTTTTTTGATATGTTTATTTGTTTCAATCCCAAAAGCCATCTCCCCCCCTCTTATTTTTTAAATTTACATAATTGACAGACAAACTGCAACTTTATTTATTTTATTTTTAATAAAAAAAACTATGCGTTATCCCGTTTTTTTTAGTAAACTAAATCACTTTTTAGGAGGCGTCCTACGAAAACTAAATTTTGGGTTATTTCTTCAATTCTTTTATTATTAACGGCTTCAAGCGTATTTTATAATATAAAAACCAAAAGAAATAAACATTATGAAATAAATAAAGAAATTATTTTAAATAACAAATTAGGAACAATTCCTATGCCGATTAATACAGATCCTTTTGAATATCTTCTCGAAGAACTTAAGTTTAATTCTGCGGTTAACACACTTAATATACAAATTATTATGGGCAATATTAGTAAACAAGAAATTAATGACCTCATTGAAGTTTTAATTAAATTCCGAAGAGGCGCAAATATCATTGGTATGCCTTCGTTTCCTTTTAAGTATGAACTGCTCCGCTGGAAGATAGTGAATAATCTTGATAACTTTAAACTTCCAAAGAAGCTGACCGCTGAATTAGAGCATATTTACAAATCGTTTGAAATGGTAAATAAGATACTCGATAAAATTATAAAACAAGGCAAAATCGGCCAACAATTAAGCGCTTACGAGGGTATAGTATTTCAGGAAAATCAAAGACTTGTTCCACAACTGAAAGAGGTTATTAAATTGACTGAAAAATATATAAAAAAATAGGGACAGCGCCTATTTTTTTGACAAATCAATCACAGCCCTATACACTTCTTCTGGACTTATAAGCTCTAAACAATCCTTTTCATCATTCTCACATGATGTCTTATAACAAGAAATGCAGTGTCTGGGAACAACTATCTTTTCTCCCTTACCATACATCTCGATTTCCTGCGGCGATGTGGGTCCAAATAGAGCTACTATTTTTTTGTTCAGGCCAAGCGCCGCATGTAATCCAAGCGTATCTCCTGTAACCATAATATCTATTTGTGTTATCAGCGCGAAAAACCTCTCAATTGTATTATTCGTTCCTGTTGAAATCGCCTTTGAATGCTTTAAAAGCTCTTTCTCAATCTCCTCTTCTTCCGGCCCGCCGAATATAACCAAATGAAACTCCGCTTTTGACAAAAGCTTTGCAAGCGCCTCCCAATGAGACACCGGCCATCTTTTAGAAACCCATCTCGCTCCGCTGCCGATATTTAAACCAACAATTGTCTTATTAAACAGCTTATGTTCCTCAAAAAACTTCTGCGCATAGGTCACAGCTTCATCTTCCAAAGGAACAATAATATTTTCCTTGTTAAACTCAACCTCGCATACATCCGCAGCCAGTTTCTGATATGTATCCTTATTTTCCTTCTTAACATTATCAAAAGCGCTCATGCAAAGCCATTTTTTTGCAGTTTCATTTAGCGGCACCACACAGCCTTTTTCATCTTTAATAAAACCGTATTTTTTATTTGCTTTTGCGTATGCCGCTAAATCCAGACTCTTTTGAGATAAGTCCAGATTAATAACTATATCAAACTTTTCATTAGCTAACGCAAGAAATGAGTCTTCGTACAGCCAAATTCTATCAATCAAATGATTCCCTTTTAAGACATCTTTTGATTTCTTTGATACTATCCATGTAATATGCGCATCAGGATATTTTCTAACAAGAATAGGCAAAAGGAATGTAGTTCGTAACACATCGCCCATAGCATCTAATTTTGTTATTAGAATTTTTGTTTCTATGGGAAGATAATAATTACATTTGGAACACACAACCTGTTCATTTTTATGAAAAACACACGGTTTATCTCCCGGAAAATGCCTGCAGTCTGTGTATAAAGCAGCCTTATTAAACGTTATTTTTTCCATTCATAGCCTCTCTTATCTTATTTTTTCTAACATCTTAATTAGTAGCACATAAACGTGAATAGTCAAGATAGTTTTATTTGGCTTTTCTTTTTAGGCGTCTTTGCCTGAACGCATAGAAACGTTCTTTATACTTTACTTCCCATAATGCTTCAAACAATTCAATCACAGAACGCAGTATAAAAAACAAACTAAATGATGATGAGGTTCCATATTTTCTAGGATAATGTTTTACCGGAATTTGTTTGATTGTCTTACCAAGTTTTAACGCTTCATAAAATATCTCTGTGCAGATAAACGCGCTATTTACAAAGTATCCTGACCTTTCAACAACATCCTTTTTAATGAGCTTAAAAGCGCAGTCAACATCTTTGTATGGTAAATTAAAAAATAGTCTTATGAAAAGGTTATACAGCTTTGATGCGAATTTACGCACTTTTGAATTTGAGTACGCTCTATTCTCTCTATAACCTGAGACTATGTCATACTCATCTATATATTCCATGAATGATTTCAACTCTTGAAGATTGAATTGATGATCTCCATCAGTATAAAAAATTAGATCATACTGCGCTGACGCAAAACCTGTTTTAAGAGCAGCCCCATAGCCAATATTATAGAGATGATGCACTACCTTAACCTCATGGTGTTTTTCAGCCATTTTATCAGCTTCAATGCCTGTATTATCAATACTGCCGTCATTAACAATAATTATTTCATACTCACTGCTGATATCCGATAAAATTTTTCTTCCTTCTTCGACCATTTCTTCTATTGTGCCTTCATCATTAAAAGCCGGGAAGAAAAATGAAATTTTGTATTCTTTTTTTTGTTCAAGCATGATTATTTCCTCTAAAAATATTTAAACTCTTTGCCTTCTGCCAGGCCTTTAAAATTTCTGCATACATAAATACTTAATCGCCGGATCGGTTTACTTGTTACACCGGTTCTCATTATATCAATATTTTCAACTAATTCAATAGATTCAAAAAGCGGCGCAATTTCAGGAATCTGCCAGCCCTCATCCCCGAGCCTAGTCACAAACAACGCGTCATAATCAATAATATTGTTCCATCCGGCCCAAACATCAAACTGATTCATTCGTCTATCTCCGGGATAACAAAAAACCTGAGCATTACCTTTGTAATAAAATTTTATTTCGCTTGCGAACTGATAACTGCCGGTAAAAATAAATACCGGTTTTTTCAATTCTAAGCCTTTTTCAATTCTATCTAAAGCATTACCAAGCTGTTTCCATCCATTAACCTCATTTGTGCGGTCAATCTCAAGAATTCTTTCTACTTCAGTCTTGGCAATAGGAAGTTTTGGAACAATAATATACATTATTTTAGGGAATAAAATGAGCGCGCCTAATAAGACGCTAAAAAGGATTGCCACGGCAAGCAGTCCGGTAACTAACTTTTTTTTATTATTAACAACTAATTTATTAAGCCATGACGCTAATCCTATCAGCCCTGCATAATAACAAAATCCCGCCCAATTCCCTTCAATCGTGGTTCTAAAACTCAGCGCTAAAAAAAATAAAAAAACAACAAGTGAATACATTAAAATGAAAAGCGGTTTATAATCCTTTGTGCTTAGCCAATCGCGTAAACAATAAATCCAAGACCCTGCTATTAATAACCATATAAATGGCGAAATTAGTCCCAGCTGAGAACCTAGAAACTCAAAAAATGTAGAAAACGAAAACACTGTATCTGAACGAGTACTAAGCGCAAATATATGCCTATATGTGACCCAATTATGCAAAGCATTCCAAATCAGCATTGGAGAAAAAATTATTAACATTATCATAACTGCGATATAAGGTTCTTTTCGCTTCAGCCGGCATCTATGTTCCTTAGAAAGCAATAGAAATAGGAGTGTGCAAGGAATAATCAAAATCATTGTGTCCTTACTCCAAAGGCCAAATCCGCTTGCAATCCCCGCAAAATACCACCACCTATTTTCATTTTTCGTTATACCTTTGAAAATAAAGAAAACCGCGGATAACCAAAAAAACGCCATGAGGGAATCATGCATCATCAAAAGACTTACTAATAATCCGCCCGGAGTTACGGCAAATATTATTACTCCAATAAACGCAAATAGCGCAGGCGCAAACATTAGAGAGAAAACATAAAGAATCACGCTGGTGCCTAATGAAAAAATTATACTTCCCATTCTTACGCCAATCTCAGAATTTCCAAATATTTCCGTAAAAAATCTAATAACCCAGGCAAGTATAGCGCCTGAATCATAATAAGCTACTGCAAGGCGCTGAGACCAGCCCCAATAATATGCTTCATCGTAAGCTAATTCTATTCTGCCTGCGTACCAAATCCTGAAAACAGTGAATACAAGCATAACTGCGCCAAAAATTATATGTATCTTCTTATCAGAAATATTATTTTTTATCATTATTCAACTCCCACAATTTCGCGTATTTTACAACTGATGATACAGCGGAAAAGATATGATAGAATACTCCGGGAAATCCGTCAAGTATTCCGGCCTTGAATACCAGCCTGCGCAAACATTCCCATGGCAGTAAATACAAAACAAAAAATGAGGTCTTTTTATTCTGACGTTTCTTTTTCTTAGCATCAAGCGTAGTATAAATATTAAACCTTTCCCAATACGCTTCAATTGTGGCATAACTATAGTGATCAATATGATTTTTCAGATACCCTTTATTACCTCTGAGTTCTATACCTTCATGTACCTCCAAATCATTAAATCTGCCTGACTGTTTTTTAAATAGTCTTAGCTGATAATCAGGATAACACCCGCCAAATTTCACAGGCTTGCCGCAAAAATATAAAAGCCTGGGAATACTGTATCCATCGCATTTAGGGCTGTTAATAATACCTTTTATTTCTGCTTTTAATTTTTCTGTTACGCGCTCGTCAGCGTCAATACTCAAAATCCAGTCTCCGCACGCTTTCTCTATTCCATAATTTTTCGCATTTCCATAACCCTGCCAATCACGGGAAAATACATTTTTTGTAAATTTCTTGGCAAGAACAGCAGTTCCATCTGAGCTATTAGCGTCAATTACAATTATCTCGTCAGCCCATTTCACGCTTTCCAAACACTGCTCGATATTTTTTGATTCATTCTTTGTGATTATTACTACTGAAAGCATTATAACACTCCTTACTTATTAGTTATCTAATCATCTCATCTAATTTTTTTTCAACATCCTCTACCAATATCATATCCATGCAATTATAATATTCACACTCTCTGCCCAGGCACTTCTCGCATTCAGGCACAGGCGGCATAAACACAAAATGCCTGCTATGATCCTTCACATACGGCCCCCAGCGCCGTGGATTGCATACGCGTATGGGACAATAAAAACTTATAGTAGCGGCATTTAAGGCGGCTCCGCAATGCAAAGGCCCTGTGCTGTTTGTCAAAAGGCAGTCAGCTCTTGAAAGCAGAGCTAAAAACTGTCTAAGAGGCAGATCCTTTAGAAAATCCTCGCAGGTTAAAGGTAATTCCTTTGCCAAAGACATGCATGACATATATTCATCATGCGTGCCTGTTATTATTATTTTTATATTATCCCTTCTTTTTAATAATACCGCAAGGTCTAAAAACTTTTTTAACGGCCAGTTTCTAGCGCTGTGCCCGCTGCCCGGATGAATAATTACGAGCTTTTTACTGCCAATATTTAATGCGTCTAAAAATCTATCCCTCCATAGTTTCTCATCATCAGAAAGAACCAATATCGGATACGCGGTTTCTTTACATCCAACTGCCTCGAGCAATTTAAGATTATATTCAGCTTCGCTTAGAAAACTTTCAGAACGCTTTTGCCAAACACGCCTGTTAAAAAATATTCCCCACCATTTTGACATCGGCCCTACGCGGATAGGTATCCTTGCCTTAAAAATCGGCCATGCAATTCTTAATTCAGAGTATAAAACAATCGCTGCGTCAAATTTTTCGTTCTTTAAGTATTGATAAAACTCTTTCTTTGTAAAACTATCTATAGCTATTACCTTATCCACAAAAGGGTTATTTATAAAAAGCTGTTTTGTATATTCGCGCGCGACAAATGTTATTCTTGACCCGGGATAACATTTTTTAAGCGCCTCCGCAACAGGAACTGAGAGCATAACATCCCCTATCCTGTCAGTCCTGAATATTACAAACTTTGCATTCTTTGGAATCATTTTCATTTCAACCTTCACAATTTATATTTTTTGCATTATTGCTTAGCTGTTTTCTTCGAGCGCTTTCTGCAAGGCGTCATAAACCATATCAACTGTTACCAGCTTCATACAGTCCATTGTCTCGCAATAAATCTTGTCACAGCCTATACATATCAACTTTTCCGCTTTTACAGCAATATGCTTATGCATGGGCGGGTTCCATGACATTTCCTGCGTAGGCCCGAAAATTGTAACAGTTGGGACGCCAAGAGCCACAGCAATATGTTTTGGACCGCTGCAACCTGTTACAACCGCGTTACAATATGAGATTAAGCCTGCAAGCTCTTTAACGTCAAACATTGGCGTAAGTATGGTATCATGAGGCTTATTTATCATTCTATAAAGTTTAGACGCTTCCTCTTGTTCGCTTAATCCCCATAAAATTACTACCTTTGCTTTCATATCGCATATTATGCGTTCTGCAAGCTTTGAATATCCTTCCATTCTCCAGTTTTTAATCTTACTGACATCTCTTACATTTGGCGATACCAAACCAATAAGCCTTTCTCCATCTTTCCAACCATTCTTTTTCAAAAAATTCTTAATTTGAAATTTTATTTCATCTTTTACATAGATCGACGTAGTAATATACTTACTTTCAATATTCATAGCCTTCAGCAAATCCAGTTTAAAACTCGTATTATATTTCGGTGAAGCGTCTCTTTTCACAACATTGTTATAAAGAAATTTTCTTCCCTTATAATCAAACCCTAATCTCTGCTTTGCGCCGCTTAAAAATGTTATCCAAGCGCTTCTCGGATTACAGAAAAAATCCAGGCAATAATCATATTTCTGTTTCCTTAGCAGTCTAATAGTTTTAATCTGAGACAAAAAGCTGTGTTTATTTAATAGGAATACATTCGTAAGCTTTGGATTATCAGTAACAGCATCTTTATACGCTGTTTCGACTAAAAAATCAATTCTTGCATCAGGATATTTTTCTTTTAAAATATCGATTATCGGCGTTGTCAAAAGAACATCGCCTAACCGCCTAAGTTGTATTAATAATATTTTTTTCATAATTTTCTCTTTCTAATTATTCCAGTTTTTCACTTATCATTCCCGATATAAGTTACATATTTTACTGCCTTTATTGTTACCACTAATAGTTTGCATTAGAAATAATATTCGAAGGATGTTGGAAATTTAAGCGGCCGCTGTATTCCGGCTGCTGTCGAAACAAGCGAAAATTTCCACCAAGCGCATCCCGCCATAGAAGGAAAGCGTTCCTGAGAATATATTCCTACTCAGCTTTTAGAATTGCTATTTTCTTCAAATACTCGTCATATACCATATCCGGCGTTATATCTCTCATGCATCTGAAATGCTTTTTAGGGCATTTACTTGTGCCGTGCGGTGAGCACGGCCTGCAGTCAATATCCAGCTCTAAAACCTTCGCGTTTTCAGAGTATGGGAAAAATCCAAATTTTTTAACAGTCGGGCCAAATATCGCAATCTGCGGAATTTTTAAAGCTGCTGCAATATGCATAGGCCCTGAATCATTAGACACATAACATGACAAATCTCTAATAGACCCTATTAACTCTTTTATATTTGTTTTTCCTATAAGATTAATAACATTTGGAGCATCTTTAAATGTTTTTTCTATCTCATTAGATATTGCATTATCGCTTTTATCTCCGAAAACCACTGCGACTCTTCCATCATTAACTAATTTTTTTATAAGTTCTATAAAATATTCCAATGGCCATCTCTTTGTTGCCCATACTGATCCGGGATGCACACCAATAATTTTTCTGCCTGCTTTAACATTTTTTTTAATATCAGAAACACTGTCATAGTCCGGAAATTTAATTGTTGTGTCAAAACTCCCGCAAACATCTCTGACAAGATCAAAATTCCGTTCTATCTCATGGATTCCATATTTGTATTTAATTTTTTTAGTTAAAAACCATCTTCCTTCGCTTCGATCATAACCCCATCTGCGCGGAATACCGGCAAACCATACAAGAAGCGCGCTTCTTAATGATCTGTGTGGAAGCACTGCCCAATCAAACTTATACTCTTGAATTAGTTTTATGAACGCCCTAAAACTTGAAAATCCTTTTTCATATCCATTCTTGTCATATTCGATAATGTGATCTATTGAATACTGGCCTTCAAGAATTTTCTTTCCAATAGGAGTCGTTAATATTGTGAGGCGCGCCTGCGGATAATTTTTCTTAATGGTGTTTATTAAAGGAATTGTTAACACGATATCGCCGAGAAAGGCTGTCTGAATTATTAAAATATTCTTAATGTTTTCTTTGATATTTTTTTTCATTTCCAAGTATTATTCACCCAAGCTTTTGATTATAGCGCTAAAAACTTCGCTTACAGAAATATTCATCATACAATTGAAATGTTTTTTAGGACATTTATTCGTGCCGTGCAGAGAACAAGGCCTGCACGCTAATTTCTTTTCTATCAATATATCATTATGATTCGGATTCCAAAAACCAAACTCTTTCACAGTAGGGCCAAAAAGCGCTACAACATTTACTCCCAGGCTTTGCGCAATATGCATAGGCGCTGAATCAGTAGTTAAAAGCGCATCGCAAAGCGAGATCGCGGCGAAAAGATGCCGCAAAGAAAGTATGCCGGTAGTATCAATAATTCTATATTTAAATGAGTCAGCAAGATGGCCTATAACCTGGTTATTAAATTCAATATCGCTCTCGTCGCCAAATAAGATTACTTTATGCTCTTTTGCTAAAAGTTTTTCAATTACTTTCGCGTATCTTTTCGGCAGCCATCTCTTGGTTTCCCATCTAGCGGACGGGCTTATTCCAATATATTTATTCTTTGCAGAATAATTTACAAGAATCTCGACTCTTTTTAACTCTTCCTTTAATAAAAAAAGTTTCGTTTTCTCAGGCTCAGCGCCGGAGCTGACACAATTTGTATATCTCTTTATTATAGTCTTATTATCGCCGATCCATTTCTTGGTCCATACCAAAATCCGCCTTGCCCAAATATTTTTATCATACCGCATAATTTCTGACGGGATCAGGCTTGATACAATTCTGCTTCGCAGATTACTATGTAAATCCACAATATAATCAATACCATATTTTTTTATCTCGCTCACAACTCCTAAAAGAGACTTTTTACCAATTGTAAAAATTTGGGAAATATGCGGGTTATTTACAAATACGTCCTTAAACGCATCCTTCGTCAACATATATATCTCAGCTTCAGGGTATGTCTTTTTTAAAAACTCAATAAATGAAGTTGCTAAAACTACATCGCCTAAAGAACTAAATCTAATTACCAAAAATTTATTCTTAGCC
>JBDRED010000049.1:0-12310 GCA_043820025.1 Elusimicrobiota bacterium
TTGCATATTGCCCTCTAAAACTTTAGATAAAATTTCGACTTTAGATAATTCTTTTTGGCTCATAGTAATGTTCTCCTGCATTTTTAAACCTCCTAAATTTGGAGGTTTTAGTTTATCAGAAAATTAACATTTCTACTTTGCTGAAAAATTAACATTTTCGCTTTGCCTTGACAATTTAATAAAAAAAGCTTGACGCGTTTAGTATTATTGTTTATTATAAATGCAAGCAAATAATACTTGCCAAAGTACTACCCAGATAATAATCAAACACAATGAATTTAAAGGGAAAAATTTAAACAAATTCAAATCATGAAAATTAAAAGGCGTTTTCAAAAAAATCGAATAAAACAAAAAATTAAAAAATAAAAATATAAGGTATCAAAACGGAGGTATGTTATGGACATTAGCGAATTGTCAAAAATGACAGTTGTGGAACTGCAAAAGATGGGAAAGGAATTGAAGGTTGAGGGGATCAGCGGATTAAGAAAACAGGATTTAATTTTCAAACTATTGCAGAATCAGGCGCAGGAGAATGGATACATGTTTGACGAGGGTGTATTGGAAATTCTTCCGGATGGATTCGGGTTTCTACGCTCGCCTAATTATAATTATCTTCCGGGTCCTGATGATATATATATTTCGCCTTCGCAAATCAAAAAATTTGGTCTGCGAAAAGGAGATACGGTTTCCGGCCAGGTAAGGCCGCCAAAGGAAGGCGAAAGGTTTTTTGCTCTTTTAAGAGTAGAGGCTGTTAATGGAGAAAATGTAGATAATATACGCGATAGAGTTTTGTTTGATAATTTAACGCCTTTGTATCCGCAGAATCGTATTAATCTCGAAACAACTAAAGATGAGCTTGCAATGCGTATTATTGATTTAGTAACGCCTATTGGAAAAGGACAGAGAGGAATTATTGTTGCGCCGCCGCGGACAGGTAAAACAATACTGCTTCAGAAAATTGCGAATAGCATTACTAAAAACCATCCTGAAGTTTCAATAATAGTGCTTCTAATTGATGAGCGTCCGGAAGAAGTTACGGATATGCAAAGGTCTGTGCAGGGCGAGGTTATTTCATCAACATTTGACGAGCCATGCGAACGCCATGTGCAGGTAGCTGAAATGGTTATAGAAAAAGCAAAAAGGCTGGTTGAGCATAAAAAGGATGTGGTAATACTCTTAGACAGTATTACTCGTCTTGCCCGCGCATACAATACTGTAACGCCATCAAGCGGACGTGTGCTTTCCGGCGGTATTGACTCAAATGCGCTTCAAAGACCTAAGAGGTTCTTTGGAGCTGCTAGAAATATTGAGGAAGGCGGCAGTCTCACAATTCTAGCTACAGCGCTTGTTGATACAGGCAGTAGAATGGATGATGTCATTTTCGAGGAATTTAAGGGAACAGGAAATATGGAATTATGCCTGGATAGAAAGCTTGTTGATAAGAGGCTCTTTCCTGCTATTGATGTCGCGCGTTCCGGAACACGAAAGGAAGAATTACTGCTTGCGGAAGATGTTCTTAATAAGGTATGGGTTCTTAGAAAAATATTAAGCAGTCTAAGCGTAGTTGAGGCTATGGAGCTGCTGCAGTCAAAGATTTCTACCACAAAGTCAAATAAAGACTTTTTAAAAGCAATGGAAGTTGACAGCGCTCATTACGCGGAAAGGTGATAGTGTGTTAAAAAAAGGAATACTATTTATTTTATCAGGCCCGTCAGGCGTAGGAAAATCAACACTTGCTGATAAGGCATTGCGTTCCGGGCTTGGCCTTGAGTTTTCTATTTCGTGCACAACCAGGCCTCCTAGAAAAAACGAAAAGAATGGAAAACAGTATTTCTTTATTAGCGAGAGCGGATTTAAAGATAAAATTAAGCAGGGGTTCTTTGTCGAGTGGGCTAAGGTTCATGGCTATTATTACGGAACATCAAAGGAGTGGATTACTAAAAAATTAAAAGATGGCCATGATGTCTTATTAGATATAGATATTCAAGGCGTTCGCTCCATGAAAAGAATGTTTCCTCACGGAGTATATATTTTTATTGCGCCGCCATCAAAAAAAGAGCTTACAGCTAGAATAAAGGGAAGAAAAACTGAGACAAAAGAAGCGCTTAAAACAAGAATAGCGAATGGCGAAAAAGAGATGAAAGCAATTAATATGTATGATTTTGTCGTTACAAATGATAAAATAACAAAAGCTTTAGCTCTATTAAAAAGTATAGTAATTTCCGAACGATGCAGAAATTGGAAATAAGGAGATATAAAATGAGTGATACAGAAAGAAGTCAAAACTATGCCAGTTATTTTTTGGTAAACGCTGCGTTTAAATGGGCGCGGGAACTTAGAAATAAAAAAGGGGCTAACGCGGTAATGTCTGATTTGGTTGATGAAGCCCTGCATGATATTAAAAGCGGCAAGGTGTCAATTGAGGATATTATTAATTTGACTATTGATGATCATCCTGTAAAAAGTCCGGCGCTGCCTGCAATACTTGAAGAAGGGGCAGTTGAGATTGATGAGGATTTTGATGACGATAATAAAAAAGAGAAGAAGAAAAACAAAAAAAATAAAAAATAATTAAGGATTTGATTTCGGAATAAGGCGAATTAATTATGAAAGAAGTTGTAATTGGCATTACCGGCGGAATAGCCGCGTATAAGGTTATTGATGTAATAAGTTCTCTTAATAAAAAGGGAATAGGCGTTACTTGCGTTGTTACGCCTTCAGCTCTTAACTTTGTAACAAAGATATCGCTTGAGACAATTTCAGGCAGAGCGGTTATATCAGATATGTTTGATTGCAATAAATCATTTAGCGATGTGGAGCATGTGTCGCTGGCTGATAAGGCTGATTTAGCGCTGATCGCGCCTGCGTCAGCAAATACAATAGCAAAGCTGGCATTAGGAATCGCGGATAATTTTTTAACAACCTTTATGCTTGCTGTTACTTGCCCTGTGATTTTAGCGCCGTCTATGAACGACGCAATGTGGAATAATGCCGTAACTCAAAAAAATATTTTAGCGCTTATTGAAAGAGGATATAATATTATTGAACCCGGCGAAGGCCATCTTGCGTGCGGCAAAATTGGCCAAGGTAGATTTCCTTCTCAGGAAATTATTCTAAATAAAGTAATCGAAACATTGAATGTTCATACAAATGCCTAATACAAAGTTAAAAAAAATTCTTATTTCCAGCGGACCCACCAGAGTTTTTATTGATCCATTAAGATACATTACAAATATTTCCAGCGGGCTGATGGGAAGAGCGCTGGCAAAGCAGGCAAAGCTTATGGGTTTTGATGTTACGGTTATTTCGGGGCCTGTTAATATTTACTATCCGAAAAACATTGAGATTGTAAATGTCTCAACTAACGACGAAATGTATAGAGAGATTGATAAAAAATTTAAAAATACTGATATTTTTATTTCAGCCGCAGCTGTTGTTGATTTTGAGCCTGAAGCCGTATCAAAGAAAAAAATTAAAAGAACGTCAAAAGGAATGGTATTGAGATTACACCCTTCGAGGGATATAGTAAAAAGCATAGCTAAAAAAAAGAGAAAAAATCAAATTGTTGTTGGTTTCGCGCTTGAGACAGAAGATTTATTGATAAACGCTAAGAAAAAACTCTTAGAAAAGAAATTAAATTATGTCATAGCAAATAAAGATACGGACAGTCTCGGAAAAAAAGATAATAAAGCTGTAATGATTAAAGAAGACGGTACTGTTATCAAATTTTATCGAATGAGCAAGAGCCTCTTGGCAAAAAAGATTCTGCTGGAGATAATATGATGGATTTTTCACTTAAAGATATAGCAAAGGATTGTCTTTTGGATTCTATTAAGGAACATGGCGTTGATGTTATTATTGATTCAAAAAAAAATGTATCCAATGGGCCTAAAAAAGATAAGCTGATTGAGTTATTTAATAAGTACAAGGATTGCAATGCCTGTGATTTAGCCAAGACTAGGATTAAGCCGGTATTCGGCGAAGGCGATCCTGACGCAAAATTAATGTTTGTAGGCGAAGGCCCCGGGTTCGAGGAAGATAGGCAGGGACTGCCATTTGTCGGTAAGGCCGGAGAATTATTGACAAAGATTATCAATGCGATAAACCTTTCAAGAGAAAAAGTATATATAGCAAATGTTGTAAAATGCCATCCAATGAAGGATCCTGACCACCCGAATACCAGAGGCAATGACCGTCCGCCGTCCCATGAAGAAATGCAAAGCTGTATACATATTTTAGAAGAGCAGATTAAGATTATTAAGCCTAAGGTAATTTGCGCGCTGGGCGCAGTAGCCGCAAAGGCGCTGTTGAATGATTCGAGAGGTATTTCCAAATTAAGGGGGCAGATTTTTGATTATAACGGAATAATACTTGTTCCGACTTATCACCCTGCATATTTATTGCGTAACCCTGACGATAAAAAACCGGCCTGGGAAGATATGAAAAAAATTCGCGATATTCTTGCAAAAAGATAATTTTTAGGAATTAAAAATAATGGAAAAGCCGGGAATTTGGGGATATGCTCTAAATTTCGGAAATCCCGGGGTAAAAATTTATTGAAGCGTTAGAAGATAAAATCTAACTGAATTTTGAGTTATGAGGTAAGAGATGGAAATGTTAAAAAATATAAAAATGACTGAATATACCAGCTTAGGCATAGGCGGGCCGGCTGATTATATTTATAAGGTAAACGACCTTTCTGAATTGAAGAATATTTTAAGTAAATTAAATACTGAAAGAGAGCCGTGGCGTGTTTTAGGAAAAGGGAGTAATATACTGGTCTCAGATCATGGACTGAGGTGCGCTGTGATTATTCTGCAGGGCAGATTTTGTGATATTACTTTTAATGATAATTTTGTTACTGCCTGCGGAGGATCTCTATTAAGCAATGTTATTAAGGAAAGTATTTCTAAGGGATTTAAAGGTTTAGAAAATCTAGCCGGTATACCGGGAACTATCGCAGGAGCAGTGATAGGCAATGCCGGGACAAATGATTTAGCAATAGGCGATGTAATTGAGGAAATAACATGCTTATCAAGTGATGGCAATGTATCTGTGATGAATAAGAAGGATTTGAGATTTGCATACAGGAAGTCGAATTTGACTGATAATATGATTATAACATCTGTTAAACTACGTTTGGAACATGCTGATAAAGTCAGCGTTCAACAAAGGTATGATGAACAGATAAAAAAGCGGATGGCAAGCCAGCCTTATAATATGAAGAGCGCAGGATGCGTTTTTAAAAATACCGATGATGGAAGATCGGCAGGTATGCTTATTGATAAAGCAGGCGCAAAGGGGCTTAGCATAGGCGCTGTTTCTGTGTCAGGCAAGCATGCGAATTTTTTCGTATGCAGCGAGGGCGCGAAAGCGTCTGATTTTTTATCATTGATAGATAAAGTAAAAAAAATGGTTAAGGAAACAAGCGGCGCTGAATTGGAACTTGAAATAAAAATTTGGGGAGAAGATAATGGCAAGTGACAAAATTACAGAGATTGTAAAAAAATACGCTGATAAAAAGATAGGCGTTTTGTATGGCGGCTGGTCAGAGGAGCGCGAGATATCGCTCCTGACCGGAAAAGCCGTTTCTGACGCGTTAAAAAAAGTCGGATTAAATGTCAGGGATTATGACCTTAAGGAATTTACTGTTGAAAAGCTGGATAAAAAAGAAATAGATATTGCGTATATCGCTCTTCATGGAAAGGGCGGCGAGGATGGGACTGTGCAGGCCGCGCTTGATCATGCGGGTATAAAATACACAGGGTCCAATGCGCGCGCATCCTCAATCGCTATAAATAAATATGAATCGAAAATGGTTATGAATACACATAAAATACCTACGCCTGAGTGTGTAATGATAAAAGCTGAAGAGGCGGCAGATGACTGTAATATGCAGAATCTTTCTGACGAGCTTATTGCTAAAGGAATAACATTCCCATGCGTTGCTAAGCCTGTTCGGCAGGGTTCGGCCATTGGCGTTTATATAGTTAAGAATTTAGACGAGCTCATAGAATCTGTTAAAAAAATATCTAAGCTGGATAGTGAAATTCTTATAGAGAAATATATTAAGGGCATAGAAATAACGGTTGGTATAGTCGGAGATATGGTTCTTCCTATTATTGAGATTGTCCCAAAGAATGCGTTTTATGATTTTGAGGCGAAGTACTCGGACGGTATGTCCACGCACATTATACCTGCAAGAATTTCGAAGAGCTCTAGCGCGAAAGCTGCGAAATATTCTGAGATGGTTCATAATGTTTTAGGTTTGCGCGGAGTAAGCAGAGTTGACCTTATAGTAGATAGTAACGGAGAGGCATGGGTTCTGGAGGTAAACACAATACCGGGTATGACGCGCACCAGCCTCTTGCCGGACGCGGCTAAATATGCCGGTATAAGCTTCGAGGAACTTGTCTTGAAAATATTGGATGAATCAGTGAGAGGATAAAAATGGCGAAGCCTGGAAGACGTAAGCAAAAAGTTTCTTTTCGAAAGCGGCTAAGCGGCATTAATATAAGAGGTTTTTTTCGCGCTATTTGGTTTATTATAAAATGGTTTATTATTATAAGCGTGACAACGTATGTTGTTTTGTTCGTGAGAAAAACAGTGTTAAACTCAGATTTTTTAAACATTAAAGAAATAGTCGTAAAAAATAATAAATATATTGATTCGGAAACTGTTTTAGATATTTCAAAAATAAAGAAAGGCGAAAATATTTTTAAACCCAAAACAAAATCAATAAGAAAAAATCTTAAAGATAAATTCCCTCCAATTAAAGATGTAAAGTTATTCAGATATTATCCTGATAAAATTGTATTAGAAATAATTGACCGCGCGCCTTTAGCGCGTATTGAGAGGGGAGATGAAAAACTTGTGATAGACAGCGAAGGCGTCATGTTTTCGTCCCAAGATGAATGCTTAGATAAGATATTAATCAGGCTGGATGAAAATTGCGCGGAAAACATGGCCGGCTCTGTGGTTAATATTCTAATGTATCTTCAACGTCATTATAATAATATTTATAACAGGATAATTTATTTCGGAGTTAATGAAAAAGCCGATATTGAGATTAAGCTTCAACATCAGCATAGGATATTGCTGGGTAAGGTTAATAATAAAAACCTAAACAGAAAGATTAAGCATAGTCTAATCGTGTTAGAGGATGCGCAGAAAAAGAAAAAATTCACAGGACAGGCTGTAGAGGTTGACGCAAGATTTTTTGATGACATTTCATGCCCAATAGTGGTAAGGTTAGTAAATAAATAAAAAATCATTTATAAAAAAAGAAAAAAATGCTATAAAGAATAATCAATTTATAATATATCTTAAAAAGATAATATGAGAGGGAAAGACTATGGCAAAACAAGATTTACTTGCTGGGATAGAATTTGGATCAGGTAAGGTAGTCTGCGCGGTTGCTAAGAGGGATAAGGATGGAGCGCTTAATATTTTGGCCGGCTCTGAGGTTAAGACAACAGGCCTCCAAAAAGGCAATGTTATCAGCATTGAAGAAACTGTAAACGCTATCAAAGAATGCGTGGAAAATGTCGAAGAACTCGCAGGCGAGCGGGTAGCTTCACTGCAGGTAGGAATAAAAGGACAGCATATTGAGACCTATAATTTTAAAGGCGCGATTAATATTTCCAGGACTGATAAGGAGATAACAGAGGAAGACAGGGAATTGGTTTTAGAGGCTGCCAGACAGCTTCAGCTTTCAAATGACCGCGAAATAATTGAAACTATTCCTTTAACATATATTGTGGACCAGCAGAGAGGCGTTCCAAACCCTATTGGCATGGAAGGCAATCACTTAGGCGTTGCTGTGCATCTTGTTTCTGCTTCGACAATGGCGTTAAATAATATTTATAAATGCGTTAATAAAGCCGGGTTTAAGGTTGATGGCGTTGCCTATAGCCTTTTGGCCTTAGGCGACGTTTCTGTTACGCCTGAAGAAAAGGATCTAGGTGTGGTGCTTGTTGATATTGGCGGACAGGTAACGGATGTTGCGTTTTATGTAATGGGCGGTATACATCTTACAAAGGAATTAAATATTGGCGGCGATCATATTACTCGTGATATTGCTTATGGCATGCGCACGTCTCTGGAGCGGTCGCGCGAACTTAAGGAAAAATATGGCTGGGCGCATAGAAGGCTTGTGTCTGAAAACGAAGAAAAAGAAATACCATATATCGGCGTTGACGGGATAACTGAGAGAGTGACAACTTTTGCGTCGCTGAGCGAGATTATTTATCCGCGCGTTGAAGAGATATTTCATATAGTTAAAAGAGAGATACTTTCCAGCGAATATGCTCATATGGTTCCTTCCGGCATAGTATTAGCAGGAGGAACATCGCATCTTAAGGGTATATGCGAAATAGGCGAAAAGATTTTAGATATGCCCGTCAGACTGGGCCCGCCTCAAAGTATGGGGATGAGTGAGAATTATATTAATAATCCCGCTCTTAGTAGTGTATTTGGACTTTTAAAGTATGCGGAAAGAGAACAGCTGCGTATATCAAAGCGTTTAGGGAGAAAGCCTTTCTTTGCAGGAATGCGAAAGAAATTAGAGGAGATATTCTAGATGGTTGGAATAAGGATGACAGATGATTTTAAGGAACATCCGGCGGTTATAAAAATCGTTGGCGTGGGCGGCGGCGGCGGTAATGCCGTTAATAGAATGATTCAGTCAGATATAAAGGGCGTTGAGTTTATAGCTGCTAATACTGATGCGCAGTCACTAAGGCAGTCACTTGCCGGTTTTAAGCTTCAATTTGGCATGGAACGCACTAAGGGTTTAGGCGTAGGCGGTGATCCGGGCCTCGGAAGAAAGGCTGCTGAAGAAGATAAAGAAAAAATTAAGGAATGTTTAATAGGCGCTGATATGGTGTTTATTACTGCAGGCATGGGCGGCGGCACAGGCACAGGCTCGGCTCCGATAGTTGCAGAGATTGCAAAGGAGATAGGAGCTTTGACTGTTGGAGTGGTTACGCGTCCTTTTGTTTTTGAAGGTAAAATCAGGAGCAGAAACGCGGATGATGGTATTGAAGAGCTTAGGAAAAAGGTTGATACATTAATTGTAATTCCAAATCAGAGACTCTTTACAATAATTGACGAAGAAACGCGCGCTGATAAAGCATGGGAAAAGGTTGATGATGTATTGAGACAGGCTGTGCAGAGTATTGCAGATGTTATAACAAGCACAGGCGTAATAAATGTCGACTTTAATGACGTAAAGGCGATTATGACCGGCGCCGGAGAAGCTCTAATGGGTATGGGCGAAGGACAGGGCGAGGGACGCGCTATTATGGCAGCGGAAATGGCAATTACGTCTCCGCTTTTGGAAGATATGTCTATTGACGGCGCAAAGGGCGTACTTGTAAATATATCCGGCAGTAAAGATCTAAAAATGTCTGAAATAAATGATTCTATGTCATTAATTTATAATTCTGTATCTCCTGACGCTAATGTGTATTTTGGACAGGTTTTTGACGATACATTAAATGATAAAATTAAAATAACTGTAATAGCTACAAACTTCTCCAGGCATGCAAGGCTTAAACAACAGACTGAGGCGCGCGAGCAGGAGCTATTCCAGCAGAATGGAGATGTTGTTTCAGACAATAGTCTAAACTCATTAGATCAGCCTGCCTTTTTACGTAAGAAGGATAAATCAAGGAATGTTTTTTAGCGAATAAGTGAGTTGTTCTGCATTTGCGTTAGCTAATTGTGATGGGGTGGTAATATGGGTTGGCAATTCAACGCTTTATACGGTATTGAGGAAAATTTAACGCGCTATTCAATTCCGCACTGTGTTACTACAAAATTTGCCGGCAACATGAAGAATCTTGAATCTCTCAGAAATTTCTTTTCTTCCTTTGATAAAATCAATACATTTAATACATCATGGCGCGCGCATTATTTATGCGCCGGGCGTCAGGTGCATGGCAATAATGCGCATGAATTTAAAAATGTCACAAGCGATTCTTTTATTGAAGAGACTGACGCTGTTTATACTAGAGAAAGGAATCTGGTATTAGGTATATTTACAGCTGACTGCGCCCCATTATTCATTGCTGACAAGAAAAAAAGATTTGCGGCGCTTATTCACGCCGGGTGGAAAGGCATGGCTAAGCATATTATAAAAAATACAGTAGAAAAGGTATGTGATAAAAAAAATATTGATGACTTTTTATTTGTCTTTGGCCCGCATATTAAAAAATGCTGTTACGAGGTAAATAAGGATTTGGCGCAGTACTTTGAATTGGAAGAATCAATTGTAAATGGCGAAAGAAAATATTTTTTAGATCTGCAAAATGAAGGAAAAAAACAATTATTGAGTATTGGAGTGAAGAATGAGAATATAGTGTTATGCGAACATTGCACTCTTTGCGAAAGTAATAGATTTTTTTCGTACAGGTCAGGAAATAAGGAAGAAAGGATAGGGTCATTCATTTCATTATGAATATAAAACAAAACTTATCAGAGTTAATAAATGAGATAAATAAGCAGGCCGGTTTATCAGGCCGTGATACTGAAGAAATCAGGCTTGTGGCAGTTAGCAAAACAAGAAGCTTAGCCGAAATACGCGAGGCAATAAACTGCGGCGTAAGTATTCTAGGCGAGAATAAGGTGCAAGAAGCATTTCCGAAATATGAGGAGATAGGCAATATTGTAGAATGGCATTTAATTGGCCATTTGCAGACGAATAAGGTAAAAAAAGCTGTAGAAATGTCTGATTTGATACATTCTGTTGACGGGAAAAAACTTATTGATGAAATTAATAAATGCGCCAAAAATCTTGGCAAGGTGCAAAATGTGCTTGCGCAGGTAAATGTATCCGGGGAAGAAACAAAGTTCGGATTGAATATTGAAAATATTTTTAGTTTTTTTGATGAGATATGTAAGGATAAAAGATTAACAAATGTTAGAGTTAAAGGCCTTATGACAATGGCTCCGTTTACTGATAATACTGTGGTAGTAAGGTCTTGCTTTAAGAAAACCAGGGAATTATTTTTAGAACTGCGAAGCAGGCACGCAAATCATCCTCTTATTGATATGCGCGAATTATCAATGGGTATGACAAATGATTTTAAGATTGCTATTGAAGAAGGAGCAACATTACTGAGAATAGGCGCAGCTATATTCGGAGAAAGAGAATATTTATAGCGCTGTTAAAATAGAATGCAGAATAGTATTAAATAGTAAATGCCGATAGAATTTTATTGTTTGATTTTAATTAAGATATAAGTAAAATACAATAATAATTTACTTTGAGATGGGGATATTATGATAAATAGAAAGATATTATTTATGGGCGCCGGGAATATGGCTGAAGCGTTCTTGCGCGGAATTATTACTAATAATGATAAAATGGCCGGACTAATAACTGTTTCGGATATAGATGAAAAGAGACTGAATTATATTAAGGATAAATATAATGTCGAGGCGCAAATAAATACTAAAAGCCTGAATTTTTCTGACAAGGATGTTGTTATAATTGCTGTAAAGCCTAAGGACGCGCACAAGGTTTTAGGGCCTATTGACGGAAATTTAAAACCCGGAGCGATTATAATTTCAATTATGGCCGGAGTTGATATTGAGTATATAAGCACATATCTTCCGAAGAATGCGAAGATCGCGCGTGTTATGCCAAATACAGCTGCAATGGCAGGAGAAAGCATGTCTGTTGTAAGTTTTTCAACGAATATTACTAATGATGAAAAAAACATAGTCTTCAATATTTTGAATTCAATAGGAAAATCGCTTGAGGTTATTGAGCCTGAAATGGATGCCATAACCGCGCTTTCAGGCAGCGGGCCTGCGTATGTATTTTATCTGATTGAAGCTATGATTGAAGCCGGCAAACAGATGGGGCTTGCATCCGAAACCTGTTTAATACTGGCTAAACAGACTGTATTAGGGTCTATTAAGCTTTTGTCTGAGTCAGTAGAATCCCCAAGCGAGCTTAGGAAAAAGGTTACATCTCCCGGCGGCACAACTGAAGCGGCGATAAAATATTTAGAATCAAAGGATTTTCAAAAGATATTTATTACAGCGCTTCAAGAGGCCAAAAACCGCTCAATTTCATTAAGAAAAGACCTATATTGATTTAACATTTAAGTATAACATTCAGGGGGATGTCACATGGAGTGTAGCATTCCTACGGGAAAGGTAAAAAAATCTTGACGATTAATGTTGTGATTTTGTAATATAAATCATCTTTTCGATACTAACAAAAACAGGGGGTGATAATCTCATAAGGCGTTGTGAAAAGATAAAAAAGCGCCCGGGATTATTACATGCAAGTCTT